>NZ_JAUPEC010000040.1 GCF_030551755.1 Pseudocolwellia sp. AS88
TTAAAATATAAAACGCCCAATGAAGTACATCAGGCGTTTTAATTAAATGACTGTCAACCTATATTAGGACGGGTCAACTCGATACTTAACTTGATATTAAGCGAGCTAAGTTTTTATATTACAAACCAGCAGAACGACGTAAATCTTCAGCTTTGTCTGTTTTTTCCCAACTGAATGCAGTAAAGGTGTCATCACCTACTGTCATTTCATAAGGTTCTCTACCAAAGTGACCGTAAGCCGCTGTTTGTTGGTACATTGGGTGTAACAAATCTAGCATTTTTGTGATGCCGTAAGGGCGTAAATCGAAATGCTCTCTTACTAATTCTACAAGTTTTTCTTCACTTACTTTACCTGTATCAAAAGTATCGATTGAGATTGAAGTAGGCTCTGCAACACCAATTGCGTATGAAATTTGAATTTCACAACGATCCGCTAAACCTGCAGCTACAATGTTTTTAGCCACATAACGACCAGCGTAAGCTGCACTTCTGTCTACTTTTGATGGATCTTTACCTGAGAATGCACCACCACCATGACGAGCCATACCGCCATAAGTATCAACAATAATTTTACGACCTGTTAAGCCACAATCGCCAACTGGACCACCAATAACAAATTTACCTGTTGGGTTAATATGGTATTTAGTGTCTTTTGTTAATAATTCAGCAGGAATAACGTGCTTAATAATGTTTTCCATTACTGCATCGTGTAAATCTTGCTGTTTAATTTCAGGGTTATGCTGAGTTGATAAAACAATAGTATCAATTGCTACTGGCTTGTCATCTTCATAGATAAAAGTTACTTGAGATTTAGCATCTGGGCGTAACCAAGGTAAAACACCTGATTTACGTGCTTCAGCTTGACGCTCAACTAAACGGTGAGAGTAGTATAATGCAGCAGGCATTAAGGTTTCAGTTTCGTTAGTTGCGTAACCAAACATTAAACCTTGGTCACCAGCACCTTGATCTTCAGGCTTTGCGCGGTCTACACCTTGAGCAATTTCTGGAGACTGTTGGCCAATTAAATTCATAATGCCACAAGTTTCACCATCAAAACCAACGTCTGACGAGGTGTAACCAATATTACTAATAACGTCACGAGTGATTCTTTCTAGATCAACCCATGCTGTTGTTGATACTTCACCAGAGATGATAGCAACACCTGTCTTAACCATAGTTTCACAGGCAACACGCGCGTGTTTATCTTGTGTGATTATTGCGTCAAGTACAGCATCAGATATTTGATCTGCAATTTTATCAGGATGGCCTTCAGATACAGACTCTGAAGTGAAAAAGTGTTTAGACATAAAACCTCAATAATTTGTTCGGTAACGTATTTTCTATAATTAATAGAGATACAACTAATAATATTTAATTTAGTCGAACTATAGAAAAGAGCGTATTAACTTAGTAAAAATTTTCGACAAGTTTACCTGTTTACCGATTAACTTCATAGAATTATTTACGCCTAGACGGCTAAACGGCTTAAATTGTCTTATCTTGGGTGTTTTAAATACTTAATTCGAAAACTATGAAACTACAAATAAATGATAGTTTATCAAAGGTTTACTGTTTTAATGGCTTTGAGGTGAGACTTTGACGGTTTAACTGAATTAATCTGAACTGATGCTATATGGCGATAATTTATTATTTGGTTAATTTATTTATTTTTGATTATTTTAGCTCTGTTCAATCAGCAAAGGGGAATAAATTGATCGATTTGTTCAACAAAGCCGAAATAACATTAGATAATGCATTATTCGCTTGCGAGCTAAAAAATTGATATTGAGGTTGGCCTTTAGATGTTTGAGTTAACTCAGTGGTTTGATTCATTAATTCATGTTGAATCAGTTGGCGCTTTAATTGTTCAGTAACAGGCAAGGCGGTTTCCATAATCGCAATATCACTACTGAGAAAATCTTTAAGTTTGTCTGAAAAAAACGGGTAATGAGTACAACCTAAAACCAAGGTATCTATTTTTTTATCAGTAATTAACTCAAGATAACTTTTAAGTAAGTTATCAAATGTAGTGGAATGTAGTTGATTGCTTTCTATTAGTTCAACTAAACCAGGGCAGGGTTGGATATAAACTTGAGAATTGTTTTTATATTTTTCTACTAGGTCTAGAAAGCGCTGATTTTTCGCTGTAGCTTGTGTTGTTAAAATACCAACACGCTTGTTTTTACTTTTAATTACTGCGGGTTTTATTGCTGGCTCAACACCAATAATTGGAATGCTAAGACGTTTTCTTAACTGATCTATCGCGATAACGGTTGCGGTATTACAGGCAATAACCAAGGCTTTACAATTTTGGCTAATAAGCTGGTCTGCAATAATATTTACACGCGCAATAATTTCTTCATCTGACTTATCACCATAAGGTGCATATAAAGAGTCGGCAACATAGATGAGTGTCTCTTCTGGTAACTGTTCTTTAATACAATTGAAAATAGACAAACCACCTACGCCAGAATCAAATATCCCAATCGCTTGAGTTGTTTGCGCTTCATTTTGCATATGTTTATGTAAAGGTTTTTGAGTGACAGCCATAGAGAACAGAGTTATTGCATGCAGCTTTATGAATAATTAACGAATATTGTAAATTAAAAAGAAGATAATAAGTACAGAGAAAACTTGGGAGAAGAAAAATAAGTGTTTCCAAGGTGCCGCAGCTAACTTCAGCCCATGAACACCGGGTGCTCAGGGCGGAAATATCATAAAAACCGTAGGCTTCCCGATACGAGCCGGGCTTGCACAATAGAGTTTAATCAATTTCCTGAATTAAAACTTATCGGCTCAGGGACATAGTCAACATACAAACACCCCAGAAACATCTTTAGTATAGCTAAAGTTTATGAAGGTATTAAGTAATTTATTGTAAGTGAGTGTTAAGTGTTGTTTATTTGGGCTTTTTAGGTGTTTATTAGCCAATTTAAAGAGGCAAAGAGATAAGGCACTTAAGATTTTTCTATATCTGCAGTAGATAAAGCTTGTTCAATGGTTGATTGAAGAAGTTCTATTTTACTTTGTAAGGCGAGTTTTTCTTTTTCTGCGGTATTTCTAGCAATTAATAAATCATAAGATAAGTTTAACGCCGTCATCATCATAGATTGTTCAGAAGAATAACTGGCAGCCGTATTTTCGGTAACTTTTTTATAGCGTACAGTCAATTCATGAGCCGCAGCCAATAAAGCACTTTCTTCCCCTACAGGACATGCAATTTTGAGTGATTTGTTTGCAACGTTTATCGTTACTGTGTTTTGGCTCATTGTTTTATTCTCGTTTATCCATAATGCGGGGTTATCCGTTATAGGGAGTATAACCGCATTTACTCTATTGTATTGCTAAAAAAATTATTTTAAATCATAGCGTGCAACTATAATCATGCTACAGCTTCGATGCAAGGTATGGTTTGTTCAAATGTAACCAATATTTACAGCTTGTTGCTAGCGTCGAGATAGCGTGAATGTTACGATGTGCAGTAGAAAATTAACTTAAATTAAATGAATTTTATGACTGATCAAACAACCTTAGATTTTGCCACTGTGCAAGCTGTATTAACGAGTGAAAGTGTTGAAATGCACGCCGCTGAAGTCCATGGTGTTATGACTGGCTTAGTGTCTGCTGGTTATATTTTTGAAGATTCCGACTACATTATTGTTATTAACGACATGCTTAATAATAGCGAAGGCTTTCCTGCTGCCGTTAAAAATACTCTTAAAGAGATGTTTAGTGAGCTTTGGAAAAATATTTTAGACGATTCTTACAGCTTCCAAATTATGTTACCTGATGACGATGAAACCATTATGGAAAGAGCTAATGGCTTAGGACATTGGGTACAAGGTTTTAATTTAGGTTTTGGTTTACAACAAAAGAATAAAGCTAAACTGTCTGAAGATGTTCAAGAAGTGCTAAATGACTTTGTTGATATTGCTAATCTTTCTGACGAAATGGAAGAAGATGAAGATACAGAACAAGCTTTTTATGAAATTGCTGAATATGTTCGAATTTCAGCTTTACTTTGCTTTACTGAGTTAGGTGTTCCACCTGAAAGTAGCCAAAAAGAAGAAACCCTTCACTAAGAAGATTTATGACTCAAAATTATCTAGCTAATACTGAATTACCGTTAACAGAATTTACTACGCGCAGAGAACGTTTTTTTGCCAGCATGCCTGAAAATAGCATCGCGTTATTTCCGGCAGCTATCGAGTTAACACGTAGTAATGATACTGAATATCCATTTTGTCAAAATAAAAACTTTTATTACCTAACGGGTTTTCCTGAACCTGATGCCGTATTACTTTTAATTAAAGCTGAAGTTAATCGTGTGGTTTTATTCTCGCGCGAGAAAGATGCTTTTAAAGAAGTGTGGCAGGGTAGAAGAATAGGACAAGAGCTTGCAGTATCAACTTACGGTTTAGATGAGTGTTTTACTTTAGATCAGCAAGATTTATTAATACCTGATTATATGACGGATAAAACCACCTTACTTTACTGTATGGGTGAAAACGAACCTGTTAGTCAAACATTTGAAACTAAAGTATTTGATTGGCTTAAAGCAGTAAAAGCTAAAGCCCGTTTAGGTAAAAAAGCGCCAACAAAACTTGTTGATTGCAGCGCTATCATTCATGAAATGAGATTAATTAAAAGCGAAGCTGAACTTGCTGTTATGCGCAAAGTTAATCAAATCAGTGGTGTGGCTCATCAACGTGCTATGCAAAAGTCTGCGGTAGGTAAATTTGAATACCAGATAGAAGCCGAAATCTTACACGAGTTCGCTATAAATGGTGCTAAAGCTCCTGCTTATACGAGTATTGTTGCTGGCGGCGATAACGGTAATATTTTACATTACACCGAAAATTCAGACTGCTTAAAAGATAACGAGATGTTATTGATTGATGCCGGTGGTGAACTTGCGGGTTATGCAGCCGATATTACACGTACATTTCCAATTAATGGTGTGTTTACAGCAGAGCAAAAAGCTATTTATCAGTTAGTTTTAGATTCTCAAGCTATCGCTATTAAAGGCATAAAACCACAAAATACCTTAGCTCATTTAAACAAATTAACTTGTGATTTCCTTACTGAAGGTTTGTACAACTTAGGAATGTTGAAAGGTGATTTAAATACATTAATCGAGCAAAAAGCTTGTAAAAAATATTTTATTCATGGTTTAGGCCACTGGCTAGGACTTGATGTGCATGATGTTGGAGATTATCAAAGTAATCAGAAACGAGAACAATTACGTGCATTTGAAGCGGGTATGGTTATGACGATAGAGCCTGGATTATATATTCCACTTGATGATCTCTCTGTAGAAGAAAAGTGGCGCGGTATAGCGGTTAGAATTGAAGATAATATTTTAGTGACTGAAACAGGCTATGAGAACCTAACGGTTAATGCGCCTAAAGAAATTGCTGAAATCGAAACTTTGATGGCTAATTCTTAACTTAAAAATTTAAATATAAAGCTTAAATAGAAAGACTATATAACAAGTTTAAGTAAAAAATACTTAAGCTTTTGTCTGTTTTAATTATTCTTTATATATCTGAAATAGTTGAAAAAATGGAAGTATCAGAGAATATTACAACCAATAAACAACACTTTGATGTTGTGATCTCAGGTGGCGGCTTATCTGGATCGTTAATGGCATTAAGCTTATTACCTCTCAAAACTCATGAAGGTAAACCTTTATCTATTGCGATTATTGAAGCGATTAATGCAAAACCACTTTCTCAAAACACCCATTCAAATCAAAAAACGAGCGAATCAGTATTCGACGATAGAGTATTGGCTTTATCTCATGCTTCTGCTCAATATTTAAAACAGCTCGGCACTTGGTCTTATATTCAAGATCACGCTCAACCTATCACCGATATTCATATTTCAGATCGTGGCTATTATGGCAAAGCACGTATTAAAGCCGAAGATCATCTTACTGCTAATCATGGCAAAGTAGACGCGGTTGGCTATGTTATTGAAATGTCTAAGTTGGGCTTAGCTATACAGAAAAGCTTAACTGAACAAAGTAAAAATAAAGTGAAGGCTGAAACTGATAAGCTGAATAATCTTACTTGGTTTACGCCAGATGCTATTGAGCAAATAAAATGGCATCCAGCTTCGGTTGATATTACATTAAAATCAAAAACTCAATTATCAGCTTCATTGCTTATTGGTTGTGATGGCGTTAATTCTATTTGCCGACAAGCAGCAAACATTGATTGTGATAAATCCGATTATGGTCAATCAGCATTAATCACCAATGTATCAACTAAGCTTGCACATCAGGGCGTTGCTTACGAACGTTTTACCGAGAGTGGTCCTATTGCTATGTTACCTATGGTGAAAGTGGCGAATGAAGGTTCGCGTTCGTCACTTGTTTGGACGTTAACACCCGATCAAGCTGATGAAATAAACGCATTAACCGATGACGAATTTAAAACAAAACTAGAACATGCCTTTGGCAGTTGGTTAGGTGGCATTGAAAAAGTAGGCAAGCGACATATTTATCCTTTATCGTTAGTGCAAGCTCAAGAGCAAATATTTCATCGCATGGTGCTTATTGGTAATGCATCACATACTATTCATCCTATTGCAGGGCAAGGCTTTAACTTAGGTTTACGTGATGTACAGAGTTTAGCTAAATCGTTAGATAAAACCTTAGCTGAAAAAGGCGATATAGGTGCATTTAATCGCTTAACAGAATATGCCATTTCACGTAAAACAGATCATGGGCATATTATCAATCTTACGGATTCGTTAGTCACATTATTCTCTAATGAGCATTTTCCTTTAGTGGCGGGCAGAAACATGGGTTTGAAAGTGTTAAATTATGTTCCTGTTATTAAAAACACCTTTGTAAATAAAGCGATGGGCTACTAAAAATAAAACATAGCTATTATTTTATATTCATTCATCGTAACTCGAATGACTCTATTTAAGTGAATAAACAACATGCAAAAATTTGATATCTTGATTGTTGGTGCAGGAATGGTAGGGCTAACCCTTGCTCTTGCTATTAGAAAAACAACAGGATTAACAGTCGCTATCGCTGACAATACCCCTCTATCTCCAATCACTGATGAGCCTAGTGTTCGTGTTAGTGCGATTAATATGGCGAGCCAACAAATTTTTTCTCAGCTTGGTGTTTGGTCAGACTTAATGGAGCAACGACTTCAGCCTTATCAACATATGCATGTTTGGGATAAAGCCGGTTACGGTAAGTTATCTTTTTCTACTGAAGATATTTCAGATGCCGCAAATATTGAGCAATTAGGTTGGATTATTGAAAACCCAGTAATTCGTACAGCCTTATGGAATAAAGCTCAACAAGACAATGGCATTACTTTTTTTACCAAAGAAAATATTACTAATATAGGCATGGGCGAATCAGAAGTTTTTGCAAGCTTTACCACTCAAATGCCTATCACGGCTAAGCTAGTTGTAGGTGCCGATGGTGCTAACTCTTGGGTAAGAAAGCAAATGGATATGCCTATTACTTTTAGAGATTATGATCACCACGCGATTGTAGCTACAGTAAAATGCGAGCAAGGACATCAAAACACAGCATGGCAAGTATTTTTACCTACAGGCCCTTTGGCTTTATTACCTTTGTATGAGAAAAATTTATGTTCGATTGTTTGGTCTACTTCTCCAGAAGATGCTGAACGTTTGAAAGGCTTATCGCCTGAGGAGTTCTCTAAAGAGCTAACGGCAGCAAGCGATGGTAGACTTGGTAATTTAACGTTAGTCAGTGAAACACCTTCGTATCCATTATCCATGAGAATGTCGCAAAGCTTCGCCCAAGATCGTGTTGTGCTTGTAGGCGACGCAGCTCACACTATTCATCCATTAGCAGGGCAAGGTGTGAACTTAGGTTTACTCGACGCAGCATCTTTAGCACAAGTTATAAGCGAAACTTATACTCAACAAGAGAATACAGCTAAAGCCGACCAAGCGTTATGGGCGTCATCTACAGTATTAAATAAATACTCGCGATGGAGAAAGTCTGAAGCGGCTGAAATGGCAACAGCGATGGAATCGATTAAACAGGTTTTTACACCGCAAAATCCAGTGACTCAGCTTGTTAGAGGTTTAGGCATGAACTTGTTTGATAATGTAAAACCCGTTAAACAATTAATGGCTAAGCAAGCTTTGGGAATGAAAGAGCATTTACCGAGTTTGGCTACTGTGCAGGAATAGTGATTTTTCTTGTTTAATTAAATGTTATAACTACATGGAAGTTCGATGAAAGCACTATCTTTATCCTTATTATTATTGATTACCTTTGCTGCTGTTTCCACTAATATCAATGAACTCGTGTGTAATGCACATACTAACGTAGAAGCTAAAAAGAAATGTTATTCTGATTTTGGGATGAATATTCCAGAAGGAGCATTAGATTCTATCAATATGAATGTAGAGCCTCCTCAAGAAAATGCTAAAAAGATAGTGTCACAAAAAAATACCAGCCGACCTCAAAGGTATATTGGCATGGATATCGATAAAGCTGCTATGTTTTTTAATACAAAGCCTAACCGCGTTAATAACATTATATTTGATAATTATGATTATCATGTTCTTTTGGAATCATCTAATAATATACATGCCACATTTGTACAGGTTTTATTTAAAAAATATAAGAAATGCTCATCAAAAAAACCAGTTCCATCAGAGTTTTTATATGAAAAATTAGATATAGATGTTAAAGATTTAATATTATTAAAGAAGCGTAATCTAGCATTTTATTTCTCATCATATCTAGACCCCTTACATAATATAAAAACATCAGCTTACTGTGTTAGTGAAGGTGACTATTTTGTAGTTACTTTTCAAAATAATGCTAATTAGATCTGTCTAGGGATTACTAATACATTACTTAAACGAACATATATAGTTTGTTGCTCGATTTTTTGTATTGTCTTTACCGTTATTGTTATCAAGAAGAAAGAAGTCATAAAGAAAGGGCACAATTAACTAGGACATTAAATAGAAAGATTGAATTTATCCATCTATCACCACTTTTACTAACTATGACCTAAGACTTATTGTGATGTTAGTAGAATATATTAGCCTATTGGAAATTTCTGTTTCTGGTGTAAAACACGCATAACTCGAATGGTTTTTCCATCAACCCAATAAGATACAATCATAGAAACTTCAGGGATAATTAATAATCGTCCTCGAATGAGCTCTCTTTTAACTCCCATTAAAGGATGATCAAGTAAGTTTTCTACTTTTGTTTCTATGATTTGATCTGTTTTCTCAGCTGCCTCAGGGTTAAAGTCATACAAAAACTCAAAGATCTTCTCTCGATCATTTAATGACTCTTCTTCCCAAACGATCATCTATTACGGATCTTCATTTTTCGGGCTTCCATTTGATTTTTAGCATCATCATGTTTGATAAAGCGAGCTTCACCATTATCAAACTTATCAAAAGCCGCATTTACTTGTTCTGATAACCACGCATCATGGTTCATAGCCTTTCGTTGTTCCTCTGCTAAACTCTCTGTTAGCTCTCGACATGCATCACTTAACGTTCGACCTTGGCTTGCTGCCATTAATTGTGCTAAATTTTTTGTTTCTTCATCAACTCTAAATTGAATGCGGGTATCCATTATTAATTACCTCAAATCTGTGTTGTACACACAAATGTTAGCACTGCTTTAAGCGAGTGGCAAACATGAGTCATTGTAAATAAGGAAAGTGGAGTTTATGCATTTTGATAGAACATTTAATCAGTATAACCCAAAAGCTTTTTTTAGTGACTTTAAAATTGGGAAGTTTTAACTACTGGTATTAAATATTAGCCAAATATCAGCTCGAATTTGAGCTGATACATTTAACAAGAAAATGTGCAGGTAAAGTCAAACCTAAAGCTTTAAACTCATCACTATCGCATCTTCATAACCAAATCCACTGGCGCTTGGGTAGTAACCTGTGCGTCTGTTGGTTTCTGTAAAACCTTGATTGATATACATCATTTGCGCGCTAATGTTTTTCGCTCTAACTTCCAAGAATACCTTAGTAGCAGCAAGGGCTTTAGTTTCTGTAAGAAAATGAGTTAGTAGTTGTTTGCCGTAACCTTTGCCTTGTAATGAGGGGGCTACACAAATATCCATAAGCGTTACTTCACCAACTACATGTTCACCAATGTAAAAGCCTACCGTTTCATTATCTTCAATAAGATAAAACCCGAAGTAACGTCCATCAATACAGCTTTTGAAGGTTTTTTCAGTCCACGGGTGAGAATGACAAGCCATTTCAATCGTCATTAAGTGCTCTACATCTGCAGAGGTGATCTTTTTAAATGCTGTCATTAAGCTAATACTTTTTGTTGGATTATTTGCCACAGGTCTTTTTTAAGTTGGGAATTACTTTCAAAGGCTGTGAGCATTGGAGTGGTTAAAATACTTTTAGAAAAGGTAATCGAGTCTGTTTCTTTAAATTGCCAGTTGAATAAACCCAGATTCATTATGTTGTTTTCTGTGGTTATTTCACCAATTGAAATGTCGATACATTGTAAAACATCGACAAATAATTGTTGTTGAGTTAACTGGTTTAAATCAAATGCTAATGAAGTTGAAACAGAAGGTTCTGTATTTTTTGTCTCTGGATTTTCAGCAGAATGTTCAATTGCATGTTCAGAATTGCGTTGCTGCCATACATTTACTCCCATTTCTTTCAGGTGATTAAATTGTTGCTGAGTTATTGCCATAAGGATAAATCGAGAATTAAGCCAAAAATAAAGTGAGTAATATCATGACAGAAATCACAAATAACAGAAAGACAAACAAGATAAATTAATAGATATATGTAATAAGAAATTGGTACGAAGATCTAAAGAAAAGAATTGGCAGGGGTGGAGAGATTCGAACTCCCAACCGTCGGTTTTGGAGACCGCTGTTCTACCAATTGGAACTACACCCCTGCAACGGAGAAGAATTATACCCAAGGATTACTAAAGGTAAAGCATAAAATACTAAATATTTACCGTTCGCTTAATAAATCTACATAATTATCGTTGTTGATTATAAAGTATCTTTGTTTTGCTTGATAAGTATGCAGGTGAGGCGTGGCTTTAATTTTAGATTAAACTAATTTCGTTATTTTATTGTTCTCGATGTTAGAAAAAAGAGCAAAAAAGCTAAAATAATAAGAATAGTAGATACCTTTTATTCATAATAATTTTTAATTGTAGACAGATTACTTTAAATACTGGTTAATCTGTAAGCAATGCTAATTTGATTTGTTTTAACCCGCCATCCTTTCAGTCACTTAATTCTTATCTAAATAGACGAGCTATTACGAGTTTCTCTTGCTATTCAAGGCTTGTAACACTAAAATTACGCGTTTTTTTTATTCAAAAGTAATAGTTTTTAACATGCGTGTAGCCGATTTTTCATTTGATTTACCTGAAGAGCTTATAGCTCGTTATCCTAAAGCTGATAGAACCTCTAGTCGATTAATGTCACTAGATGGTAATAGCGGTCAAATCGACGATCTTAATTTTTTAAATATTATTGATAAAGTGCAAGCAGGTGATTTGCTAGTTTTCAATAATACGCGTGTAATTCCTGCTCGAATGTTTGGTAAAAAAGCTACAGGTGGTCAAGTTGAAGTATTAGTAGAACGTTTACTTGATGATCGCCGATTTTTAGCTCATGTTCGTGCAAGTAAATCACCTAAAGTTGGGTCTGAAGTCATATTGGAAGATAAAGTGACGGCAACTATGGTGGCACGTCACGACGCTTTATTTGAATTTGAAGTACATGGTGAGCAATCTGTTTTATCTGTATTAGATGAAATTGGTCATATGCCATTACCACCTTATATTGATCGCCCTGATGAAGAGAGCGATAGAGAAAGATATCAAACAGTTTACAATGAAAAACCAGGCGCTGTGGCAGCACCTACAGCTGGTTTACATTTTGATGATGCTTTACTCGAACAGTTAAAAAACAAAGGCGTAAATTTAGCTTTTGTTACCCTACATGTTGGCGCAGGAACTTTTCAGCCCGTTCGTGTAGATGAGATTGCAGATCATGTTATGCATTCTGAATATGCAGAAGTACCTGCTGAGGTTGTTGAACAGATAAAACAAACTAAAGCTGCCGGTGGGAGAGTGATTGGTGTAGGTACTACATCTGTTAGGTCGTTAGAAAGTGCAGCAAAAGTGGCAAAAGAACAAGGTCAGCCATTAACTGAGTTTTATGGTGATACCGATATTTTTATTACACCGGGTTATGAGTTTGAAGTGATTGATGCACTTATTACTAATTTCCATTTGTCTGAATCTACTTTACTTATGTTAGTCAGTGCATTTTCAGGTTACGAAAATATAATGGCAGCTTATAAGCATGCTGTTAAAAACGAATATAGATTTTTTAGTTATGGTGATGCTATGTTTCTCACCAAAAAAGTTAAGTAATCTACTACTTGACTCATTAATTGCCGCTAGCCTGTTTCGCTAGTGGGCTAAGGAAAACCAATGAAATACGATTTAATTAACACTGACGGTAAAGCAAGAAGAGGTCGATTAACTTTTTCTCGCGGTACTGTTGAAACTCCAGCATTTATGCCTGTAGGTACTTACGGTACTGTTAAAGGAATGAAAACTGAAGAAGTCGCTGATACGGGTGCTGAAATTATTCTAGGTAATACTTTCCACTTAATGCTGCGTCCAGGCACTGAAATCATTGAACAGCACGGTGGTCTTCACGATTTTATTAACTGGGATAAACCTATTCTTACCGATTCAGGTGGATTTCAAGTATTTAGCTTAGGTGCTATGCGTAAAATTACCGAAGAGGGCGTTAAGTTTAGCTCACCAGTAAATGGTGAGAAAATTATGCTAACACCTGAGCGTTCAATGGAAGTACAAAAAAGTTTAGGTTCAGATGTTGTTATGATATTTGACGAATGTACACCTTATCCTGCGTCTCATAAAGAATCTCAAGATTCAATGGAATTGTCATTACGCTGGGCGCAACGTTCAAAAGATGCTCACGGAGATAATCCTTCAGCATTATTTGGTATTGTACAAGGCGGCATGTATGAAGACTTGCGTGAAGTATCTGTTAATGGTTTGAAAGCTATTGATTTTGATGGTTACGCTATTGGTGGTTTATCAGTAGGTGAACCTAAAGAAGATATGATCCGCATATTAGATCATACTACACCCTTGATACCTGATAATAAGCCCCGATATCTGATGGGTGTAGGTAAACCTGAAGACTTAGTTGAAGGTGTACGTCGTGGTATTGATATGTTCGATTGTGTTATGCCAACACGTAATGCACGAAACGGTCATCTATTTGTAACTGACGGCGTAATTAAAATAAGAAATGCACGTCATAAGACAGATACTGGCCCACTAGATCCTGAATGTGATTGTTACACATGTAAAAATTATTCACGTGCTTATTTACATCATTTAGATAAGTGTAAAGAAATTTTAGGTTCTCAATTAAATACACTGCATAATCTACATTTTTATCAACGTATTATGAAAGCTTTACGTCATGCTATTGAAAATAATAAGCTTGAAGAATATGTTGCAGAGTTTTATGCATTAAGAAATTTACCTGTACCACCGTTAGCTGGGGTAGAATCTAGCGAAAGTGATGCAAAATAAAGCGTACCTTTAGGTAGGGCTTTAGTTATTAACCCGTTTTTAATTTAAATATATAAGAGGAATTTATGAGTTTATTTATTAGTCAGGCACATGCAGCAGCAGCTCCAGCACCAGCAGGTGGTGGTATGGAAATGATCATCATGTTAGCTGTTTTTGGTGCTGTGTTTTATTTCATGATTTATCGTCCACAAGCAAAACGCGTTAAAGAACATAAAAACTTAATGGCAGCTCTTTCAAAAGGCGATGAAGTATTAACGCAAGGCGGTATTGTTGGTAAAATCGTTAAAGTATCTGACGAAAAAGACTTTATCGTTGTAAGCATTGCTGAAGGTACTGAAGTAACAGTACAAAAAGGCGCAATCAACACAGTACTTCCAAAAGGTACAATGAAGTCATTGTAATCATTTAATGTGATACTAAGTTGTTTGAAAACTAACAGCTTGGTATGCGTTATATTAATGCCTGTGTTACGGTTAAACGTAATACGGGCATTAATTATTTATTAACAAAAAATAGGACGATATGGTGTTAAACAAATATCCATTATGGAAATCACTCATGGTACTTTTTATAGTAGCCATTGGTGCTTTATATGCTTTGCCGAATTTATACGGTGAAGATCCTGCAGTGCAAATTTCAGGATTACGCGGTGTTGAGATAACAACTTCTACACTTGATACTGTTAAAGATAAGCTCGCAGTCGAAAATATTCCATTTTCAAAAATTGTTCTTGATAACGGCCAAATATTAGCGCGTTTCTTGAGTACTGAAGAACAGTTAAAAGCCCGTGATTTGTTAATAGATAATTTAGGTGACAATTACTCTGTTGCGTTAAATCTAACTCCCGCTACTCCAAGCTGGTTAGCTCAATTAGGCGGAACGCCAATGAAGCTAGGTTTAGATTTAAGTGGTGGTGTTAGTTTCTTAATGGAAGTTAACATGAAAGTGGCGCTTAATAAGGCGAACACGAATATTGTTGATAGCTTTAGAGCTGATTTAAGAACTGAAAAAATTCGTTACCGCTCAGTTAAAGAAACTGACAAAGGTATTCAAGTTATTTTCCGTAAAGAAGCTGATTTAGATCAAGCTGAAACTTACATTAAAAGACAATTTGCTGATTTATTGATTTCAACCGATAGCGACAAGTTAACGCTAACGGCAACAATGACCGATGCTAAAATTAAAGAAGTACGTGATTACGCGCTTCAGCAAAACATTACTATTATTCGAAATCGTGTAAATGAATTAGGTGTTGCAGAACCACTAGTACAACGCCAAGGTAAAAAACACATTGTTATTGAATTACCAGGTGTACAAGATACTGCTGTAGCAAAAGCTATTTTAAGTGCAACAGCCACTATTGATTTTAGAATGGTAGATACTGAAGGCGATTTAGCTAGCGCGTTAAATGGTCGTCCACCAGCAAGTTCAGAAGTACTATATGAGCAAGATGGTCAACCTGTATTACTTAAAAAACGTGTAATGCTTGAAGGTAGCCACATTGTAGATGCCAAATCTGGCTTTGACGAATATAGCCGCCCACAAGTTAACATCGACTTAGATGCTGCTGGTGGTAGTAAAATTTCAAACTTCACTAAAAGTAACATTGGTAAGCCAATGGCTACAGTATTCATTGAATACAAACCAACTAAAAATAAAGATGCTGAAGGCAACACCATTTTTGAGAAAGTGGAAGAAGTTATCAGTGTTGCAACCATTCAATCTCGTTTAGGTAACAGCTTCAGAATTACTGGCGCAGGCAGCCAAGCTGAAGCACATAGCTTAGCGTTATTACTAAGAGCTGGTGCGTTAATCGCTCCTATCCAAATTGTTGAAGAAAGAACAGTAGGACCAACATTAGGTGCTGAAAACGTTAAATTAGGTTTTCAAGCTATCTTAATGGGCTTTGGTTTAGTGTTTATCTTTATGATGATTTATTACCGAGCTTTTGGTGTTGTAGCTAACCTAGCGTTAGGCGCAAATCTTATCTTAATTATCGGTGTTATGTCGTTAATTCCTGGCGCAACATTAACCTTGCCAGGTATGGCTGGTATTGTATTAACAGTAGGTATGGCGGTTGATGCTAACGTGCTTATATTTGAGCGTATTCGTGAAGAAATTAGAGCAGGAAAATCTGTTCAGCAAGCTATTCACCAAGGTTATGATGCTGCATTTTCTACCATTATAGATGCCAACATTACTACCTTGATTGCAGCGTTAATTCTATTCGCTGTAGGTACGGGTCCAATCAAAGGTTTCGCAGTAACACTATCTATCGGTATTCTTACTTCAATGTTCACAGCAGTTATTGGTACGCGTACCGTTGTAAATGCAGTTTGGGGCGGTAAACGTCTCGATAAATTATCAATATAGTGAGAGCGACGAGTCTATTATGCAAATTTTAAATTTAAAAGAAACACTCGCTTTTATGCGTTTCAGAAAACCAGCAATGATTTTCAGTTTATTACTAATGAGCGCGGCCATATTTTCACTTTACACTAACAAATTAACGTTAGGGTTAGACTTTACTGGTGGTACATTAATTGAAATCGGTTTTAAAGAACCAGCTAACTTAACTAAAGTACGTGATGTGCTTGATAATAATGGTTATAGCGATGCTGTGGTTCAGCTTTATGGTTCAAGTAGAGATGTAGTAATTCGTCTTGCAGAACGTGAAGGCGTAAAGGTTGAACTATTAGGTGACCAAGTTTTAAGTACAATCAAAGAAGGTACGGGTGTTGAACTTGACATGAGACGTATCGAATTTGTTGGTGGTAGTGTAGGTGATGAACTTGCAGAGCAAGGTGGATTAGCGATGCTAACAGCCTTAATTTGTATTTTGGTTTATGTTGCATTCCGCTTTGAATGGCGTTTTGCTTTAGGTTCTGTTATCGCATTATTCCATGATGTATTGTTAACCTTGGGATTATTCTCGTTCTTAAAAATAGAGTTTGATTTAACGGTATTAGCTGCGATTTTGGCGGTTATCGGTTACTCACTCAACGATACCATTGTTGTTTCAGATCGAATTCGTGAAAACTTTAGAAAAGTACGTGGTAGTACACCATCTGACATTATCGATATTTCATTATCGCAAACGTTAAGTCGTACATTTATCACGTCAATTACTACCTTGTTAGTATTAGCCGCTTTATTCTTTAGAGGTGGTGAGCTAATTCATGGTTTCGCAACGGCTTTATTATTTGGTGTATTTGTTGGTACATACTCATCAATTTATGTGGCGAGTTCGGTTGCATTAGCTTTAGGTATTTCGAAAGAAGATTTAATACCTGAAGTTATTGAGAAAGAAGGTGCTGACCAAGAACAAATGATGCCTTAGGTATTGTTTGAAAAGGTTAATACCAACCAATAAAAAAACCAGCGATTATGCTGGTTTTTTATTGAAAAATTGACCCGTCCTAAATAAGGTTGACACTTTTCTTTAAGTAAATTGGAGAGTGTTATGAAATCAACAACTAAGCGTAC
>NZ_JAUPEC010000041.1 GCF_030551755.1 Pseudocolwellia sp. AS88
TTATAAATTTTATAACGCCGTCATTATTAATTTTAACCGTTAAAAATGAGCAGTTAATTAATCAACTTGGTATTAGCCTAATCAGTTAAAAATAAGTAATAAAAAAGTCAGCTAATTAGCTGACTTTTTTGTTTTAGATGTGGAGCTTTATTCGTGAGAAGTTAATCTCTTGCTTCACATGCTAATAATGTATTTTCAATTAAACTTGCTACTGTCATTGGGCCAACGCCACCAGGTACAGGTGTAATAAATGAAGCCTTAGTTTTGGCAACATCAAAACCTACATCACCCACTAATGAACCACTTTCTAATCGGTTAATACCAACATCGATCACTATAGCGCCTTCTTTAATCCACTCGCCCGGAATAAATTCAGGTTTACCAACGGCAACAACTAACAAATCTGCGGCTCTTACTTTTGACTCTAAATCTTTAGTAAAGCGATGAGTTGTTGTTACTGTGCAACCTGCTAGTAAAAGCTCTAAGCTCATTGGTCTGCCAACAATATTAGATGCGCCTACAACCACAGCGTCTAAGCCATGAGATTTAACGCCTGTCGCCTTAATAAGCTCCATAATACCTTTAGGGGTACATGGACGAAGACCTGGTTGTCTAAGCACTAACTTACCTACATTTGATGGATGAAAACCATCAACATCTTTATTAGGGTTGATATGCTCAATAACTAAGTTTGAATCTAAATGTTTAGGTAAAGGTAATTGAACTAGAATTCCATCAATTGAATCATCAAAATTTAAGTCATCTATTAAAGCGAGTAGTTCGCTTTCAGAAGTAGATGCTGGTAAATCAAAAGACTTTGAAATAAAGCCAACTTCTTCACATGCTCTGCGTTTACTACCAACATAAACTTCAGAAGCGGGATCAGAACCAACTAATATAACGGCAAGACCTGGAGTTCTTAATCCTTTCTGTAAACGTATTGCTACTTTTTCTTTTACAGAAGTTCTAACTTGTTGGGCAATTTCTTTGCCATTAATCAATGATGCTGTCATTTTACTTCTATTATTATATGGATGAAAAACGTGGTTATTTTCTCATAATTTTACACGTAATTGTATAAGGAATTAATTTAAATTGTATTAATAGGTAAAATAACTCATTTATATACTTAGCGCATATTTCGACATAAATGTGTTGATATTTAGCCAAGGTGGCTTAAAAGTAAGCTAACGCATTTTTTTTTATAAAAAGTGTTTGACGAGACTCGGTCAACTAGGTAATATCCGCTCCCGTTGAGGACGAGTATTGTTTTTAACATTGTCGGTGATTAGCGCAGCTTGGTAGCGCACTTGGTTTGGGTCCAAGGGGTCGCAAGTTCGAATCTTGCATCACCGACCAATTTTTAAATTTTAGTAAAAATTTATACTTAAGAGAAATGCGCCACTAGCTCAGCTGGATAGAGCAACGCCCTTCTAAGGCGTGGGTCTCAGGTTCGACTCCTGAGTGGCGTACCATTCTTATCTCAAAGTTTTCTTTTTGTATTCCTGGTTAAACTAAATCTTTATTTTTAAACAATCCTTTGATATTCCAATTCTTCACTTAAATACTAATATTATTTGGTTTTAAAAAACAATTACATTGTAATAAACCTTAGCAATAGCCAAATGCAGCTGATTAACCTTATTTCCAGCCACTTGTTAAACTATTACTAATACTTTCTTTTTAATAAGAAATTACTCTTCAGATAAACATTCACCTGCTGAATAACAACTTGGTTTTCTTGGACAAGATATGCCTCTTGAACATATCATTCTTGCGTCTTTTTCAATGCCGCGCTCTACCCAATTGATATTAAGGATCTTGGCTACACTACTCAAATCTGATTTTATGCCTTTAGGAATAGCCACAGAACCACCATTGTCGACACAAGCATCTTTTAAGTCTTCAGCCAAGGCGAAGGCATCTTTTCCTTGAGCTTCAATGGCTGGATTAAGATCAATTCCTGCACATAACACATGATTGTTGCCTGCGATATCTTTTACATTTAATGATTCACAGCAATATATTGTTGGCTTTCCTGCTACATCCATTACTGAAATTTGCGAAGAACTTCCTGTTGCTGGTGTATTCATCATTCTAAAAATAGCCCAATGCTGACAAGGATCTTCAACTATTCTCATATTCCCCCAGGGTAATGGGATACCATTTCCACGATAAACTGCTTTTAATTTACCAGGTGAGTAAGCATCAAAGTAATGCCAATGAGAATAAGGAGATACAGCTGTCATTCTGCGCATAGCTACAGATACCGATACATCTATTTTTTCACCAATATTCACTTCATATCCATGACTATCTAATAGCTGACGAAATGGTACTTTAGGGCAGAGTAAGGCTCCAGCAAAAAAGCTACATTCAAAGTCTCTCCAAGCATTAAGAATATCTTGTGTATCAATAATAGAGGTTTGATATGCATCACTTCTTTCTCGCCAACTGTCTGAAGGTGACTGACCAGCAAACAATACGTTTCTCATGCCATTTTTATCATGTAAAACGCAATGACCAATATGTACAGCTAGATCGTATTTCAGCCTTAGCTGGCGCTTTTTCATCACCTTATTTACAAAAATCTTATTAGGTGGTTCAAAGAATGAAGTCACAACATTTTTTGCTTGTTCACTATAACTATCAGGGCTTGCCAAAATGCCTTCTGGTGTTTTATCAAACCACTTAATAACCAGTCCAAGGTTTTTAGTAATAGCAATAATATCATCCAAACTTAAAGGTAATCTTTTAAGACCTACTTGCTCTGCAGCTCTTTCTAAATCCGGAAAGTGATTTTGATGATGCTCTTGATGGGCTCGAATTAAAAGATGAGCAAATTGACGACCTGTTGTGCCTGTTTGCGCAAGCATTTCAGGAATTGCGATTTGTAAAATTTCATTAGAGAATAAGAAATTTGGCTCTAAAGCCATACCACTTATCCCGCCAATGCTTTTCTTTATGGGGGTTACCGCTTCCTCTTCCTTTTCATCATCAAGAAACCAAGCAGGCTTTTTCTGAAATATTGTTGCGATGATTTCAAGCACTTCTTCACTAGGAACACGCTTTCCTCGTTCAATCATAGAAAGATAGGACACAGAAGGTGCGTACTCTGCATTTACCTTGATACAGCGCGCCGATAGATCTTCTATCGTAAGTTTATTACGTTTGCGAAGATTACGAATTTTTGTCCCCAAGAAGTGGGCTTTTCTCATTAGGCTTTTATTATTTTTCATTTTTGTAAAATTTACACTGTGTAATTTCTATTGTGAAATTATAGTAAAAACTCTTGTAGACTACAAATCAATCAGTAAGTGATTACAAATTGTTTACTTGAAGGCGAATAAAACAACAAATGAATTGCACGGGGCGAAATATGGATACCAACTTAAAAATGAATAGTTTAATCAACACAAACTTTTATCATTTTGTTAATGATGAAGTGCTACCTCATTTAAGTTTACAGCAAGGTAAATTTTGGGATGATTTTCATACATTAATAAATGATTTTTCACCGTTAAACAAAGAATTATTAGAAACACGTCAATTAATGCAAAACCAAATTGACAAGTGGCACATGGATAACAACGGGAAAATAGATAAAGCAGCATACCGTAGCTTTTTAACTGATATCGGTTACATCGTTTCTGAAGGGGATGACTTTAAAATTTCAACCAATAATGTTGATGAAGAAATTGCAAATATGGCGGGTCCACAATTAGTTGTTCCTGCTAGTAATGCTCGCTTTGCATTGAATGCAGCTAATGCACGCTGGGGCAGTTTATATGACGTACTTTACGGCACAAATGTTATTTCACAGGAAGGGGAGTTAGCACTAACTAAAGAACATAACACTGCCCGAGGCGAGCAAGTTGTTCATTCTGCTAAGAACTTCTTGAATGAACACTTTCCTTTAGTAGATAAATCTCATAAAGGGGTAACAAATTACCGTGTTGAGGATAATCAACTTATAGCAACATTCGCTGATGGGAGTCGATCAGAGTTAAGCAAGCCAAACCAATTTGTTGCATTTGCTGGTGAAAGACAAACTCCAGAGTCAATTGTTTTAAAGAATAACGGCTTACACGTTGAAATAGTTATTAATAATAAGGGGTTTAATGGCGTAAAAGATTTAGCAAGCGTTGATGACATTATTATTGAATCAGCCTTAACCACCATTGTTGATTGTGAAGATTCTGTGGCAACTATTGATGCTGACGAAAAGCTAGAAGTTTATCGAAACTGGCTAGGCTTGATGTTAGGTAATTTAGAAACCGTAATAGAAAAAAATGGTGAAACATTTACTCGTAAATTGAATCAAGATAAATCATTTATTGGTGCTGATGGTAATGATTATAACTTGCATGGTCGTTCGCTTATGTTGATCAGAAATGTAGGGCATTTAATGGAAAGTGACCTAATGAAAGACAGCGCAGGTGATTTTGTGCCAGAAGGTATTATCGACACTGTTATAACGACGGCTATAGGTCTTATTGATCTTAAAGATAATAAGAAAGGTCGTCTAAGAAACAGTCGCACTAACAGTATTTATATAGTTAAACCCAAAATGCATGGTCCAGACGAAGTAACCTTTACTTGTGATTTATTTACTCGTGTTGAAGATATGTTAGAGCTACCGCGCAATACCATAAAAATAGGCATTATGGATGAAGAGCGCAGAACTACAGTCAATCTAAAAGAATGTATTCGTAGAGCAAAAGAACGTGTTGCCTTTATTAATACAGGATTCCTCGACCGAACAGGTGATGAAATTCATACAAGTATGCGAGCAGGTGCTTTTTTACCTAAAGACGAAATTAAAACGCAGCCATGGATACACGCTTATGAAAATAGAAGCGTAGATATAGGGCTTGAATGCGGCTTATCAGGTAAAGCACAAATAGGTAAAGGAATGTGGGCAATGCCAAACGAAATGGCAAAAATGATGAAGGATAAAATTACACATCCTAAATCAGGTGCTAATACTGCTTGGGTGCCTTCTCCTACAGCTGCGGTTTTACACGCAATGCACTATCACGAAGTAGATGTATTTGCTGTTCAAACTCAATTATTGGAAAGACAAAAGTCGAGCTTAGATGATGTATTAACGATCCCATTAATGTCGTCAATATCTGGTAAGAAATTAACAGCCAACGATATAGAACAAGAACTCGAAAATAATATTCAGGGAATATTGGGTTATGTAGTTCGCTGGGTTGAAATGGGAATTGGCTGCTCAACTGTACCAGATATCAACAATATTGGGCTGATGGAAGATAGAGCAACATTAAGGATTTCTAGCCAACATATTGCTAACTGGTTATTTCATGAAGTATGCACAAATCAACAAGTCTTGGAGATTATGGAACGTATGGCCAAGATTGTTGATGAACAAAATCACAACAATAGAGGGTATAAGCCTATGACAGAAAACATGGACAAAAGTATGGCTTTTCAAGCCGCCAAAGAGCTTATTTTTAATGGGGGAGAGCAGCCTAACGGCTACACAGAACCTGTCTTACATAAGTATCGGTTACTAGCCAAAGGCATACATTAAATACCCCGTTAACTTTAATAACAAATTAAACCTACTTACTATGAAAAAGGGAAAGATTATGAACAACTACAGAAACGAAATCACTCAAGCTATTAATACTATCGCTCAACAAGGTGAAACTTGGCATAACATTGACCCAGAAAATATCGCTCGTATGCGTATTCAAAACCAATTTAAAACAGGTTTAGATATTGCTAAATATACAGCAAAAATCATGCGAGCAGATATGGGGGAATACGATCAAGATACCTCTAAATACACACAGTCTTTAGGTTGCTGGCATGGATTTATCGGCCAACAAAAAATGATTTCAATTAAAAAGCATTTTGAAACAACAAAAGGGCGCTATTTATACCTTTCAGGTTGGATGATTGCAGCTATGCGTTCTGAGTTTGGTCCGTTACCTGATCAATCTATGCATGAGAAGACTTCAGTTCCTGCATTAATTGAAGAATTATATACCTTCTTAAAACAAGCTGATGCTCGAGAACTGCAAGATCTATTTCAACAACTTGATGCAGCAAGAGAAGAAGAAGACCAAATTAAAGAACAAGCAGTTCAAAATAAAATCAATAATTTTGAAACTCATGTTGTTCCAATTATTGCTGATATTGATGCAGGCTTTGGTAATGAAGAAGCAACTTACTTATTAGCTAAAAAAATGATTGAAGCGGGTGCTTGTGCAATTCAAATTGAAAACCAAGTATCTGATGTTAAACAATGTGGTCATCAAGACGGTAAAGTAACGGTTCCACATGAAGACTTTTTAGCGAAAATTAATGCGGTACGATATGCATTTATGGAAATGGGGGTTGATGATGGAGTTATTGTTGCTCGTACTGACTCATTAGGAGCTGGTTTAACTCAGAAAACACCGGTTTCACTTAGACCAGGAGATTTAGCTGAGAAATATAATTCATTTATTGATGGTGAAGAAGTAACGTCATTAGATGCGTTAGGTTCAGGTGATATGCTTATCAAACAGGGTGACAAGTTAATTAAGCCTACTCGTTTACCGAATGGTCTTATTCGCTTCAAGCCAAACACAGGTGAAGACCGTGTAGTACTTGATTGTATTACCTCTTTACAAAACGGTGCAGATTTATTGTGGATAGAAACTGAAAAACCAAATGTAGAGCAAATCGCTGGTATGGTAAATAGAATCCGTGAAGAATGTCCTAATGCTAAATTAGTGTATAACAATAGCCCTTCATTTAACTGGACATTAAACTTCAGACAGCAAGTGTTTGATGCATGGTCAGAATCAGGTAAAGACCTTACGCAATATACTCGTGAATTATTAATGTCTAAAGAGTACGATACTTCTGAATTAGCTATAGAAGCTGACGAGAAAATTCGTTTATTCCAAAAAGATGCAGCGGAAAAAGCAGGTATTTTCCATCATTTAATCACATTACCAACTTACCATACAGCGGCGTTATCAACAGATAACTTAGCTAAAGGCTACTTTGGTGAAGAAGGCATGTTAGCGTATGTTTTAAATGTTCAACGTCAAGAAATACATCAAAAACTAGCGTGTGTAAAGCATCAACACATGTCAGGATCAAATATTGGTGATGAACATAAAGAGTACTTCTCTGGCGCTCAAGCACTAAAAGCTTCAGGTAAAGATAATACGATGAACCAGTTCTCTTAAAAACAGAAGAAAATTTCGCTAAAGTTCTTCTTTATTTTTTGAACTGAACCAAAGGCTCTTATATTGAATGTTTATTCTTTATAAGAGCCTTACTTTTTTAAATAACTATGTTGTTTTATAATTTGCTTAAAGAATAATTAAATAGAGTGAATAAACTTGTCTGCTAAGATAACTTCATTATTGTTATTTTTAGAACTGTTTTTGTACGCTAATTAATCACTGCGTGCAGCAGCCTACCCATAAGACTTTAAACCCAGTGAAAATTTATAAATATTGTCTATTTAAGGCATAAAAGTTGTTGACTTAATTATTAAGGATGATTAAGATACGCCCCGTTCTGAAGCAGTAGTGTTTTTTAAAGGTAGCCCTTTATTTATAAGCCTCTTTAGAATGTAGTTATTACGATTGTTCACAATAAATATTATCTTTCAGATGTTATTTTCCCATGTTTACTTTTTTAATTAACTAACTATACAGTGGTGGCTGTAGCTCAGTTGGTAGAGCCCCGGATTGTGATTCCGGTTGTCGAGGGTTCAAGTCCCTTCAGCCACCCCATTTAAACTGTATAAAAGTAAAATAAAGTATATCGGTGATTAGCGCAGCTTGGTAGCGCACTTGGTTTGGGTCCAAGGGGTCGCAAGTTCGAATCTTGCATCACCGACCACTTTACTCCTCATATTAAAATTCAAAACTCTTTCTTACTGATTTTTCATCAATTTTCTTAAAAAAAGCATAAATATTCTATTAATTGTAAATTTATTTGCCGATCCCCTCGACTATTGCTATGAGCACCGCTATAATTTCGCGTCATAATTTTTAATCTGAACATCTTTTATTTGTAATTTTGAATTTCGCTTTTAATCGAGTGGGGTAAAAGCAAACTTTACTTGTTATAGTTTGTTTACTGTATATAGATGAGTTATTGATAGCGTACTAAACGCTAAGTTTTGAGGTAATTAAATGCAAGTTTCAGTTGAGACTACACAGGGTTTGGAACGTCGTTTAACGATTTCTGTTCCTGCAGAATCAGTAGATGTTGAAGTTAAAAATCGTCTTCGTCATATCGCTAGAACACAAAAGATTAACGGATTCCGTCCGGGTAAAGTTCCACCATCAGTAATTCAAAAGCGTTACGGTCAATCTGTACGTCAAGAAGTAGCTGGCGAACTTATGCAACGTAATTTTGTTGATGCGATTGTAGCAGAGAAAATTAACCCTGCTGGAAGACCAAGTTTTGTTGCTAAAAGCAATGAAGAAGGTAAAGCATTAGAGTTTGAAGCAACTTTCGAAATTTATCCTGAAGTTGAATTAAAAGATTTAAATTCAATTAAAGTTGAAAAGCCTAAAGTTGAAGTAACAGACAGCGATTTAGATGAAATGTTTGTTACGTTACAAAACCAACATAAAACGTGGAAAGAAAACAAGCGTAAAACTAAGAAAGGCGACAAGCTAACTTTAGATTTCACTGGTCGTATTGACGGTGAAGAATTTGAAGGCGGAAAAGCTGAAGGTTTTGAACTTGAATTAGGCGCTAGCCGCATGATCCCAGGTTTTGAAACTGATATTATCGGTATGAAAGTTGGCGAAGAAAAAACAATCAAAGTTACTTTCCCTGAAGATTACCACGCTGAAAACCTTAAAGGTAAAGATGCTGAGTTTGATATCGTTGTTCACAAGACTGAAGGACCTGTTCTTCCTGAAATTGATGAAGAATTTGCGAAATTATTCGGTGTTGAAGAAGGTGGTGTTGAAGCATTACGTGAAGAAGTAAGCAAAAATATGTCACGCGAGTTAACTCAAGCTGTTAAAGCTAAAGTTAAAGAGCAAGTGATTGAAGGCTTATTGGAAGCACATGAGCTTGAAATTCCTGCTGCGTTAATCGCACAAGAAGTTGATGTTTTACGCCAACAAGCTATGCAACGTTTTGCTGGTCAAATGGATCCTAACAACTTACCTGAACTTCCTGCAGAAATGTTTGAAGAGCAAGCTAAGAAACGTGTGAAAACAGGTTTATTATTAGGTGAAGTGATCAAAGTAAACGAATTAAAAGTTGATGAAAATAAAGTAAATGAACTTATTGCATCAGCGGCTTCTGCTTACGAAGATCCAAAAGAAGTTATTGAATATTACACAACGAACAAAGAGCTTAATCAACAAATGCAAAATGTTGCATTAGAAGAGCAAGCTGTTGAAGTTGTACTTGCAAGCGCAAAAGTTAAAGAAAAAGCGGCAAGTTTCAAAGATATTATGAATCCTGAAGGAAAATAACCCTTTTAGATTGACATTTTATCTAGCAATCGCTTAAATGGCTTGTATGGAAACATACAAGCCATTTTTTTAATCTAAGGACTATCTGTTGTTTACTTCTCATACTTCTCAAAATTTAACAAGTGTTACTGAAAGCGCTTTGGTACCTATGGTCATCGAGCAAACTCCTAAAGGTGAGCGCTCATTTGATATTTATTCACGTCTTCTTAAAGAAAGAGTAATTTTTCTGTGTGGTCAAGTTGAAGATCATATGGCTAATCTTATTGTTGCTCAGCTTTTATTCTTAGAATCGGAAAGTCCAGATAAAGATATTTTTCTTTATATAAATTCGCCGGGTGGATCAGTTACCGCAGGTATGGCTATTTACGATACAATGAAATTTATCAAACCTAACGTAAGTACGGTTTGTATTGGCCAAGCTGCAAGCATGGGTGCTTTTCTTTTATCAGGTGGAGCTAAAGGTAAACGTTACTGCTTGCCAAATGCACGCGTAATGATTCATCAACCTCTAGGTGGTTTCCAAGGTCAAGCGTCTGATTTTGAAATACACGCTAAAGAAATTTTATATATTAAAGAAAAAATGAATCGTTTAATGGCAGACCATACAGGCCAGCCAATTGAAAAAGTTTCAGTAGATACTGACCGTGATAACTTCTTAAGTGCAGAAAGCGCGGTTGAATATGGATTAGTTGACGCCATATTAGAACAAAGACAAGATAAATAAACTTTATCTGTTTCACAAAAAGATTTGTGAAAAATGATTAAATACTTAAATGTATAAGTAAATTCAAATTAAAGAATTAGAGGTACCGTATGACCGATATAACTAAAGGTGACGGTGATAACGGCAAGTTGCTGTATTGTTCATTCTGTGGCAAAAGTCAGCATGAAGTACGTAAACTTATCGCAGGACCATCTGTGTTTGTTTGTGACGAGTGCGTTGAACTGTGTAACGATATTATTCGTGAAGAAATAAAAGAAGTTTCTCCAAAAGAAGATAAAGAAAAACTACCTACACCAATCGAAATCAGAGAGAGTCTTGATGATTACGTTATTGGTCAAGATCATGCTAAAAAAGTATTGTCTGTAGCTGTATATAATCATTATAAACGTTTACGTAATGGTGACTCTCACAATGGTGTTGAATTAGGTAAAAGTAATATTTTACTTATAGGCCCTACAGGTAGTGGTAAAACATTATTAGCAGAAACATTAGCTAGATTACTTGATGTTCCGTTTACTATGGCAGATGCAACTACATTAACTGAAGCCGGTTATGTAGGTGAAGACGTAGAGAATATTATCCAGAAGTTATTACAGAAATGCGATTATGATGTAGATAAAGCTCAACGAGGTATTGTTTACATTGATGAAATAGACAAGATTTCTAGAAAGTCTGATAACCCATCAATTACTCGTGACGTTTCAGGTGAAGGTGTTCAACAAGCATTATTAAAGTTAGTTGAAGGTACAATTGCTTCTGTTCCTCCTCAAGGTGGTCGTAAGCATCCTCAACAAGAGTTTTTGCAAGTTGATACCTCTAAAATATTATTTATCTGTGGTGGTGCTTTTGCAGGCTTAGATAAAGTTATTGAACAGCGTTGTCAAACGGGTACAGGCATAGGTTTTGGTGCTGAAGTTCGTGGTAAAGAGTCAGAAAAAACGTTAACAGAAAGCTTTCAAGACGTAGAGCCACAAGATTTAGTTAAGTACGGTTTGATCCCAGAATTTATTGGGCGTTTACCTGTTGTAGCAACATTAACTGAATTAGATGAAGACGCGTTGATCCAAATATTGCAAGAGCCTAAAAATGCTTTAACTAAACAATTTGTAGCGCTTTTCGATATGGAAGGTGTTGAGCTTGAGTTTAGAAAAGATGCATTACTAGCAATTGCTAACAAAGCGATGACTCGTAAAACAGGAGCTCGTGGTTTACGTTCTATCGTTGAAAGTGTATTACTTGAAACAATGTACGAATTACCATCTCTTGAGAATGCGAGTAAAGTCGTTGTAGACGAAACCGTTATTAAAGGTGAATCTAAACCTATCGTGATTTATGAAACACCTCAAGACCAAGCGGTTTCTGAATAGTTTCTATGGTTAGCTAAGTTAATCATTTTAAACACAATAAAAAAGAGCCTTTATGGCTCTTTTTTTTATTTACCTGTTGAAAGCTTTACTATAATCCCCATATCCTTTTTAAGTATCAAATTCCCGAGAGAGTGACCTATGACCGATGAGTTATCTGGCGTAACTGAAATCCCAGTTTTAGCCTTACGTGATGTTGTTGTATATCCACAAATGGTTATTCCATTATTCGTTGGCAGAGAAAAGTCAATTCGTTGCCTAGATATTGCTAATGAAAAAGATAAGCAAATATTTTTAGTTGCACAAAAAGATGCGGCTATAGATGATCCAACATTTAATGACGTGTACCAAACAGGTACCGTAGCCTCTATTTTACAAATGCTAAAATTGCCTGACGGTACTGTTAAAGTATTAGTTGAAGGCGTTAAGCGCGCTAAAATTGCAGAATTTGTTGAAACTGAAGAATACTTCACAGCAAATATCGATTTTCTTAAAGCAACAGACGATGAAGTAGAAAATAGCGATGTTTTAGTCCGCTCGGCTATTTCACAGTTTGAAGGGTATGTAAAACTTAATAAAAAAATTCCTCCTGAAGTTTTAACTTCAGTGTCAGGCATTGACGATCCTGAGCAACTTGCCGATACCATGGCAGCTCATATGCCACTTAAGTTAGAAGATAAACAAAAAGTATTAGAAATAACTAATATTTCAGAACGTTTAGAATACTTAATGGGCTTAATGGAAGGCGAAATAGATATTCTTCAAGTTGAGAAGAAGATTCGAACTCGTGTTAAAAAACAAATGGAAAAAAGCCAACGCGAATATTATTTGAATGAGCAAATGAAAGCCATTCAAAAAGAGCTTGGTGATATGGAAGACACGCCAGATGAAGCTGAATTAATTAATAAAAAAATTGAAGATGCTCAAATGCCTAAAGAAGCTAAAGAAAAAACTTTAGCTGAAGCCAAAAAGCTACAAATGATGTCGCCTATGTCAGCAGAAGCAACTGTTGTACGTAGCTATATTGACTGGATGACGAGTGTTCCATGGAAAAAGAAAAGTAAGCTTAAACGTAACTTAAAATTAGCTGAAGAAGTGCTAGACCAAGATCACTATGGTTTAGATAAAGTTAAAGAACGTATTCTTGAGTATTTAGCCGTTCAACAACGTGTAACTTCACTAAAAGGTCCTATTTTATGTTTAGTTGGTCCTCCAGGTGTAGGTAAAACTTCACTAGGGCAATCTATAGCAAAATCTACCGGACGTAAATATGTACGTATGGCTTTAGGTGGCGTACGTGACGAAGCTGAAATTCGTGGACATAGAAGAACTTACATCGGTTCACTACCAGGTAAGTTGATTCAGAAAATTGCAAAAGTGGGTGTTAAAAATCCATTATTCTTACTTGATGAAATAGATAAGATGGCTTCTGATATGAGAGGCGATCCAGCATCAGCTTTATTAGAAGTACTTGATCCAGAACAAAACAGTAGCTTTAACGATCACTATTTGGAAGTAGATTACGACTTGTCAGATGTAATGTTTGTAGCAACATCAAACAGTATGGATATTCCTGGTCCATTATTAGATCGTATGGAAGTAATACGTCTATCGGGTTATACCGAAGATGAAAAACTGAATATTGCTAAAAACCATTTAGTTAAAAAACAGATAGAACGAAATGGCTTAAAAGAAAGCGAAATTAGTATTGATGACAGTGCTATTGTTGGCATTATTCGTTATTACACTCGTGAAGCCGGTGTACGTAATTTAGAAAGAGATATTTCTAAACTTTGTCGTAAAGCGGTTAAAGCCATTTTATTAGATAAAAGTTTAAAAAGTGTCACCATTAATCAAGACAACTTATCAGAGTATCTAGGTGTTCAACGTTTTGATTATGGTAAAGCTGATGAACATAACCGTGTAGGTTTAGTAACAGGTTTAGCATGGACTTCTGTTGGTGGTGAACTACTTACAATTGAAACGGCATCTGTTCCTGGTAAAGGTAAGCTTTCTTACACAGGTTCTTTAGGTGATGTAATGCAAGAGTCTATTCAAGCCGCTATGACGGTTGTTAGAAGCAGAGCAGAAGCTTTAAGAATTAATGAAGATTTTCATGAGAAACGTGATATTCATGTTCATGTGCCAGAAGGTGCAACACCTAAAGATGGTCCAAGTGCTGGTATAGGAATGTGTACTGCGCTTGTTTCTAGCTTAACAGGTAACCCTGTTAAAGCAGAAGTTGCTATGACAGGTGAAATTACTCTAAGAGGTGAAGTTCTTCCTATTGGTGGTTTAAAAGAAAAATTATTGGCTGCTCATCGTGGCGGTATTAAAACTGTAATTATTCCAAAAGATAATGAACGTGATTTGGAAGAGATTCCTGAAAATGTCATCGCAGATTTATCTATCCACCCAGTAAAATGGATTGAAGAAGTTCTAGCTATTGCCCTTGAAAATCCTATAGAAAAGGTCAAGTTAGAAAGTTAACACCGTGGATTTTAGGCTTTTTTTGAGGAAAAAGTCTAAAAAATCATGAAAATTTGAAAAAAATTGATAAAAAGTGCAATTTTAGCTTTTCAAACGCTCAAACTGTGGTAAGTTAACAACGCTGATAATGTTAGACCCCAATGTAAACGCGGGGTCTAGTGGAGATAATGAACAATAACACTTATTGTATTATCTCATTTTAAATTTTTTAACTCTGCGCTTGATGTTCATAAAAAAGCTTAATATAAAATGCTTTTGCAGGACGCTAAAACAAACGATGGCGCAGAAATCATTACAATTGAAGGGGAAAACTGTGAATAAATCTCAACTAATCGAAAAAATTGCAGCGGGTGCTGATATCTCTAAAGCTGCTGCGGGTCGTGCTTTAGACTCTTTTATCGAAGCGGTTACAGAAGAATTAAAGAGTGGCGATCAAGTAGCGCTAGTTGGATTTGGTACTTTCTCAGTACGTGATCGTGCAGCACGCACAGGTCGTAATCCTCAAACTGGTGCAACAATTGAAATTGCTGCAGCTAAAATTCCATCATTTAAAGCTGGTAAAGCATTAAAAGATGCATGTAATAGCTAATATTAGTTATTTCATGAAATAAAAAACCACCTATTTAGGTGGTTTTTTATTGTCTAGAGATTAATAAATGGGTGCCCTTAACTTAGCTATTATTTTAAACGGCAGAATTAACCGATAAAAACGCAAAGTTACACTTTTTGTAGAAAAAACTCGTTGTATCTATTCTTTAATTATTGCTTACAGAGCAATAAATTAGGCGGATTAGTTGTAAGAATAACTCAAAGCTTATTCTAGTGAGAAAATATTTGATATTTATCTTTAATCTAGCTTCAAGCCGCGTGTGCATTCTGCTAAAATCACGAGCAACGGATCTACCAATTTATTTAAATCACATAAATTATGGTGTGATTGAATATAATATAAGCACTCGGTGTAATAAGAGAGAAACATGTTAGAAAATATTCGAGAAAGTTCTCAAGGTATGGCAGCTAAGATTATTCTTGGCTTAGTAATTTTAACTTTTGCACTTGCAGGCATTGGTAGTTATACAAATTCAACAGATACTTCTGTTGCTGACGTTAACGGCGAAAAGATCTCTTTACAAGATTTCAATAAAGCATATCAAGCGCAAAGAAATAATATGCAACAGCAGTATGGTGAAATGTTTGAAACCCTTGCTGCCGATCAAACATACATGGCTAACTTTAGAAATGGTGTAGTTGATAGTTTAATTAATCAACGTTTGGTTGATCAAAACTCTGCTAATTTAGCAATTAGAGTATCTGATGATCGTATTAAAAAGACTATTCTTACGATGCCTGAGTTTCAGGTAGATGGTGTTTTTGATAACAACCGCTATTTAGCATTAATTAACCAAGCTGGTTTTTATCAATCGTCTGATTTTAGAGATTATTTACGTTTAGAAATGAGCCGTCGCCAATTAACTCAAGCGTTAGTGTTAAGTGAATTTTCATTACCTTACCAAAGCACTATGATTGCAGAGTTACAGAATCAAATACGTGATATTCGTTTTGCTTCAATTGGGTTAGAGCAGTTTAAAAGTTCAGTGGAAATTACTGATGAAGAAATTAATAACTTCTATCAAGAAAACCAAGAGCGTTTTTTAAACCAAGAAAAAGTTAAAGTTAACTACATAACGTTAAATGTTGAAGATATTGCTAAAAACATTGTTGTTTCAGATGATGATGTTAAAGCTTTTTACGAAGAAAATATTAACGATTTTGGTGATGATGAACAACGTCGCATTTCACACATTCTTATAGAAGTTGATGAAGACGAAGATGCAGCAAAAGCTCAAGCTGAATCTCTTCTTGCACAAATCAACGCAGGTGGTGATTTTGCAGAGTTAGCTAAAAAATATTCATCAGACACGTTTAGTGGTGAGAATGGCGGTGATTTAGATTGGTTAGAGCGTGGCTCAATGGATGAAGTTTTTGACGAGCAAGCTTTCGCATTAGCAGAAATTGGTGATGTAAGTAACGTTGTTCAAACTGAGTATGGTTTTCATCTTATTAAATTAACTGACTTAAAGCCTGCTGTTGTTCAACCGCTAACAGAAGTATTTGATGATTTAAAAATAAGAATCAGCAAACAAAAAGCACAAGAAGAATTTTACGTACTTCAACAAGAAATGGCGCGTTTAAGTTTTGAATTTCCAGATAGCTTAGATGATGCTGCTGAAGCTGTTAATACACAAGTTAAGACATCTGAGTGGTTATCTCGCAACAACAACACTGGTGTATTTAGCAATGTTAGAGCGATTGATGCTGCTTTTTCTGATTTAGTTCTTAATGAGCAATTGAACTCTGATGTAATTGAAGTAAGTGATTCATTAGCTATCGTTGTGCGTTTAAATGAATATCAAGCTGCTAATGTTAAGCCTTTAGCTGAAGTTACTGAAGCGATAAAGTATAACTTGGTTGCCGAAAAAGCTAAAACTGAAGCTCAAAACGTAATGGATGAGTTATTAGTTGAAATGCAATCAGGTGCTGACATTACAGCTAAACTAGTTGAATATAGTACTGCCTTTGAAACTAAAGCTGATGTAGTTCGTTATTCTCCTGAAGTTGCTCCTGCAATTGTTGAGAAAGCGTTCACATTACCTCATCCTGTTGAAGGAACAGTTTCTGCAGGTTTATCTGATTTAGCAAATGGTGATTTCGTTTTAGTTGAAGTTCAAGCAGTTAAAAATATGGAAGCTAAATTAAACAGCGATATTGAAAACCAGCAGGTTAATCAATTAGCTCAATCGGCTTATTTAGCTTATGTAGAGTCTTTAAAAGAAGACGCTTCTATTACTAAAAACACATTAGTTCCTTCAGTTAACTAAGTTGGAAATATAGCGACTAACTCGCTAAGTACTTATAGAATATTAAAGCTGCTTAACTAGGCAGCTTTTTTTTATCTTAAATTTGACCCGTCCTAAATAAGGTTGACACTTTTCTTTAAGTAAATTGGAGAGTGTTATGAAATCAACAACTAAGCGTA
>NZ_JAUPEC010000042.1 GCF_030551755.1 Pseudocolwellia sp. AS88
CCTCAACCTGGACTTGAACCAGGGACAAACGGATTAACAGTCCGTTGCTCTACCAACTGAGCTATTGAGGAATTGTTGTTAACCGATGTGGTTAACGGGGCGGAATATTAAAGGGCAGTAGCTGAACTGTCAATATAAAATTCTAAAAAAATTAAATATTTGTTTTTTTGCTTAATTTGCAATCAAAATGGGAGCTTAAAGCGCTTTTTGTGCTGATATATTGACCATGTAGATTTATTACGTTATTTGATTACAGTTATCCACTAATGCTGTGGATAACTATGTGTATTAAAGTGTGAATTAATATAACCGTAACAAAGGAATAGTGGCTAGAGCGAAGTCAATCCTTTCTTGAAAATTTTTTATTTTATAATATAAACAGCGGTTTAGTACTATTTTGGTGTTAAAATAAACTGCTTGGTTTGTTTTTTGTTCAACCGCATTATTTTATACAATTACATGTTAACTTCTTTCTTAAATTGTATTTTTGTGATCTTATTTTTACGTAAAAAACAATGTTTTTTTCTTTTATTTTTTAATTAACATTAGTGTGATTAAGGCCTGTTTTACGAAATATGGAGCTAGTTATTATTAAATTACCTATTCAAGGTTTTGCGATGTTATATATTAATGGCTAAAAATGAATTGATTTGTAAAAGAGTAAAGGGCTTTTTTTTTAGAACCGTTATAAAGTCATCTTCTTTTTTTTAAAAAAACACACCTCAATAAATACTTTGAAATAACCTAAATTATCCCTCTTGCTTTTAGCCAAGTTCTGGCCATATCATTGCCACATTCATTCGGATATTATGCTTTTTTTATTGTATTATTTATTCGAACAGCTAAAACTGAGCACTTAATCCGGGTGAACCTCGCTCATTATATGTCGGCTTTCAGATAGGGTTTTAGTTAATTCCCCTTCAAGCGTGTTGTAACACCTTGATATATTCACCGCATAATTAACAGGTGAGCATTATTCTAGATGCTATCTGTTAATTATTTATTCTTACAATTTATCTCGTGAAATAAAAGATAAGCATAGCGGGTTCTGGTTCTATCTTTTACAATAAGTGTCCGCCGGTTATTTATCTCACGAGTATTATATTTTCCATGACAACATTGGCAAAAAAGAATCCAGTTGATTTATTAAAAGATCCTGTTCCTCAAGTACTAAAAAGAATGACAATTCCTATGATCTACGGAATGATCCTTTTAATGACGTTTAATCTAGTAGACACATTTTTTGTTGGTTTATTAGGTACTCAACCATTAGCCGCTATCAGTTTTACTTTTCCTATTACTTTTACTGTTATTAGCTTAACTATTGGTTTAGGAATAGGTACTGCTGCTGTTATAGGTAAGCTTTTAGGTGTTGGCGATAAAGAATCAGCTAAAAACAATGCGACATCTTCTTTATACCTGTCTGCATTTATTGTCGCTGGTTTATCTTTAATTGGTTACTTTTTTATTGATGAAACATTTTTAATGTTAGGGGCTAGCGAAGAAACACTGCCTTTTATTCATGATTACATGGATATATGGTTTTTAGGCAGCGTATGTTTAATTGGCCCTATGATAGGTAATGCCATTTTACGAGCTGAAGGAGATACAAAAACACCTAGTATTGTTATGGGGGGATCTGGGCTTGTTAACGCTATTTTAGACCCTATACTTATTTTTGGTGTTGGACCTATACCCGCAATGGGTATTCAAGGTGCCGCAATTGCTACCTTTATTTCTTGGATGTTTGGTACCGCATTAGTTTTATATATTTTGGTCTACAAAAAGCAACTTGTGCATGGCAAGTTCATACCATTGACTGTATTTATTTCTTCATGTCGAAGCATTCTTAAAATTGGCTTACCTGCTGCAGGCGCAAACATGCTTACACCTATCGCTGCTGCCATATTAACAGCTATAGCTGCTACTTATGGCGAAGAGGCTGTTGCTGCCTTTGGTGTGGGATCAAGAATTGAGTCTATTGCTTGCTTGGTTGTATTAGCGCTTTCTATGACATTACCGGCGTTTATTAGCCAGAACTTCGGTGCATCAAAGATGGATAGAGTAAAAGAAAGTTATATAACTTCAATTAAGTTCGTTATGTTATGGCAGATATTTATTTATGTTGTTCTCGTTTTATTAGCACCAGTTATTAGTAGTATGTTTGCTAAAGAACAAGCCGTAGCTGAGATTATTGAATTATTTATATGGATATTACCGTTAGGTTATGGCCTTCAAGGTATTATCATTTTAACGAATTCATCTTTTAATGCCTTACACAAGCCGTTAACAACATTAATGCTCAGCATCGTTCGTTTATTTGTTTGTTACGTGCCTATAGCTTATTTAGGTAGTATTTTATTTGGTTTAACAGGATTTTTTATCGGTTGTGTTATTGGTAATTTATTGATGGCATTTATTTCTTATTATTTATTCAATAAACAGTACGAAACTGGCCTTTTTAAGGTTGATACAAAAGAGGCATCCGTTTAATTATGAAGAATATGGAACTCGTATCTGATTACACGCCTAGTGGTGATCAGCCAACGGCAATAGCACAGTTACTTGAAGGTATTGAAACGGGTTTAGCCCATCAAACTTTATTAGGTGTAACAGGATCAGGTAAAACATTTACTATTGCTAATATTATTGAGAAATTAAACCGTCCGACTATGATGTTGGCACCTAATAAAACATTAGCAGCTCAGTTATACGGTGAAATGAAAGAGTTTTTCCCTAATAATGCCGTTGAGTATTTTGTTTCTTATTATGATTATTATCAGCCTGAAGCTTACGTTCCTACTACTGATACTTTTATTGAAAAAGATGCTTCTGTAAATGAGCATATCGAGCAAATGCGTTTATCAGCCACTAAAGCTTTACTAGAGCGTAAAGACGTAATTATTATCGCTTCAGTATCTGCCATTTACGGCTTAGGTGATCCAGACTCTTATTTAAAAATGATGTTGCATATCAGCCAAGGCGACATTATTAATCAACGCGATATATTAAGACGCTTAGCTGAACTGCAATACACACGTAACGATGTGGCTTTTCAGCGCGCTACTTATCGAGTTCGTGGCGATGTTATTGATGTTTTCCCTGCCGAATCAGACCGATTAGCAGTACGTATTGAGTTATTTGATGAAGAAATAGAACAAATAAGACAGTTTGATCCGCTTACAGGACAAATTGAAAAAACTTTACAGCGAGTTACTATTTATCCTAAAACACACTATGCCACTCCGCGCGAGAAAATTTTAGCGGCCGTTGAAAACATTAAAATTGAACTTAAAGACAGATCCGCCCAGTTAAAAGAAAATAATAAACTGGTTGAAGAGCAGCGCATTATGCAGCGTACCCAGTTTGATATAGAAATGATGACTGAATTAGGTTATTGCTCGGGTATAGAAAACTACTCACGCTATTTGTCAGGTAGGGGCAATGGTGAAGCGCCGCCAACATTATTCGATTATTTACCTAGTGATGGTCTGTTAATTATTGATGAATCTCATGTAACGGTTCCTCAAATTGGTGCTATGTATAAAGGCGATCGCTCAAGAAAAGAAAACCTTGTTGAATACGGTTTTAGATTACCCTCAGCACTTGATAACAGACCTATGAAATTTGAAGAGTTTGAAGCATTAGCGCCTCAAACTATTTATGTTTCAGCCACACCTAGTAACTATGAAGTTGAAAAGTCAGGCGATGATATTGCTCAGCAAGTTGTTCGTCCAACAGGGCTATTAGATCCAGTAATTGAAGTACGCCCAGTTGAAACTCAAGTTGATGATTTACTCTCTGAAATACGTAAACGTATTGTGATTGAGGAAAGGGTACTAGCAACAACCTTAACTAAGCGTATGGCTGAAGACTTAACAGATTACTTAGACGAGCACGGTATTAAAACTCGATATCTTCATTCTGATGTTGATACTGTTGAACGTGTAGAAATTATCAGAGACTTCAGGCTAGGTAAATTTGATGTGCTTGTTGGGATCAACTTACTTCGCGAAGGGCTAGATATGCCTGAAGTATCATTAGTTGCTATTTTAGACGCAGATAAAGAAGGCTTTTTACGTTCAGAGCGTTCATTGATCCAAACTATAGGTCGTGCAGCTCGTAACATAAACGGTCGAGCTATTTTATATGCGGCTCGAATTACTGGCTCTATGAAAAAAGCCATTGATGAAACAGAAAGAAGGCGTGGTATTCAGCATCAATACAACTTAGACCATGGTATTACCCCGAAAGGTGTTCGACGTAAGATATCGGATGTTATGGGCTTAGGTAATGGAACAAGTAAAGCATCGCTACAAAAAGTAGCTGAACAACATGCTTCATATAAAATCATGTCGACTAAAGAGATTGATGACAAAATCAAACTATTGGAGAGTGAGATGATAAAACATGCTCAGAACCTTGAGTTTGAGCTTGCAGCTAAAGCCAGAGATGAAATTGCCAGTTTACGTAATCAGCAGCTATCAACATAACAGGTGCTGAGGTTTTTGATGTTAACTTAGATAACCTATCACTTGTTACATGTGATAGGTTTTACCATGAAGGTTAGAAACTTTTAAATTTATACACGAGTACTTTATTTCTTACTAACACGGTTTAGCTCTTCAGCTACAATATAAGACTCATTTTCATCTAATTCAGTATTTTCAATATTCGAATAATAATCCAGAATGTTATTTATTGCAGCCTTGGTACAAATAGGCAGCATACTAATCTCTTCAATAATTTTATCTTGTAGATCTTCAGGAAATAGCATGATCTTGCCAAGATAATTGTGAAGTTGGGCTTCTTTATCTTCATTAACTAAATTTAGGTTTGAGTCTGAATCTTTATTACTACTACTCATAATGCACCATCAAAATTATTATTCTTTTATATAGTGTAATATATTTGCATTAAATATATTAGATGAAATTGGACCAGTTGATTAGTTTTATCGGTAGTGATTGATATTAAAGAAAATAAATATTGTTAACAAATTATCAATATTGTATTAATGCTTTATTAATATACAGTTTTTTTGATTTTAGTTGTATATAAAAGCATAAAACGATTTAGTGTTAATTGCTTATTTTATTAATAAGTATAAATAAGCGTAGCTAACAATAAAAGTAATTGTTAGCAGTTCATCTCTAATAGTTTTTTTATGTCGTTCTCAAGCTGATATGGCTTAGTGATGGTGGCAAACCTTTTTATTACTTGGCCTTCTTTATTCACTAAAAACTTGGTGAAATTCCACTTAATACTTTTTGTGCCTAATATGCCAGGAGCTTCTTGTTTGAGAAACTTAAAAAGTGGATGAGCGTCAGCTCCATTAACATCGACTTTCCCAAACAAATCAAACTTAATATTAAACTGTAAATCGCAGAATGATTTTATATCTGCATTACTGCCTTTTTCTTGTTGTTTAAATTGATTGCAAGGAAAAGCTAAAATCTCAAGACCTTGCTCATGGTATTTTTCATAAAGATCTTGCAGACCTTTATATTGATCGGTAAAGCCACACTCACTTGCTGTATTAACAATCAAAACAACTTTACCAATATAGTTAGATAATTCAATTCTTTCGCCACGGTAATCATCTGCGCTAAATTGATAAATTCGGGTATGCATAACTTAACCTACTTAATTAATTTGCTTGTACGTAATGGTATAGGGCTTTTAAAATCTTCATCTTTTCAGGATTGTTTTCGTGTTCTAGCGCTAAGTTTTCAATTTTCATTACAAACTCATCAATACTTAATAATCCTGCTTCACCATATTGTAGTTTGTTTTCACAATAGTTTTTCCACTTTTGTTGCTCATCGCTTGATAGAGTGTAAGGAAAGTTTCTAGCTCTGTACCTGAATAACAGCGTAGGTAAACGTGTGTCTTGAAATTCAAAAGGGTGGCTAGATAACTGCTCTGGAGAAATTTGATGTAAAATCTCCATTTGAGCTTTATCGCTATGCGAGAAGAAGTTACCACCATATAAAGATTGTTCAGCGTCAACCGTTTCGTCTTTCTCATAGCTTTGAGCAAATACATCAGTAAGCTTATCTCTTAACTCTGTATTTTGTTTTAGTTTAGCTAAGTTAGCTAAACAAACTTCACGAGGTATATCTAAGCGTGCTGCATTTTCTGGTAGTAATGTTTTAGCTGGGGCAACTACAGGACACTTATTAACATGAATAAGCTTTACTGGGATCGGCAATTCGCCTTCTTCTAATTCATCATGTCGAGTATATAAACGCTCTTTAATTTGCTCGCTGGTTAAATCAAATAATGGTTGTGGATCTCTCGCTAAATCTATCGCAATAACAGCATTCTTATTGGTTGGATGATAGCTTATTGGCGCAAACCAACTTGTACAACCGTGCGCAGAAGAAACTTTGCTAGAGGTATGAACAATCGGTGTCATGTTATAAACATCAATAAGTTCTGATACTTGCTTCTTATTTTTTAAATTAAAAATAAAATCGTAAAGTTTTGGCTGTTTTTCTTTTATAAGTTTCGCCATTGCAATGGTTGCGTATACATCGCTCATTGCGTCATGAGCTGCTTCATGGCTAATACCGTTAGCTTTTGTTAATAGTTCTAATCTAAAGCTTACTAAGCCATCGTCATTAGTTGGCCATTCAATACCTTCAGGTCGCAGTGCATAGCAAGCACGAACCATATCAATAATATCCCAACGGCTATTACCATTTTGCCATTCACGAGCATAAGGGTCGTAAAAGTTGCGATACAGTAAATAACGCGTCACTTCATCATCAAAACGAATACTATTATAGCCAGCAACGCAGGTATTAGGCTGAGTAAATAACGTATGAATGCGATCAGCAAATTCTGCTTCAGTTAAACCTTCTTGTAAGGCTTTTTGAGGTGTAATACCTGTTACCAAACAAGCTTCAGGCTGAGGTAAATAATCCTGAGGAGGTTGACAATAAAACATCTCTGGCTCACCAACAATATTCAAATCGTAATCGGTTCGAATACCAGCAAACTGTGAAGGTTTATCGAGCTTTGGCGATATTCCCCATGTTTCGTAGTCGTGCCAGAGAATTGTTGGTTGCTCGTTATTATTCATTGCAGTTCACTTTTTTATTTAAGTTATTGTATTAACGTAAAAATAGTTAATTATTGTTTTTTAGTTATTAATCGCTAAGCACAATATAATTATTATTTTCAATTATCCCTGTCGCGGTAAGTGGAATCAACTAAGAATTAAAATCTTTATTAGGAAAATAGCAAAGTTAAGTGCAAACAATGATTAAATCAATAGTTGAAAAACGTATAGATAAAGTATAAGTTCAAACAATATATATGTATTTTATATATAACAATAATCATCCACGATTCAACAGTAAGGATACTTGAATTTATGGTAGCTGAAAGTTTTTCTCCGTCTGATCTGAAAACCATATTACACTCCAAAAGAGCAAATATATTTTACTTAGAATACTGTCGAGTAATGCAAAAAGACGGTCGAGTACTCTATCTAACCGAAGCCAAAAAAGAAAACCAATATTTCAACATTCCTATCGCAAACACCACCGTATTACTTTTAGGTAACGGCACATCTATAACCCAAGCCGCCATGCGCATGTTAAGCCAAGCAGGTGTACTTGTTGGTTTTAGTGGAGGCGGAGGTACACCGCTTTACATGGCAAATAATGTAGAGCACGCCATTGAATGGATGACCCCACAAAGCGAATACCGACCAACAGAATACCTACAAGGCTGGATGCGATTCTGGTTTGACGACGCAAAGCGCCTTGCTGCAGGTAAACAAATACAAACAGCACGTATTGAATACCTTAAACGCGTATGGCAAAAAGATGGCGACTTAAAACAAAACGGCTTTAACTTCAACGACACAAGCATTCAAGCCGCATTAAAAACGTTTACCACACGAACCGAACAAGCGAAAAAACAAAGTGACTTACTACTAACCGAAGCACAGCTAACCAAAGTACTTTACAAATTTGCCGCCAATAATACCAAGCTAGACGGCTTTACCCGACAACACCAAAGTACAGATTTAGCGAACGACTTTTTAAATCACGGTAACTATTTAGCTTATGGCCTGGCCGCATGTACATTATGGGTATTAGGTATTCCGCATGGTTTCGCCGTAATGCATGGAAAAACTCGCCGAGGCGCATTAATTTTTGATATTGCCGACCTAATAAAAGACGCTATCGTACTACCTTGGGCATTTATATGTGCCAAAGAAAACGCCACCGAGCAAGAATTTAGACAACAAATACTACAAGCCTTTACCGACCATAAAGCCCTCGACTATATGTTCGAACAAGTAAAAGCCATAGCGTTGCAAGGCTCACAAGACAAAGGGGCGAACTTTGAATAATAAAAACAAAGTGATAAATATATTAGGTGAGAATATTACAATTACCAGTGATGACTACATATCACTTACCGATATGTTAAAAGCTAAAGATGGCGAGTTTTTTATTTCTGACTGGTTACGAAACCGTAATACAGTTGAGTATTTAGGCATATGGGAACGGATCCACAATCCTAATTTTAATTATGGCGAATTCGCCACAATTAAAAATTCAGCAGGACTCAACAGTTACAAAATTAGTGTCAAAGAATGGGTAAATGAAACTCAGGCAGTAGGGTTAAAAGCTAAGACTGGTCGATACGGTGGAACATATGCACACAAAGATATTGCTTTTGAATTTGCCATGTGGATAAGCGCAGAGTTTAAAATATATCTAATCAAAGAATTTCAACGCTTAAAAGAAAGTGAACAAACTCAGTATGCATGGAATGCTCGTAGCACCCTAACCAAAATGAATTATCGCATTCATACAGATGCTATCCAAAAAAAATTACTACCACCAAGCTTAAGCCAAGAGCAAATACAGCTTGTTTATGCTAACGAGGCCGATGTTTTAAATATGGCCTTATACGGAATAACCGCAAAACAATGGCGCCAACAAAATCCAAATCAAGAAGGAAATATTCGAGATTATTCAAGTGCCGCGCAATTGGTATGTTTAGCTAACTTAGAAAGTATTAATGCAGTATTTATTAATGACAACTCCTCACAACCAGAACGTTTAAAAAAACTTAACAGCATTGCTATTTCACAGATGCAAATATTACTAGCAGACACGTTTGTAAAAAGTTTGGATCAAAAACAACCATGATGGTGACCTTTGTAAGTCAATGCGAAAAAAACGCCCTTAAAAAAACAAGGCGAGTACTCGACGCATTTGCCAATCGCATAGGCGACAACACATGGCAAACCGTGATCACAGAAGATGGCTTATTAACCGTTAAAAAAATGCTACGCCAAACCGCAAGCAAAAGCACCGCAGTAAGTTGCCATTGGATCCGTTCACGAGCAAGAAGCCAGTTTTTGTGGGTGGTGGGGAATAAGAGTAAGTTCAACGCTGAAGGTGTGGTTCCAGTCAATACAACAGGAAAAGAGGTTCCTATGGATATTAAGCAGATAAAGCCAGTAAAAGGTGAGGTATACGCAAATACCCAATTGCAACGCTTGGATCAACATTTGTTTGCGGTAGGTTTAGTTGCTCAACAATTATCTTTATATTTTTACCCAGATAAGGAGAAGCAAGCAAAAGCCGCTTTTATCGCTGGCTGTATGCACGATATAGGGAAATTAGATTCAGAGTTTCAAAAATGGGTAGTGAATCCGAAAAGTAAAAGCTATAACACAGAAGATGGACACCACATTGATAACACCAAATTTAGTTTTGAAAAGCATCCCAGGCATAATGAAATATCAGCACTTATTTTCCAATGCATAGCGGATAAGGCACAGGCAATAAGACCAATTAAACCGTTAATTAAACATGCTATTTATTGGCATCACGCAAAGCCTTTTCGACCAAAAGCCAAAGATGAATTTGACACATACGGTAAAATTTATCATAAATTAAAAGCAAGTTTAGGGGATAAAGCGTGGTCTTTAGTTTTTGAAGATTCAATCACAATGCTAAGCAAAGTATCTGAGCTAGATATGGCTTATCGCCAATGCTCAGAGAGTATTTTAAAACAATCATTCTCTACTGAAATCGATGATGAATGCTTAATTAATTACGAACACACTCCATTACCTTGCTACAAAGAGTATGGGTTATATGAAAAGCTAGGTGAATACGAAACCAAGGTTCGAGTAAATGCCAATAATAATGAAGTTAGAGCCTGTTTAATCACAGCTGATCGTTGGGTTTCATCATTATCTTCAAGTGAGCTTTCGCAACATATTCAACGCAAAACTTTGAATGAATTTGTTAATGAACAGTTAGACAATTACGTTTGCATTGAAAGTGATTTAACAGCACATATTAATGAATGTCTTGGTAATTTTCCTGACAGTGATCGAAGTAAAAAACAATCTCAAGTTGCTCAGGAATTAGCACAAGATACGGACAAGGTAAAAGTACTTGCAGGAGCCGCTGGTTGTGGAAAAACAAAAATAGCACTTGAATGGGCAGGTTTAAGAAATGCCCAACAAATTATTTGGGTTTGCCCTAGAGTTCAAATTTGCCAAGGAATGTTCTCAGAATTAAAAGCGTCAGATAACCCTTATTTAAACGATGCCACAGTAGAGTTATTTACAGGTGAATTCAAATGCACTGATAGTTTTGAAAACCTCACGCCTGACGAATCACAATTAACAGGTGATATTGTTATTACAACCATTGATCAACTGTTAAGCAATGTGATCAGCCATACTAAAGCAGATAGGCTTCTTAATTATTTGAATGCACATGTGATATTTGATGAGTATCACGAATACATCAATATGCCTGCATTTAATGTTCTATTTGCGGAGCTTATCACGTCAAGGAAAGAATTAGGCAAAGGTTGTAATGCCTTGCTTGTATCCGCAACGCCTAATTACTTTTACTTGAAAGAAATATTATACATTGATATTGAATATGACGTTGTTGAAATGGCATCTTTCAATGACAAGAAATATCAATTCGACTTTGTTGTTTATGACGAAACCCAAGAAGATCAAAGTAACCCTTTATATCAAAAACAAACATTATCCACCTTTGTTATTAGTAATACAGCTACCACAGCTCAAAAAAGCTTTATTCAAAATTTGCACGATGAAAACGCCATTTTACTCCATTCAAAATTTAAAAAGAGTGATAAAAAACAGCTATTCAATAAGGTATTTGATGCTTTTAAAAGAGATGGGGATAGAACATTTGAGCTACTAAGGAGCGGCCCCATTGTGCAAGCGTCTTTAAATATTAGCTGTGATTATATGGTCTCAGAAATGACGACAGCAGAAAACTGTTTACAACGAATGGGGCGTTTAGATCGCTTTGGGGTAAACAACGACATTAACCGTTATACCATTGCGATCCCAGAACCATTAAATACGGGAAAAGGCTCAAGTGCCTTAGGACGTTTTCTTGCTAGTACTAATGAATTATCCTCAGCAAAAGCATGGTATGCGCTACTCGTTGGAGCGACCGATAACGGCCAAAAAGTACAAACCATTAAAGACGTTTATGCACTGTACAAAGCATTTTATAAAAATGCCTCTGCGCTGGTGTTTATTGAACAAGACATGTTAGCCGCAATGAAAAAGAGTGTTGGTGTAATAACTGCGAAAGTAAGCGAACCTCAAACCATGATAACCCGTAAAAAACAAGAGTTACAGCGTGCTAAAATTAGCAGTAACTCACTTCGAGGCGACAGCCGATTTGTACAAATGGCATTATGCGACCTCAGCAATAAAGATGCTCCAAAGTTTATTGAAGGTTATGCTTATAACATTTCAACCGATGAAAGAAATGAAGTAGATAACTTAACGTCATCATGCGATTTAATACAAGGCTATGGCAATAGTACCGACAATTTATTAACGAACATGATGAAAAAACACCACAACATTATGGGCGAGAAAAAAGCCTTCAAAGACTTCATTCTGCTTAATGATGCAAAAGATCCTGAATTCCCAATTTACCTGAGTTATAGCCCAAATGATTTACTGCCTGTTGGCGGTGAAACAGCTAGGCATAGTTCAGCTATTTACTATGGCGTATGTGAACAACAAGCTATAGGTGCAATATCAATCAAAAACCTAAAAAATAATAAGGATTAATTATGAAAAAAGTAACTGGTATTAAAAGTATTGATTTTAAAATTAAAGCGTTAGGTCATGGCGTAGTTAACTGGAATGGTCCCACCAGCTTAACAGGCGATGGTGGAAAAACGGTAGACAATCATACTTTACCTAAACTGCGTGGTTACACCAATTTAACAGGGAAAGTAAAAGAAGAAACAGGCTATAAATATCGCAAAGAAGCGACAGACATTGATTTTAAAAAAACGCCTCTCTACATTAGCCAAAACTGTATTCGACATCACTTGTTTAGAGATCAAGCGTTTGATGTGCACTATGCCAATAAGAGCAAAACAGATGATTTAACCAACATGCTTGCTTCTATTACAGGACTAGTGCGCGGTTATGTAGTGCCATCGAGTCAAAATAAAAGAACCAGCCCTTTATTAATAGAAGATTTTGTTGACCAGTTAGGCAATGGTAACTTTGAACAATTTGGACAGGCAGGTGAAAGAGACAAATCATCATTTTTTTCAAAAACAACCTTTGGCGATACCCAATATATTTCTTATGGATCAATCAGCATTGAACAATTACAATTTATTTCCTTAGATAAAAAGTTTGATCGTGAAGCAATGGGTATTAAAGCAGGACAAGGATCTGGCATTGCTCAGTCAGTACAGGATTTTATTCAATCCCTTAATTCTAACTTAAAGCCTGTAGCTACTTTCCATGAAAATTATGTTCGTAGTGGCACCATTTTCGAAGAAGGAGAAGTAGGAATCCTCTTAAATCAAGATGCAATTCAAGCGCTTGTGGAATATACCATTGAAATAATTAGCGAATTATCTATACGACAAGCGAAATCATACATGTATGTTGATGAAGTACTGGTTGACTATAACGACAGTAATAAAATGATGCGAATTAAACGTGATGAAACCAACATAGCGGTAACACCAGAAAATGAATTTGCAACGTACTTTTATCAAAAATAAAGGTGGTTTATCGCTATGAAAATTGAAATTAAATATGAGTCTAGTTGGCGAAACTCGTTTTTAGATGGCTCTAATAACGAACCCTTGCCAAAAGCAGGTAGAAAATTTTTAGGCTCAATGACAAGCCTAAAAAATAAAGACAATTACATTAAACGAACAGTGTCACATGACACTGTAATGGGGGTGCTTAATCGTTTGCTTGGTGATCAACGGAAGCTTTATCAAGCAAGAGAGAATGTTGCTTACTATTTTCAAACAATAGAGCCATTGGTGACTTTTGATGACCAACCCGATTATGTAAATAATGAAATAACTTACATAAGAAATATATCGGGTAGCGAAGATCAAAATTCTTATACAGGTATGATTAAAGTGGACGATCCAATATTCTGCTCTGATTACTCTACACAATTATGGGGAATATTGAGTTTAGAGCTTGATGAGTTATGTGATTTTATCCTTGACGACAAAAAGGTTGTGCGCAGCATTGACCATAACCCTTTGATTATTATTGGACGACTTGAAGAAGTTTTTAAATTTAAAGCAGTTCCCAATGAAGGCAGGCAGCAGGAGGCATTTAACTTTTTAAGTCATAAATTTGAAAAATATAACGGTGTAAACCGAAATGAAGAAATTTTGCCAATAAGTCTTTATTGCTCCGCTTTATATCTTCAACTTGAAAGGTTAGCTAAGCAGTTTGATGTTTCTTCTGCGAAAACAAAAGCAGGTGGTTTAAGTGGAATTTCAAATAATGGCTTTACTAAAAAAGACTTTATGGCTCGCTATACTTCAGGAGAAAAAAAGAAAATTTGGGGCAATCCATATATTCGAAAAGAAAAAATAAAAGGTATAGGGGAAGTAACCTCCCTAATGGAGAAAGCTGGAGGAACGCTAAAAATTAATATTGATATTGATCGCTCTGTTGCATTAGATTTCAAAGAAAAAATTGATAATGCTGGAGTATCTTCGTTTTACTTAGGTAAAAAGGGATTAGCTTATGTTTCTGACATTCGAATATAAGGAGAATAATGTATGGAATTTTACATTGATATTAAATTAAATCCTGATGCAGAAATGCATGAAAATGTATTAATGAATAAAGTGTATACAAAGCTTCATAAAGCACTATTTGATTTAAAAAGTACTGCTGTAGGTATTAGTTTTCCGGAGTACAAGGTGTTGTTAGGTCGAAAGATACGTTTGCATAGCAACTCATCAATGCTGAATGATTTACAAGGTTTAAACTGGTTAGGCGGTTTGTCTGGTTACTGTCAACTTTCTGCAATATTACCAGTGCCACAAAATGCACAATATCGAATAATATCTCGTAAACAAAGCACTATGACTAACGCTAAATTAAATCGTTTGATTAAACGCGGTACTATTTCTGAGGAAAATATTAAAGCTTATAAAGCTAAAATGTTTACTAAAGGATTAGATAACCCATATCTAGAATTAGTAAGTACCTCAAATGACCATACACATCGACGATACATTCAGTTTAGTGATTTGTTAACAAAATCTGTTGATGGAGAATTTGATCAATTCGGCCTAAGCAAAACAGCTACCGTACCTTGGTTTTAACCATAAATTTAAGCCCATTGAACCTAATGGGCTTAAATAACTTATTTATAAAGAACTAAATTTGGTTTATATTTAGTCTTGCCTTGTTTTTGGAGTTAACACCATGTCATTAAGCGACCATATAAAACCTATCAGTTATTTAAAAGCCAATGCAGCTAAAATAGCGGAAGAGTTAAAGAATGATGGCGAAGCCTATATTATTACCCAAAATGGTGAAGCCGCTATGGTAGTGCAGTCAGTTGCAGAGTACGAACAAACTCAAGAAACACTAGCGATGTTAAAGTTGATCACACAAAGCGATCAAGATATTGAACAAGGTAATGTACATGATGCAAAAACAGTTCTAGCTGAATTACGCAATCGTCGAGGGTTATAGTGACTAGCTATACGGTAACGTTAACTAACAATGCTAATAAAGACTTAGAAAATATTTATCAGCATTATATATTGCGTGCAGACGATAAAGTTGCAAATAAACTTCTTTCTGAAATTGATAACGCAATAACCTTATTAGGCTCACAGCCTTTGATAGGTCATTTACCCCTTGAATTAAATTCAACAGATAAAAGTTGCTTAGAAATATTCACCAAATCATTTCGTCTTATTTATAAGATAGAAAAACAACAGGTCATAATCCTTATAGTTTTACATCAAAAACAAAGTGTTGCTAAAGCCGTGTTTAACCGTTCGCTAAATTAAAGTACTAATTGTTATTTTGATTATAGAAAACCTAAAAAATTGCTCTTTAAAAATCTGGTTAAATATTAATAGGTTACAAACATACTAAAAATTTAGGGTAAAACGCCTTAAATCGCTTTAGTGTTTGATGTGGCTTATTTTTTTGATATTATTTCATTGTTCACTGCCGCACAGGCAGCTTAGAAATGAGTGTGATGGCGCTCTTGTTAAGGGTGTTTGTTCACTGCCGCACAGGCAGCTTAGAAATAACGCGGAGCTTGCATCAACAATCTTGTTGTGTTCACTGCCGCACAGGCAGCTTAGAAATATAACTGGATTATTTGGAACAATAGTCACTGGTTCACTGCCGCACAGGCAGCTTAGAAATACTCTGATTTGAGGTTTGAAGTTATCGTTAAGTTCACTGCCGCACAGGCAGCTTAGAAAGCAAATGTGTGCAGAATCTCTAAAGCTAGAGTGTTCACTGCCGCACAGGCAGCTTAGAAAAAACACTAAACGAAATGAAGTTAAAACAAGGTGTTCACTGCCGCACAGGCAGCTTAGAAATTATCTTGTTTCTGTAAATATCTTTAGCAGATGTTCACTGCCGCACAGGCAGCTTAGAAAATCTACTGACACCGAAGAGGCTGGTGAGTCTTGTTCACTGCCGCACAG
>NZ_JAUPEC010000043.1 GCF_030551755.1 Pseudocolwellia sp. AS88
TACGCTTAGTTGTTGATTTCATAACACTCTCCAATTTACTTAAAGAAAAGTGTCAACCTTATTTAGGACGGGTCATAGGTAATAAAAAAGGCGAACCATAAATGATTCACCTTTTTCGAATTTGTTTTAAGTATTAAAACTTAAATAGCATTAACGTTTTCAGCTTCAGGACCTTTTTGGCCTTGTTTAACTGTAAAAGATACTGCTTGACCATCAGTTAAAGTGCGGAAACCGTCACCTTGGATAGCGCTAAAGTGAACAAAAACGTCAGGTCCGTTTTCTTGCTCGATGAAACCGAATCCTTTAGATTCGTTAAAAAATTTTACTTTACCTGTTACTGAATCAGACATACTTACATTTCTCACAAAATAATAAATTAAAAACAGCCAAATGGCTACATACGGAGTAAATGCTCTCTACCTCGAAGTACAGACAGAGAAAGGTTTCCAATAACACAATAAAAGCGTTTAGGACAACTAACTATTGCTAGCCAATCTTTCCTTCTTCCGAAACGCAAAAACTCAACGCGACAACATACTATCATAATGGTTCAGAGATATCTTTACTTTTTTGTGACAAAAAAAAGCCAGCTAACATGCTGGCTTGTAACAACTTTTTAACAACTGCTTCAAAGTCGCTAGGGCTATAACGCTTCTATCTGAGTTACTTGCTCACGAAGCTTAGTAAGAGCAGATTCAGCTTCAAGTAATTTTGCTTTTTCTTTGTTGATAACTGCTTCAGGCGCTTTACCAACAAATTTTTCGTTACCTAATTTACTGCGTGTTTTATCTGCTTCTTTGTTCAGTTTTTCAATCGACTTAGTTAAACGTGCTATCTCAGCATCTTTATCAATTAAACCAGCCATAGGAATAAGTACTGATAAGTCCCCAACTACAGCTGTAGCAGATAATGGCGCTTCTGCACCTTCAGCTATAACATCAATACTTTCTAGTTTAGCTAATGCACTTAAAAACTGTTGATTCTCGTCGATACGACGTTGATCGATGTCACTTACATTTTTAAGTAATACAGGAAGTGCTTTACTAGGTGAAATGTCCATCTCGCCACGAATATTACGAATAGCAACAATAAACTGTTTAACCCACTCTAAATCGTCAATAGCCTGTTGATCACATTGGCTTTCATCAAACGCAGGGAATGACTGAACCATAATGCTATCACCTAACTTGCTACCGTGGTCTTGGATAAAGTTAGTTAAAGGAACAACCCGTTGCCAAATAGTTTCTGTAATGTAAGGCATTATTGGATGCATTAAGCGTAATAAGCTTTCTAATACGTTAACTAAGGTATGACGCGTTGCACGTTGCTGTGCTTCATTTCCTTTGAAAAATACAGGTTTAGTTAGCTCTAAGTACCAATCACAGAATTGATTCCATGTGAACTCGTATAACGCTTGTGAAGCTAAATCAAATCTGAAAGTTTCAAAGGCTTCATGTACGGTTTTAACTGTTTGTTGGAATTGACCTAAAATCCAACGGTCAGCTAATGAAAATTCCATTTCAGCATTATTGTCTTTACCACAATCATGTTCTTCCGTATTCATTAGTACATAACGGCTTGCGTTCCATAATTTATTTGTGAAATTACGGTAGCCTTCAAGACGTTTCATGTCCCAACTAATATCACGTCCTGTAGTAGCAACAGATGTTAATGTGAAGCGTAAAGCATCAGTACCATGAGCTTCAATACCTTCAGGGAATTCTTTTTTAGTTAGTTTAGCTATTTTAGCTGCTAACTTAGGTTGCATCATGTTGCCAGTACGTTTCTCTAATAAATCATCTAAAGAAATACCGTCAATCATGTCTAAAGGATCAATAACATTACCTTTAGATTTACTCATCTTATCGCCATTTTCATCACGAATAAGGCCAGTAACATATACCTTTTTAAATGGAACTTGTGGTTTACCACTTTCGTCTTTGTTGAAATGCATGGTCATCATGATCATACGAGCAACCCAGAAGAAAATAATATCAAAGCCTGTAACTAACACATCAGTTGAGTGGAAGTTTTTAAGGTCTTCAGTGTTTTTTGGCCAACCTAATGTTGAGAAAGTCCATAACGCTGAAGAGAACCATGTATCAAGTACATCATCATCTTGTTTTAAGCTGATATCAGCAGAAATACCGTGTTTAGTTCTAACTTCTTCTTCAGTTCTGCCAACGTAAACTTTACCGTTTTCGTCATACCAAGCAGGAATTCTATGTCCCCACCAAAGTTGACGAGAGATACACCAGTCTTGAATGTCTTTCATCCAAGAGAAGTACATGTTTTCGTATTGCTTAGGCACAAACTCAATTTCACCTGACTTAACAGCATCTACTGCTGGTTCAGCTAAAGGTCCAGCTCTTACGTACCATTGGTCTGTTAATAACGGCTCAATAATTACACCTGAACGATCGCCATATGGTGCAACTAGATCATGCTCTTTAACTTCTACTAGTAAGCCAAGCTCATCAAATTTATCAACAATAGCTTTACGTGCTACAAAGCGATCTAACCCAGCAAACTCTGCTGGTAAAGCGGTATCGTATGCATCACTAACTTCACCAGTACCATTATAAACTTCAGCTTCAGCTAAGATTTCAGCATTTTTATTTAATATATTGATAAGTGGTAGGTTATGACGTTTACCTACCTCATTATCGTTAAAGTCATGAGCAGGTGTTATTTTTACACAACCGGTGCCTTTATCCATGTCGGCATGATCATCGCCAATAATAGGAATTAATCGGTTAACTAAAGGTAAAAGGATATGTTTACCAATTAGATCTTTGTAACGGTCGTCTTTAGGGTTAACAGCTACGCCGGTGTCACCAAGCACTGTTTCTGGTCGAGTAGTTGCAACAACTAGATAATCTTTACCCTCAGCTGTTTTCTCGCCATTGGCTAGCGGGTAACGTAAGTACCACATGTGACCTTTTTTATCTTTGTTTTCAACTTCAAGGTCTGAAATAGCGGTATGAAATTTAGGATCCCAGTTAACTAATCTTTTACCACGGTAAATGAGGTCGTCTTCAAATAAGCGTACAAATACTTCTTGTACAGCTTCAGACATACCAGCATCCATAGTAAAGCGTTCACGAGACCAATCAATTGAGTTACCTAAGCGGCGCATTTGTTTGCCGATAGTTCCACCTGATTCTTCTTTCCATTCCCAAACTTTGTCGATGAATGCTTCGCGTCCGTAATCGTGACGTGTTTTTTCTTCTTCTGCTGCTATTTTTCGTTCAACAACCATTTGCGTTGCGATACCTGCGTGATCACAACCTGTTTGCCAAAGGGTGTTTTTACCTTGCATACGTTGATAACGGATCAAAGTGTCCATTATGGTTTGTTGAAAGGCGTGCCCCATGTGCAAGCTACCCGTTACGTTTGGTGGTGGTATTGCAATACAATAGCCGTCACCTTCGCCTGTTGGGCTAAAGTAACCTTGGTCTTCCCAGCTTTTATAGAGGGATTGTTCAATGTCAGAAGGGGTAAATGTTTTTTCCATCAGAATTCCGTAAGAAGAGTTTCACTTTAATTAGTTTGTATTAATAAACCTGTATTAAATTGTTAAATATCAGCGCTAATTAATAACCGGAGCAGGTTGGCTTTCAACTAAAAAGCCCCATTGCTTACAAGCTCTATATCTATCGCGAGCTTGCTGCTTTAATAATTCGTTTGTTGGCACAAAATCAACCACAGTTGAAAAGTTATTCGTAAAGTTAGGCATTGTATTTGTTAAGTTGATAAGAACAGGGCGTCTAATCGTTGGATTTTGCCAGCTAATTTCAACTGGAGAACCACCTCTTGGGCCTTCACCTAACAAATTATGAGCTACGAATGAATCAGGTTCAAATGCCCATAACATTTCGTCTATGTCGTGAGCTTGTGTTTGATCTTGTGTATAAATAAAAACTTTTTGATTTTGTCTGTAAAAATAAGCAGCTTGCAAACAGGCTTGGTGAATCAAAGAATGTTTTTCTTGTTCAGCTGTTTTTTCGTTATGTGTTTGTTCTTCTATAGTGTTGGCTATTTCAGGAAGAACATAAAACATGACTTTTGTTTGCATTTTTACTTACTCATTGCTTGTTAATTAACAATATTTATTTAACTAAGTAACTTACATGTGAATCATAACTAAAATAGCGGAATGCTTAAACATTCCGCTTTAGTTTTATTCGCCTTGTTCAGCACCAGACTTGTTTAATAAGTACTGAGTTAACATGCTAACAGGTCTACCTGTTGAACCTTTGTCTTTACCACCACTGCGCCATGCTGTACCAGCAATGTCTAAATGTGCCCAGTTGTATTTTTTAGTGAAACGAGACAAGAAACATGCCGCTGTAATTGCACCACCACCTTTACCACCTAAGTTAGTAAAGTCAGCAAATGGGCTTTCAAGTTGGTCTTGGTATTCGTCCCATAAAGGTAAACGCCAAGCTCTATCGCCACTTTGCTCTGAAGCATTTAATAGCTCATGCGCCAATGGGTTATGTGCACTAAATAAACCGGTTGCATGTTTGCCCAAAGCAACTACACAAGCACCTGTTAATGTGGCTAAATCTACTACAGCTTCAGGTTCGAAACGTTCTACATAAGTTAATGCATCACACAGAACTAAACGTCCTTCAGCATCAGTATTTAATACTTCAACCGTTTGGCCTGACATCGTAGTTAAAATATCACCTGGACGATAAGCATTTCCGCCAGGCATGTTTTCACAACCGGCAACAACACCAATAACATTAATAGGCAGGTTTAATTCAGCTAATGAATGCATAGCACCTAAAACACCAGCAGCGCCACCCATGTCATATTTCATCTCATCCATGCCAGGACCTGGTTTTAAAGAGATCCCGCCACTGTCAAAGGTTAAGCCTTTACCTAAAAGTACAATCGGTGCAGAATCATCACCAGCGCCATTGTATTTCATGATGCTCATCATTGATTCGTTAACCGAACCTCGACCAACTGCTAGGTATGAACCCATACCAAGCTCTTCCATTTCTTTTTCGCCAATTACTGTTGTGCTGATGCTGTCGTAATCGTTATCTAAAATACGAGCTTGTTCAGCTAAGTATGCAGGGTTACAAATGTTTGGTGGCATGTTAGCAACATTTTTACATGTTGAAACACCTTCAGAAACAGCTAAGCCATGAGCAATAGCGCGCTCACCCATAGGTAGTTCTTTACGTGTAGGCACATTAAATACAATTTTACGTAATGGACGACGAGCTTCAGCTTTGCGAGTTTTAAGGCTGTTAAAGCTATATAAAGAATCTTGAGTTGCTTCAATCGCTTGACGGATTTTCCAATATGTACCACGACCTTTAACATGAAGATCTGAAAGGTAACAAACAGCTTCCATTGAACCTGTTTCATTTAATGTGCTAATTGTTTTGCTAATAATTTGGCGATACTGACGTTCATCTAATTCGCGTTCTTTACCACAACCTACAAGTAAAACGCGTTCACTTAATACATTAGGAACGTGATGAAGTAATAACATTTGACCAGACTTACCTTCAAGGTCGCCTTTTCGTAACAAATTGCTAATATATCCTTCACTGATCTCATCAAGTTGTTCAGCTATAGCAGACAAACGACGTGGTTCAAATACACCAACTACAATACATGCGCTGCGTTGTTTTTCTGGGCTACCACTTTTTACACTGAACTCCATGGGTTCTCCTTAATTGGCTATTTAAATACGATAATTTATTAATATTCGTCGCTTAAATAGCTTAAAACGTTAAATAATAAGGAAGATTAGTTTTAAATCTATTGTGCTAAAGGCTATAATCGTCGCTGGCTTGAACAGCTTTATGCTTCTAGCGTACTTATTATTTTGTGATGAAAACAACCAGTTTACTTAAAAATAGTGCGATTGTCAGAAAAAAACTACGTTTTTATAGGATCTATTTGTGATTATTTTTCGCTATTTATTAAAAGAAGTTGCTAAAACACAGCTTGCTGTATTTTTTGTACTTATGGCGATCTTTATTAGTAATAAATTTGTACGTATTTTAGACGATGCATCAGAAGGTGGTATACCAGGTCATTTAGTGATGATATTCATTGCTTTGAAGATCCCAGATTTAGCTGGCATGATTTTACCTTTGAGTTTGTTTTTGGGGATTTTGTTAGCCTACGGACGTATATACGCAGATAACGAAATGGCGGTTTTACATGCTTGCGGTATAAGTGAGTGGTATGTTGTTCGGGTAACCTTGGTTGTAGGGTTAGTGACCGCCATAATTACCGGAATATTTACTCTACATTTAGCGCCTTACGCATCTGAATATGAATATCAGGTTAAAGAAGAGCTTGCTGCTGATTCAGGTTTAAGTTCCTTAATGGCTGGCCGCTTTCAAAAAACAGGTAACGAAAAAGCTGTTGTATTTATTCATGATAAAGATAATGCCTCGTCAACCCTCAATAAAGTCTTTGTAGCGCAACTTCCCGGAAAGAATCATACCAATGAAAGTATTATCAATTCTAGCCTAGTTTATGCTGCGCAAGGTCAAGTAATTGAAGAAGATACCGGTTCTCAACGTTTAGTGTTAACGGATGGTATTCGTTATCAGAACGACGAAAAAAATAATGAATTTAGAGAAGTTGCTTTTAGTAAATATTATATTCAAATACAAGATCAGAAGGTTGAACATAAGCGCCGTAAATTAAGCGCTATTGCAACAGATAAACTATTTAATGAAGATGATGCCGAGTACCAGGCCGAATATAGTGCTGAAATTCAATGGCGTATGGCATTTCCATTAGTTTGTTTAGTGGTTACTTTGATTGCTGTGCCCTTAAGTTCGGTTAGTCCACGCCAAGGCAAGTTTGGTAAAATGTTACCAGCGCTTATTTTATTTTTAAGTTATTTCTTACTATTAACAGCCTCTCGCTCTGCTATAGAAAGTGGTGCTATTCCAAGTTCTGTTGGTTTATGGCCTGTACATATTTGTGCATTAGTTTTAGGTATTGTTTTAATACTTCAGCACAGAAGCGCAGGCTTAAGAGTTAAGTCAATTCTTCCTTCTTTCCCACGAAAAAAAGCAGCAGCATAATGAAAATACTTGATGTATATATTGGAAAAATAATAGCGTCTACAACGGCTATTACCTTGTCAGTTTTTGTTAGCTTAAGTGGCATTATTAAATTTGTAGAGCAAATGAAAGCAGTAGGGCGTGGTAATTATGATTTATCTCATGCTGCGCTTTATGTTTTATATGCAATTCCGCGTGATATCGAAATATTTTTCCCAATGTCGACACTTATTGGCGGGTTAATCGGTATTGGTATGCTAGCGAGTAATAGTGAACTAGTTGTTATGCAAGCCTCTGGTTGGTCACGCTTAGACATTATTAAATCTGTAATGAAAACAGCGGTAATTATGATATTGATCAGTATGGCTGTTGGTGAATGGTTAGCACCAAGAGGCGAAGCCGCTGCACGTGAAATTAGAGCTCAGGCTATCTCAGGTGGTAGTTTGGTTTCATCTAAAAATGGCGTTTGGGCAAAAGATGGTGATTACTTTGTTCACATTGGCGAAATTAAAGAGCATGGTGAATTAAGTAATATTCAAATCTATAAATTTAATGAGCAGTTAAAGTTATCAAGCTGGGTTGCTGCTGACGGTGCTAAATATAAAACAGACAGCTGGGAGTTAACTGGCGTTGTTGAAACTTTTGTAAATGACGAAAATATTACCTCAGAAAGTTTAGCGGTTAAGTCTTGGCGATCATCATTAACGCCAGATAAATTAGGTGTTATTACGCCTGAATCATTATCTATAAGTGGGTTATCTGACTACCTACAATACTTAGAAGATAATGAACAAGATACTAGCCGTTACCAATTAGCCTTTTGGCGTAAAATAGTTCAGCCGATAACGGTTGCGGTTATGTTGTTAGTAGCGTTATCGTTTATTTTTGGTCCATTGCGCTCTGTGTCTATGGGCGCAAGAATTATGATGGGTGTTGCCACAGGTATACTGTTTTATATTAGTAATGAAGTAATGGGCTCTATGAGCTTGGTTTATCAATTGCCACCTTTATTTGGGGCCGTTATGCCAAGCATCATATTCGTGAGTGTTGCGCTGTACTTGATGCAGCGAAAACCCAGTTAGATCTCGGATATGTACGAAGTTACTAATCAGTAGAGCTAGCTGTTTTTAGCTCTACTAACTTCAATAGGTAAAACAACTACTTCAGTTTGTGTGAATCTGTCTTGTAAACTTAGCTTATTTTTTCTATCAAATAATACAGCGAAATTACCAAAACCTATCAAGGTAGGAAGCAGCCTCTTCAAGCCTGTTTTTTTAGAGATTAAGCTTCCATCTAAATTTTGAACACGTAAACGCCATGCTTTCATACCTATTGTTTGTCCACTTCTATTCCAAAACCAGACAAAGAAAAAAGCTACCCAAAAAAAGTTCCAGCTATAAATTAATCCACTATATAAAATAGAATTCTGTTGTACTTCAATTAAATGCTCATATTCTCCCATATCTACAAAGCCTAAGTGGTTAAATAGCATAAAAATACAGAATGAAATAAGTCCTGCTACCATGTAAACCGCTACAGAGGTGAGGAAGTCGTACATCCAACAAGCCATGCGGCGTCGAAAGCCGGCACGCGGGAAGTCGTTATAATTTATTGAAGTCATGGGAATACCTTTAAAAATTTTCAGTAGTTTACCAAAGAGCGCTGTTAAATCGCATTATTTTACCTAATAAATATTTATAAAGAAAAATAAGACGTTTATTCTGAAGGAATAATTTAAATCAACATTAATGTATTATGATGTGAAAATGCAGTATTTAATTTACCATCTACTTAAATTTACATTTAGTTAATTGTGGGCGTATTCATGAAAGAGCAAAAATCATTAGATTTGCAAGATAATACTTTAGTTAAAACATCGTCTTATATTAATGGTGGCTGGCATAACAGTGAAGCACAGTTTGCAGTAACTAATCCTGCTAATAATGAACTGGTTGTTTATGTAAGCAACGCTGGCGTAATTGAAACAGAGCTTGCCATAAAAGCAGCAAAAAGCGCTTTGAAAATGTGGTCAGCTAAGTCAGCTAATGAACGTTCAATCTTATTACGTAATTGGTTTAACTTACTGATACAACATCAAGATGATCTTGGGAAAATATTAACATTAGAGCAAGGTAAGCCTCTAGCTGAAGCAAAAGGTGAAATTGGCTACGGTGCTTCATTTATTGAATGGTTTGCTGAAGAAGGTAAGAGGGTTTATGGCGATACGATTCCTGGACCATCAGGCGATAAACGTATTGTTGTAATAAAGCAACCTGTAGGTGTCGTAGCTTCAATCACTCCATGGAACTTCCCTAATGCTATGATCGCAAGAAAAGCTGCAGCTGCTCTTGCCGCTGGTTGTACGTTTGTGGTTCGTCCTGCAACACAAACTCCATTATCGGCATTGGCTATGGCTGAACTTGCTGAAAGGGCTGGGATCCCAGCAGGTGTGTTTAATGTTGTAATTGGTGAAGATGCGCGCGGTATGGGAGAAGTATTAACTCAGCATCCTGATGTTGCCAAGTTTACTTTTACTGGCTCAACACAGGTAGGTAAAGCTTTGATCAGCCAATGTGCAACTACAGTGAAAAAGGTATCAATGGAGCTAGGAGGTAATGCACCTTTTATTGTTTTTGATGATGCTGATATTGATGCGGCTGTGCAAGGAGCTTTAATTTCAAAGTATCGAAATGCGGGGCAAACCTGCGTATGTACCAATCGTATTTTTGTACAGAAAGCGGTGCTTGAACAGTTCACAGAAAAATTCTCTACGGCTGTTGCAGCTTTATCTGTTGGCGATGGTTTGGTTGACGGCGTAACTATTGGACCAATGATTTCAAGTGATGCTGTTGATGGCGTTGATAAATTAGTTAACGACTCTATAGCTGCTGGTGCCAACCTTATACTTGGAGGTAAAAAAGCTACGGCAGGTAAAAACTTCTACCAACCAACAATCTTAACTGGTGTTACTAATGACATGCCAGTTGCTAACAATGAAATTTTTGGTCCTATTTCTCCTATTTTAAGTTTTGATACAGAAGCCGAAGTTATTGCAATGGCTAATGATACTGAATATGGTTTAGCCGCTTATTTCTACTCTAGAGATATAGGTCGAATTTGGCGTGTAGCCGAAGCGCTTGAGTACGGTATGGTAGGAATTAATGAAGGCTTAATTTCTAATGTAGCAGCACCTTTTGGCGGCGTAAAACAATCAGGAAGTGGTCGAGAAGGATCTAAATACGGTTTAGACGATTATTTAGAAATTAAATATTTATGTATGGGGGGGCTAGACAAATAAATAGAATTACCTTCAAAGACAACAAGTAAAATCCAACGGTTATGATATTTGAAATAAATCTATATTGTTAATTGGATTTAGTAAGCGGGTAGTAGAAATTAAAAAATCACTTTTCGCTAATTATCTCTATCCGGTTAAATAAGCAACATCTAAGCTTATTGTTTTATAAAAACTATTGCTAACATCTGAGTATTTCGTATAATGCCGACCTCTTAAAGATTTGAAAGAATATTTTAGAGGTAGTTTATAAAGCTATTGGTTTTTTTGTAAAGCATATTGCTTTGTAAACTCTCGTTTACTTCCCCTTATTGCCGGTGTGGTGGAATTGGTAGACACGACGGATTCAAAATCCGTTGCCTTCGGGCGTGACGGTTCAAGTCCGTCTTCCGGTACCAAATAGAAAGCCCTGATTCGAAAGAGTCAGGGCTTTTTTTGTTTAAAAAATTTAGTTTTATAAATATAAATAAGTTAACCATTTAGATATTTAAAGTAGTTAATATTATTAATGATTTGTGTACCCTTAATTGTTATAGTCTTAATGACAATTATTGTTTGATAAAAAAATAACAAAAAATCACAGAGGCAGATAGATGAATCATTTTTATTTTATATTCTTATTACTGATGACAATGGCTTGCTCTAACAATGTCAGGAATGATCTTTCACTGAAACAACAACCGGTAGATGTTACTTCTAAAAGTGACTATAAGAAAAGGTTAAACTTTGATGCTAAATTAGAACCACAATCAGGGATAATACATGGGGCAGGGCAAGATATAGATAGCTATAATCGATATAGCAATTTGATGCCTGTTGATAGCAAACCACTAATGTATATGACGTATATTTCAATTACTCAATCTACTGATGAAGTAATTCAGTGGCATAACAAACTTAAATCAGAACTTGCTTCAATGCCAAACTCTAATGTTGTACTTCAAATTGGTTTAAATTTAACGTCTGGTAATGATGATGGGTCAGGTGAAGCAGGCCGAATTGCTAAAGGAGACTTTGATAAACAGTTAGAGCTTTTTATAAATGCATTATCTGATTTAAATACACCTACATATTTACGTATTGGTTATGAATTTGAAGGTAAGTGGAACAATTATAGCGCAGAAGGTTTTGTTGGAGCATTTAGGTTAATCACAGAAAAAGTTCGTTTAAGTGGTATTAAGAATATAGCAACAGTTTGGTGTAGTGCTGGAGGATCTGCTGGATTTATTTCTAAAGAAGAATTAATGACTTATTACCCAGGAGATGATGTTGTTGACTGGTGGGGAGTCGATATTTTTTCACCTCAAGAGATAACTAATCCTTGGCTTGGTGAGTTTTATCGAGATGCTCAGAAACACGGAAAGCCAGTCATGATTGGTGAAACAACTCCACGTTATGTTGGTGTTGATGACGGTATTAAAAGTTGGGTTGCTTGGTATCAGCCTTTCTTTGATATGCTCAAAGAATATCCTCAAATTAAAGCTATAAGCTATATTAACTGGGACTGGGCTTTTTGGTCTGATAGGTTAGGTTTTTCATGGCATAATTGGAAAGATGCTAGATTAGAAAGAAATAGCGTGGTTAGTGATAAATATATTCAAGAAATAACAAACCCTCTGTGGTTACATGCTGATGACTTTCAAGTTATACCTTTAGAAAATTAGATATTTGAATTAATATTTTGAGGACTTTTTGTAATTGGCGGTACAATTAATGTGTTGTTAAGGTAGAATTATATTTTATCGAGTGTCGAAACTTAGATAGTATGAGTTTAAATACTGTCAGGGTTTTTAACAAAAAATTTATTTTTATATTATTTAAAATTTTAAATCACTGATAATTCAGTAGTTATTTTTTTTGGAATATAAGTTGCATATAAGATTGTATAGAATTGTTCAATAATAAAATCCCTTTAAATAGGTTTTCAGAGAGGTCGTATGAACATTAAGTTTTTAAATATCGCATTAGCTAGTTTTGTATTGTTTTCTTCTAGCATGGCAAATGCAGGTATATTAAATGTAGGTGATATTGTTAGTGATGCATCAGGTGAAAACTGGCAATATGTTGGCTTCTACGATATGGCATCAGGTCCATTATATTATGATGAAAATGGTGATGGCGTAGAAGATGATCCAGCCACAATTTATACAGGTATTTCAGCAGCAGAAGCTAATTTTGGCATGTTAGGTACTAACGAGTCTTATGCTATAAGTACTCTAGAAACAATTGTTAATCATGAAGCTTGGTATGATGTATTCCAAAGCTTTTATGATACGCGTAGTGAAGATTACTTTGTTGATATTGATAGTGATGGTTTATATGCTTCAGCAGGCGATGCTAGTGCTTGGGTGCAAGATAAAGCTGAATTTGGTGAAAATCAAATCAACTATGTATTTAAAACAGTAAATGTACCAGAGCCGTCATCAATAGCTATTTTTTCTTTAGCATTACTAGCATTTGGTAGACGTTATCTTAAAAAATAATTATTAAAATTTTTTAGTTTCATTTTAAATGGCGATATAGAAATATATCGCCATTTTTTATTATATAAAATAAATCTGCTATATTTAGAAATTGTTTGTGGTTTAAACGGTCATGTATATTACAAAATAAATGTTAAATTATTAAGCCGCTTAGAATATAATCAAAATACCATCGTTTTTTTACTACTTGTATAACAAACCTCTATAGATGACCCACATGTTATTCTCCATAAGTTAAAGGTAGTAAAGAATTTAGATAATTATTAGGAGTTTTAAGGAAATGCAAGAATTTATAGCCCCAAGGAATGCTGAAGTTGTTGATGTTAAAGGGGCCATCCATACGGACGTGGGTAATAGAACACTTCTAAATTCCGGTGATAATATACCGAAAGGAATGGTGCTTATATTACCTCAGGAAAGCACGATTACACTTGCTTACGACGATGGCAGCGAACAAGTTATATCAGGTAACTTATCAACAGAGCCCGATGCTGACAACACAACAAACCTTACAGCTGATGTATCGCCTATATCAGAGTCTTTAAATGATGTATTAGATGATATCAATGCGATTCAAGAGCTAATAGAATCAGGAGATGATATAGAACTTCCTGATACTGCAGCTGGTGGAGTTTTAGATAATGCTGGTACTAGCTTTGTTACTTTAGATCGTGATGCTGAAGAGCTTCTGGCACAAGCTAGATATGATACAACTGAGCCAGCAAATACCGCTGCAATTATTGTAGACAATGAACCAGATGCATTAAATGAAATATCAGATTTAACTTTCCCACAAAACGATCAAATTACTATAGACGAAGATCAAATAGCTCAAGGTAATGTTCTTGATAATGACATTGATGCTAATGATGATTTAACTGTTCTATCTTTTACCATTTCAGGAGACTCAATAGTTTACCTTAGTGGTGAAACAGCTGAAGTTGAAGGCGGAAGCTTAACCATAAATTCTGATGGTAGCTTTACTTTTACCCCGCTAGCTAATTGGAATGGTGAACTTCCATTAATTACTTACACTACAAATACTAATGCTACTGGCAATTTATCAATCACCGTTACACCTGTTAGTGATCTGATAGACGATAGCGAAACAATTTCAGTACAAGAAGATACGCCGACTTCAGGCAATGTATTAGATAACGCTTCAAGTCCAGATGG
>NZ_JAUPEC010000044.1 GCF_030551755.1 Pseudocolwellia sp. AS88
ACGCTTAGTTGTTGATTTCATAACACTCTCCAATTTACTTAAAGAAAAGTGTCAACCTTATTTAGGACGGGTCATTATAGCATTAAAAAAAGGTTGGCAAATGCCAACCTTTTTTGTGAACTGATTAGTGTGAAGGCAATAGTGTTAAGTGATGATAACTTAACTTAACTTAATTTAACTTATTCGTCTTCGTTCGCTTCTCTAATGCGTTCTAATCGGCTTTGCTCTTCTGCAAACGCCGCTTTAATTTCTTCTAACACGGTATCAACATCAGCTGATTCATCACTTTCAGCAAATAAACCGGTTAGTTCTGTTTCAGGCGTTAGTTCACCTTCTTCATACAATGCCCACATTTCTAAGGCGTATTTAGTTTCAGCTAATTCTGGTGCGTATTGAGCATAGTAAGTTGTCATGTTTTCAACATCACGAATTAACATGCTTTTGGCGTTGTTATTTGAGGATGCATCAACCGCTTGTGGTAAATCAATTATCACAGGACCGTATTGATCAACTAAAACGTTAAACTCTGATAAATCACCATGTACGATACCTGCACATAACATACGCATGATGTACACCATAACAACGGCATGGTCTTCACGCGCTTGTTCAGCGTCCATTGATATGTCGTTTAATCTAGGTGCAACACTGCCATCATCATCAGTAATAAGTTCCATGATAAGTACGCCATCAAAACAGCCATAAGGTTCAGGAACTCTTACACCAGATGATGCTAATAAATACAGCGCATCTACTTCAGCATTTTGCCAAGCTTCTTCTTGCTGTGATTTACCATACTTTGAGCCTTTCTGAATAGCACGAGCTCTACGGCTATTCTTGCTTTTTCGGCCTTCTTGATATTGAACAGCTTTTTTAAAGCTGCGTTGATTAGCTTCTTTATATACTTTGGCGCATTTTATTTGATCGCCACAGCGAACTGTATATACAGTGGCTTCTTTGCCGCTCATTAATTGGCTGAGTACTTCATCAACTAGCCCTTCGTCTACGAGGGGTTGTATGCGTTTTGGTATTTTCATGGCGCTTTTATACCTTAGTTTCAAGCATTTTGGAATAGCAGAGCATTTTCTTATGCATTTACTTTACCTCATATTACGCTATACAAAATGATTAAGGCGTTAAATGTTGTGACAAATCGTTAAAAAGCCAATAAATATGGGCGTTTTTATTTATAATGCCTGCAACAAGTATTAGGAGTAGAAAAATTGATTGAAGAATGGGTTGGAACAATTAACGGCTATTTATGGGGAAGTATCCTTATTTATTTACTTAGTGGCTGTGGAATTTGGTTTACGTTACGTTTAAAAGGGCTGCAATTTACGCACTTTTTCCACATGTTTACTTTGCTAAAAAAGAGCCGTTCATCATCTGCTGAGGGGATTTCTTCCTTTCAAGCTTTGTGTACATCTTTGGCAGCTCGTGTCGGAACCGGTAATTTAATGGGTGTTGCGGTTGCTATTACTTTAGGTGGTGCTGGCGCAGTATTTTGGATGTGGTTAATTGCACTTGTTGGTATGGCTACGGCTTTTGCTGAAAGTACATTAGGACAATTGTATAAAGAAAAAGATGACCAAGGTAACTTCCGTGGTGGACCTGCTTATTACATGCGTAAAGGTTTAAACAGTAAAACTTTAGCGATTACCTTCTCGTTATGCTTATTTTTCGGTTACGGTTTTGTATTTAGTTCAGTGCAAGCAAATTCAATCACTAGCGCATTCAATGGTTCGTATGGCATAGATCAATTAACAACAGGTATGGTTATTACTGTTTTAGCTGCTTTTATTATATTTGGTGGCTTAAAGAAAATAGCACGCTTTGCTGAAATTACCGTCCCTTTCATGGGCGTAGCTTATTTGCTTGTGTGTTTATACGTTATTGGTATGAACATTACTTTAATTCCTAATATTATCGCTAATATTTTTGCTTCAGCATTAGGTTTAAGAGAAGCCGGTAGTGGTCTTGTAGGCGCTGCAATCGTTCAAGGTGTCAAGCGTGGTTTGTATTCTAACGAAGCTGGTATGGGCAGCGCGCCTAACGTTGCAGCTGCAGCTGCTCCAAATCCTCCTCATCCGGTAGCGCAGGGTTATATACAAATGCTAGCGGTGTTTTTCGATACGATTGTTATTTGTTCGTGTACCGCATTTCTTATTTTGTTATTTAAAGATACGGGCTCGCAAGCACAAGGTATTCAGTTAACTCAGCAGGCATTAGCATTTCAAGTCGGCGATTGGGGTAGTGATTTTATTACGATAGCTATTATGCTTTTTGCTTTTACATCGATTGTTGGTAATTTTGCTTACGCTGAGAACAATCTTAAGTATTTAAACTTAGATAATCTTTATGGTCATGCCTTTTTAAAGGTAGGTTTTTTAGCTATGTTAGTATTTGGCTCTGTGGCGACTTTGCCAGAGGTTATTGCTTTAGCGGATCTTTCTACCGGTTTGATGACAGTATTTAATGTTATTTCATTATTTTTACTGACTAAGGCAATTTCAACAGTAACTAAAGATTATCATCTGCAAAAAATGCAAGGCAAGATACCAACTTACTGTCCGTCTGATGCTGAGCATAAAAGCCTTAATTTAACTCAAGGTATTTGGCAGAAAGATAAGTAACCGGTTACTTAGATAAACTGCTATAATCCGCGAAAATTGAACATGTGTTCGAATAATTTAGAAATTTGGTGAAGAAATGAGTGTTGATGCAATTGGCCTATCGGCTAATTTATTAAAAGCAGTAAAAGCGTGTGGCTACAAAAATTTAACGCCGGTACAACAACAAGCAATTCCTGTTATTAGAACAGGTGTTGACGTATTGGCTAGTGCTCAAACAGGCACAGGTAAAACAGCTGCTTTTAGTTTGCCTATTTTAGATGCGATTAGTCGCAATATAAAAGATGACACTCAAGTTACAGGTCAAACAATTAAAGCGTTAATTTTAACGCCTACACGAGAACTTGCTGCTCAGGTGCACGCGAATATTGAAACCTATAGTCAGTTTTTACCGATTAAGTCTGGCGTTATTTATGGTGGTGTAAATATGCCTCCACAAAAAACTATGCTGAAAAAAGGCATTGATGTACTTGTTGCAACGCCAGGTCGACTAATCGAACATTTAAATGAGCGTAATGTAGATCTTTCTCATGTTAAGTTTTTGGTATTAGACGAAGCTGACCGTATGTTAGATATGGGCTTCTTAAAAGATATTGAGAAATTAACTGAGGTGATTAAACAAAAACATCAAACATTAATGTTTTCTGCTACGTTCTCAAATAAAGTAAAAACCTTAGCTAAGCAGGTATTAAGAAACCCTAAAACGTTAGAAGTTTCTCGTCAAAACTCTACTTCAGGTAAAGTTAAACAGTCAGTTTATTGGGTGTCTGAAACGCGTAAGCGTGAACTTTTATCTGAAATTATTGGTGTAAACAACTGGAAGCAAGTGCTTGTTTTTGCTGGAACTAAAGAAAGTGCAAATATACTCGCTAAAGAGCTAAAACTTGATGGTATTAAAGCTGCGCTTTGTCACGGTGATAAAACTCAAGGTGCACGTAACCGTGCATTAGAAGAATTTACTGAAGGTAAAGTAAGAGTATTAGTTGCAACAGATGTAGCTGCTCGTGGTTTAGATATTGCTGATCTGCCTTATGTCGTTAACTTTCATTTACCATTTTTAGCTGAAGATTATGTTCACCGCATCGGTAGAACAGGTCGTGCTGGTAAATCAGGTACCGCTATTTCTTTAGTAAGCCCTAAAGATGAACGTTTCTTAGAAAATATTGAAGAATTAATTGGTCGTAAGTTTGAACGTATTGTGACTCCTGGTTATGAAATTAATAGACCATTACCACCACAATACACTGAAGACTTAGATGCTCCAGTTAAGAAAAACCGCTATAAAGCGACGCAAGATAAGAATCAAGCTATCGCTAAAAAGAAAAAAGTGAAACCAGCGGCAGTTAAAAAATATACTAAAAAAATACAGAAGAAGCGCTAAGGCCTTTTTCTAAATGTGTTCTCTGTGTAAGCTAAGGTTTATGCAGAGTTCATATTAAAGATAATCCTCACATGAAAACTCACTATTCTATTACTGAAACGCCTTTTCAATACCGTCAACTCTGCTGGTTTTGTGGCGAGCCTAAAGAATTCTTATTTGCTTTTCCTCATAGTAAATGGCTAGTGCTTGATTGCGTTCATTCTCCTATTAAAGTTTCTGCTTGTAAAGAATGTAAACGCTTTGCTTCGCAAGCCAAGGTAGATAGCATCTGGGATGTTCATATGCATGTAAAACAAGCATTGATCAAGCATTACCATAAAGATCTCGCTATTGGCTTAAATTGGACTAAAGAAGAGTTAGAGGAGAGTGAGTTTGAAGGTGGTAACTTTGAGGGCTTCAAGAAAAGTGCATGGTTTATGTATGAAGTCGCAAAAGGGCGAGTAAGTTATCAACCTTGGCCGTTAATCGTTAATGGTGACACTTTAGAGTATCTTCCTGAGAAGGAAGCCTTCATGTTCGATGGTATGCGCTATCCAAGTATTGATGACGCTATTTTGCATTATGTACAGGTATTCGATTTAAATCTTCATTTTTTCAAACAAGTATTAGCACGAGTTGGAGAAGCTAAGTTTTCTTCAGCTATTCGATATGCTCGAATTTATATTGCTGCGACTCCCCAAGAACAAGCTATCGCTTTAAGATCTTTATCGTGAATTTGATTTAGGTAAGTTTTAACTCAGCCTTTTCAGAAAAAGCTGAGTTATTTTCATGATTTGTCACTTAATAATATTGTTATCAGTTAAACAATACTTAGTGTTAAAGGGCGGCCATGCTTTTGTTTGTATAATGCTTGATCTGCGCGTTCAAAAAAGCTTTTCTCATCGTCAGCTCGATTCATAAAGGTATAACCTAAACTACAGCTTACATTGTACTTTGTCAGTAATGCATCGTTACTTATTGCGTCTTTAATACGCATTTCAATAACATATAATGACTGTTCGCTGGCTTCTTCAACTATGATAGCGAACTCATCACCGCCAAATCTAAATACACTATCGGAATCACGTACGCTAACTTGTAAAGCTTTAGCGAAAGACTTTAATATTTCATCACCTATGTTGTGACCATGAGTATCGTTAACGATTTTAAACTTATTTAGGTCGGCAACCATTAAACCTACTTGGCGTTTATGACGATTTGCATGATGCATGGCACGCTTTAATTGTTCATCAAAATAACGTCTATTGGCTAAGCCCGTTAAACTGTCTTGCATTGCAAGTGCCATCGCATTTTTATATTTAATAGCATTATTAATTGGGTGAATAATATATTGGTGTAATTCTTCTAAAATTTTATTATTAGCTACACTAATAGGTGTGTTAATGGCATAAGTTAAAACACCTAAAAACTCATTATTAAGTTTTAAACTGAATTGACGTTCAGCTTTACCTTGTCTACTGCCTCTTATAGCGGTTCTAACATCGCCTTGAGTAAAGTAAAGTCCAGATAAAGAGATATATTTAGCAGCTTCCATGGCAAAGATATTTAAAATATTGTCAAGCTCAAGCGTACATTGCAATTGCTCCATAAGTGCTAACTTACGTTGAGTATTTTCGGTGTTACCTGATTCGAATATTTTAAAGGCATTATATTCATACGCTCTGCTGTCGATTAAATCTAATGTTTGCATGTCACCACCTATATTTGTTTAGATGGATATTAGTTAGCAATTACTATACCTAAATGTAATTATTTTTACTTGTATTCTAAGTGGCTGATAGTAAATAGTTAAATAGCTGGTTTACTTGTTGTCATTATTTTGTCAGTCTTATTTCGGCAATTGATTGCCGCTTTTGACTTAATAGAGAGCTCATTACTTTGTCACACTAACAGAGGGAAAATGTTCTTATATGAACATTAAATAGACCTAATTGTTATAATAACGTTTTAAATCATTTTGATATCTGTAGAATAACTTAAACAAATTGAAACAATGTCATCATGCATTTAATCAATGTAACCCTATTTTCATATTCATCACATAAGGAAGTTTTGTGGACGGTTTTTTTGAAATTCTGGCTATTTTAACGAGTGCTGTTTTTATTGTCTGGTTATTTAGGCATCTTCATTTACCTGCTATTTTAGCTTACTTAGTGACGGGGATGTTGGTTGGTGAACATGGATTTGCATGGGCACATCATCATGTAGATTATGAACACTTTGCTGAGCTAGGTATCGTCTTCCTTTTATTTACATTAGGGTTAGAGTTTTCTGTTCCTAAATTACTTGCTATGCGGCATTTGGTATTAGCGGTTGGTAGCTTGCAGGTGGGCATATCACTTGTTGTATTTATTCTTATCTCTTTAGCTTTAGGTCAAACCTTCGCGAGTTCATTAGTAATAGGGGGAGTATTAGCTTTATCATCTACGGCCATTGTTATTAAACAATTGAGTGAGTCGGGGGCGATGAAGAAGAAGTCAGGGCAAATCTCAGTATCTGTTCTGTTATTTCAAGATGTAGCGGTTGTTCCTCTCCTTATTATTATTCCTATGTTTGCCATGGATTCTGATGCGTCTATGGGTTTAGCGTTGCTTTTTGCTTTGGTGAAAGGTGTATTTGTTGTTGGTTTATTATTACTAACAGGTAAATGGTTACTACCAAGATTATTCCACTTAATTGCACAAGTTAGAACTGATGAATTGTTTGTTTTAACGACCTTGCTCGTTACTTTACTGGCATCTGCATTAACTCTTTGGTTTGGTTTATCTATGGCATTAGGTGCCTTTTTAGCCGGTATGATGCTTGGTGAGAGCCAATATAAACATCAACTAGAAGCTGATATAAGACCTTACAGAGATATTTTATTAGGTTTGTTCTTCGTTACAGTGGGTATGAAGCTTAACATTAATGTGTTGATTGAATTCCCTCTCATTGTGCTTGGTGTGATGTTTGGTTTTATGGCACTTAAAGTGTTAATTATTCGATTTTTAGCGGTAAAAGCTGGCGAGTTATCAAAAGATGGCTGGGCTTCAGGCTTTATGTTGGCGCAAATGGGAGAGTTTGGTTTTGTCTTGATTGCCTTAGCAACACAGGTTGAATTGCTGCCAATGAAGGTGGCGAGCATTCTTTTAGGTGTGGGTGTTATAAGTATGGCGATAACACCGTTTATGGTTGATAACGCAACAAAGTGGTCTTTAAAATTAAGTAATGACAAAGGCGTTGATACAACGGAGCTAGAAACTTTACCCGATAATAGTACGTTGTCTGATCATGTGGTTATTTGTGGTTTTGGTCGTGTAGGTCAAACAGTAAGCCGCTTTTTAAAACAAGAAGATATTAGTTTTGTGGCGATAGATATTGACCCACTAAGGGTTACAAAAGCAAGAGCCGCAGGCGAGAATGTTTTATTTGGTTCATCAAGACAAACTGAGTTATTGCATGCTGCTCATCTGTCACAAGCTAAGCTTGTTGTTATAGCTTTTGGTGAGGATAAACAGTCGCTAGATGTTGTTGAAAAAGTAAGAACCTTATCGAAGAATGTTCCTATATTGGTAAGAACGCGAAACGATGATCAGCTGCAAGTATTAAAAGATGCAGGTGCTGATGAAGTTGTACCTGAAATTTTAGAGGGTAGCTTGATGTTAGTTTCTCAAGTACTTTCATTAACAGGTGTACCATTTTCTCGTATTTTTAAACGTGTACAAAAAGAGCGTAACAGTCACTACAGTCATCTTCATGGTTTCTTCCAAGGTGAACATACAGATATGAGCGCTGAAGCCATAGAACGCATTGAATTTGCTCATGCGGTGCATTTAAATGACGATTCATACGCAGTTGGTCATTCTATCGCTGAACTTATGCTAGGTAATTCTCATATGATTATTGTTGCACTTAAACGCGGCGACCAAGAAATAGAAGATCCTGAAGGAAGTACAGTGCTTGAAGATCAAGATACGCTTATTGTAAGAGGTAAACCTCGAAGAGTTGAATTAACAGAGCGATTTTTACAAGAAGGAACATAACTTCGGTTTAAACAGGTTTTAGCTAACAGTTATTTACCTTGAAGTAAGAAATACTATCAAGCGAGAGTTTAAGTTAACGTTTTATTAGTGAACATTTTGGTAGATTAAAAATACCTTAAATCGAGTTGAGGTTAAATAGCCTGTTGGTATTAGCTAAATGGATCAAAAAAGCCATTTACATTTAATGAATTAAACGTAGATGGCTTTTTATAAATGACTTAGGTTGTGTCGCTAAGTTTACAAATCAAGAAAATCTCGAATGATTGTTTCTTTCTCCATAGCATCTTCATAACCAAGCTTTATCAGTTGTTTACAATACTTCTTATCGAATAATAAATAACTTACCAGGCTCGATTCTGAATCATTCGTTATCCCAACAGACCGCAACAATATTTTTATTGAAAGTGGTAGTTCATCAAAATACTTAACCGCCATAGAGTTAAAGTCATGACTAGGATTAATCAGTAATGTATCTATTTTCTTTAACCCTAATTCGTTCTTCTGTGGACCATCAGGACTTAAAGCAATCGTTTTATTAATCCGTTCAGCTCTTTCAATATCACTTTGTAACGTATCAGAAAATATAGAATCTAGTAAATGACCTGCGATACTTGATGTTGTAGGTGGATGAGGGTTATTTTCGTTAGGATGTATAGGTTCTTTTGGTTGCTCTACACCAACAATAAAAATTCTTTCGGCTCCCAAATGAACTGCAGGACTTAACGGTGATAACTGATGTACAGAACCATCACCAAAATGTTGGCGTTTAATATTTATAGATGGAAAAACCAGAGGAATAGCAGCAGAAGCCATTAAATGTTCACTATTAAATTGGCTAGGTTCGCCTCTACGATTTGCTCTAAACCAAGGTTTTATATGGTCTTCAGACTGATAAAAGCTGATTGAGTCGCCACTGGTATAGCTAGAGGCGGTAACGGCTACAGCAGATAAGTAACCTTTAAGAATGTTGTTATCTATTCTTCTAAAATCAATCACTTCATTAAGTAATTCACGCAGCGGAGCATTATTAAGTAAGCTGCGCGCAGGGCGGTTAGCATAATCTGCTTGGAAACTCCCAAAAACACCTTTAGCAATGTGGCTAAATACTCTGTAAGGATCGCTATGATAAATACGATTCGTGCTGAGGTTGTTCCAAACCCACTCAAGCTTTTTTACACCTAACTGAAAGCATGAGGCATAACAGGCTAAAGCGGTTGTGTTAATTGCGCCAGCAGAAGTACCACTAATAATAGGAAAAGGGCAGCCGTGATTGCGTGGAATAAATTGTGCAATTGCGGATAGTACACCTACTTGATAAGCCGCTCTAGCGCCACCACCGGTTAGCACTAAAGCATTATTTGTATGTTTATATGATCGTTTGTTAGTCATAAACTACTTTTTATTTTCAAGAGGTTAACTGTAATTATGATTTTATAAGGAAAAATAATTGTCGTTGTTTTGATTAAAGTAAACTATTTAAATTTTTTAATCTAGCAATTCTCTATTCGAGTGGAGAAAAATACTTACATAGTTTTATTATAGCCTTTTATTTATAATATCTAACATCTGTCTTGCTAATTCTTATAGCAACCTCCCATTATTTTGGAACTTCTTTGGATATTTGGATTTACTTCACTTTATTAGCTGCATTTATGCAAGCGATCAGAACGGCTGGTCAAAAAAAGCTATCAGCCCATTTAAACTCAATGGCAACAACTTCTGTGAGGTATGTTTACGCTTTACCTTTTGCTTGGTTATATTTGTGGTGGTTATTAGAGTTCAAAGGTCATGAAATGCCTGAACTTAATGCTAGTTTTGTGCAATCTGCTTTATTTGCTAGTGTGGCTCAAATTATTGGCACTGCCTGTTTAATTACTGCATTTAGGTATAGAAACTTCTCAGTCGCAACAAGTTTAGCTAAAACTGAGGCCATACAAGTGGCTATTTTAGGTGCTACTTTCTTTGCTGCTCCGTTAAGCTTGTGGGGTTGGGTATCTGTTATTGTTGGTGTTGTGGGTGTGATTATCGTTTCAAAAGTTAAATTTAACACGACAGATCTATTTAAAAATCCAGGTGCTGGCTTTGGTGTGTTATCAGGTCTAGGCTTGGCTATAACTATGCTTTTAGTAAGAGAAGCGAGTTTGGCGTTAAATACTGACTTAATGATTAGTGCAGCAGTGACTTTAGTTTTTATGATCACCGTACAGTCGGTTATATCTTTAGCTTATGTGGCTATTCAAAATAGCGCTCAGCTGCCTTTAATGCTTAAACATTGGCGAGTATGTACCTTTGTTGGAATTACTAGCGTTATCGGCTCTATTGGCTGGTATACGGCCACAAGCTTCCATAATACGGCTTATGTTAAAGCTTTAGGACAGGTTGAGTTCTTCATCACGTTATTTATTACATACCGAATATTTAAAGAATCAATTAGTAAAATGGAATATTTAGGTATGTTTTTAATTCTATTAAGTGTATTTATTTTATTGTTATGGGCTTAGAATGTAGCAACGGATGATATAAGAATTTGTATTAATATAGAGATAGATAAAAAATGAAAATAGCAGATAAATCAGTAGTTCAATTTCACTACGTATTAAAAGAAGAAGATGGTACTGAAATCGAATCATCGCATGGTAATGACCCTATGGCTTATTTACATGGTGCTAATAACACTTTAGTAGGTCTTGAAAATGCTTTAACTGGTAAAGAAGCGGGTGATAAATTCTCTGTTACTTTGCAGCCAGAAGATGCTTACGGACAAAAGCAAGACGATATGATCCAACGCATTCCTGTAAAGCATTTACAAGGCGGCTCTAAATGGAAGCCAGGTATGACTGCTGTTGTTCAAACTGAGCAAGGTCAACGTCAAGTAACGGTAGTGAAAGTAGGCAAGTTTATGGTTACTGTTGATATTAACCCACCGTTAGCGGGTAAAGTATTAACATTTGATATTGACGTAGTTGATGTTAGAGAGGCTACTGAAGAAGAAGTAACTCATGGCCACGCTCACGGTGTTGGCGGACATCATCACTAATTAACAGTGATAATGATTTAAGTGGGCTATTTTAAGCTCCACTATAAGATTTTAAAGCCAATGTTTATCATTGGCTTTTTTGTATCTTAAACTAACTATTCGTTAATAGATTTGTGTACTGCAGGTGATACTTAAAGTAGGAGAAACATAAATTTTAGACGAAAAAAAACCTGCTAAAAGCAGGTTCTTCTTGTGTGGCTCCTCAACCTGGACTTGAACCAGGGACAAACGGATTAACAGTCCGTTGCTCTACCAACTGAGCTATTGAGGAA
>NZ_JAUPEC010000045.1 GCF_030551755.1 Pseudocolwellia sp. AS88
CCTTCTGGCAACGCGCCAGAGTTACGTTGTTATGCTGAATCGACTAGTGATGAAAAAGCTAAGCAATTGGTTGTTCAAGTGTTAGGGAAAGTTGTCACTCTTTAGTATTTTTTTCAACGAATTACGCTAATTTCACTAATTATTTAAAAATCTATATTTTGGTTTTCATTAGTGTCATTGGCGTAATTAGCTGAAGAGACATTTATCAACGAATTACACTAATTTCACGAATTATTGAAAGATAAAAATAATTTACCACAGAGGCGCTTCGCTTTAAGAGGTAGGTCAAGAGCCAAACCTTTTCTTTAAAAACGTTATCAACGAATTACCCTAATTCCACGAATTATTGAAAGATAAAAATAATTTACCACAGAGGCGCTTCGCTTTAAGAGGCAGGTCAAGAGCTAAACCTTTTCTTTAAAAACGTTACCAACGAATTACCCTAATTCCACGAATTGTTTAAAAGACCAATACTAATAGTTATTAATATTTTCTCTGTGGTTGATCTTGTGTTTTTAATTAGAGTAATTGGCGTAATTAGCTGACAGTGGTTTAAATAATTTTTTCCTCTGTGTAGGGCGAAGTCCCTCTGTGTACTCTGTGGTTAATCTGTTGTCTTTAATTAGAGTAATTGGCGTAATTAGCTGACAGTGGTTTAAATAATTCTTTACTCTGTGTAGGGCGAAGTCCCTCGGTGTACTCTGTGGTTGATTTTGTGTTTTTAATTAGATAAAAAGACATTTTACCACAGAGGCGCTTCGCTTTAAGAGGTAGGTCAAGAGCTAAACCTTTTCTTTAAAAACGTTATCAACGAATTACTCTAATTCCACGAATTGTTTAAAAGACCAATACTAATAGTTATTAATCTTTTCTCTGTGGTTGATCTTTTGTCTTTAATTAGGATAATTGGCGTAATTAGCTGACAGTGGTTTAAATAATTCTTTACTCTGTGTAGGACGAAGTGCCTCTGTGTTCTCTGTGGTTAATCTTTTGTCTTTAATTAGAGTAATTAGCTGAAAAGATATTTATCAACGAATTACCCTAATTTCACGAATTTTTTAATAATCTTTATTCGTTGGGGGTCTTTAGGACGAAATACTTAATGAAAGGCGTTATTAGAAGTTAATTCTGCAGGCTTATCATTAATAAGTAAGTTTGCTCTTTCATCACCAATAATACTCTTAGCTTGTTCTAAACCGGCCAACAAGTCTGGTGAACGACCTTTTAAATTATGACAATCTGAAGCAATCGCTGATACCTGATCTGCAAGCAATAATTCTTCCGTCATTTGTTGAACATCTGCACCAAACTTACCTTTTATACTGCTAGCTGTAATTTGTAGCGGGCAACCTAAATCAATAAACGTTTGTAGCTTATCTCGGTTGTGCAAGAAAGTACTATTACGTTCAGGATGAACAATAATCGGTAAACAATTTTTTGATATTAACCAACGGACAAGGTTATCACTACCAAAAGGTACTTCTGTTCGTGGAAACTCAAGTAAGAAAGTTTTTTTATCTTGAAACTCACCTAACCAAGGTACGGAATTAGTACTAATTAGTTGCATTATTTCAGGACCAATACGAAGCTCAGCTCCTAGAAGTAATTTAATAGGTAAATTAGCTGCATCGACTTGTTCTTTAAATTTTATAAATTCTAGTTCAATATGTTGCTTGGTATTATTGAAGCGACCTAAATGGATATGAGGTGTTAATACTTGTGTTGTAACACCTTGGTCGATTGCAATTCTTAACATATCTAGTGCTTCTTCTAGGCTTTTAGCACCATCGTCTATACCGGGTAAAATGTGGCTGTGTATGTCTATCATTTTTTCACCAAGTTAGTATTCTTTTATTAATATAGATTATAGCCGAAAGTATTGATGTGGTTAGTTTTATTTTTATAAAATATGTAAAAGGTTTTAACTGAAAAGAGTTACTAAGGTATTGAAAACTATTTAACCACCGAGGCGCTCTGCTTTAAGAGGTAGGTCAATAACCAAACCTTATGTTTAAAAACGTTATCAACGAATTCCGCTAATAATACTAATGATTTAAGACAATAATACCATTCACCACCGAGAGCACAGAGTTGTGCTTCGCACACACCGAGAAGTTCAAAACACTTTTATAATGATCTTATCAACGAATTACACTAATTATTTAAAAACAATAAAATTCATGTTTTAGGGGGTTAAATTAGGGCAATTGGCGTAATTAGCTGACAGTTGTTTTATTGAAGGATCAAAAATATCTACCACCGAGGCGCTTCGCTTTAAGAGGTAGGTCAAGAGCTAAACCTTTTCTTTAAAAATGTTATCAACGAATTACACTAATTATACGAATTATTTAAAAACAATAAAATTCATGTTTTAGGGGGGTAAATTAGGGTAATTGGCGTAATTAGCTGACAGTGGCTTATATAATTCTTTCCTCTGTGTAGGACGAAGTCCCTCGGTGTTCTATGTGGTTGATCTTGTGTTTTTAATTAGAGTAATTGGCGTAATTAGCTGACAGTGGTTTATATAATTCTTTCCTCTGTGTAGGGCGAAGCCCCTCGGTGTTCTCTTTGGTTGCTCTTGTGTTTTTAATTAGAGTAATTGGCGTGATTAGCTGACAGTGGTTTAAATAATTATTTTCTCGGTGTAGGACGAAGTCCCTCTGTGAGCTCTGTGGTTGAACTTTTAATTTGAGTTATTAGGTGAAGAGATTTTTACCAACGAATTACGCTAATTTCACGAATTATTTGAAATAAAAAAATGCCCCTAATGATTTAATCATTAGGGGCATTTAAAGTCGTTATTTATTAACTATATAAACGGTTTACTTTTCAGGTTTAACACCATAGTACTCACCAGAATAATAATGGTCACCGTAGTAACTCATCTTATGTGGTTCAGCTACTGTTAGTACTGTTCCAATAATATTCGCATTTAGTTTTTGTAAACGAGATACCGCTTCTTTAGCAACTTTAATACGTGTATCTTCGGCTTTAACTGCAAAGATAACACCATCAACTTTATTCGCTAAAATACATGAATCACTTACTGGAAGGGTAGGAGGCCCATCTAAAATAATGTATTCGTAATGTGTTTGTAACGATGCTAATACATCTTCAAACTTTTTAGACGATAATAATTCTAGTGGATTACGAGCGATAGTACCGCAAGTAATAACGTTAAGTTTATCATCGTTATCTTTATACAAAATTTCTGATGCTGAAGTTACGCTACCTGAGATTAAATCAGTTAATCCAAGTTTATTTGTTATACCTAAGTTTTTAGCAACACTAGGCTTACGTAAATCAACTTCTAACAATAATGTTTTACCTAAGTTGCTGTATGCAGCCGCTAAGTTCATTGCCATTGTCGATTTACCTTCACTACCTGTAGCAGAGGTAACCAGTATGGTTTTAGGTGGATTATCAATATTAGAGAATAATAACCCTGTACGGATAGTGTTAATACTTTCAGCAAATGGCGAAAGAGAATCGTCAAGATATTGTTTCTCTGGTGTTGCTGTTTTCTTATTAATTTTAACAACTGGCGTAATACCAAGTGACGGAAGCTTTAACTTCTCTTCAACAGCATCTGGTGTTTTAAATGTATTGTCTAATGCTTCACGAACAAACGTTAATACAACACCTATAAACAAACCAAATATCCCAGCTAAAACAATAATTAATTTTATATTGGGTTTAAATGGAGTTGCAGGTACAGTTGCCTTGTCAATAATATGCACATTAGAACTACTGTATTCACTTTTACCATTAGCTTCCATTAAACTCACTTGAAAATTTTCGTATATTCTACGATTGTTTTCGACTTCACGCTCTAAACTAACCAATGAAAAATTTTCAGATTGTAACGATTGAATGTCATTTCTACTTTTAGCTATTAACTTTTGTATATTAGTTACTTGAAACTGGGCCAATTTGTAGTTTTTTTCAATATTTTCTACAACTTTATTTACTTCATTTTGTAAGCTGTTTCTAGCACTATTAAGTTCTGAACGAGCGGCTATCATTACTGGATGTTTTTCACCATAACGCTCAAATAACTCATTTACTCGCTGTGATAGTTGACTTTCATTCTTGACTAAATCACTTGTTGTTCTGTTTTGTAAAACTGGACCTAGTGAATAAGTTTCTCGAGAACCAGGCTCTATGTTTTTAACTGCGAGGTATTGCTCTTCTGCTGCGCTTAAGTTTGTTTGCGCTCTAATTAATTCGCTATTTAACGACTGTAATTGTGAATTTGCGAGAAGTTGCTGTTGACCTGTATTAACTAAACCTTCCTGAGATCTGTAAGCACTAAGTTTAGCTTCAGAATCTTGAAGTTTTTGTTTAAGTTGCGATGATTGATCACTTAACCATGCTTCGGTATTTTTAACTTCACCTAAGCGGGACTCTAAACCAAATTGGATATAAGCTTCCGATAAAGCGTTAATAATATCTGCTGCTTCTTGTGGGTCATCAGAAACATAGCTGATATTAATAATTTGACTTTGTTTACCACCAGAAACTTCAATATTAGCTTGAATAGTTGTGGCAAGCATTATTCTTAAATCATTATCAGTTAATTCAACTGTGTTCTTTTGTAATGACTCATCAGAGGATATTATCGATGTTATTTTAGTTTTAAACGCTTTAATAGTAGCACTAAATCCTGAAGGTTTTTCAGTTTTTAATTGCTTTTGTTCTTCTTTGTATTTTTCTACCAGATTAAGTTTATTAACTACAACTTCTGCTACATTACGAGATTTTATGATTTCGTACTGTGTTTCGTAGTATAAAAATACTAAAGCTGTTGCTATATATTGTTCATTCCTGTCAGCACCAGGAGTTTGTGGGTCAGCGAGTATTTTACTTGTTGCTTTATACATAGGTACTGCAGATGATGCGATAAAGCCACCCACAATCAAACTAAAGAAAGTGATTAACATAATTAGCCACTTTGACCGTTTTATTGTTCGCCAGTACTGACCTAGATCAGGTACTTCTTCTATATTCAATAATGTTATTTCATTACTATTGTTATTATTAAGCGTATTTGCTTTTTCAGGTACTACAGAATTCATTTTTTATCCTTAAAAGAAGCTTTCGCTGATAGTTATTACGTCACCTGGTTTAACAGTATCTTTAAGAGAAACGGCTTTAACAAAGCGTTTGTCTAATTCACCAACAAGTGAAATGGCTGATTTTGAAGCTCTATCGGTAAAACCACCAGCAAGAGTAATTGCTTTTTCTATTGTTAGATCTTTACGATAAGGGTAACTACCCGGTTTTTTTACTTCGCCATTAATATAGAAAGGGCGGTACTCAGTAATAGTTACTGATACATTAGGTTTCTTAAGGTAACCATCTAATAATAAATTTGTGATTTTAAATTCGATTTGTGGAATGGAAAGCCCTTTGACCTCTATTTGACCTATAAGTGGTAGCGAAATAGAACCATTTGCTCCAATTCTTGTTTTATCAAGACTAAGATCTGGTTCATTAAATATTGTGATTGATATTTCGTCATCTGTAGATACTTTATAATTATCAGTATCATCTGCTGTTGCAGTAAATGATAGAAACATCATTATACTCAAGGTGAGAGTAATAATTAGTTTAGTTAGTTTCATGGTTCTTCCTTTGATAAAGCTTAAATATTGTTTAGTATTATTAGAATGTTGTTTCTAATGAAAGGTTTATAATATTCGATTTGTAATTAAAAGCATCTATGTCGGATGTTTTTTCTTGGTATTTATAGCTTAAGTTGATATCTATCCAATCTCGTAAACTATGATTAGCACCTAATTCTAAGGTATTTCTTTTATCCGTTCGATTAGCTGAGCCAGAACTAAAAACAATATCGTCATTATCTTTCATTATTTTTGCTTTTAATTGTGTGCGTGCAGTGAGTTCATGAGATAATTCAATAGAATATGAAGTGCTTAAAAAACCACCTTCATTTATTTGTGCCGATTCTGTGCTCTGTCTGTCTGCACCTAGTTTTATTTGAGTATTTGGGTTAGGTTTCCATACAAGATCAAGCATATAAGAAAGGCCTGATATATCATTAAGGCGTTCATCATCGTAATCTTTGTTTTGATAACCTAATCTGAATGTTCCTGTTGATTTTGCAGTCGCTTCCCATTCAATACCAGCTAAATATAAATTATTAGTACTTGATTGATTAAACGAGATGCCATTTGCAAGTAATTGATCCTTATATTTGAAATCTTCAGTACTTGCATAAAATATTACCCGAGTCTTTGGCGCAACACGATAGAAAAATGTAGCATCAAATTGACTTTTTCCTACATCTCGGAATGATTGTTGATTGTTGGTGTATGTTCGCTCACTATATTTATAACCTAAAACAATTTGTCCAATACTACTTTTTTGTCCGTAATATAATTTTGCAATAGCTGATTTATTTTCTAATTTGTTGAAGTCTTCAAGCGATTGAGTAGATGAGTTTGTTGAACCAGGTGTTTCGATTTTTTTATCAAAGTTTAATTTAAATTCACTACTGAGTTTGTGGCTATGATCTAATAGAGCACTGGCTGCTAATTTATGTTCGTTAAAACTCAAGTCGCTGTCTTTGGTGTAATTAGCAAACTTGCCATCATAACTTAAAATGAACTTATGTTTTCCTACCAGGCCAAAATATTTAACTTCAGGCTCAACAACAATTGCTGTGTCAGATATTTCGCTTACATTATTTAAAACATTATCATTATATTGAGCAGATATTGCCCCGTTTAATAATAAACCAGGTCTATCTTCTGCATTAGATGCAAAAACTGGAATAAGAAGTAATAGGTATGAGTGCTTAACTATGCGTTTAAGTACTGGTGATATATTTTTGTTCCGTTTCAAACTACTGTATTTCCTTATCACTGGCTGATTATTTAGAATTTCAATTGACTAATTAATTACGTCAAAATTAACAAGTCTTCGTTACAGTAAAATGACCATGTTAGTTATGTATGAAATCTGAATTCTTAATAGTGTTTTAGTTTTAATATTTTTAATTACGCGATTTTAGCAGACTAATTTGTAACAATCCAAGAATAGAATAAATATTCTAGGCTTTATGGATGAATATTATTAAATTGTAGTAATTTTACTACAATTTAATTTGGGTAAATAAAATATTTTTACATATAGCGACTAACTTTTAATAGACATGTGTTGTTATAATGCTTTTATATTAATAAAGTTTTTCAATATTTAGGGATTTAGAATGATTTTACCAGTAATTATGGCGGGTGGCTCTGGCACACGTTTATGGCCGCTTTCTCGTAGTAACTACCCAAAACAGTTTTTAGCTTTAGGTTGTGGTAATGATCATAGTCAAACTATGCTGCAACAAACCATTTCTCGTTTAAATGGTTTAGGCAATGCGCCATGTATGCTTATTTGTAACGAAGAGCATCGCTTCATTGCGGCTGAACAAGTTAGAAAATTAGGTGTTGAGCATGGTGGTATTTTCCTTGAACCTGTAGGCCGTAACACTGCACCTGCCATTGCTTTAGCGGCAATTCATGCTTTAGAAACAGCGAAAGATGGTGAAGACCCGGTATTATTAGTATTAGCTGCTGATCACGTAATTAATGACGAAGCTGCTTTTCAAACGTCTGTTAAACAAGCTTATGAACATGCTAAAAATGACAAACTAGTGACGTTTGGTATTGTAGCTAATAGCCCTGAAACGGGTTATGGCTATATTAAACGTGCTGGTGCAGTTAATGCTACTAAAGGTGATGACGCTTATTTAGTCAGTAGCTTTGTTGAAAAGCCTGATTTAGAAACGGCTAAAGGTTATGTTGATTCTGGCGAGTATTACTGGAACAGTGGTATGTTTATGTTTAAGGCAAGCCAATACGTTGATGTACTTAAAAAACATAACCCTGCCATTTATGATGCTTGTGTTAAAGCAATGCAAGTGCAAAACCAAGATATGGATTTTGTTCGTGTTGATAAAGATGCATTTATGGCGTGTCCTGATGATTCAATTGATTACGCAGTAATGGAACCTTTATGTGCTGAAAACAATTCAGACGTTGTTGTGGTTCCTATGGACGCGGGTTGGAATGATGTTGGTGGTTTTGCTGCTTTATTAGAAGTTTCTAACCAAGATGCAAACGGTAATGCTTTTACGGGCGATGTTGAATCTGTTGATACTCACAACACCTTGGTTATTAGTGAAGATAAATTAGTAACAACGGTTGGCGTTAAAGATTTAGTGGTTATAAACACTAAAGATGCGGTTTTAGTTGCTCATAAAGATGAAGCGCAACACGTTAAAACGATTGTTAATAAGTTAAAAGCTAATAACCGTACTGAAGCAACTATTCATCGTGAAGTATATCGTCCTTGGGGTAAATACGATTCGGTAGATAGTGGTGAACGTTTCCAAGTTAAACGTATTACTGTTAAACCAGGTGCCAAATTGTCGGTACAAATGCATCATCATCGTGCAGAGCATTGGATTGTTGTATCGGGTATGGCTCGTGTAACGATTGATGAAACAGAGCAATACGTTTCTGAAAACCAATCTGTGTATATTCCTATTACTGCAGTACACGCGTTAGAAAACCCAGGTAAAGTTGATTTAGAGCTTATTGAAGTTCAGTCAGGTTCTTACTTAGGTGAAGACGACATTGTTCGCTTTGAAGACCGTTACGGCAGAGTAAAATAATATGAGCACATTACAAGCAAATACAGTTTTAGATAATAGCGGTATTGCCTTTGGTACAAGTGGTGCACGTGGTTTGGTAGAGCAATTTACCCCTGACGTTTGTGCAGCATTTTCTTTAGCTTTTATTGATACGTTAAAAGGGCAGTTTACTTTTGACCGTTTAGCTATTGCTATTGATAATCGCCCAAGCAGTTACGCCATGGCTCAGGCTTGTAGTGCCGCTTTGAAGCAGCAGGGCATTGAGATAATTTATTATGGTGTTATTCCTACTCCTGCTCTAGCTTATGCTGCGATGGAAAGAAACATTCCTTGTATTATGGTTACCGGTAGTCATATTCCGTTTGATCGTAATGGCTTAAAGTTTTACCGACCTGATGGTGAAATTAGTAAAAGTGATGAGTTATCAATTTTAAAAAGTGAAGCCACTTTTGAACCGTTAGATGCTTTAGAAGAGTTAGAAGTGAGTAGCGAAGCCGCTGAAGAATATGTGCTTCGTTATTCTTCGTTATTTGATAAGCCTTTTTTGCAAGGTAAACATATTGGTATTTACGAGCATTCAAGTGCCGGTAGAGACTTATATCAAGCCTTGTTTGAAGAATTAGGTGCTAAGGTTACTTCTCTAGAACGTAGCGATCATTTTGT
>NZ_JAUPEC010000046.1 GCF_030551755.1 Pseudocolwellia sp. AS88
TAAAATATAAAACGCCCAATGAAGTACATCAGGCGTTTTAATTAAATGACTGTCAACCTATATTAGGACGGGTCATTAAGTATGATTACTTAGCAGAGCGACCTTCACGTTTACGTTCATTCTCTTTCAAGAATTTCTTACGTATACGGATACTTTCAGGTGTAACTTCAACAAGTTCATCGTTATCAATGAATTCTAGAGCTTGCTCTAAAGACATGATAATAGGTGGCGTTAATGTTTGTGCTTCATCTGTACCAGAAGAACGAACGTTAGTTAATTGCTTACCTTTTAACGCGTTAACTGTTAAGTCATTATCACGGCTATGAATACCAATGATTTGACCTTCATAAACATCTACACCATGGCCGATAAATAAACGTCCACGAGATTGTAAGTTAAATAGTGCGTTAGTTAATGCTTTACCAGTAGCATTAGCGATAATTACACCATTCAAACGCTGGCCTATTTCGCCACCTTTGTGAGGTCCGTACTCTAGGAATGTATGGTAGATCAAACCAGAACCCGACGTTAATGTCATAAATTCAGTTTGGAAACCAATTAAACCACGGCTTGGCATAATAAAGTCCATACGAATACGACCTTTACCATCTGGTGCCATATCAGTTAATTCAGCTTTACGAACACCCATTTTTTCCATGATAGGACCTTGATGCGCTTCTTCAACATCGATAGTCACTGACTCATAAGGTTCTTCAAGTTGACCGTCTACTTCACGGATAATAACTTCAGGACGTGAAACAGCTAGTTCGTAACCTTCACGACGCATGTTTTCAATTAATATACCTAAGTGAAGTTCACCACGGCCTGATACTTTAAATTTATCTGCATCATCTAATTGTTCAACACGTAAAGCTACGTTATGAATAAGTTCTTTATCCAAACGCTCTTTGATATTACGTGACGTAACAAACTTACCTTCTTGACCACAGAATGGTGAAGTGTTTACTTGGAACGTCATGTTGATAGTAGGTTCATCAACAGATAATGGCGGTAATGCTACAACTTCATTTGGACAACAAATGGTGTCTGAAATTTTAAGTTCACCTAAACCTGTGATTGCAATAATATCACCAGCATGAGCTATTTCACTTTCATGACGCTCTAAACCTAAGTAACCAAAAACTTTACCTACTTTGCCGTTATGTAATTTGCCGTTAGCACCTTCAACAGTAACCTGTTGATTAGGTTTAACAGAACCACGAGTAATACGACCAACACCGATAACACCTAAGTAAGAGCTGTAATCAAGTTGAGAAATCTGCATTTGGAATGCACCATCTGCATCAGCATTTGGAGCAGGTACTTCGTCGATTATTGTTTGGAATAAAGGAGTCATATCTTCACCAACAACATCTTCTTCTAAAGAAGACCAACCGTTGATAGCTGAAGCGTATACAACTTTAAAATCTAATTGATCGTCAGTTGCACCTAGGTTATCAAATAAATCAAAAACCTGATCCATAACCCATTCAGGGCGTGCACCTGGCTTATCAATTTTGTTAATAACAACAATTGGCTTTAAACCTTGAGCAAACGCTTTTTTAGTTACAAAACGCGTTTGAGGCATTGGGCCTTCTTGTGCATCAACAATAAGGAGCACTGAATCAACCATTGACATAACACGTTCAACTTCACCACCGAAGTCAGCATGGCCAGGAGTATCTACGATGTTTACTCGATATTCTCCCCAGTTGATCGCTGTATTTTTAGCTAGGATGGTGATACCGCGTTCTTTTTCGATATCGTTTGAGTCCATCGTACGCTCTTCTAGACCGCTTCTTGCGTCTAAAGTACCAGACTGACTTAATAATTTATCGACTAGGGTAGTTTTACCATGGTCAACGTGGGCGATGATCGCAACATTACGTAATTTCTCTAACACGGGCTTCTTGCTCAATAGGCTATAATTGGGCGCGAATTATACAGCAGAGACAATCATAAATATAGTCGAATAACATTAAATATAATTTTCTATTTCTCGAATATGTAATAACGTTATGATAATGTTAATACGTTGCTTTGGACATAACTGGTGCACTGCACCAAATAGTTACAACTACAGCACCAACACTGTGCAGAAAAATATCGCAAATATATATAAATCATTACATTTCAATGAGTTATTTCTGGCACGATATTAGCTTTAAATTATTAAAACAAATACATGGTATTTGTAAATTTCACAAAAACTATATTACTGGAGACTATCGATGTCACAAGCAGTTCTAGATTTAATTAAAGAAAACGATGTTAAATTTGTTGATTTACGCTTTACTGATTCAAAAGGTAAAGAGCAACACGTTTCTATTCCTCATCATCAAGTTGATGCTGACTTCTTTGAAGATGGTAAAATGTTCGATGGTTCATCTATCCAAGGTTGGAAAGGCATTAACGAATCAGACATGGTTATGATGCCAGATGCTGAATCTGCAGTACTTGACCCTTTTACAGAAACTCCAACATTAAACATCCGTTGTGACATTTTAGAACCTTCTACTATGCAAGGTTACAGCCGTGACCCGCGTTCAGTTGCTCACCGTGCTGAAGAGTACATGCGCTCTACAGGTATTGCTGACACAGTTTTAATTGGTCCAGAGCCTGAATTCTTCCTTTTTGATGATGTACGTTTTAGTACTGACATCAGTGGTTCATTTTTCAAAATTGATGATAAAGAAGCAGCTTGGAACTCAGGTACTGAATACGAAGAAGGCAACATGGGACATCGTCCTGGTGTTAAAGGTGGTTACTTCCCAGTATCTCCAGTAGATTCTTCACAAGATATTCGTTCAGCTATGTGTTTAATTATGGAAGACATGGGCTTAGTTGTTGAAGCACATCACCATGAAGTTGCTACAGCTGGTCAAAACGAAATCGCTTGTCGTTTTAACACACTAGTTAAAAAAGCAGATGAAGTTCAAATTTATAAGTATGTTGTTCATAACGTAGCTCACGCTTACGGCAAAACAGCTACATTTATGCCTAAGCCTTTAGTAGGTGATAACGGTTCTGGTATGCACGTTCACCAATCTTTAGCTAAAGATGGTGTTAACTTATTCTCTGGTGATAAGTACGGCGGGTTATCTGAACTAGCTATCTACTACATCGGCGGTATCATTAAGCATGCTAAAGCACTTAATGCATTTACTAACCCTTCAACTAACTCATACAAACGTCTTGTACCAGGTTTTGAAGCGCCAGTAATGCTTGCATACTCAGCACGTAACCGTAGTGCATCAATTCGTATTCCAATTGTTCCATCTCCAAAAGCTGTACGTATTGAAGCTCGCTTCCCTGATCCAGCGGCTAACCCTTACTTAGCTTTTGCTGCATTATTAATGGCTGGCCTTGACGGTATCAAAAACAAGATCCACCCTGGCGATGCTATGGATAAAGATCTTTATGACCTACCTGCAGAAGAAGCAGCACAAATTCCACAAGTAGCTACTTCTTTAGGAGATGCTTTAGATGCTCTTGAAGCAGATAAAGAGTTCTTAACAGCTGGTGGTGTAATGGATGCTGACATGATTGACGCATACATTAGCCTGAAACGTGAAGAAGTTGAATTGTTGAATATGTCTACTCACCCAGTTGAGTTTGACATGTATTACAGCGTTTAATTAGTTTTTAGAACTATTTTATTAAAAAGCTCACTTAGGTGAGCTTTTTTTGTGGCATAAATCTGATAGTTTGCTAGATTAGTACAGTAATTAAAGAACGGACTTTTTCATTGTATATATTAAAATCTTTTATCTATTTATTATTAATAATGTCATTACTCATACCTGCATATGCTACTTCGGCAAAAGTTTACGTATGGCGAGACGAATCAGGTGTATTAGTATTCTCTGACAGCCCTAAACCTGGTGCAGAAGAGATTGAAATAAATACAGCTAATCAAAATATATCCCCATCTATAGATACTTCAATACTTGATATAAAACCTCAAAAGCTTGATGACAAATTTGAAGTGGATATTATTAGACCTACCAACAACTCAACTATTAGAGACAATACTGGCTCAGTTCATGTTTCAGGAAGAATAAAGCCTGTATTCAAACAAGGACTTTCTATTCAACTCTTTGTGGACGATGTTCCATATAAAGCCCCCCAAACCCACTCAATGTTTGCTTTACGTGATATAGAGCGAGGCGAACATCAAATTAAATTAGTATTATTAAACGCTAAAGGCAAGGTTATTGCATCATCAAAACCAGTTACCTTTTATATGCACCGTGCGTCAGTTAATTAAGCAAATTAGCTTCAATATGAAGAATTATCGCTTCATTTAAGACAAACTAACGGCAGTGCGGCACCATAATAGTGCAGTCAGAGTTGGTTATAATGTTAAGTAATATTTTTGAAATAAAACAAAATAAAATAAAATTCCAACAAGTTTTGCCAAATCATATGATAACGGCAATGATGTTACTAAATAAAAATTTAGTTATTAAATATCTCAATCCTGCTGCCGAAGCAATCCTAGTAAAAAGTTTAAATAGTTTATATAACCAATCTATAGAAGACCTTATTAGAAAAGCATCTGTCAAAAAAGAGCGTTTTGTTCAATTGCTATCATCTGGACAAGAGTTTAATGATGGTGATGTAATGGTCGAATTTATGGATCAAGCTCAAATAACTATAGACTTAACGGCATCCTCTATTGAGTTCAATAATGAACCACATATTTTACTAGAATTTAAACAAATAGATCATCAAAAACAAATCAGTGAAGAGGCTTTTCAGCATCAACAATGGGAGTCAGGTAGAGATCTGATTCGTGGGCTTGCGCATGAAATAAAAAACCCATTAGGCGGTTTACGTGGTGCGGCACAATTACTAGATAATGACTTAAGTGGCGAACAAAAAGAATATACCGCTATGATAATTGAACAGGCTGACAGACTAACAAATCTTGTTGATCGTCTTCTTGGTCCTAATCAATTACCTAAAATATCAAAACAAAATATCCATGTAGCATTAGAAAAAGTGATACAACTAGTAAACTTTAATAACCCTAAAGGTATTAAGCTTTATAGAGACTACGACCCTTCAATTCCTGATATAAAATTTGATGAAGACAAAATACAGCAAGCTATTCTTAATATTGTTAACAATGCCATACAAGCAATTGACAGTAGCAACACCATTTTACTCAAAACGAGAGTAGCAAGTAATCAGATTATTAATGGCAAAAGGGTCAAACTTGGGGTGCAAATCAGCATTATAGATGACGGCCCAGGCATACCAGAAAACATCCAAGGCACATTGTTTTATCCTATGGTTTCAGGCCGCAGTGATGGCACAGGTCTTGGTCTATCCATTTGCCAAACACTTATTCATCAGCACCGCGGAAAATTACTTTGTACCAGCCAGCCCGGTAAAACTGAATTTACAATATTACTACCCATTTGCGGAGACAAGATATAATGACAACAGAACAGATTTGGATTGTAGATGATGATAGTTCAATACGCTGGGTACTAGAAAAAGCATTTAACAAAGCCAACATATCAGCTGCTTCATTTGAAAGTGCCAGAGACCTACTCACAGCTTTAGAGCACTCTCAGCCAGAAATTATAATATCTGATATAAAAATGCCTGACATAGATGGCATGACACTATTGGGGCAGATAAATTCAGAATATCCTAATATTCCAGTAATTATAATGACTGCACACTCTGATCTAGATAGTGCTGTAAATGCCTATCAAGGTGGAGCATTTGAGTATCTACCTAAACCATTTGATATTGATGAAGCTATTTCATTAAGTAAACGAGCTTTAACTCACGCTCGAGAACAGAATGCTAAAAATGCGCCAAAAGACTCATCAACATTAAGTGTTGGGATTATTGGTGAAGCACCATCTATGCAAGAGGTCTTCAGAGCCATAGGCCGATTATCAAGATCGAGTATCAGTGTACTAATTAATGGTGAGTCAGGTACAGGTAAAGAGCTTGTAGCTCATGCATTACATACACATAGTCCAAGAAAGAATGGACCATTCATACCTTTAAATATGGCGGCGATCCCTAAAGATTTAATTGAATCAGAATTATTTGGACATGAGAAAGGCGCATTTACAGGTGCAAACTCAATTCGCCAAGGTCGATTTGAACAAGCACATAACGGTACATTATTCTTAGATGAAATTGGGGATATGCCACTTGATATTCAAACAAGATTATTACGTGTATTAGCTGATGGCCAATTCTATAGAGTAGGTGGACACTCCCCTATCAAAGTAGATGTAAGAATAATTGCAGCAACCCATCAAAACTTAGAAAACCAAGTAACAAAAAATGAATTCCGTGAAGATTTATTTCATCGTTTAAACGTTATTAGGATACATCTACCAAGTTTGAGTGAAAGAAAAGAAGATATAGCTCAACTTGCTGCACATTTTCTTATGCAAGCAGCTAATGAACTGAGTGTCGATCCAAAATCTTTACATAAGGATGCAGAGAAGTTTTTAACACAATGTGACTGGCCAGGTAACGTTAGACAACTAGAAAACTTATGTCGTTTCCTTACCGTCATGGCAAGCGGGCAAGAAATCTTAGTTGAAGATTTACCAGAAGAATTAAAAAATAAAAAAGATGTTTCGAACACATCAACAGCTAGTTGGCAGCATGCATTCAGTTTATGGATAGATGAGCAGTTAAAAGCAGGTAACAGCAATATTTTAGATACTGCTTTACCTGAGTTTGAAAAAATAGCTTTAGAAAGAGCCCTTCATTTTACACAAGGACATAAACAAGAAGCATCTAAAAAGCTTGGATGGGGACGGAATACATTAACTCGAAAATTAAAAGACTTAGATCTTAACTAGTCTGACAACCATCATCGGCGCATTGTTTACAATTATTGCAAAGCTTTAAATTTATAACATGCGCCGCAACGATCAAAGAAGCACCTAAAATGATAAAAAACGGTTCTAATGCTTCTGAAAAGTCGTGCTTAATCCAATAGATAGTAATACCTAAGAATAATAAGTAGAAAGGATAAATACGTCTATGATATTTTCTAAAACCAGAAAACAATGCAAAAGTACCTAATATCGCAGTAACAATTAGGAAAAAGTGCTCCCATTGATGATCAGCTAAGAAACTTAAACCTAAAAGAGGTAATGCAGGTAACAGCACAGGTAGAAGTATGCAATGTAATGCACATAAGCTAGTTGCTGTAATACCAATCCGATCTAACATTTTAACAAAACCCAAAATAAAAAACTTATTATTGCTATAATATCACACATGATATGTTATAACATAACTTTATTAAGCTCTATCAATAGTAAAAGTTATAACTTCATCTATTTGTTCTTTATTTAGTGCTAACATTAACAGCCGATCGATTCCTAATGCAACACCAGAACAACTAGGTATACCAGACTTTAAGGCATCAATAAAACGGGTGTCTATTTGTTTTTCTTTTCTTCCTATTTGCTTTCGTTCTAGATTATCTTTGTTGAATCTATCTTGTTGTTCGATGTGATCAGTAAGCTCACAAAACCCGTTCACTAACTCTATCCCTTTAAAATAACATTCAAAACGATCAGCAACCCTAGAATCATCAACATTTTGTTTAGCTAAAGATGCTTGAGATATTGGAAAGTTATATATAAATACAGGTTCATCATGTCCAATATTTGGTTCTATTAATTCAGACAAAACAAATTGTAATAAAATATCAATATTTTTCTCTTCAATTATCCAATCATCACTTATGCCATTTATATCTATAATATTTTTTAGCTCTTCTATAGACGTTTCTAAAGGATCAATATTTAAGTGTTTAGTAAACAAATCCTGATAGCTTATTATCTTAGGCTCGCTACAATTTAAAACGTCTTTTAATAAGCATGAAACCTCCTCAATAAGGTCCCTTTGATCAAAACCAACTCGATACCATTCTAGAATGGTGAACTCAGGGTTATGTATACGTCCCTTCCCTTCATGCCTAAATGCTTTGCATATTTGATAAATAGACTCATAACCCGATGCTAAAAGCCTTTTCATACAAAACTCAGGGGACGTCTGTAAATACAAAGAATCAGAAAAATCTACAGAGCTAGAAGGAAAATAATTAAAAAGAGTTTCAAAAGCCTCTAAATGTACATCGGTAACTGTAGAACTCCCTAATAATGGAGTTTCTACTTCAACAACATTGCGGTTGAAAAAAAATTGTCTTATCTGATTCAAAATAGATGCTTTCATTTTTGCATCTTCCCAACTTAACGTTGTTTCCCAACTCATATCATACTCAATTAGATGAATAAATTAACTTTGCCCTAATGGTAACTGTCTTTTCCATACAAAAGAAGTTTTCGCGTCTTTCAGTGCTAGTTTAATAAATTATATTTTGTCGTAAGTAATTAAGAAAAAGCATTCCTCATCTAAGTATTTTAATGAAACATCTACAAATGATTAAATAAAAAAACTATAACCCCATTAAAAAGCTATGTACTAAAACATCGATGCCATTGGTTGAAGAACTTATGTTCTAATGTTTTCATTAATGAAGAGGAACAGTCCCAAATAAATAACGTTAATAAATCCACATACTTTCAATATTACTAGTTTCTACCAGCGAATTAAGTTACTAACTCCATTTGTTTAATCTTTAAAAAACGATCAGTTAGAACATCTCAATTAACTAGAACTGTGGGATAAAGACGTAAGAGAAAATAATAATGATTTGGAGTATGGATGTACAAGAGCATTCACATCTGTGTCTCTTAATATAGCGAATTTCCTACAAGGATGTAGACCAGCAGGAGCAGTTGTCAGATGTGCAGGAGTGGCGTCCTTCGACACCACATGAATTAACTATCTTATTAAGAATACAAATATCAAAGCCTTACTAGCTTCTATCGCTATTACCTATCGTCTTTTATGAGTGTTTGGTTTTTCAAATACCAGATAGCAAAAAACCCGTAGCATAAGCT
>NZ_JAUPEC010000047.1 GCF_030551755.1 Pseudocolwellia sp. AS88
AGTTCTATTTTCAATATGTTGAAAACAGTTTACAAACCAGACTTTAAGCTGGCTTCTAAAAATCTATCTAAATCGCCATCTAATACGGCTTGAGTGTTTCTATTTTCTACACCCGTTCTTAAGTCTTTAATACGGCTATCATCTAATACGTAAGAGCGGATTTGACTGCCCCACCCTATATCAGACTTGCCATCTTCTAATACTTGTTTGTCTTCATTTTGCTTTTGTATTTCCATCTCGTAGAGCTTGGCTTTTAAAAGCTTCATCGCTGTTGCACGGTTTTTATGTTGCGAGCGATCTGCCTGACAAGCCACTACTGCACCTGTTGGCTCATGCGTAATACGAATAGCTGAGTCAGTTTTGTTGACATGCTGACCACCAGCACCTGATGCACGGAATGTATCAATACGTAAATCAGCAGGGTTGATATCAATATCAATATTGTCGTCAATTTCAGGATAAATAAAAGCAGAAGCGAATGATGTATGACGTCGACCACTCGAATCGAAAGGCGATTTACGTACTAATCGATGTACACCTGTTTCAGTTCGTAACCAACCAAACGCGTATTCACCAGAATACTTAATGGTACAACCTTTAATACCTGCAACATCACCATCAGTAACTTCTATCAGTTCAGTTTTAAAGCCTTTAGCTTCTCCCCAGCGAAGATACATTCTCATGAGCATTTCCGCCCAATCTTGTGCTTCTGTACCGCCAGAGCCTGATTGAATATCTAAATAACAACCGTTTTCATCATGATCACCTGAGAACATGCGACGAAATTCTAATTTTGCTAATTTTTTATCTAATTCGTTAGCTTCAGTTTCAGCATCATTGAAAGTATCTTCATCACTTTCTTCAACAGCTAACTCAACTAAACCTTCAACATCATCACAACCACTATCTAAATCATTGATAGTTTCTACAACCATCTCAAGTGATGCTCTTTCTTTACCTAATGCTTGTGCTCTTTCGGCATCATTCCATATATCTGGAGATTCTAACTCTCGTGTAACTTCAACTAACCTTTCAGATTTAAGATCGTAGTCAAAGGTACCCCCGTAAAAGGTTGGTACGTTCACGCATTTCTTTAATTTTATTTAATACAGGATTTACTTCTAACATGAGTTATTTAGCACTTTTAAACAGGTAAAGATAAAAAATAGTCGCGCATTATACCGTAATTCAGGGGGTAAATAAACGTTACTATTTATGCTGATTTACAGAAAAAATATCTAGAAAAATTATATCGCTAAACTAAATTATCAATAAGCAAAAAAACAAACTAAAAATAATAAAAATTAACTGACAACTTGTATATCTTCGATAAGAAATTGCACACTTTGTTTGCCTCTAAATTCATTCACATCAAGTTTATAAGCGACATGTACATGATTAGCTTTTTGATTAGGCCATTGGCTAACATCTACATTAAAAGCTATACCATCAAAAACTTTATTATTTTTTTGTAGAACAACTTTTAAATGTTTTTCACCCACAATTCGTTGTTGAATAATTAAGAAGCTGTCATCGAATACAGGCTCGGCAAAGTTTTGCCCCCACGGTCCTGATTCTCTGATCAACTCAGCAAAATCTAAAGTCAGCTCAGGTAGGTTTAGCTCGCCGTCTGACAATAAAGTGCCTTGTAAGTCTTCTTCGGCAATCCATTGTCCCGCGTATTGATTAAATAATTGTTGAAAGGTCTCAAAATTATTCACCGCGATAGAAAGCCCAGCCGCCATAGCGTGACCACCAAACTTTATAATTAAGCCTGGGTGTTGAGAATCAATATGCTCAAGTAGGTCTCGAATATGCAAACCTGGAATTGAACGAGCAGAGCCCTTTATATCACTTTGCGGATCATCAATATCTGCTGCAGCAAAAACTATGCTTGGACGATGGTATTTTTCTTTTAGTCTGCCAGCCACTATGCCGATAACACCTTGGTGCCAATCTTTTTGAAAAAGTGAGATCGCATTAGGTAAATTGCCTTCTTCGTAATTTAATACTGACATTATTTTTTCAGCTTCAAGCTGCATGCCTTGTTCAATTGAACGTCGAGCTTTATTCAGTTCATCTAATTCTGCAGCCATGGTTCGAGCAGTTGCGAGATCTTTAGCTAATAAACAATTAATACCAAACGACATATCATCTAAACGACCAGCAGCATTTATGCGTGGCCCTAAGGCAAAGCCAAAGTCACTTGCAACGATACGCTGTTGATTTTTACCCGCGATTTCAAGTAACGCCTGAATACCCGGACGTGTTTGACCTGCACGGATACGTTTTAAACCTTGAGAGACTAAAATACGGTTATTGTTATCAAGGGTCACAACATCAGCAACTGTACCTAAAGCCACTAAATCAAGTAGTTGTGCGATATTAGGCTCAGCCATTTGCTTAGCTTCAAACCATTGTTGTTCACGTAAATGTTTACGTAGCGCCAACATTAAATAAAAAGCGACGCCAACACCGGCAATAGATTTGCTTACAAAGGAACATTCAGGTTGATTTGGGTTAACAATAGCATCAGCATTAGGTAATGTTTTGCCAGGTAAATGGTGATCGGTGATCACCACTTGTAAACCTAACGACTTGGCATGCTTAACACCCGCTAAACAACTAATACCGTTATCAACAGTAATAAGTAGTTGTGCGCCCTGTCCTGCCGCCATATCAACAATTTCTGGAGTTAGGCCATAACCAAACTCAAATCGGTTAGGTACTATAAATTGATGATTGTGGTAACCCAACATAGAAAATGCTTCGGTCATAAGTGCAGTACTTGTTGCACCATCTGCATCAAAATCACCAATAATGCATATATTTAAATTATCAACAAAAGCTTGATGTAATATTTGTGAGGCAAGGGTGATATCTTTTAAAGAATCTACGGGAGCTAATTGACCTACATTTAATAACAATTCATTTTGAGCACAAATACCACGATTAGCATAAATCTGTTTAATGATGGGATGAAGAGTATCAGGTAGATTGTTTGTGGAATGAATTGGCCTACGTTGGATTTTTTTTTGCATCACCCTGCCTATAGGTTATTTAGATAAAAAAAGAGCTACTTATTTAGTAGCTCTGGGTACTTACTTAAGTAACCTTATAAACTATTTAAGATTTGAGCAAGTCTTTCTGGTGGTTGATAACCAGGCATCATCATGCCATTTTCTAAAATAATTGCTGGAGTGCCATTTACACCAATTTGGCGGCCAAAATTAAATTCAGCTTCAATAGGTTGTTCACAAATACGTTGAGCTACTTGCGAACCCATTTTTGCTTTTGTTAAAGCTACATCTGGCGATTCATGGCACCAGATTGAACGTAAATCTTTAAAACTTTGAGAGTAGTTACCTAATTCATCTCTAACACCTGCACGAGGGTAAGCTAAATATCTCACCGTAATACCTAGATCATTATAATCTTGCATTTGTTCATGTAGTTTACGGCAGTATCCGCACGTAATATCAGTAAACACAGTAATAACATGTTTTTCGTTTTTAGCAGGATAAGAGATCATATTATTATCGAACTTCTTAACGCCATTTAATCTAACATCAGCAAGTGAATTTTCAGTCAAATCAATAACATCTTCTTTAATGCTGTATAACTTACCTTGAAGAATGTAGTTACCATCGTAACTTACATAAAACAAACCTTGTTTAGTTACCGCTTCAGCCATTCCCTCCATAGATGAGGCTTTTATAGATTCAGCTTGTAAACCCAGTTTAGATAATAATTTAGCGGCAACAACCTTAGTATCGAGAGCAGTTTGACCTTTATTTTGTTCGCTTTTACTTTGAGTATCAGCACTTACTGCCATTGCAGAGGTATTAACAAGTAATACAGAAACTAACACTAATACAGACTTAAAAATTTTCATTTATCATATCCAAAAAAATTAACAATCAGCCATAAGACCGCTTTCAATCATTTATAATTGCATGAGTAGTTAAAACAGTAAAATTATAAAGCAATTAATTATAATAAACCTTAAATAAAATGTTAAAAAGTCTTACTATTAGCGAAGTTTGTATTAGATCTGATAAACTCGTCATAAAGGTTTAACGCAAAAGTCATTAAATATTCATTAAGGCTTATCAATGAAGATTGGTTTATTTTACGGTTCCACCACTTGCTACACAGAAATCGCTGCAGAAAAAATTCAAGAAGCTTTAAATACCTTCACTGTAGAACTCCACAATATTAAAGACACGCCCCTATCTGAAATGGCGAATTTTGATATTATTATTTTAGGTATCTCAACATGGGATTACGGTGAGCTACAAGAAGATTGGGAAGCAAAATGGGACGACATCGCCACACTTAATTTAGAAAACAAGATTGTTGCTCTATATGGAATGGGTGACCAAATTGGATACACAGATTGGTTTCAAGATGCTTTGGGTATGCTGCATGAACAAGTTCAAGCCGTTGGTGCTTATGTTATAGGTTATTGGCCAAATGAAGGGTATGAGTTTGATCAGTCAAAAGCTTTAACAGAAGATAGAAGTCAATTTGTTGGCTTATCGCTAGATGAAGATAATCAATATGATTTATCTGAGGCTCGAATAGCACTATGGTGTGAAAATCTAGAAAAAGAATTACAAGAAATATTCAATAGTATTTAGGATCTCATCCCGTTTAGCATTATAATACCGCCATATAAATTCAATATTAAGAGTAACTATGTTTGAGCAGTTTGACCTAGATTCTGAACTTCTAGGCGGTATTAGAAATGCAGGTTTTAAAAAACCAACATCAATTCAAGAGCTTGTTATACCTGAAGCAATGACGGGTAAAGATATTTTAGCCTCTGCACCAACTGGTACAGGTAAAACAGCTGCATTTTTACTTCCTGCTGCACAACACTTACTTGACTATCCAAGAAACAAACCTGGTTTTCCTCGCGTATTAATTCTTTCACCTACACGTGAGCTTGCTTTACAAACTCATGAACAATGTGAATTATTAACATCTCTTACTCATATAAAATCTGGTGTGATCACTGGTGGTGTTAATTACGGTAGCCATAAAGAGTTACTTACCACCAACCTTGATATGTTAGTAGCAACACCTGGTCGTTTAATGGAGTACATTGAAAGCGAACAGTTTGATGCCCGTGATATTGAAATATTAATACTTGATGAAGCCGATCGCATGTTAGACATGGGGTTTTCTGAAGTAATTAATCGTATTATTGCTGAAGCTCGATGGCGTAAACAAACCATGTTATTTTCTGCAACATTGGAAGGTGCTGGTGTTATTCGTTGTGCAAAAGAAGTATTAACAGAACCTGTATTTTTAGAGTCGAATCCATCTCGCAAAGAAAAAGCTAAAATTCATCAGTGGATCCATCTTGCTGATGATGCAAACCATAAATACAAGTTACTAGAAAATATTCTTAAGCAAGAAGACGTTAAAAGAGCCGTAGTTTTTGCTAACAAAAGAGAAACAGTACAACACTTGTCAGGCAAACTTTATGCTGATGAATTACCATGTGCTTGGCTTGAAGGTAAAATGCCACAAGATAAGCGCAACAACTCAGTTGATCGTTTACGTACAGGTAAGGTAAATATTTTAATCGCGACAGATGTTGCCGCTCGCGGTTTAGATATTGATGACATAACTCATGTAATTAATTTTGATATGCCTAGAAAAGCCGATATTTATATCCATAGAATTGGTCGTACTGGTCGAGCGGGTAATAAAGGCACCGCAATATCTTTAGTTGAAGCACATGATATGGCAGTTATCGGAAAAATTGAAAGATACTCTGATGAAAGACTTCAACGTCGTGTGATTGAAGAGCTACGTCCTAAACATAAAGAAGCAAGAGTTGCCCTTAAAAAACCGAAAGTTAAAAGAACGACGGCACAGAAAAAAGCTAAAGCTAAAAAAATAGCTAAAAGATCAGCTAAGAAATCTAAAAAGTCTTAAGGCTTACTTCTAGGTTTGCACGCTGCTATAGCTTACAAAAATATTCAAAAGTGACCCGTCCTAATATAGGTTGACAGTCATTTAATTAAAACGCCTGATGTACTTCATTGGGCGTTTTATATTTTA
>NZ_JAUPEC010000048.1 GCF_030551755.1 Pseudocolwellia sp. AS88
ATAAAGTTAAGTAAACGGTGATCTTCCTACAGAGGACTTTCACCTCATTAGTTCATGCCCATGCTGGGCGTACCAAGTAAATAAACAAGGACACGTAACAGTTGGCTACGTTTCGCTTCGCTACACAATTTTAGCCAACCATTACTTAGCCTGTTATTTGGGCGTTGAGGCTGTAGAATTTCTCCAAAAAGACGTATTTACGTCTTTTTTTATATTTCCTCAATTGTTTGTTTTTTAAGCTTGAAGCAAGTTCCTCACTGTGATCTAATAGATATTATTCACCGATAGCAAAATATCATGGCCAATTATAAACCTGATTTATCCTGTCAAAGTAAGTTCATCCCCATCGATTTCTCACAACAAATAGTCCCCGGAACGTTTGAATATGCGCTTGCGCATATTGTTGATAATCACCTTGATTTATCGGGCTTCGAACAGTGGTATCAAAACGACAATGGCGGCGCAGCTGCCTATTCACCGTCTGTGATGTTAAAAATAATTCTCTTTGGTTATTCTCGTGGTTTTATCACTAGTCGCCGCATTGCTAATGCGTGTGAAACTAACATTACCTTTATGAGTTTATCGGGTGATGTGCAACCGCATTACACCTCAATAGCTTCGTTCGTTGCTCGAATGAAGGACCAAATAGAACCTCTCTTTACGCAAGTTTTAATGATATGTGACAAAGAAGGTTTGATAGGTCGCAACATGTTTGCCATTGATGGCTGTAAGTTAAAGTCAAACGCGAGCAAAGAGTGGAGTGGAACCTTCGATGAACTAGAGCGAAAAAAAGCTAAACTAGCACGAGCAAGTAAACGTATTATCGAACGTCATCAATCTCAAGATGGCTTAAATGAAGTGTTAATAACACAAGACTTAAAACAAAAAGAAAAACTGGATAAAAGTGCAGAGAAAATCACTGAATTTTTAGCCACACATCAAGAAAAAACAGGCAGCAAAGGCAAACCCGTTAAAAGTAATATCACTGACCCAGACAGTGCGAAAATGACTACCTCAAAAGGCACCATTCAAGGCTACAATGGTATCGCGATTAATGACGATAAACACCAAATTATACTGCAAGCACAAGCGTGGGGCTCAGTGGGAGAGCAACAAACCTTACAGCCAGCCGTTGCACAATTAAAACAACAACTTGAGAAACTCAATACCCAAAAACAGACAAACGCGCAGACAATAAAGTTTACAGCAGACAGTGGATTCAATAGTGAAGCTAATCTTGAATTTATGGCTCAAAGTGGCTTTGATACTTATATTGCAGACAATCAATTTAGAAAAAGAAATCCGCTATTTAAAGAAAGTGAAACATACGAAACAGCGCAAGAAAAGCGGCGGTTAAAGCGCAGTAAAGGCAAGCCACGATTATTCACCTCAAATAATTTTCACTATGATGAAGTAACGCAAACATGCCGATGCCCAGCAGGCAACGACATGTGGCGAAGCGGTATAAATGTAAAAAGTCACAATCAACAATACACGCGATTCTGTGGTTACTTAAAAGATTGCAAAAGCTGCCCACTGCAAGAGCAATGTATGAGAAAATCGCCAATAAAAACAGGACGGCAAGTTCAGTTTAAAAATGATGAATCGTGTAAACATCTAAGCTATATTGACAAAATGAAGGTTAAAATAGACAGCCCAATCGGTCGACGACAATACAGTAAGCGATTAGGTGCTATCGAGCCAGTGTTTGGCAATATTACCGTCAACAAAGGCATGAATAAATTGACCTTACGCGGGAAGGAAAAAGTAAACACCCAATGGCAAATGTATTGCCTTGTTCATAATATTGAAAAGTTAAGAAACAACCTGCATTAAGGGTTAAAAGCCCAACTCCACATCATACAAATCGTTATAACACTGAATTATCAGACGTTAATCCACTATTTCGTTAAGTTAACGATGTAAAAATAAAATCGCCAAAAACGTAAACGTTTTTGATTGTTAAAGGAAAACAATCCGGTTAGAGTATTTTGATTAATAAATAATATAATAACGAGTTATTCTACAAGCTCGTTGAGGCTGTAGAATTTATAGTTTTGTGTAAAACAGGTGAAAATTAAGCTCCTGTAATGCAAAATAAGATACAAACACGAAGTGGGTAATGCATTTGATACCCTGATTTAGAGGTGTTTTTGTTATTTTTTATAAATTCTACAGCCTCGTTAGCAGTTTCAAAGGATCTGATGAAAACTATTATTTTAACGTTGATTTTAATCTGTTGTAATGTTTATGCTGTAGTGCCGAACACTCAATATTATATTGATGCTGAAAAAAGAATAGTTGTACTTGAAACTGAATTACAAGAAATTAATTCTAGTTTAACTGCCATTAATCCAGAAAGTTCTGAACTCAAGTATCAACTCAAGAAAAATATCGAAAATGAAATTAAGCTTATTAAGCAGAGAGTCGAGCTATTTAAAAAGTTAGAGCGTGATCAACTCATTATGTATTCAAGTTCATGATTTTACTAAAAAACTGCTAACAACACGCCCTGAGGTGGACCGCAAGTATTAAAGCTTACTTTCCACCGCATATTTTAAGAGAGGTGAACCTTTGTTTTTCAACGCTTCTATGTAGGTTGATTCATCATATGCCGTACTTGTTTTCCAACATCGAAATAATATTCTTATCCACTTAAACGCCAACGATCTGATGATGGTGTTATGTGGTTTTCCTTTCGCAGCTTGCTGCTGATAATAAGCTTTTGCCCAGAACGAATATCGCACATGAAGTAGATCTTGCAACGGCGAAGCATTTAGGTCGCAGAGTTGCAAAACTAACCCTACTTTTAAATTAGAAATACAACAATATGAAATGTTACATATAATTATGATACTTTTTAAATCATTGTTATAAATGAGAATAAGTCCTTAATTATAGTGTGTCGTTTAGCAAATATTTAATTAGATTGGAGTGAAATGGCGGTTCGTTTTCTCATTCCTTATTTTACGTTTTAATACGTTAAAGTACATTTAGGTTAAGTTTTATGATTATAAAATTATTATTTACAACCTTTACATTAGGGTTCTCTGTTAGTTTGTTTGCAGGAGAAATTTATCATTGTGAAAACTTGGATGGAGAAAAATCATTTCAAGATAAACCCTGCGAGGCAATAGTTTTAAAAGTAGATAATTATACAAGTGAAACTCCTATCAAAAAGAGTAGTAGTTCTACTGACTTTTATGGCATTTCGGTTCACCCAACAGCTATGAAAAAAGAGGTCTCTGATATTCCTTCAATAGCCGTAGCATCGCTACGTTACATTTCGAGTGTTTCTAGTTCTAATATGCTTACTTACTATAAAGCTAATATTACTGAAGAATATAAAGAAAGTTCTTATGGAGATACCACAACACTTACCTATAAGGTTGATGGAAAAATTAAGGCTATTTATGTGATGGATGTTTTTGGTATGGCGGATGTCACCATTCAAAGTGAGAAATGAATATAATAGAGCATTAACCAACCCAACATTGATTTAGAATTGTTTCAAGTGTGAAAAGGCTTTTTATAAACTGAAATAGTTCTGACTTAACCTTACTGTGTGATCTGTTATTGATTTTAATTATATAAATTCATAATCTATTATCTAGGACACATTTTTTATTTATGATTTTGACCCGTCCTAAATAAGGTTGACACTTTTCTTTAAGTAAATTGGAGAGTGTTATGAAATCAACAACTAAGCG
>NZ_JAUPEC010000049.1 GCF_030551755.1 Pseudocolwellia sp. AS88
GATGGTGATGCAACGGTTTACAGCGCAGGCGATACCGCGACTATCGTGAATGTTGGTACCTTGATAATCAACACAAATGGCGATTTTGTTTTCACACCCGCGAATGATTACAACGGCCCGGTACCACACAGCACATATGTAGTAAGCGATGGTAATGGCGGTTTTGATACCGCTCAACTGAGTTTCAGTGATGTTACGCCTGTAGTTGATATTGTTTCTGATGCCTTATTTACTGGTGAAGATACTCCAGTTTCACTTAATGTTTTAGCTAATGATAACTTTGAGGGTAGTCCTCTAGTTACGTCATTTACCCAAGGCTCAAATGGCACAGTAACTCTAAATTCAGATGGAACGGGAAGCTATACACCAAATAACAACTTCTCTGGGACGGACAGTTTTAGCTATACAGTGACTTCAGGTGAAGTTACAGAAACAACAACAGTTACTGTTAGTGTTAATGAACAAAATGATGCCCCTCAAGCTGAGACGATTACTGATCAGAATGCCGTTGATGGACAAGCCGTTTCTATAGATATTAGTGAGTTATTTAGTGATCCTGACGCAGATACATTAACATTTTCAATTACTGGTCTGCCTACAGGGCTGAGTATAGATGGTAGTACAGGTATTATTTCAGGCACGATTGATCATAGTGCTTCACAAAATGGTCCAACAAGTAACGGAATTTATAATATTACTGTTACTGCAGCCGATGGGCGTGGTGGTAGTGTTGACGGCAGTTTTGATTACACTATTGTTAATGCCTTACCTACTGCAGTTAATGATGCCGTAACTACTATAGAGGATACGACTACTACTATTAATGTGCTTGCGAATGATGCAGATCCTGATAACGATACTCTAACTGTTACTGAAGCGGTTGCAGGTAATGGTACTGTTGTTATTAATGCAAATAATACAATTACCTATACCCCAGCAGCTGACTTTAATGGTACAGATACTATTATATATCGTATTGATGATGGCGAAGGTGGTGAAAGTACGGCGAGTGTTAACATTACCGTTACTTCTGTGAATGATGATCCAACAACATCAGGTATCGATGATCAATCTGATGCTGATAGTAGTACGATCAATTTAGATGTATCGGCTAATTTCAGTGATGTTGATGGAGATGATTTAAGTTTCTCTGTTTCAGGTTTACCTACGGGCCTTACTATAGATTCTGCAACTGGCGTTATCACAGGAACAGTGTCTAACAATGTATCTAGCACAGGTCCTTATTCAGTAACTATTACTGCTGATGATGGTAATGGTGGAAGTGTAGATACCAGTTTTACTTGGGCATTCGAAAATATTCCGCCAATAGCTGACGATGACTTTGCTACAACAGCAGAAGACACTTTCGTTATTATTAGTGTATTAGATAACGACACAGATCCAGATGGCGATCCATTAAGTGTTGTAGAAGCTTCAGCAGCTAATGGCACCATAGTTATTAATGACGGAAATACCATAACTTACACACCTGATGCTGATTTTACTGGAACAGATGTCATTAATTATAGAATTACCGATGGCAACTCTGGATTTAGCACAGCAACGGTAACCGTTACAGTAACTGCAGCTAACGATGCACCTATTGTTAATAGCCCATTACCAGACGAAGCCGCTATTGACGGGCAAGCTGTTTCAATCGATTTTGCGCCATTCTTTAGTGATGTTGATGGAGATACCTTAAACTTTTCTGTTACAGGTTTACCTGTTGGTCTTTCAATTGACCCTACCACAGGCGTGGTCAGTGGTACTTTTGCAAGTGATGCATCACAAAGTAGTCCTTATACTATAACTATTACAGCGGATGACGCTAATGGTGGCACCGTAAGTGATACCTTTAGCTGGAGTGTTGCTAACCCACCATTACAAGCTAATCCTGATACCAATACCGTATTAGAAAACGGTACACTTAATGTTATCGCTGGTAGTGGAATCTTAACCAACGATTCAGATCCCGATGGCGATACCCTTAACGTTGCTGAAGTTGAAGGCAGCACAATTAATGTAGGTCAGGCTGTTACGGGTTCTAATGGCGGTAGTTTTATCGTTAATGATGATGGGTCTTATAGCTTTGACTCAGGAACTGATTTTGATGACTTAGCTGCAGGCGTTACACGTACTACAAGCGTTATTTATCAAGCTTCTGATGGTGAGGGGGGGTTATCGAGTGCGACTTTAACCGTCACTGTAACAGGAGTTAACGATAACCCTATTGCGACAGGGGATAGTCAAACAACTAATGAAGATACAGCTGTTAGCGGACGAGTTAATGCTACCGATGCAGAAGGAGATAGCCTTACTTTCACATTGGCAACCAATCCAGGAAATGGTACTGCTACAGTGAATGCAGATGGCACATATTTATACACACCTGCTCCTGATTTCAACGGTACTGATACCTTTACAGTAACTGTTGAAGATGGAAATGGAGGAAGTGATACTGAAACTGTCACCATTAACGTAACGCCAGTAGATGATGCGCCTGTAGCCGTTGACGACGGTCCATTCACTGTTACAGAAGACACACCTGTTAGTGGAACAGTTATTGGTAACGACACCGATATTGATGGTGACACCTTAACGGTTACACAATTTTGGATTGATGGTGATGGCACTATTTACAATGCGGATAGCACAGCCACCATCACAGGTGTGGGTACGTTACAAATCAACTCAGACGGTAGCTTCACTTTCACACCGGCAGAAAATTACAACGGTCCAGTACCGAGTAGCAGCTACACCATCAGCGAT
>NZ_JAUPEC010000005.1 GCF_030551755.1 Pseudocolwellia sp. AS88
CTTAAAATATAAAACGCCCAATGAAGTACATCAGGCGTTTTAATTAAATGACTGTCAACCTATATTAGGACGGGTCATTTAAATAACATGTTAAATCTATTCAGATTCACCTAGTTTTTTCTCTAAGTAATGGATGTTTGCACCGCCATTAACAAAACCAGAATCATTTAAAATATCTTGGTGTAATGTGATATTTGTTTTAATACCATCAATAACTAATTCAGATAGAGCATTACGCATACGAGCTATAGCTACATCGCGATTATCGCCCCAAGTGATTAGTTTACCAATCATTGAGTCGTAATGTGGAGGCACTACATAATCTGCATATATATGAGAATCCCAACGAACACCTAAACCACCTGGAGGATGGAAGCGTGTGATTTTACCCGGTGAAGGAATAAAAGTACGTGGATCTTCAGCATTAATACGACACTCAATTGAATGACCAGCGATTTTGATATCTTCTTGTGTATAAGATAATGGCTGACCAGCAGCAACACGAAGTTGCTCTTTGATCAAATCAACACCAGTGATCATCTCTGTAACTGGATGCTCAACTTGAATACGAGTGTTCATTTCAATGAAATAGAACTCGCCATTTTCATATAAGAATTCAAAAGTACCAGCACCGCGGTAGTTGATTTCAATACATGCATTACAACAACGTTCACCAATCTTGGCACGCATTTCAGCCGTAATTCCTGGTGCAGGAGCTTCTTCAACAACTTTTTGATGACGACGTTGCATTGAACAATCACGCTCACCTAAGTGAATAGCATTACCTTGACCATCTGCAATGATTTGGATTTCAACGTGACGAGGGTTTTCAAGGAATTTTTCCATGTAAACCATGTCATTTTTGAAGATAGTGCCTGCTTCTTTCTTAGTTAAGGTAATTGATTCAATTAACTCTTCTTCAGAACGAACAACACGCATACCACGTCCACCACCACCACCAGCAGCTTTCACTATTACTGGGTAGCCGATGCGTTTAGCATGAGCTTTGTTTGCTTCTTCATCATCTGTTAATGGTCCATCAGAACCAGGAACACAAGGAACACCAGAGGCTTTCATTGCACGTATCGCGGCTACTTTATCACCCATGATACGAATGCTTTCAGCTTTCGGTCCAATAAAGGCAAAACCTGAATTCTCAACTTGTTCAGCAAAGTCAGCATTTTCAGCTAAAAAACCATATCCAGGATGAATGGCTACTGCATCAGTAACTTCAGCCGCAGTGATAATTGCAGGAATGTTTAAGTAACTGTCTAGTGCTGATGGTTTACCAATACATATCGTCTCGTCTGCTAATAAAACGTGCTTTAATGTTTTATCTGCAGTTGAATGTACAGCAACCGTTTTAATACCTAACTCTTTACAAGCTCTAAGTATTCTTAATGCTATTTCGCCTCGGTTGGCGATAACTACTTTATCTAACATGAAATTACCCTTTTTGGTTGGGCTTATTCAATGATGAATAGCGGTTGATCAAATTCAATAGCATCTTCGTTTTGAGCAAGTATTTCTTTAATAACACCTGATTTATCTGCTTCAATTTGATTCATCATTTTCATTGCTTCAACAATACATAGTGTATCGCCAGCATTTACATGTTGGCCAACTTCAACAAATGCTGGTGCGTCAGGTGAGCCTGAAGAGTAGAATGTACCAACCATAGGTGAGCGAACAGTATGACCTGTTTGAACAGGAGCAGCAGCTGGAGCAGCAGTTGGAGCGGCAACTGCTGCAACAGGAGCAGCGGCTGGTGCAGCAACTGGAGCCGGAGCAGCTGCAGGAGCTGAAGCATAAACCGTTTGTCCACGGCTAATTCTTACTGACTCTTCACCTTCTGAAATTTCTAATTCATTGATGCCTGATTCTTCAACAAGCTCAATAAGTTTTTTGATTTTACGAATATCCATAATTAATACCTTTGTTCGTTATATATATTAAGAAGAAAACAACGCGTTAAATTCAACACGTTATTGTTAATTTATTATGTTTTTATCAGCCATGAATGAGCAGCACTTAGCGCATATTCATAACCGTTTGTACCTAAGCCACAAATTACACCAACCGCAACATCAGATAAGTAAGAATGATGTCTAAATTTCTCGCGTGCATGAACATTTGATAAGTGAACTTCAATAAAAGGAATACTAACCGATAACAAGGCATCTCTTAATGCTACACTGGTATGTGTAAATGCTGCTGGGTTAATTATAATGAAGTCAATTTTATGATGGCTATTATGTATAGCATCAATGAGTTCATGCTCAGCGTTAGATTGTAAATGTGTAAGTTGTATATCTTTGCTTGTAGCAGACATTTTTAGCTGTGAAACAATATCATCTAAGGTCTCAGAACCGTATATTTCAGGTTCTCTTTTACCTAACATATTTAGATTAGGACCATTCAGTAATAAAACGTTAAACTTTGCAGTCATTGTCTGTAAAAAGCCATGATATTGTAATAGATGCGTACTATTACATATTTGAGCACTTGATCAAAGAGTATTTACAAAAAAACTGCTCTAGATCTTAATAAAACGACAATCTGTGCTATTTTGAGCGAATATGCGCACTTTTTCGAAGAAGTTAGACCAGTTGGTGTTGATGCCTTAGCTTCTAAAATACTTTTTTATATAACTTTGCGAATTTGTATATTTTAACTAAGATTAATAGAAGTGCTGTAAGGGCTTAATTTGTTGATTTTTTAATTAATCTATTGATTTATAATATATTGCATTCACATTCCCTGTCAGTGCATAATCTATAAATTCAATAGGAACTTTTTTAGCGATATTTATAAGGATATTGTTATTACCCAAATATTTCTTAAAATTAGCATCTTGCTCTTTGTTTTAGTTAGTTTTAGATCGGAAAGCATACATGTTATTAGTCATTATTCTGTTGAAGTAAAGACTCTCTCATCATCACAACTTCGTAGAATTTATTCTATGAGGCAACTTCGTTGGTCTAATAATGAACCCATAGTCGTTTTTGTTTTACCGAGCCAACATGCGGTTCATAAAACTTTCTCAAAAGAAACGCTGCACATTTTCCCATATCAGCTCGATAGAATTTGGAATAAGTTAACCTTCTCAGGGTTAGGTGTTGCACCAAGGATAGTACAATCTCAAGCAGAATTATTACAAGCAGTTAGCACCACCCCGGGAGCAATTGGCTATGTTGAGGTCATGGATAAGGAGAAACAGCATGTCAATGTTATTAACGTCACAGAATAGTTGGGTGAGTAAATTGAATCGTAAATTAACGACCACACTTTTTGTATATTGTTTTTTTACAACAAGTATCTCGCATGCCTATGACAGTGGAGGCACAAAAGATCTCCAAGTTCATGGGTTTGTGGCACAAGGTATTATAGATGTTAATGGTAGTGACTTTGTTAGTGATGACCAAGGTTTGTCATTAGAGTTAACGGAAATAGGGATTAATGCATCATACCAATTAACTTCAGATATTAGAGTCGCAGGACAAGCCGTTTATCTAGATGGTGGCAATCGTTATAATAAAGGTACAAGAGTTGATTACTTATTGGTTGAGTGGGCATTACAGAATACAGAGAATTGGCAAACTAAATTATATTTAGGCCGTATTAAAAACTATCATTGGTTATATTCTAGTACCCGTGACGTTCCTATGGCTAGACCTAGTATTATTCTGCCTCAGTCAGTTTACTTTGATGCAACACGTGATATGTCAATTGGCGGCGATGGTGGTGCAATAGCAACACGTTATTCAAATGAAAATGTTGGTGATATAGACATCACCGCAAGTATGTCTGCATCTACTCTTTCAAAGACGCAAACAACGATTGTTATGGGCAGTAGATCAAGAGGCCGTTTAAATCATGAGAATGATTTTCAAGGCAGTATTTACTGGACACCTAGTAATTCTCAATGGAAGTTTGGAATAGCTACAACTAATGCAGACTTTACTTATAAACAAGGTGAGCAAGATGTCTTTCTTGATGGTGGTTTAGCATTAGAACGTTTTTATTTTAATGCAGAATATCAGGCTGAGAATTGGACCTTTAGCACTGAGTTACTTCAAGAGAACATAGATTTATATGGTTTGCTGTCGCCTGACTTTACAAATGTAAAAAGAGGACAGGGGGGCTTTGTACAAGGACAATTTACTTTAACACCTGAGTTACAACTATTAGCACGCTATGAACATTATTATGCTGATAAAGATGATAAAAATGGTCAACAGCTTGAACGTGAATCAGGAGGAGCGGTTCCAAATTATTTTGGCTACCAATATGATACAACTTTAGGTTTGAAATATAGAATTGATTCAAATATTGAATTGCAATTTGAACATCATTGGATACAAGGTACAGCAAGGCTAACACCTATATTAATCCCTGAACCTAGAGTTAATAAAGAAGAGTATTGGCAATTATGGGCATTACAACTAATGTATTGGTTTTAAATAATGACACAAGTTTTTATTAGTGTTCCAACAAAACTATTATTACTCGTTATTGGCGCTCTACTTTTATTGAGTGCCGGCTTTTCTATTGTCTCATTAACTAGATTAAATGCTGAATTTAAAACATACCAAGCTGAAACCTTGGTTCAAGGGCAAGAACAATTTAAATTTCATGAAAAAACCTTAAAAGATCAGCTAAGGGTTTGGATTGAATCTTTTTCTGATGTTATTCATCTTCAAGAAAAAAATGACTTTATTGATTTAACGACTGAATTATCAAAGCAATTTGATGCACTGCAATTACACCATAACGTTGAAAAAATGTGGTTAATTGATAGTAAGAAAAATGTTCTTTATAGCTCAGGCCCTACGCCAAATTATGTTATTGACAGTGTCAATAAAACACTGGATATGCAAGAGCCTCAGCACTTACTATACTGTCAGGCGTATTGTGAGCAATTACTAACAGTGCCTTTATTAAACAAGAAAGGCGATATGATCGTTGTTGCTTTATCTGTGTCATTGGTTGATATGATCTATGCGATTAATCAATCAATTAAAAGCCAAATAGCCATTGTGAGTTACCCTAAAGCCAACAATACTAAATTACATGAAGCTAAGTTTTTATCAGCCTCTAATATCGAGTTAATGCGTGCTTTGTTTAACCAAAGAAACCCTTCAATATCAGTAGATGAAATAAAAAGAATGGGTGTTCAAGTTGATCTTGATTTAGAAAGTTACTTAATTAATTTGATGCCATTAGCTTCAAATAATCAACGTTCATATTATATGGCGCTAATTGATGATGTAACGAAAATTACTTCTGAGTCTCAACAATACCGTTATCAATTTTTACTTTCAGCCGTTTTAATTTTTGTTACTTTAGCTGGCCTAGTTTATTTTGTTGCGAGTCCGTTAACTCAGCGTTTACTGGTTTTATCTAATGCGTTACCGCTACTTGCGCGTAAAGAATTTGACCAATTTAGACGTATAAAATTGAAGCGTAAAAGCGTATTTTCTGATGAACTAGACGTATTAGCAGATGCTTCAAGTGAGCTTAGTTACGAATTAGAACAATTGAATATAGAGGTTGAACAAAAAACTAAAGAATTAGAAAACATCGCCATGTACGATTTACTGACAGGGCTACCTAATCGTAATATGTTGAATTACCAATTGCGTAAGTCAGTGGCTAACTTGTCACAATTTAAACAAAAAGTTGCGGTGTTATTTCTTGATTTAGATGATTTCAAAAAGGTAAACGATAGTCATGGGCACGGCCAAGGTGACCGATTGCTTATTGAAGCGGCAAACCGAGTAAGATTAAGTATACGTAATGTTGATGTAGCTTGTCGATTTGGTGGTGATGAATTTGTTGTTGTTCTAGGAAAAATAGAGTCAGTTGAGGAAGCAAAGATTGTTGCAGAAGAGATTCTCCAACGCTTTAAAACGCCTATCAAAATAGGAAGCAGTGTATTTTATGTTTCTACAAGTATAGGTATTGCCTTTACAGAAGATAAAATGATCAAAGCTGAAGAGTTGATCAGTTATGCTGATATCGCTATGTACGAAGCAAAAGATAACGGTGGAGCTCAGTACCATATATACCATCCAGAAATGTATCAGCGCGTTGCTCATCGCGTTATGCTTGAAGGTGAAGTAAGGCAAGCACTTGCAAAAAATCAATTTAGCTTAAGTTTACAACCTCAGTTAGTCGCAAAAACTAATCGGATTTATGGTTTTGAGGCTTTATTACGCTGGAAGCATCCAACCAGAGGAATGATATCTCCAGACGATTTTATTCCTATTTTAGAAAACTCTACTCATATGATTGAGCTTGGGTATTGGATTATTCGTCGTTGTTTTGAACTTGCTATCGATATTAAAAAACAAGGATTGAATGGAGCTAGAATTGCTATAAATCTCTCAGCAGGGCAGTTTATTGATCCTAACCTACCAAACTATTTACAAGATCTCTTGGTTGAGTTTTCAATTCCTGCTTCTAGCTTTGAGTTAGAGCTTACTGAGCAAACTTTAGTAAAAAATGTAGAACATACAATTACTATGATGGAAACATTAAAAAGCTTAGGTTTTAGCTTTGCTATTGATGATTTTGGTACGGGGTATTCTTCGTTAGCGTATTTAAAACAAATGCCTGTTGATGTTATTAAGATCGATAAAAGCTTTATCTTTGGTATGTTGGAAAATCATTCTGATTACCAAATTATTATGTCGACCATAGCTATGGTGAAAAATTTAGGTTTAATGGTAGTTGCTGAAGGCGTTGAAACAAGTGCACAGTTAAGAAGTTTAATGCAAAACGATTGTGATTTAATTCAAGGTTATTACTTTTCTAAACCTATTCCTGAAGTAGAACTGATTGATTTTATTAATACGCATATAGTGGATAGTCATTGGAAGACTAAGGCGCAATAGCTTGTTGTTTCAATTAGGCTAGCTTTATAACAGAGTTAGTTTCTTTCTATTTACTTAATAAAAAGTGAAAGGCTGTATCTACTGCCTTTCACTACTCATATTAGCTTCAAGCTTACTATCACTTAAACCTGCAATTTTGTATTAGAATATTTGATTTAATAATGCCGAAAATTCCTTCGCATCCATAAAACCTGTGACCCTATTCTGTGTTAGCTCTTCACCTTGAATATTAAAAAATAGAATCGAAGGTAAGCCAAACACATTAAAGTTATCCATTAACTCAACACTTGTATCTGAACCACTATCAGTTAAATCAACTTGTATTAATACTGTATTTTCAAGGGCAGCTTGTACTCTAGAGTCATTAAAGGTGTAATGTTCAAACTCTTTACAAGCAATACACCAATCAGCGTATAAATCCACCATTACTGTTTTACCATTGGCATTAGCCTTTTTTACAGCTTCACGTAATTCTGTCAGCCCTTCAACCATAATAAACTTATTATCATGGGGTTCTCCAAGTGTTGAACTTTGAGAGTTTACTTGGTTTGGGGTTTCAGACAAATGATTGGGTACTACAGTGTTATCAATCAATTTATAGCCTTGCATTGCACCATAAAATAAGATTAAAAATATGAATAAAGCACGCACACCATGCCAGAAATTTGCTGTAGTCGTTTTATTTGTTGTGTAAAAATAAGCACCAGTGGCGAGTAGTAATACAACCCAAAGTGCTTCGGTAACAGCAGCGGGTACAATTCGCTCTAACAAGAAAATAGGCACAGCTAATAATAAGAGCCCGAATATATTTTTAATTATATTCATCCACGCACCAGCTTTTGGCAGTAACTTACCACCTGAGCTACCTAGTATTAATAGAGGTAAACCCATACCTAAACTTAAAGCATATAAGGCAGAAGCGCCTAAAACAATATCACCCGTTTGAGATATATAAAGTAATGCTCCTGTTAATGGCGCAGTAGTACATGGTGATGCCACCAAACCAGAAATACCCCCCATAGATACAACACCTAAAATAGAACCACCTTTTTGGTTATTGCTCATGTCGTTTAACTTATTTTGCCAACTACTTGGTAATGCTAAATTGAATATTCCAAACATTGAAAGCGCTAAAAATATGAATAATATACTTAAACCTATTAATACTGCAGGCGCTTGGAAAGCAGCTTGAAATTGAGCACCCGCTAACGCAACAACAATACCTAATATGGTGTAAGTAATTGCCATACCCTGCACATAAAAGAACGAAAGGGTAAAAGCTTTTTTAGTTGTAAGTTTGTTACCTTGGCCAACAATAATTCCCGTTAGAATTGGGTACATAGGAAAAACACAAGGAGTAAAAGATAACAGAAGCCCGCCAATAAAAAAAGCAACTAGCGTTAACCATAAACTGTCTTGCTTAAGCATATCAAGCAACTGATGTTGTTCACTTTTAGCTACAATATTATTGCTAGGGCTTTGCTCAATAACAGCTAAATCATCAGAAGATGTATTGGCGCTTAATGCATTTAAAACATCTTCAGTTTGTGTTTCTACCGGAGTTATATAAACAATTTTTTTGGTAGGAGAGTAGCAAAGGCCTTTTTCTGCACAGCCTTGATATCGAACAGTAACAGTAGGGTTTTCTTGTGTGCTTGTAACATAAATATCAAAAGTTAAACTTTCAGTAAAAACTTTTTGTATACCAAAGAATTCATCTTCGTGATCTTCACCAATAGGCAAATCCACTTCGTTTATTGTTGCTGCTTCAGGGGTAAATTTAAATTGATGACGATATAAATAGTAACCTTCGGCAATATCAAAAGTAATATTAACCTTATTGCCTTTTTGACTAAAATTAAACTCAAAAGCTTCATCAACTCTTAAAAACTCATCTTCATTACTAAAAACTGAGGTGGTCGATAGATCAAAAAATGAATCTTGCGCATTTACTGATGCGGTTAGTAAAAATAGGCTGATAAAACTTAAGCAAAAAGAGGAATATATTTTTTTCATTATCACGACTTCGTAGACTCATTAATCCAGAGTAAATATTCTTCATTACCTTGCTGGATATTCATGGCAATTATTTCAGGAGTATCATAAGGGTGCAGATCTTTAATGCTTGATTCAATTAATGGAAACAGTTTCGCTGTTGATTTAATCACTAATTTCACTTCATTATCACACATAACTTGCTTATCCCACTGATAAACAGAAACCACATTGGGAATAATATTTACGCATGCTGCTAATTTATTCTTAACTAATGTTGTTGCAATTAACCTAGCAATATCATCAGATGGGCATGTACAAAATACAATTTGATACATTATAAGTATTACCTTAAGAAAAACTTAAACTTTTAAATTATCGATTTATAACAACCTAAAAATAAATACACACACTAAACTTTGTAATAGTGTATTGCTGAATAAAGGTTTTAGGCTGTTTTTATAAATAAAGCTTACTCCATTCGATTATATCTTTGTAGCTTAAATACTGTGTAACCTGAGCTTGAGTTAAGCTCTTTTACTCAATAATGCTATTTAACCGCCCACCAACGTTGTCTGCATGGATGCAGGTACATGGTTTTTGTCAGGTAAAAAAACGTATTTTTACGCCCAATAGCCAGCTGTTGGTTTATAAAAAATCTGGATAATTAAATAAATTTTATCATTGAGAGAGAACTAAGGCTTTTTATATTCTTAATTCAGATAAAGCTAAACGATACTTTAATAAATCAATAAGTTATTAAACCCATTAATTCGAGTTAAGGTGATGTATTAAGGTATTGGTTGAAAAAGACCCGTTAAACCCCATATTAGTTTCTTTAAAGCGTATTGAGGTGTCCATGTTTAGATTCTTATTTCTGTTATTCATAATCATTCCGATTATTGAAATCACTCTTTTAATTAACATCGGTGAAGTTATTGGCGCGTGGCCAACCATCGCTATTGTTATTATTACCGCTTGGCTAGGCGCTAAAAATGTTCGACAACAGGGCTTAGCTACTATGCAATCAGTGCAAACTAAAATGGCACAGGGTGAAATGCCATCGGCTGAAATAGTTACAGGGTTAATGTTAATGGTGGCAGGTGTTTTATTAGTAACTCCTGGTTTTGTTACTGATATTTTAGGTTTACTACTTCTTGTACCCAGTGTTCGTAAAGCTTTGGGCGCCTCTGTGCAAAAGCACTTACATACAAGACAAGGAAGTACATTTGGTGCAAGTGCTCACTTTCATTCGTCAGACTTTTCTCAAGGGGGCGGTAATGTTTATGAAAACGAAATGGACAACTCAACAGTATTCACTGAAAAAGAACCGGCTATTTTAGAACGTAAACCGCATAAAGGTGAAACTATCGAAGGCGATTTTGAACGCAAAGATGAATAATTAACCAAAATTTCAATACTCTATAGATGTAATTTAATTAGAATTTAAATAATAAAAAACCGCTTACTGCAAAGTAAACGGTTTTTGTATATTTAAGTGAAGTGTTTAAGTTTCACTTTAATATCACTAACAACCTTAATAAAGCCGTAAGTTTTATTTAGTAAAAATACTCTCAACGTTTAATATTGTTTCAAAGGTATCAATATTGGTTGATATTATTTTTTGATCGCCATATAACTCACCACTTTGAATACCAGTAACTGATACTTTCACGTTATCGTTTGCGGTAATCGATATAGTGCCAGCTTCTTTATCCCAATATCCTGTTACGTTAGCTGATTTAGCTGCTAACTTATTTTTAGTGTTTTCACCGATAGTATAAAAGTCTAAGTTTTTTACTGGTAACTTAATATATTCGTTATATTTTTTAGCTACAGCTTTTAACCAATCAAATTGTAATGTTTCGCCATTTCCATAGTTTTCAAAGTTAGTTATATGGAAGTAATGCGGCCATGATTTATAAGTAAGCATATGAAGTAACGTATTATTTGCTTCATATTCTAATACTTCTTGGTAGGTTTTTGGTGTACAAATTGCTGCAGGTTCTGAACAAGGATCGATACCTCGTTCAACATAAGAATCATGATAAATATAATTATACTCATCCACTAAACCTTCAGGTGTCGTAACATTGTAGTAAACCTGTGTAGGGTAGCGAGGTAACATGAAAACGTTGGTACCAGGAATATACGATTCAACGGCTTGATTCACTCGAGATGAGTCAGACGCGAAATATTCAATACCAAGATTTTCAACAGCTTCCATTAATTCAGTATTAAGTCCATCTGGGAATGGCGCATATTCTGGTGATTCAGCATTTGAACTTTCTGTATCTTCTAATCCTGAATGATTACCAGTAACTAAGGTTCTTGAAGCAGTTTCGAAACCAGGAAGATCTAATGTTTGCCACATACTAAGGTTTTCGGCTATTTCATATAAAGCCACATCATAAGTAGCACCTGAACTGGTGTACATATCTCTATGAGTTAATGTATGATTTAAGAAACGGAAGCTATCTTTAGTGTCTATAATTGCTTGTGTTAGCTCATCTGAACTCCCACTTAATTCAATATCAAGTTTTGGTTGTAATGCTACACTAGCTTCTTTAGTGTAAATTTGAGTTGTAGCTGCATTACCGGCAATAAAAATTAAGCCCAATTCGTTGCTGCCTGACGCTTGCCATGCAGTGATAATTGGCGAGATATCTACAGTAATTTCGCCCCAATTTTCTTGATAGCTCACACAGTCTTGTGCTTTGTAATCGCCACCTTGGTTTAACCAAGAAGTTTGTGCATTACTTTTTTCCCAGTCAGCAGCATTATCCCAATTTGAAGTTGTTAAGCAAACGTAGCCTCTACCGCGATAAAAATAATTAAGCCAGGTTCTTACTGTTGCTAAGTTTAATGTGGCTTTGCCGATCACATCAGCTTTACTTACATCAAAACTCATTAATGAACGATGATGTCCAAACCAAGAACTTCTCACATTAATTAAAGATTTAGCAGACGTGTTTTTACTTCTAGAAGATGAAGATATTGAAGTATCTTTATTTGATATTAATGACACATTGCCAGTCGTAGGTGCTTGTGCATAACCCCCGTTAAAGGCTAAGTCTAATTTAAAGTTTGGAAAATTTTCATTTTCTTCATTAAACAATGTTTGAGCGCTAACAATATTATGAATACTTTCTGCTGAGTTGCGGTATTCATTAGTTTCATGGTTAGTATTCGTTTCTGGGTCCCATACTTCAACCGCAGCAAATAAATCATCAACGTGTGCACTTAAGTGAACTTGGCGAGAACCAATAAATACACCTTGTGAAGCATAATTAATAAACTCGTAGTTAATTATTTGAGAATATAATAAATAAGAAGCATTAGAAATAGTTGATAAAAGAACTTTACGACCATCAGCATATGTAAGTTCTGATATGAAAATTTTACCTGTTTCAGTATCAGTTAATAAAGGTAAAACAGTTGGACCTTCAGGATCCGCGCTTGCTTGAGTAGCTAAAGCATAATCAGTTAGGTTTAACGGTGTTGCAGTATTCACATATGAATATAAATTTTCATCATTAGCTGCTTCTTGCCATGTTGCAGTAAAAGAGTTACCTGCTTCTGTATAGCTAGCATCCATACCATAATCTAAGTCATAGTTTTGGCGGAAGTACTCACCAGAAATAGGGTCACCAGAAATAACCGACTCTCTTACCTTAAAGTCGCGTTCATAGTTATGAAGAGTTTTCCATTCTTCTAACGTTAAAGCCGAGTTCAGGTAGTTATCTTCGCCGGTGTAATATAAAAAAGTGCTTGTTAAAATAACGCCACTATAATTACCAACTGCATCAGTTACTAAAGTTTCTTGAGTTAATGCTTGCTTACTTGCATCAAGAACTTCATAAGGTACACCCATTTCGTCCAGTACATCATCTATATAATCTAATCCGGAATCTTCTTCTGGTGTTCCTGACGCAACAACCAAAAGTTTTAAGTTAACGGTTTTGGCTATTGTTGCTTGAGTGAAGAAAAGAAAAGAAATTAACAGAGTATTAATCACCACTTTATTCATCTAAATATCCTTAATTATTATATTACTATTGTTTCCCAACACCATATTAACATTTTGTTTCTATTTAATTAACAAGTTTATCAGGGTGTTAATATGAATGTTTAGTGACTTATAAAGAAAGTTATTTATTAAATTCAACAGATAAGATAGTGCGCCTATATAAATGAGAAGAGGAGAATAATCGTTTCGTGAAATTGTAGTGTTGTTGCGTTAAGTAGAAAGTAAACCTTCCCACATAATAAATAACTAAAAAAATAGCTAAAAGACTTGTGAAGTACATTTTTAGCCCCATTTACTTACACAAGAATAAAAACAAATTTGTTAAACCTAATCGTTTCAGGAGAGAAAAATGAGTATTCGTCCATTACATGACCGCGTAATTATTAAACGTAAAGAAGTAGAATCAAAATCTGCTGGTGGCATCGTTCTTACAGGTAGTGCTGCAGAAAAGTCTACTCGTGGTGAAGTGGTAGCTGTAGGTAAAGGCCGTATGTTAGAAAACGGCGATATACGCGCATTAGATGTAAAAGTTGGCGACCAAGTAATTTTCAGTGAAGGCTACGGCGTGAAAACTGAAAAGATTGACGGCGAAGAAGTATTAATTCTTAGCGAAGCTGATATTTTAGCGATTGTAGAGTAAGCAATGAAATTTATTGTCGTTGCTGACAGCAGTAACGGCAGCAGAAGTATTGAGTAACTTAAATAAGTATCATGCTTCTTCTTTGCTTATAAGTGAGTTAAATAAAAACACTCATTAAAAGCAACACTTTAAAATTAAATTTTAATTTAAAACAAAATTATAGGAATAAATAACATGGCGGCAAAAGACATATTATTTGGTAACGACGCACGAGTAAAAATGCTACGTGGTGTTAACATCTTAGCAGACGCAGTAAAAGTAACATTAGGTCCGAAAGGTCGTAACGTAGTACTAGACAAATCATTTGGCGGCCCAACAATCACTAAAGATGGTGTATCTGTTGCGAAAGAAATCGAATTAGAAGATAAATTCGAAAACATGGGCGCACAAATGGTTAAAGAAGTAGCGTCTAAAGCAAATGATGAAGCGGGTGACGGTACAACAACCGCAACTGTTTTAGCACAAGCAATTGTAAACGAAGGTTTAAAATCTATTGCTGCGGGCATGAATCCAATGGATCTTAAACGTGGTATCGACCAAGCGGTTATTGCTGCAGTTGAAGAACTTAAAAAGCTTTCACAAGCATGTACAGACAACAAAGCCATTGAGCAAGTAGGTACTATCTCTGCAAACTCAGATGCAACTGTTGGTAAAATCATTGCAACAGCAATGGAAAAAGTAGGCACTGAAGGTGTTATTACTGTTGAAGAAGGTCAAGCACTAACAGACGAGCTTGACGTAGTAGAAGGTATGCAGTTCGACCGTGGTTACCTTTCTCCATACTTCATCAACAATCAAGAAAGTGGCAGCGTTGAATTAGAAAATCCATTTATCTTATTAGTAGATAAAAAAGTGTCTAACATTCGTGAACTACTAACTACATTAGAAGGTGTTGCTAAAGCAGGTAAACCTCTTCTAATTATTGCTGAAGATGTTGAAGGTGAAGCACTAGCAACATTAGTTGTTAACAACATGCGTGGTATCGTTAAAGTTGCAGCAGTTAAAGCACCTGGTTTTGGTGACCGTCGTAAAGCAATGTTACAAGACATCGCAACATTAACAGCCGGAACAGTAATTTCAGAAGAAATCGGAATGGAACTTGAAAAAGTAACATTAGAAGATTTAGGTCAAGCGAAGCGTGTAGTTATCTCTAAAGACAACACAACAATCATTGACGGTATTGGCGAAGAAGCAGACATTCAAGGTCGTGTTGCTCAAATTCGTGGTCAAATCGAAGAATCATCTTCAGATTACGACAAAGAAAAACTTCAAGAACGTTTAGCTAAACTAGCTGGCGGTGTAGCAGTAATTAAAATTGGTGCCGCAACTGAAGTTGAAATGAAAGAGAAAAAAGCACGTGTTGAAGATGCATTACACGCAACGCGCGCAGCAGTTGAAGAAGGTGTTGTTGCTGGTGGTGGTGTTGCATTAGTTCGCGCTGCTGAAGCAATTAAAGACCTTGAAGGTATCAACGAAGATCAAACACACGGTATCAACGTAGCTATCCGTGCAATGTCAGCTCCACTACGTCAAATTGCAACTAACTCAGGCGACGAAGCTTCAGTAGTTCATAACGAAGTACGTAACGGAACTGGTAACTACGGTTACAACGCTGGCGATAGTACATACGGTGATATGTTAGCTATGGGTATCTTAGATCCAACCAAAGTAACACGTAGTGCATTACAATTCGCAGCGTCAGTTGCTGGCTTAATGCTAACTACCGAAGCTATGATCACCGATGCTCCAGTTAAAGACTCTGGTGCTGCTATGCCTGATATGGGTGGTATGGGCGGTATGGGTGGAATGGGCGGCATGATGTAATTTATGCTTGTCTAAATCAGTAATAACTTCGTTACTTCACAACTCGTTTAAGAAACACTAAACGTCGTTGTAAAGTGCCTTGTTCTAACATGATTTATTCTGCGCATAATTGCTTTGTAGCTCTTAACGCTTTAATTAAAAACCTGCTTCGGCAGGTTTTTTGTTTTTTGGCGATTAATAACAAAATGTATAGTCAGAAAAACTTATTTTCAAAAATTGAGAGGGAGTTTGTGAAGATTCAAGGCAACTATTTTTTAGCGTATCAGAAGTAGGAGGTAGTATAAAAAAGTAAGTTTTAAGTGGTATTAAAATGTGTTTTCTTTGGCGTGGTTATATCATTTTACGTAGCGGGCTATTTTTCATCTTGATCTAAAGACATCGTTTCTTGTATTTCATCACTAGTAAAACCTTTGCGAGACAAATAACTATAGGCCTTTGACTTTTCTTTATAATCAGACAAATCATAATTCTTTTTAGCGAGTTGATTACTGCAACTTTGGTAGAAATCAATATCACCTGCAAGTGTTAGTTGGTATATGGTTTCTTCAAATTCTGTCACATCAATAAGCTGCTGTTTTAATTCATGAAGGATAAGTATTTGTCCTTTTCCTTTGCGGTATAACTTCATTATTTCAGAGGTTAAGTCTGCTTTTTCAGCTTTTATTGCCATTTTACTGCGTAATGTTTCTAGTGCAGGATGTTCCAACAGAGCTTGATCTATTTGCTGAATAGAAAAACCGCGAGTGGTCATTTGCGAGTATACTTTTTCTTTACTCACGCCATGAAATGTTAGGTAACGAGAGAGTAACCGATTACTCGCCATTTCATTAAAATCTATATTGTTTTGTTCAATAACCTGCTCAAGAGCCGCTTCAATATCACCGGATGAAACTCCGCGTCTTCTTAACTTTTGTTGTATTGCCGCTTTTCCTATTTCATTGTTAAATGCTGATTCACAATAACGAATGGCAAACTCAATATCACTTTTCAAATAACCGTGCTCAATAAGATGCGTAAGTACCTTTTCTATCCATTCAGCATTATCTGTTTTACGTTCTAGTTTGCTACGAATTTCTGCAATCGTAAAGTCTTGTTGGCTTAGATGCCAATAAGCACTGTTGAATACATTATCGATACTTTTAGCTTGTTTAAGAGGAGGGCGTTGCATAATATTAAATCTTAATTTTAAGGTTAGCGGGGTTAGTGTAGCAGAACCTTAAGTACATTAAAAAATATGATAATATAAAATGAACAGAGCTATTTAATTGATTTATTTGAGAACTTAATTATGACAACCATGCGTTTATTTATTTATGATCACTGCCCATACTGTGTTAGAGCACGTATGCCTTTTGGTATGAAAAACATTCCTGTTGATATCTCGGTATTATCGAGCGACGACGAGGCTACGCCAATTTCAATGATAGGTGTTAAAGCTTGTCCTATTTTGCAAAAGTTAGATGGCAGCTTTATGGCTGAAAGTTTAGATATAGTTAAATACTTAGATCAATTAGATGGTTCACCGATTTTTGCTGAATCAGCCAACCGCGAAGATTTAAATGAGTGGTTAAAAAAAGTTAATTTACTCTTTAAAAAACTACTTTACCCGCGTTGGATAACGTCGGGAGTGGGTGAGTTTCAAACACAAAGTGCAATTGATTATTTTACGAATAAAAAAACCAAAGAACTTGGTTCTTTTTCTGAAGCTTTAGCTGATAGCGATGCTTTGATAAAAGAGTTGGAAGATGAGTTAAAAGTACTTGCACCAATGATACATAGCGAAAAGCATGTAAACGAACAACTATCAATTGATGATGTTGATTTGTTTGGTCGATTACGAGCAATAACGCTTATTAAAGATTTGAATATCCCTGAAGAAATCAGTGCTTACATTGAGCATTTCTCAAAAGTTAGCGGTATTCCTACTTTTTATGATGTTGCACAGTAACGTATTTGGTTATTTAAGCCGTTAAGCGCTATTACTTGTGGTAATCGTTACGGCTACTTTAATAAAGCGGATAATGGCGATAATTGTATTTCAGCCTGAAAAAGTATTTTGTGGTTTGACAATATACAAGTGCAATCGTGGGTTACGTATTCTGAGCTTTCATCTGTAGATTTTTGTGGTGGGCTCACTAATATATTTAAACTGTCATTACTTTTCAGTGTATTTAATACTGTTTTATCGATGGAAAGCTTATGAGAGATATAAATCATAGGCTCTTCTATTAAGTCTTGTCCAACGGCTTGTGCGCGCTCTAATAAAGCTGATGATAACAAACTCATCGGATACATTTCAGGAAAGCTCACTTTATCAATAAACTCATCTATGTATTCAGATTGCTCAGCAAAAGAGCTGGTTAAAAAGTTTTTAGCATTGCCGACAATCATATATTTACGTTTAACAAAGTATTGCTCTGGCGTGATAAAAGTACGATCTTTGCTGTTTATAATTTCAGAAAAATCTGGCAAGTTGGTAATCCCTGGAACAATATGTTCGCTGGTACAACGCTTATAACCAAGCAATACGGTTTTACCATTTGCCTTAAGTGCTATACGATTTGAGAAACACTCAACACCCGCAATATCTGAAAGTCTCCCATCACGAACCACTAGCGAAATACTATCACCAGGTTTAACCGAGCCAGCAAACGTAAATTCATACTGACTGAAATTAAGCGGGTTTACGCTAACTTTTGCTGTTTCAATTTGTTTAAGTTGTTGGTCGTAATTTTTAGGAGAGCGGTTGACTTGGTCTTCTACAAAACAGCCTAACTGGAAGCCGAGTGCAACAGTACCTTGGAAAGGGTTCTCTTTGATCCTATGCCAGCGGTTTTTATCATGAAACAGATTAAAGTCGTCAGTAGAATTACGTGCAGCTTCAATGTGCATCTGACTAATTATATATTCAGACATAGTATTCCCTATTTTTTTGTCGTGGTTTTATTGATACACGATCTTATTTTATTTAATCATACGTCGGTTAGCCGATTTTATCACTTATTCTCGAATGACTTTTAAATATACCCCAGAAACAAGTAAAAACCTTTAACTTTAATTCTAGCTCGCATTACTTAAACTGCCTACTAAATAGGCAATAAAACCACTCGTTTTCACAATATTCCTAATATCCTTATTTTTAATATTGATAGGTATTCAGCCTTTTTTGGTATTTTATAACTAAATAAAACATTTTGTTACATGCTAAATAAATATATTTTTATTTGTATTTTTAATTGTTAACTTATTGTTTTATATCTTAATTATTTTGTTTTTGTAGGCAGGAACTAAATAAATAAAAGTAAAGAAATGTAAATTTTATCACAAGTGAAGAACCATTAATAAAGGGATTACGTCTATGACCCAAGTGATCAGCTGACTTATTAATTCAGTAATTCAGCGTTCGATGTAGCTATCCAACTTATTATTTATAAGGTTTTATTGATGAATTTAGACAAACGTTCCAATCTAAGCGTTAACCCATGGTTTTACGCTGCATTTTTTGTAATGGTGCTCATGTTATCTGCATGTGGTTCAAGCGATGATGATGACAGCACTGGCGATATAAGATTTTATAATTTATCTCCAAATGCTCCAGCAATTTATTTAACAATTGATGAAGATTTAGATGATGAAGATGACGATGCGTATGAAAAAACTTATACCGGCATAGAGTTTTTATCTTTAAGTTCAGCTACTAGTATTGAAAACGGTGATTATTTTTATGAAATAGCCTTTCAAAATGATGATAGTACTTCTCGAGACGACTTAGAAATATTGTTAGAAGGTAGTCTTAACGTTGTAAAAGAATCAACACAATTATTAGTGTTAAATGGCGATGTTAGTTCACCAGAGCTATTAATTTATAATGTTCCTACGATTGATGACGATGATGATGCTGATGACGATTTATTTAACCTTCAAGTTTTAAATATGTTCGCAAGTGATCAAAACGTTGCTATGTACATGTCAAAAGACGATGAAACATTCAATGAAGCTGTTTTTGTTGGTGAGTTTAGCTATCAAACATTATCAGACAACCAAAAATTTGACCAAGAAACTTATATTTTTTACTTAGCTGATGTTGATACAAATGAAGTGTTATTTGAGTCAGACGAAATTACTTTTTCTTATGCAACTCAATATATCATTACAGTAAGAGCAAATATCACAGAAGGTGGTTCTCCATACACTATCGACCTTATTTCTACGTCTTCAATTACTGAATACATTGATATAAATTCACAAAGTACGTTTAAAGCTTATAACGCAATTAAAACACATGAATTGCTTCCAGAATATCAAGGTGATGTAACATTAACACTTGAAAACTTAGCAAGCACAGCTACAACAAGCGTTTTTTCTTACGGCTCATTTAGTGAAGAGTTAGTACAAGAAAGTGGCGACTACAGTGTCATGATTACTAACCCTGATACAGGTAATGTGATGATTGAAAATCACTTATTAACTTTGCCTGAAGATTCAGATAAAACAATTTTCTTCTACATTCAAGAAGACAGTGTTGATGCTGATGGCGATGGTGATATTGATGAGAACAATGATGGCCAAATTGACGAAATTGAAATAACTATCCAATCTTTAGTTGTTGATAACAGTAATGATTCTAGTATTTATGATCATAAAATGACGTCTGTTAACTTTATCGATTCTGACGACTTCAGCCTTGTAAGACTATATTATGTTAAAAATAGTGAATTGATTGATACTACGTCTAACGAACAATCAGTATCTTATGGCGATTCATCAACCATTACGTTATTAAACAATACTTATATTGTTTATGTTGTGGCGCAAGACGATTCAAGTGAATTGATTCTAACAAGCTTTGAGTTAATCTTAGATGAAGACTCTGTACCTCAATATATTATTCTAGAAAACGACGATTCAACTGCTACAGGTTATCGAGCTACATTAGCAGATCAATAATTTAAGCAGGTTTATATCATGAACTTTCATGAACGTATTTTAATTTTAAGTGATCATTGTGATAGTGCTGATCAAGCATCGTCTATGTGGTTACGCGGTTTAAAAGAAGAATATAGCGGGTTAATTCATTGTTATTCTGTGGTTGAATTAGTAAAGCAGGTAATGGCAAATCCGTTTGATTTGATTTTTATTGATATACAAAAACCGTCTGAATATTTAGTTGATGTTATTAAATATATCCGAAAAACTACGCGATTAGTTATTTGGAGTTATATAGATGATATTAAAGAGCCTGAAGTTGTAATGTTACTCAAGGCAGGTGCTGACAATTGTATAAAAAGAAGTAGCAGCCAAGAGGTCATTTTAGCGCAGGTAGAAGTCTTCTTTCGAAGAAAGCAACTCGATAGATTGAGTGTTGAAAAAAACCAATTACAGTTAAAGTCTTTTTTGTTGTGTCGTGATAAACGTGAACTGTACTGTCACGATAATTTAGTGGTAACGACAGGTATAGAGTTTGAATTATTAAATATGTTAATGAGCAATAATGGTGAAGTGGTTTCTAGAGAAGATATAGCTAAAAGTATTTTCAAACGAAATGTACTTTATTGTAGCCAAAGCATTAACATGCATATTTCAAATATTAGACGTAAGTTACGCGCAATAAACAATAATGTGGTCATTAAAAGTGTTCGTGGCAATGGTTATATTTTTGTTTTTGATTTCTAATTATTGGTTGAGCAACAAACTCAATTTTTAAAAGCATAACTACCAAGTAAAGCTCGAATAGAAATATTCGGGCTTTTTTATTACTTTATTGTTAAAAATAGTCACAATAGAAAAGGTTTATTAAGCCAAGTTTTGGTTGATTATTACCCATAAAGAATATTTCGAACGTGATGACAAAACTGACTATTAATTGACCCAAACTGTTAGTTGAATTACATTAATTGTTATCACATAAAAAATCTTTCTAATAACGAAAATGCCAAATAAAAACAAATTATTACTATTATTTTTGGCTATCGTTTTAGCTATTATCACCTTACTCATTCTTTACTCTGATGCAGTAGAATCTGTGTTTACTCGATTAAATGATCCCGCCAATATCATTGAAGAATATCCTTCTAATAAAATACAAAAAACGAATAAATACCTTACTGAAAGTTTATATGGCAATCAACAACCTGATAAATTAGAACCAAAGTCTAAATCTGCGACTTGCTTGGCTCCTTTACTCTCTTCTACTACAACTGAAACTTTAGTTGTGATAGATGACAAGGCGAGTGAAAAGCATCAAACAACAAAGAAATACTATGAGCTAAATACCAACTTAGATGATAAAAGTGGAGTGTTTACAAACGAGCTTAAGCAAAAGTTGTTTTATGTATTTAGCCACATAGAAAATGAATTCGATATTAACCTAAGCCATAAATTAGACTTAAATATAGTTTATCTTGGTAGTCGCACTGATTATGAAGATTATGTTATGGAGCAAGGGCGTTCAGCTGAAGGAACGATAGGTGTTTACCTTTATCCTGAACACGCTTCGGTTGTTGAATTTATTGAGTACAAACAAGCTATCAATACCTCAATACATGAAGCTATTCATGCTTTTAATCGCAGTTATTGGGGCGAGTCGTTGCGCTTTTTTAATGAAGGGATGGCAAAGTATTTTGAGAAAATATCAATAAGTGGTGAGTTTCAACATTTCGACTTTTCTGGCTTACAAGATCAGAAATATCCAATGGAAATAGAAAATTTATTGTTTTCTGAAACTGACTGGCATGGCAATAACACTCATAAACTTTATCAAAACAGTAATGCACTTTTTTATTTCTTAATGAGTAATGATAAAGGGCGAAACCTGATACGGGAAATTATGCAGCTTGAGCAAAAAGACTCATGCTCTGTATTAACAGAAAGCATGGTGTTAGACATGTTATTTGAAATGTACCCAAATCATCAGCAAGAATTTGATTATTGGTTTAAAGATGGTTTAGCGCTATTCCTTCAGAATAAAAAATGAAGATAATTATTTTATTCATACACTATACGAATAAAGAAAAGTATAGATTTCAGCAATAAAAAAACCTGCATCAGCAGGTTTTTACTTGTTTATAAAGCTTAAAACTTAATTTCAGCTTATAAAGCTTTTAATGTTTTTATTACTTCACTTGGCTCTTGTCTTGCTGTGTAATCAGCATCTACAAAAGCACTTGCAACTGTTCCATCTTTAGCAATAACAAAAGTTGCAGCTAGTGGTAAGTCGAACTGACCTTCACCATTGTGGCTTTCTACATCAATACCAAATGATAAATAAATTGGTTTTAATGCATCAGGTAAAGAAAACACTAAGCCTAAGCTTTTCGCATATTCCGCATTAACATCGGATAAAACGTCAAATGCTAGTTCATTTTTCTCTGATGTTGAAAGGGATGCATCAGGTAATTCTGGGGTGATAGCAACTAATGTTGCACCTAAAGATTTAATCTCTTCAAGTGAGCTTTGGTATTCACGTAACTCAAAGTTACAGTATGGGCACCAGCCACCACGATAAAAAGTAATAACTACAGGGCCATCTTCTAATAAATTAGCCAATGAAACTGTTTCACCTTTGTGGTTAGGTAATGAAAACAATGGCATGGTTTCATTTTCTTTAGGAGCTTTCAAAGTAATACCAGAATCAGCAAGGGCTTGTGTCGTTTGTTGCATTAATTCTTGTATGTTCTTAGGCGCTTTTTCTTTGAATACTTTTTTGTATTCGTCAATTTTTTCAATTAAAGACATAATTCATCCTACTGCTTTTTAGCTTGAATGTTCATTCAATCATTTTTTTTTAAAACCTACAAGTAGTTTTTTGAACAAGCATTCAAGATGTTGTAAGATGATGTTAATAAAACTTGCATGGATTTTTCTAATAATGCCTAAAATACAATTCGATCGACAAGATGTTCTTGAAAAAGCTACATCACTATTTTGGCGTGAAGGCTACAGTGCAACTTCAATGCAAGCATTGTTTGAAGTTACAGGTTTAAAACCTGGAAGTGTTTATTTAGCCTTTGGTAACAAAGAAGGCTTATTTAAAGAGTCCATCGACTTTTACGGTAAAAGATCCGTCGAATACTTACAAGCTAAACTAAGTAATGACGACACTATAGAGCAGGGGATTTGTGAGTTATTGCTTTCCCTCGTTGATGAATCGACACAAACAGACTATTGCAGCTGCTTCTTGTTAAAAAGCCAACTTGAATTAGATAACCAAACATCCTTAAAGCAACATATTGCTGATTACTTGCTGACTATTGAAAATGTTTATAGCAATCGACTTGCTACCATTTATGGCGAAGAAGAAGCTAAGCAAAAAGCGGCAAGTATTATGGTACATATTTTTGGTATTCGCGTTTATGGCTATCACACCAATAGCAAAGAGCAAATATTAGGTAGCTTAAGGTTAGGCTTAAGTTGGTTGCCTTGGTCGCAGTTAGCTCACTAGCGCTTTTATTTTATATCCATTTAAAACATTGGCGTTTATAATGTTTAATATTATTTCAGGCAATTGCCGCATTTTATTAGAGCTATACAGAATATGACTTTTCCAAACGATGAAACAGGCCAAGTATTGGCAGAAATGCATGAAGCAGGTATTGATTTAACCGTTATCCATAACGTGGTGTTTTTTCAATTATTCGCTAAGAAAGAAGATGCAGAAGCTATGGCTGCTCATTTGGCAGAAGTTGCTCCTGATATTAAGTGCGATATTCATCCAGACGAAACACCTAATGTTTGGGATCTTGATTGCTCAATTAACTTAATGCCTATTTACGATGCTATTGTTGCTCAAGAAGCGCAATTCGAACAAATAGCTAATAAGTTCAATGGCTACAACGACGGCTGGGGAATGGAAGGTTAAGCTTTAGTCCTAGCTAAAATTATACAGTAAATAGTTTTCGTGCTATTTACTGTGCTTTTAAATTAACATTTTCAAACTTCAAACTTCAAACTTCAAACTTCAAACTTTAGCTTTTAACCTTCAACCATAGCTTCAATGGCTATCTCAGGCTGACGTACATATTGGGTATCTATTAACTCACCTTGCCAAGAATTATTGGCATGAGCGGTAGCAGCTGTTTCACGAATTAACTCATATACAGCTAACACTGCAGGTGTATGATTAGATTTCTCTGAAAAATGTAAATAAACATCACGCCAAATATTCGGCTGAATAATCTCAATTTTTCTTAATTGTTGGCTTAACTCTAAATGAAACGTTGCTGAAGATGGCACTATAATTAAACCTAAGCCCTGAGTTACATAGTGAAGGGTGGTCATCAATTGGCCAAAGGCTTTTTTACTTTTTAGAGTTATACCCACTTTTTTAGCTTGTTCATGAAGAAGTGTGCTTAGTGCGTCTTTTTCATCGGGCATAAAAATTTCATAATGCTGCAATTCTTCAAAGGGAATAGAAGCGTACATGGCTAATTCACTAAAGGTTGGGTTTTTAGGCTGTTTAGATATGTATAAAGACAAAGCTTCTCGAAGCAGTAATATGCCTTTTTCAGTACCATCTTGATGATAACGTACAGCTAAATCCACTTCCTTATCTGCGAGCCATTTATCAACTATGTGCGAAGGTCCTATTCTAAAAGAGAGATCGATACCTGGATGTCTATGCTCTAATTCAGTGAGAAGAACAGCAGACAATACATTACAAGCTGCCTGACTCACTCCTACAACAACCTTACCTTTGCAATCCATTTCTCCTTGCATAAGTTCAGCTTTTGCATTGAATATTTGCGCCAAGATAATGCGGGCGTGTTGCTCAAATAGTTTGCCTGCTGCATTTAAAGTTACACCTCTAAAATCACGGTCAAATAATTTGGTTTTTAATTCGTGCTCTAAATTAGCTAACTGCAAACTAATTGCGGGTTGGGCAACATCTAATTCTCTCGCTGCTGCGGTAATACTACCTTGATCGGCGGTAGTTAAAAAATATTGTAGCTGTTTAGAGTTCATTTCTAACCTAATTCTGTGAGTTGTTTAAGTTGGATCTGTTTGAATGTAAGTAATACGAGTGATTCGTTGTCTTTGGATCAAATAATTCGATAAGTCACAAGATCCCTTTTAAGAGCAAATTTAATGCCAGCGATTTTTTTTACATTATTGTTGTTTAAAAACAGCCTCAAAAGCGATTGTTTACAAGGCTATAAAAAAAATATGGGGGGCGCACAATATTTTTCAGTGTTCTGTTGTACGAAGAGTCTCGTTAGTATCAATTTCATGTTTTGACCTAGTGTCTAAATCAATTATATGGAGTTAACGAAAGTCATTATGCTCAACATTACAAGACGACAATTTCTGACGTATGTCGGTGCTGCTGGTGGGTCATCAGCGTTACTAAAAACGAGCTTAGCATTAGGCTTAACCCCTGAAAGCGCTTACGAAGGGCCGGTTAACATTAAACCCGCAGCCAAAGGAGAAAAACCAACAGCATTAATTTTAGGTGCAGGAATTGCAGGTTTGGCAACTGCTTTAGAATTAGAGCAAGCAGGATATGAATGCACTATTTTAGAAGCATCTTTTAGACCTGGTGGACGTAACCTTACGGTTCGCCATGGTGATAAAATTGATGAAATGGGTCGTCCTCAAATATGTAATTTTGATAAACAAGATAATTTATTTTTCAACTGTGGCCCAGCAAGAATTCCAGGTCATCACCGCAGAATATTGCACTATTGTAGAACACTCAATGTGCCATTACAGATCAAAGCTAATAGCAGCAAGATGGCTTACTTTCATGATGAAAAGTCATTAGGCGGTAAACCTAAGCGCATTATTGAGTATCACACGGATGTTCGAGGCTTAATGTCTGAGTTGTTATGGAAAGCTGCTGACAACAATCAATACGATCAATTCTTATCAGAAGAAGATGTAGCAAAGCTTATGTCATTTTCTAAAACTTATGGCGATTTAACCGAAAATGGAAAATATATAGGCAGTGAGAGAGCAGGTTCTACTACTGATCGTATGCTTGATTTTCCTGTTCCAAATGTTCCTATCGAATTAAAAGCTATGTTAGATAGCAGTTTTTGGTATGGAGGACTTCTAGGAGCTGAGCAATTTGATTGGTGTGAACCATTAATGGAACCTGTTGGTGGAATGGACGCTGTCGTTAAAGGTTTTCTGAGAAAATTAAAAACAAAACCCGTATTAAATGCCCAAGTTAAAAAAATCTTCAACACAGATAACGGTGTAGAGGTTACTTATGAACAAGGCGGTTCATTTAAAACCATTAAAGCCGATTATTGCTTCAATAATATTCCTGCTTACTTCATGGCAGGTATCGAAAATAATTTTGATGGAACCTACCAAAAAGCTCTGAACAGCATAAAGCGTGGCCATTTATTTAAAATTGCTTACCAAATGAAAGAACGTTTTTGGGAGCGTGATGGCATTTATGGTGGCATTAGCTACACCACAGGACCTATTGGTCAAATTTGGTACCCCTCGCATGATATCAATGCCCAAAAAGGCATTCTTTTAGGTGCTTACACTTGGGACGGAAAAGCTACTGCAATGTTTGAAGCTTTATCTCATGAAGATCGCCTTAAAGTCGGAGCCGCTAATGCAGAAAAAATCCATCCAGGTTATAGCAAATATATTGAAAATGGCATCTCAATTCCATGGGGAAGAATGAACCACCAGATGGGGTGTGGTATGCGTTTAGATAAAGATGTTTGGGATGACTACTTTCCGTTATTACAAAAGCCTGAAGGTCGACACTTTATGATTGGTGATCAAATTAGTCATCACTCTGGTTGGCAAGAAGGTGCGTTAGCTTCTAGTGAGCAAGCACTCCAACAACTTAATAAATTAGTTGAATTAAACGCTAATAAAAAAGGAGCTTCTTATGCGCGTTAAAACCTTGATGTTCAGTTTGTTGATGGCTTCGTTAGGACATAGTGTTCAAGCCAAAGAAACCCCAACTCCAGCTGGTTTAGATTACTGTACTGTTTGTCACGGCAGTCAATTAATGGGCAATGTGAATATTGGTGCACCAAGACTTACAGACCTATCTAGTTGGTATGTAGAGCGACAACTTCAAAACTTTAAGTTAGGTAAAAGAGGCTCTCATCCTGCTGATAAAACCGGTGGTGAAATGATGGTGATGGTAGGGAAGCTATCAGATGAACAAATATCAGAAATTGCTAACTGGGTTACTCAAACCGTATCAACAAAACCTAAGCCTATGATTGAAGGGGATATCCATTTAGGTAAGGAACAATATCAATCATGCGCATCATGTCATGGAGAAAACGGAGAAGGGAATAAAGCATTAGGAGCACCGAAGTTAAATGGCTTAAACGATTGGTATTTAGTTACTCAATTAAATCATTTCAGACAAGGCTATCGAGGGACCGATGAATCAGACATTTATGGTCAACAAATGAAAGCTGCAAGCAATGTAGTTTTATCAGAAGAAGATGCGGCGAACTTAGCCACTTATATTTATCAATTAAAATAAACTTAGGAGTTTTATCCATGAAGAAAATCTTATTAGTAGCTGCAAGTACATTATTCATGAGCAGTGCTATGGCTGATGTTACACGTCATGCTTTACCAAATAACAACCCATTTCCTATTTCAAGAGCAGTAGAAGTTACACCTGATACTACGTTAATTTTTCACAGCGGCATGGTGCCAGGTCCGGTTGATGCAACCGCTGAAAAAGGTAGCCGTAAATATTATGGTGATACTGAGACTCAAGCGTTAAATGTATTCAAACGTTTTGAAGCTTCATTTAAAGAATTAGGTGTAGATTTTGGTGACGTTATAAAAATGCAAGTATTTATGGTTGGTGATCCAACGATGGATGGAAAAATGGATTTTTCAGGCTTTATGAAAGCTTACACAAAATACTTTGGAACTAAAGAACAACCAAATAAACCAGCGCGTTCAGCATTTCAAATCGCAGGCTTAGCTGGCGGACCTAATATGTTAATTGAAATTGAAATGGTAATTGCAAAACCTGAATAAACTTTTTCTACAAAAGAAAACCCATGCCTCGATTTAGAGGCAAAAAAACAACAAGAAAACCACACCAAAACATGAGAGACAGAGGTTCACTATGGCTAAATATTCATTACTCAGTAAAGCAATAAAAACCAGTTTAATCACCTGTGCTATTAGTACAATATCTATGAGTTCAGCATCAGCACAAGAAGAAGCTGAAGTCGAAGCAGAAAAGGTCTACGAGAAAATAGTGGTGACAGGTGCTCGTGGTGTTCCACGATCGTTAGCCGATTCAGCCGTTCCTATTGATGTATTAAGTGAAGCCGATTTAGCTGCGGTGCCTTTTACTGATACCAATGATATTTTAAAAACCTTAGTACCTTCTTACTCTTTGTCTCGTCAGCCTATTTCTGATGGAGCCTCATTTATTCGTCCTGCTACATTACGTGGTATGCCTACCGATAAAACCTTAGTATTGGTTAACTCAAAACGTCGTCATCGTTCTGCACTCGTTCAGATTGGTGGTTCAGGTACGCAAGGTCCTGATGTTGCAACAATCCCTTCTTCTGCTTTAAAAGGTGTTGAAGTACTTCGTGATGGTGCTGCTGCGCAATATGGCTCAGATGCTATTGCAGGTGTAATCAACTTCCAACTTAAAGATAATGACGAAGGAGGTTCACTTTCTGTAGAAATGGGTCAACATTATGAAGGTGACGGAGAGCTAGTTACTATTAGTGGTAATATCGGTTTTGCTCTTGGTGATAAAGGCTTTTTAAGTGTATCGGGTGAAATTTCTGACTCAAATTCAACTTCTCGTGCAGAACAATATTGTGAAGACTGGGCTTGTGTTGATGTTAATGATCCGCGTTTTGGGGGATTCGATACATCTTTAGCTGGATACTCTGAAGAAGCCTTTATCGCAGGTTTAGATGCTGCCAACCTAGGTGGTGAAGATGTTGTTCAACCTTGGGGCCAACCTAATACATCTGCTACTCGCATTTTCTTTAACTCAGGTTATGAGATAAGCAATACTATGAGATTTTATGCCTTTGGTAACTATTCTGATAGTGAAGGCGATGGCGGTTTTTATTATCGTTACCCAGGTAATGGCACAATCGAAAATGTTCGTTTAGAAGATGGGTCGCTTTATTCTCCTTTAGAAAAATTCCCAGGTGGCTTTACACCTAGATTTACCGGTGAGATCGAAGACATTTCAATTCTTACAGGTTTAGAAGGTGAGTTTGCTAATGAGATGACTTACGATATAAGTGCTCGCTTTGGTTCAAATGAAATTTCTTATACTTTAGATAATACAATTAACCCATCTTTAGGCCCGGATTCTCCTACATCATTTAAGCCAGGTGATTTAACTAATGAAGAGCTTCAATTTTCTGCAGATTTTACTCAACTTTTTGATGTAGGTTTTGCTAATGAATTAATTTTAGCTTTCGGTGTAACTTATATGGAAGAAACTTATGAGTTAACAGGTGGGGATGAAGCATCATATTCTGTTGGTGCCTATTCAAGTGCTGACCCTTACGGCTTCTGTAATGATGACGGTACAGCTACTGCAGCTGGTTTAGGCGTTATAAGTAATGGTTCAACATTAAACTGTGCTGACAGCGATGATGCTGTTTATCAAGCTGTTGGTGTGGGTTCAAATGGTTTCCCTGGTTTTTCTCCTGAGTACTCTGGTAAGTATGAAAGAGACATGATGGGGGTTTATGTTGATTTAAGTAGTGACGTTACTGACGAACTATTTTTACAAACCGCTTTCAGATATGAAGATTACTCTGATTTTGGTTCTGAACTTGTTGGTAAACTTGCTTTCAAATATACCTTAACTGATTCGGTTAATTTACGTGGCTCAGTGGGTACAGGTTTCCGTGCACCTACACCAGGTCAACAAGGTACAACTAACGTATCAACACGTTTACCTGATGGTTTCCCTGTTGCTACAGGTTTATTCCCAGCGTTAAGTAATGTAGGACAAGCATTAGGTGCAGAAGCATTAAAACCAGAGACTTCTGTTAACTATAGTTTAGGTCTATCTGGTAACTTTGATGAGTTAACAGTTACATTAGATTTCTATAACATTGCTTTAGATGACCGTTTTTATGCGGTTTCAACTATCGATGTATCAACGGATCCGACATCAGGTGATGCTTATGACAAGTTCTTAGCTTTGGAAGCTGCTGGCGTTGAAGGTGCTAATACCATTGGCGGTGTAAACTATTTCCAAAATGCATTTGATACTACGACTTCAGGTATGGACTTTGTTGCAACTTATACAATGGGTAACACTGTTCTAACGGGGTCTGTGAACTATAACACCACAGAAATAGATTCAGAGGTTAGTGAGTTTTTAAGCGAAGAAGATGCCTTTGATTTAGAAAACTCTATTCCTGAATGGAAGGGTGTTGTTTCAGCCAAGCATGACTATGATGCGTTTACGTTCCTAGTACGTGCGAATATTTATGGTTCGTATGAAAATGCTATTGATACCGATGCGACAGAAATTCAAAAATATGACCCTGTTGTATTGTTTGATTTAGAAATGAGCTATCAGTTAAGTGATGACTTATCTTTATCTGCAGGTGCTCGAAATATCTTTGATACTTATCCTGATGTAGACGATGGCGATGACTGTTGTGGTGCTGTTTACTGGTCAGGCAATACAGTTGATTGGATGGGTGGATACTACTACGCACGTTTAAACTACACTTTCTAATCTTTATTAAGGTAAACAAAAGCCTTGTAAAATTTGAGGTTTAAAAAGTAAAAAGCCGTTAGTGATAACGGCTTTTTTGTGTGTATTAGAAAGAGTAAATGTAGCGGTTATTAGGCTTACTGTTTTATTAGAGGTAGCTTAGCTTTAACCCAAGCATTCATATCACCTTCAAGATGACGAACATTGAGAAAACCATTATCTTGCAATACGCTTTCAGCAACAATTGCTCTTCGACCCGAGCGGCAATGCACAACAATCATTTTGTCTTTATGTTGAGCTAAAAGAGATAAGTTGTCGGCAACGCTATTATGACTAATATTGATAGCATTTTTAATATGCCCTTGGTTAAACTCTTCAGCCGTTCTTACATCCAATACAATAAAGTTTGCCGTATCTTGCGAAGACATTAATTTCACTAATTCATCTTGAGATATTATAGGTGTTTGAGCCGCAAATATATTGGCTGAAAAAATAGAAATTGAAATGAAAGTCGCTACTGTGAGCAGTTTTTTGATTAACATATATAATACCTTAAGGTTGTATTTAGGTTGTATCGTTTGAATTTATACTTTAAGTGTAAGTACTAAGGTTAAAGCTGAACTAAAAATTAGGCATAAAAATGAAAAATATAGTACTTGGTTTACTCGCTTAACAGCATGCACAATGCTACTTGCATCTGGCTCTAATGCTTTATCATTAAAACTATTACGTCTTAATTTTGTATCTTCATATAAAGCAACACCACCAAGTTTCTTCTCAATGGCTAAGGCAAGCGCATAAACACTGATTGCGTTATTAAGGCTAAAAAAATGTTGTTTAATCAGTTGCCAAAATAATCGAGAATTCTGTCCTACCGTACCTAGCATAATAAATAGTACAAACAACCGGGTTGGAAGCCATTGTAATATTTGAACTAGGTTATTAACTAAAGCACCAAAGGCTCTATATTTTGGTAGTTTTATATTCCAGCTGTAATGCATTTCAAGTAATAATCTAAAAGTGAGTGCAGCGTACGGACCAAATATGAAATAGAAAAATGCGACACTAAAACATTGTTGCATCGTTTGCAGTAAGTGCATTTCAATACTGGTTTTACTGATACCTAAAGGTGATAACTTATCGGTATTTCGCAACGTGAAAGGCGCGATTAATTGCTTAGCTTCTGAGGTGTTTTTTGCAAGTAAAGCTTTTGCTGTTTTAATAGTGGCTCTTGTTAAACCAAAGGAGCCTAGAGCAAAATACAGTAAGAATGCGTGCCATAACCAGTTAACTTCAATAAAGCTTTCAAACAACCATAAAATAAGAAGCAAAGGTAATAAGGTAATAAATGTAGAAAGTGCGCCTGCTATTTTCTGTTGGTGAGGATTGTTATTTGGGTTATTTACTTTATTTGCAAGCTGAGAACAAAAAAAGCGAAACCAGTGCATGGGCTCTTTAATAAAAAAGATAGAGAGAAACACTTTTACTAGAACAACGACAGTAAATATCAGTAAAGATAAAATGAAGGGATGCTCTAATAAAAAGTGATTCATCATTGACGGTGTACTATTTAGTTAAGCGAGTGTTTTATCTTTCATGGCATTTAGCATATTCAATACCAGTTGAGACGAGTTAACTGAAGCTGTTTCTAAATAAGCTTCGAATGAAGTTGGCGACTCTTTACCTGCAATATCAGACATTGAACGAATGATCACAAATGGTATGTTTAATTGATGACAAGTATGAGCAATCGCAGCACCTTCCATTTCAACGGCAGCCATTGTTGGGAAGTTTTTACGCGCTTTAGCAATATCTGCATCCGCTGTCATAAATGTATCGCCCGTGGTAATTAAACCCAATAATGTTTGAATAGGCGTATCAGAGGTTGAGCTTAACTCGGCAATACCTTCTTGAGCTGCCTCAACTAACGTACTATGAGGAATATAAGCTGGAGGGTTAGATGGTAATTGTCCTACTTCGTAACCGAAAGCTGTTACATCAACATCGTGATATCTTACTTCGCTACTGATCACAATATCGCCCACTTTTAATGACTGCTCAAAACCACCTGCTGAGCCAGTGTTTACTATGTAATCAGGTCTAAATTTGTCAATTAAAAAAGCTGTGGCTAAAGCTGCTGCAACCTTGCCAATGCCTGATTGAACAATTACAACTTCACTACCTTCAAGTGTGCCTTCATAAAATGTAAAACTAGCGTGCTCAGTTGTTACACAGTTTTCTAGTTTGTTTTTTAAAATGGCAACTTCAGGCTCCATTGCGCCAATAATTCCAGCTTTCATTATGTTTTTCCGTTAATTAGTCTTTAAATAATAAGGCAATTATAGCTGTAATATTAAGGAAAAGCAGGAGTATTTTATTGAGTAAATATATCTGTGTGAATGATCAAATATGAAGATTATTTTCAATAAGTAGGCTTAATTGACTGGTGCGCTAAAAGATAATTATTTGATACATCTAACAGCTAAAGGATGCTGTTAGATGTATAAATATAAAAGATGTTAACTCATAATTTTACTAGTGAGGAAGGGCAGCAACGCGTGGAGCAGGTATTTGTCGTGCCACTTTAGGCTTATTCATTTCTTCTAATTGAGAACGAGCAGCCGCTGGGCTAAGAACACCTGCTGTATTTTTAGATCTTACTCTTACCATAGGTGCAGGTATCACACTACCTTTCATTTTTGGCTCTGGTTGGGCTTTGCCAATTAAACGTGTATTAATACATGAACGTATTTCTTCAACAGTATAATTGGCTTTTACTTTAATTCTTAAATGTGGAATTGACGCTGCTTCTAATGCGCCACTAACAAACCAATCTTTTTTAAGTTTGTAGCCTTTACCTTGAGTATCAACTAAGTCGATAGCGCCAAGCAGTTTCATGGTGTTACGATCACACAAGACAAAATCTAAGTATTTCTTATCGGCATTATTGGCAGCAGCTTGGCTGGCTTTACTTGATACGCCGTTTCGAATGGTTAATATGTCAGAAAGCTTTACTCGGTTCAGTACACGATAGTCAGGTCCCATGGCTTGTTCAACCAAGTTCTGAAAATTCTTTTCCGCTGGCGTAAAAATGGCATTCTTACGATCAAATGGAAAAGGAAAGCTATTGTCATTTAAGCGGCTTGCTAACAAAGCAACAATAACAACAAGTCCCACCATGGCAAATAATATTAATTCCATAAGCTTCTCCAATAATACAAAATTTTGACGGTTTAATTTATGTATTGAATAAAGCAGTATTTATGCCAAATAGTAGTGTGATTTCTTTTAGGACTCGATCTGTTTTATACAGATACAAAAAGACGTGATGATTCAATTTTATTTTCAACTGAAGATGATGGTAATTGACTGATTTATAATACGTATTTTTAATGAAGATGTGCTTTTTACTTGTTTGTTTATTTAGTTATAGAACAAAAAAGAGGGAAGCGAAGCTTCCCTCAAACGCAACCTAATAGCAAAGGTTGACTAATAGAAGTTGATTAGGATTCTCAACAACTGTTTAACTAAAGCGTATATTTTGCAGAAACTTGAAAGTAGTTAGAGTCTGCATCAAATTCAGCCATTTCAAAATTACCTACTTCTACGCCAAAAGAAAGTTCTTTAGTGTAGTTTTTAAATAGATTAACACCCCAATGTGTTCTATCACGGTCTGTTTCGTCAGTTGTGGTATTACCATAGAATACAGAACTACGCATATCTTCTGTCCAGAAATGACGGTATGCCACCATAACTGAAGTGGTATCTTCTACTTCTTCACCAACGATATCCGTAGATGCAACTACGCCAATGTAGCGACCTACGTTGCCTCCATATACTTGAAAGCGGAAATCATCTTTCCCGTACGTATTAATGCGACCAGCAACACCATAACCAAATGCTGAATGAGTATTACCTAAAGTCGATTCTAATTTACGGCCTAAACCTGATACTGAAACATTACCCCAGTCGCCAGAGAACGTATATTTAGCGATAAAATCAGGAACACCATCACCAGCGGTGTCACTGGTAGCTATTCGGTTACCACCAAAAGATTCTGGATTTTCAATCGAAACTTGTAAACCGCCCATGGTATAACGAATTTGACCTTGACGTATAAATGCTGATGCAACTAGAGGACCACCAAAATCGGCTGCTTCAGCCAATGCACTGGTATTTTGGAAAGTAGTCCAAGTTTGACCAACTAAAATGTTTTTGTATTGAATAAATGCATGACGTATACGAGGATTTGAAGAGTTAGATATAATTTCGTTACCGCCGCCAGCAATAGCATCACCATAAAAATCCATTTCAATAAATCCAGTAACATCACCATGTATGTATTTGGTATTTATACGGGTTTCGTTTGCCGAAATACCGAAATTAGACTGATCTTCAGCAAGTACATTTCCACCGCCGTACCAATAGTCATTCGCTTCGATGTTACCGTCTGTATAACGAGTATCTACCTTGATATAACCACCAAAAATAAGTTTACTGTTTTCACCTGTTTTTATCTCATAGCCTGCATTTGCTGTACCTGCGATAGCAAATAGTCCGCCCATTAGTAGTGCTTTTTTAGTTGTGATCATGTTATCCCCTGTATAGCTTTTAGACGAAAAAACCTGCCCCGTAGCTAATTTATGTAATGTTATTATTGTGTTGCGTGTTATGTGAGGTTAGTGCCTCACGAGTTATGCCTGGTATATCAATAGTGATTAAACGTTGTTTTATTTTTATACGTTTTTATTGTTAATGTTAATTAAGTAACATTAGTTTTTTCTCTAATGCTTGAGCTTTTAGCGCTTTTCGCATTACTTCCCCCGAAGATGTTTTTACTAAATAATCTATAAATTCGATAGATTTTGGTCGTGCAATTGAACCGATCTCAGCTTGAATCAATTCTTGTAAAACTTGTTCAATGTTATTGTCAGCTAGCAATGTGTCTTGTTTAAGTACAACAAATACATGTATTTCATTACCTTTTTGTTCATGTGGAAGTCCAACAACAGCAACTTCTTGGACATCAGGGTGGCTGAGTAAAACACTTTCAATTTCAGAACTCTCTAAACGGTAACGTTCTGTTTTTAATGTTTGCATTGAATCTTCAATAACCCAAATATAGTCACCATCTACAGTTTCTGCACAATTATTTTTTTTGTTTGTATTTTGAGGAGACGTTTTACTGGTGTTAAATAGCTCATTCCAAGGCTGAGAGGTGTTCTTTGTTTCATGAGTCATTATGTTTTTACATTCGGCCATGTTGTAGCCATATATAGCTTGATCATTATTTATTTGATAACTATCAGACTTGCGTGATGTATTCATAAATGACTTCTCTAATTGAAAATAGCGAATTAATGTTTTTTGAACTTGCCCAATAAACTAAACATTTATTGTTCAATTTAACATTAGACCTAAGTCTAAATTTTCATCAAGAAGTCTATTGTTTTTAGTCCAACAAAAAGTGGATTTAGAGAAAGGAGCTATTTACAATAAGAGATCTGCTAGATTTGTTTTGTTAGGCTCTTGTCTTGCATTTACTTGAGCCATAAGTAGCTCGGCAGTTGCTATAGCATCATTTAAAGCATTATGAGCATGATGCTCTGGTAATTGATATTGCGTACGTAATGCCGATAAGCGCAAAGAAGAGGGATCATAAGAAACATCACGAGCATCTAAACGCCTTTTTGCCACCATCAGAGTATCTATCATCGGAAATACAGGGGCTATACCATAAAGTTTAATGCAGGCCTGCTGGAGGAATTCTCGCTCTATACGTGCAAAATGAACTAGCATCACTTTACCTGTTAGTGCTTTTAATAATGTTTCAACAACAACTCTAAGAGGTTCTCCTTGGTCTTTTTCACTGTCAGTAATTTGGTGGATAGTGACATTATCTGATTTTAAAAGACCTTTGCTGTGAACAATTTGATGATAACTGGTTTTTAATGGAATTTTATTTGCCAGTAAGTCAACAAAACCAATACTGAGAAGTTTATCTGTTTTGGCATTCAAACCTGTTGTTTCGAAATCTACAGATAAAATAGGTGTATCTATAAAAAACTGTTTTTCGTCAGGAAAGGGCACAGAGAGAAAATCACGTAAAGCTCCTGCGTGGGCTTGCTTTAGTAGACGCTTTCTTTTTGCTTCATAGCCAAATAAGTTCTTAAAAATCATTAAGGAATTTCCTTAGTATGAAGATTGTCTAACATCTTGCATGGTTTTTATTACCTTAAAAGCATCTTTAAGGTGTTCTCGCTCAAGTTTTGACAAAGCTTTAGGTGGCAGAAAGTTATTGGGCTTTTTATTATTCTGCATCCTCATTGATTGATTTTGCATACGTAACATAGATATGAACTCATAAGCAGCAATTAGATTTGCCGCAGATTCTTTAGTTAATGATCTTGTGCCTGCTGCTTTTTGTAAACGAGTTATTGTATTTGTACTACTGATGCCCTCTGTAAGCGCATATATTCTTGCAAGATCGACAATGGGAGCTATGCCGTTATGCTTTAAGTCGAGTACTGACTTGTTTTCCCCATCGTGTTTAAGAACAAAATCACGGAAAAAACCTAAAGGTGGCTTTAATCTTAATGCGTTTTTCGATAAATGAGCAATAAACATAGTACTTCGTTTAGTTTTCTCTAACATTTCGTAACGCACATTTTCTAGCAACGATGAATCGCCATAAACAGTGGTTAAATCAAAAAATATGCTGGCGTTTAGTAATGCTGCAGAGCTTGGAGTATTTACCCATTCGTCGAAATAACGGTGCCATATTTTTTGCGGTTGTCGCCATCTTTGATTAGTTGCCATAATATCGCCAGGGCAATAAATAAAACCACAAGCGGCTAACCCATCAGAAACAAAAGTTGCTAGATCAAAAAACCAAGTTTGGTCTTCAGGTTTCATATCATCAGATATGATTAAAGCATTGTCTTGATCTGAATGAGCTAACTGTTCTTGACGTGCTTGTGAACCAGCTGCTAACCAAGCATAAGGTACTGGAGGCGGACCAAGTAATTTTTCAGCCATTTCAATTAAACGTATTGTAAATGCCATAGTTATTGCGCTGATACTTTTACCAACGTGGTCAGCAGTAGTGCCAAGTTTAGCCATGCGAATTTGCAATTTAGGTAACATAGTACTGATTTTAGCAAGCTCATTCACTGTTGTTGCTTTGTGAATAATACTGGTTAGGTTAACGGCGTGTTGACCTTCATAATTCATTAAATCGGTAACCGTTAACATGCCTTCCAATTTACCTTGATTAGTGACAGGTAAATGATGGATATGTTTTCCTGTCATTACCATTAAAGCATCATAGGCTGAACTGTTTACATCAATAGTTGTTGGATTTTTAGTGATAATATCGCTGATCGGTTGCTTAAGCGATAAACCTTCAGCTACACAGCGACGACGTATGTCTTTGTCGGTCACAATCCCGATAAAATTGTCTTCTTCTAAAATGATTAAGCAAGAATAGCCTTGTTCAGTCATAGATATTGCGGCTTCTTGAATGGTACTTCTATGGTCAATACTGGCGACTGGAGTATGATAAAAATGTGTAATAGGTGTATTCATTAACGAAGACGAAATAATGGCGGCTTCATTAACCCGTGTCATTTTTTTGTGTAAGCGCTGCTCGGCACTGTGTTCAAAAAAAGCGATAACATCAGGGAAGTCATGCAATATTTCTTGTAATGCAGGATAGGGCAGGGCGTACAATAAAGTATCTTCGTTACTGCATAATCTAATATCTATACTTGTTTGTGCATGACAATATAAAGTGCAGATATCTGTTTCGCTAAACATGCCTAATAATTCGTTATCTGCTGAGTAGTAACTTAAAGCGCCTTTTCTTAAAACAAATAATGTTTCTGCTGATAACTCATCCGGTGGTAAATCTTCTTGTTTGCGTAGGTAACAAATACTTATTTCTTTAACTACTGTGTCTAATAAAGGATCTGGCAATAAGTCAAAAGGAGGGATTAATTTTAAAAACACTCTGATGTCTGCGAGTTCGTTACTCATATTTTATTTTCCATTAAATAATCCTACCTAAATTTGAATGCTTTTATATTAAGCAAACAGGCGAGTTTATCTGTTATGTAGCGCAGTGTTACTCATTAAACTAGTCCTATTGGTAGTAGTGCGTCAACAATAATCCATGGGGTTTAGACTAAAGTGTAATACTCCGATTGAAAAAAGCTTGCTAGTGTTGATACTCATACCACCTCAAGATGCAGGATTCATCCGAAACTCGCCTTTTGAGGTGGCATGGATATAAAAATAGATAGGCTTAGTATTCACCAGAGACTTTAATGATCTTTTCATTAAGCATCAATCATGAATATTTAACCTTTCTCAACATAACTATTCGTTAACTTGGCGTATAAAAATAAGAAACGCTCAATTGCTAGGAGAAAATGATGGAAGGTGAAACTACATATTGGCAGGAAAATCTGCGCTTAATATTTATTAGTCTTGTCATTTGGTTTGTCGTCTCATTTGGTTTAGGCATATTACTTGTCGAGCCATTAAATGAATTTCGATTAGGTGGATACAAGCTAGGTTTCTGGTTTGCACAACAGGGCTCAATTTACACATTTGTTGGTTTAGTTTTTTGGTACTCAGCTAAAATGAACAAACTAGATAAAAAATATAAGGTGGAGGAGTCGTAATGGATGAGTTAAAACTATATACGTATATTGCTGTTTTTGGTTCATTTGCTTTATATTTTGCAATCGCTTGGTGGGCTCGTGCGGGTTCTACAAGTGATTTTTATGTTGCAGGGGGAGACATAACACCGTTACAAAATGGTATGGCAATTGGTGCCGATTGGATGAGCGCTGCGTCGTTTATTTCAATGGCAGGTTTAATTGCTTTCTTAGGTTACGGTGGTTCAGTATTTTTAATGGGTTGGACGGGCGGTTATGTATTACTCGCCATGCTTTTAGCTCCTTACATGCGTAAACACGGTAAGTTTACGGTTCCAGAATTTATTTCAGATCGTTACTACTCAAAAACAGCACGTATTGTTGCTGTAATTTGTTTAATTATCGCTTCTTTAACTTACATCATTGGTCAAATGAAAGGTGTAGGTGTTGCTTTTTCTCGCTTCTTAGAAGTTGATTACGGTTTAGGCTTAGGTATAGGTATGGCTGTAGTTTGGGTATACGCTGTACTAGGTGGTATGAAAGGTATTACTTACACGCAGATTGCTCAATACTGTGTATTAATTTTTGCTTATACAATTCCTGCTGTATTTATCTCATTACAATTAACAGGTAACCCAATTCCACAATTAGGTTTAGGTTCTACACTTGCTGACGGTAGCGGTGTTTATTTACTTGATAAACTTGATATGGTTGTTACTGATTTAGGTTTTAAAGAATACACAACTGACAACATGGGCGGCACGTTAAACATGTTCGCATATACTATGTCGTTAATGATTGGTACTGCTGGTTTACCTCATGTAATCATGCGTTTCTTCACTGTTCCTTCTGTACAAGCTGCTCGTTCATCTGCTGGTTATGCGTTAGTATTTATCGCATTACTTTACACAGTTGCTCCAGCTGTTGGTGCAATGGCTCGTTTAAACTTAATGAATACTATTGAACCTGCTGCGGGTCAAAATCTTGAATACGAAGCACGTCCACAATGGTTTAAAGATTGGGAAACAACTGGCTTATTGAAGTTTGAAGATAAAAACGGCGATGGCAAAATTACTTATGTAGCAGACGCTGAAAAGAATGAAATGGTTAAAGTTGACCGTGACATTATGGTACTTGCTAATCCAGCTATTGCTAACTTACCTAATTGGGTTATTGCACTAGTAGCTGCTGGTGGTTTAGCTGCTGCACTATCAACCGCCGCAGGTTTATTGTTGGCGATATCCTCCTCTATCTCCCATGATTTAATGAAAGGGGTGTTAACACCAGACTTGTCCGATAAAAACGAGTTACTAGCGGGGCGGATTGTGATGACAATTGCTATTCTGATCTCCGGTTATCTCGGGCTGCATCCTCCTGGCTTCGCCGCCGGAACCGTCGCCTTAGCATTCGGTTTGGCTGCCTCGTCAATATTCCCTGCACTAATGATGGGTATATTCGCTAAGAAAATGAGTGGTACTGCTGCTGTATGGGGTATGTGTTCTGGTATCGGTGTAACTATGTTGTATGTATTCCAACATAAAGGCATCATGTTTATCCCAGGTACATCGTTCTTAGGTGATATGGGGCCAGATTGGTTCTTCGGTATTTCACCTAACGCGTTTGGTGCTGTTGGTGCTCTTGTAAACTTTGCGGTAGCGTTTATCGTGCTAAGATTTACTGGCCCAGCTCCGGCTCATATTCAGGATATGGTTGATAACTTCCGTAGTCCTTATGGTAAGATTGAAGCATCACACGATCACTAATTTTATACCTCTGTTGCACCTTGGTGTAGTAGAGGATAGTGTAATGTAAGCTAGAATGAGGCTAGACGATTTATCGCCTAGCCTTTTATTTTTTAACCTTTTAACTTTCAGATAAGAGCATCAATATTTTATGAATAAACACACTAAACTTGCTTTATTAGTTGCCCCTTTTCTTATTTTAGGTGGGTATATTGCTTCTGACTTATATATTGAAAACCAAGCAGAAAAAACACGTGTTTTTCAAATGGAACCATCGGGTAATTGCGATGTAATTAATAAAAGCTGTATTTTAAAATCTGGCGAATTTGAAGTGAACATTTATGATGAAGGTGGAATTACTACCGTTAATTCAACGTTCCCGCTTGATACGGCAACTTTATTTTTAGTAAGTAAAACAGAAGAAGTTACAGTTCATCCATTAGGCATGATAGATAGTGCTTACTATTGGAAAAGCCCAACGGCTTTACGACAACTTGTATCAGCTAAAGGATCTAAATATAAGCTACGTTTAATTGCTAATATTAAAGGTGGTCAATATATCAGTGAATTTACAACTAACACCATGTAATAGATAAAACTTACAGTAGTTTACTCATAATGATTAAAATACAATAAGATGAAACACTGTAACCACCTATTATTTAGTTATCTAATTACAAGAGAATACCTATGTTTCCAAATTGGCAATTAACAACATTAAGCTTCTTTTATATTTGCTTATTATTTTTAATTGCTTTTATTGGAGACAAATATAGAAATAAACTTCTTGAACGTTACCAATCGAGTATTTATGCCTTAACCCTTGGAGTTTATTGTACTTCTTGGAGCTTTTTAGGAACCACAGGGCAAACAGCCAATAATATTCTTTCTCATTTACCTATTTATTTAGGTCCCATATTTCTCTTCTTTTTTGCTTGGCCTTTTATCCAGCGTATTATTCGAGTTAGCCTAAAGTTAAATTTAACTTCAATTGCTGACTTACTTGCAGCTCGTTATGGAAAATCCCACAAACTTGCAGTATTAGTTACTTTAGTGGCTTTAGTGGGAACTATGCCGTACATAGCTTTACAGCTTAAGGCGATTGTTTATTCGTTTACACAATTACAAGCAGAGCAAGACTTTAACCATTGGCAACTAGGTTTAGCGGTAAGCTTAGTACTCGCAGGTTTTACTATTGTTTTTGGTATTCGTAATATCGATGTTACAGAACGCCACCCTGGGATCATGCTGGCGATAGCATTTGAATCATTAGTGAAATTGTTTGCGTTTTTGGCTGTTGGGATTTTTGTTACTTTTTTCCTGTTCGATTCTCCTGGCGATTTATGGGAACAAACCAGCGTTAATATTAAGCTTGAAGATCAGTTTAGTTTACCAAGTATAGCCTCTGTACTTGCTATGTTAGTTATTACGATGGCAGCTTTTTTGTCTTTACCACGGCAGTTCCAAGTGATGGTGGTAGAGTTAAAAGAAGAAAAAAACATCTATCTTAGCCGACGACTTTTCCCTTTATATTTGTTTGTATTTGCCGTTTTTGCTATCCCATTAGGTTTAGCTGGACAGTTATTATTAGGTGATAGCGTACCTTCAGACGCTTATGTTTTATTTTTACCAAGTTTAAAAGATCAAACATGGCTCACCCTTTTAACCTTCTTAGGTGCTATATCATCTGCAAGCTCTATGGTTATTATTTCCGCGATTGCTTTAAGTACGATGTTGAGTAACGAAATCGTTTTTCCACATTTATATCGTGCTAAAAAATCAAGTAATGCCGATTACGACAGCTTTAGAGCGCGTTTACTTTATATTCGTAAACTTCTAGTTTTTAGCGTTATATTTTTAGGCTTTGGTGTGTCATTAATGCTGCCCTCAGATACCTTATCTTCATTGGGTGAAATTGCTTTTGGGGCTTTTGCACAATTAACACCAGCATTGGTTGCGGCTTTTTATTGGCGACGAGCTACATTAACTGGAGTTTACGCAGGTATATTAGTTGGTTTTATGTTGTGGTTAATGTTTAACTTTTTACCTCAATTTGGTTTATATATTCCACCTTTTTCTGACGGTATTATTCCTGCTAGTAGCATGGCAACCTTAGTGAGTTTAACCGTTAACATGTTTGTTATTTGGAGCTTGTCACAAGTTAGCCGACAAAGTGTGCAAGAACGAGTACAAGCGTCAATATTCTTAGAATGGCAATCACCTAAAGTTTTAACTTCACAAAAATACCGTCATCTTGATTTTCGTGAGTTAGAACTATTAGTTTCACGTTTTGTAGGGGAAGAAAAAACAGGCCCTAGTTTTGAGGAGTTTCAACGCAAAACTTTTGATATGAAAGTTGGTAACAATACTTACAATCAAATGTTGCTAGAACATACGGAAAATACCTTAGCTAGTGTTATGGGTGCATCTTCTGCACGTTTGGTGTTGTACTCAGCTTTAGAAGGCCGTGATATCGCATTAGATGAGTTAACCGTTTTAGTTGAGGAAGCTTCAACACATCGCCAAAAATATAGTAGAAACTTATTACAAAGTGCGATAGAAAATGCCAGCCAAGGTTTTTCAGTGATAGATGCTGATTTAAAAATTGTGGCGTGGAACAAAAAGTACATCGACTTTTTTGATTATCCAAAAGAGCTTGTTTATGTTGGTTGTCCAATTGAAGATTTATTGAGATATAACGGTAAACGTGGCTTATTTGGTACGAGTAATGTAAACGAAGCCGTTAATAAACGACTCGACTACTTACGCAATGGTAGTCCGCATTCTACTGAGCGTATGTACAAAAATGGTAAGTCTATTCGTATTGAAGGTAATCCGTTGCCCGATGGCGGCTTTGTTATGATGTTTTCTGATGTTACGGCTTATCGACAAGCGGAGCGAGTTCTGCAAGATGCTAATTTAGATTTAGAATCGATAGTGCAAGAGCGTACTAAAAAACTTGAACAAGTAAATGAAGCGCTCGCGAGTGCACGATATAAAGCCGAAGAAGCTCATATTAAAAAGAGCCAATATTTAAAAGCTTGTAGTCACGATTTAATGCAGCCTTTAGAGGCCGCTAGACTTTTTACTTCAGCACTCGCAGATCAAAAAAACTTGAATCCAGTACAAGAACGACAAGTCAATAATATTGATCGATCTTTAAAAGTGGCAAGTGATTTATTATCTGATTTAAGTGAAATTGCGCGCATTGAAAGTGGCAATATTAAACCTCAGCTAGAAGTTTTTAAGATCAATGAATTGTTTGATAATTTGGCGCAAGAGTTTTCAGCATCAGCTGTAGAAGCAGAGGTCGACTTTCGTGTTGTGGCGAGTTCTGCTTGGATAAAATCAGATAAACGTTTAATTCGACGTATATTACAAAACCTTATTGGTAATGCTTTCCGTTATGCCAGTTCTGGTAAGGTTCTATTAGGGGCTCGTATTGTTGGCAATGCTGTTAATATTCAAGTGCTTGATAATGGACCTGGCATTCCTGAAGATAAACAAGAGTTAGTTTTTGAACAATTCACACAATTAGATACTTCAAGTAGACAATCTACTCAAGGTTTAGGGCTTGGCTTAAACATCACTCAAAGCTTAGCTCAATTGTTAGGTCATACTTTACAACTTAAATCTAAAGAAAATCAGGGATGTAAGTTTACCTTATTGGTTGAGAAAGCCGCTGCTGGTAACATCCGTAAAACTCATGCTCCAATCATAAATACAGGCTTTAAAGATGTTACTGTATTATGTATTGATAACGATCCTGATGTTTTAGCAGGCATGGTGGCACTTTTAGAAGCTTGGCAATGTAATGTATTAACTGCTGATTCTTATGCTTCGGCTCAACAAGTGTTTGCAGAAGAGGGGGAGAGTATCAGGATTTTACTCGCAGATTATCAATTAAATAATAATGAAGATGGATTGACGCTTATTGCCCAGTTACGTGAGCTGTGTCCATATTATTTACCTGCTATATTAATCACAGCAGCTACCGAAAGCGAAGTCGATGTTAAAGCCGAACGAGCAGATGTTGGCTTTATGAGAAAGGTAGTAAAGCCAGCCGCATTGCGTGCCATGATGAGCGCAAAATTAGCCAAGAACCTTCAAGATAATTACTTATCTTAAGGGTTCTCTATAACTTGTTATTTGCACTTAATCTAAGTTCAATTCGGGAATATCTAATTGACTAATGGCGATAACTGCTTGTGTACGATTACGAACATTTAACTTACGAAAGATCGCTGTAGCATGTGCCTTTATTGTCGCTTCAGAAACATGCAAGTCGTACGCTATTTGCTTATTTAACAAGCCTTGGGCAAACATCAGTAATATTTTATATTGCTGTTGAGTTAAGCTTGCAACACGCTCTGATATATCTGTACTTTCGTGATCATTCTCCAGCGCTTGAAAAGCTTCAGGCACCCAAGTATTACCAAATAAAACTTGTTGAATAGCCGTAATAATAAGTTCCACAGGCGTAGATTTTGGAATGAAACCTGCTGCACCAAACTCCATAGACTTACTGATGGTTTCTTGATCTTCGTGAGCAGAAACAATCACCACGGGTATTTGTGGGAAATGATTTCGTACATGTATCAAGGTATTAAAACCGTGAGCACCTGGAATGTTTAAATCAAGTAAAAGTAAATCACTGTCGCTATGACTGATAAGTTGCTTTTCAAGTTCAGGTATTGTTTGTGCTTCTAGCCAAGCGGTATCAATAAATTTTGATTTTAAAGTCCCCAATAAAGCCTGTCTAAATAAAGGATGGTCATCAGCTATTATAATTTTTTCTGGCTGAATCATAAGAATATTCCTTAGGATCTAATTTTATAAATATAAATGAGTTAAAAATCTTTATTAGACTTTAGCATAATAAAGAAAAACTGCTTGTTAACATTTTTTAGTCGTTGTTACGTGAAAAATTATAGTTATATTTTTATTTTAGTAAATAACAAGTAGCGGCATCACTATAGCAGAGTTATGAGAAATAAAGCATATAAGGTTATTTTGATCAGTGATGAGAAAAAGTGATGTTAACTTTTGTTTTATTACTTAAATTTAAAGTGTGATGAGATAGAGATAAAGGAGGATTGGATATATTGGCGCCGGACTTATGGGATAATTAAAAACGGTCTCGAATCGTTTGTTGATTTTAAGACCGTTTAATTTAGTTTTATTTTAGCTGAAATCGCAATAGTGATAACTCAAAAGTTAAAACTGAGCCTTAAAAACCTTCTAAAACAATTTTACCTATCGCACTTCCTGCTTCTAATTCTTGATGCGCTAGCTTAAGGTTTTCTGCATTAATTGTTCCTAAACTTTTACCTACAGTTGTTTTTACAAAACCTTTATCAATAAGGTCTGCTACTTTATTAAGTAAGTGGCTTTGCTCTTCAATATCGCTCGCGTCAAACATTGCACGTGCAAACATAAACTCAATATGAAGAGATAAGCTTTTCAATTTAAGCTTCATTACATCTAAGCTTTCTGAAGGATCGTCAATTAAAGCAATTTTACCAAACGGAACCAATAGATCGATATAGGTATCAAAGTAGCTACCTGTACCATTCAAACTTGCTACATGAGTTACTGAACCTATATTTAATGCATCTATTTGAGGTTTTAATGGCTTAGTATGATCTACTACATAATCAGTGCCTAATTCTTTAACCCAAGCTTGTGAGCTTTCACGAGAAGCGGTCGCGATAACGGTAGCTCCTGTAATAGCTTTAGCTAATTGAATAAGAATAGAACCAACACCACCGGCAGCGCCAACCACTAAAATAATTTCATTAGATTTAGCTTTCGACCCCGCTTCTTGCTGTTTAATAGCTAAATGTTCAAACAAAAGTTCGTATGCAGTTATTGTTGTTAAAGGTAAAGCCGCTGCTTCTACATCAGACAAGCTTTTTGGTTTAAAGCCAACAATACGCTCATCTACTAATTGATATTCTGCATTACTACCTTGACGAGCTAGAGCGCCTGCATAATAAACTTTATCACCAATTTCAAATTTAGATGCTTGATCGCCTTTCTCAAATACTTCACCAACAGCATCCCAGCCAAGTACTTTGTATTCACCTTCTTCTGCTGACATTCGAGTTCTAATTTTATAATCAACAGGGTTAACAGCAATCGCATTTACTTTAACTAAAATATCGCGCCCCGTAGCTTTTGGTTGTGGTAATTCAATATTGATTAGCGAATCGGCTTCATTAATTGGTAACGATTCTTTATATCCAACAGCTTTCATAGGTGTAACTCCAATAAGAATATTTAAATGGTTAATTTAAAATTTTGTTATTCAATGTGTAACTCATGACAACATAATAGGGTTTCATTTAACAAAGATAAACAGCATAATAATTAAAACATTATCAAAAATAATTTGACAATATGCTGTTAGAAGATTTACAGGTTGTATTAAAAGTAGCTGAGTTTAAAGGCATCACCGCGGCAGCTAAAAGTTTAAACATGCAAACGGCGACAGCTAGTGCAGCGATTAAACGTGTAGAAAAAGCTTTAGGTAAAGATTTGTTTGTTAGAACAACTCGACAGTTAAGACTTTCTAGTGCGGGTGAACGCTATATTCCACAATGCCAGCAAGCACTATTAACATTAGAACAAGCTAAAAAGAATATGCGTGATGATCTTGATGTAATCGATGGCGAACTGCGTATTGCTTCATCGTCAGATTTTGGTCGTAATTTAGCAGCAGTATGGCTTGATGAGTTTTTAGAAGCTCACCCTAAAGTTAATTTAAAATTAAGTATTAGTGACAGCAATATTGATCTATACCGAGACTCGATTGATATTGCCTTACGTTATGGCTCTCCATCGGATTCAAACCTTTACGGGTTTAAAATTTGTAATGTGCCTCGACTGTTATGTGCTTCACCAGAGTATTTAGAGAAAAATGGAACACCAAAACATCCTAATGATTTAGTTGACCATAACGGATTGTTTTATCAACTTCGAGATGTAGTCAATAATAGCTGGCGATTTACCCGTGATGGTGAAGAATTCAAAGTGCGAATGCTAGGTAATCGAGCTTCTAACGATGGTGATTTAGTGAGACGTTGGTGCGTGAGTGGTAAAGGTTTGGCTTTTAAATCTTGTTTAGATATTTCTGAAGACTTACTCTCTGGGCGCCTTGTGAAAGTTATGCCTGAATATAAAACGAGTATGACTGAGTTATGGTTAGTGTGCCCTAGCAAGCAATCGATAACACCCGCGGTGCGATTATTAAGGGATGTTTTCAAAGAAAAATGTTCAGCTATTTTAATGGGATTAGTAGACGAAGGTATTTTGAGTAAAGATATGATTGAAAGTGAGTAGTTAACACTTTTGCTATTCACTTTAAGGTTGATACAAAAAAGCTGATAATATTTCTATTATCAGCTTTTTTACTTAACTTTAACTTGGCTTAGGTAGCTTTACGCAAGCTCTTTTTCAACAAGTATTTCACAAATGATGCGAGCCCAAGCTTCAATGTTATAGTCACCAGAAAGTAATTCTTTAGGCGAAATAAAACCAACAGTTTTTAATTGATCTTCACAAGAATCAATACCTTCACCATCAAGTTCATGAACATAAACAACGGCTAAATGCACACGGTCAACTTCGGTGTCATCAGCACAAACTTTCTTTTCAAGTTCAACTGTTTTTACAATAGATGACGTTAGGTTAACTTCTTCTTCAAGCTCTCGTGCCATAGTGTTAGCTAGTGATTGCTCAAGATCGATTACGCTGTTTTCAATCACTAAATCTTCTAAATCCCAATGGCCACCTACAGCAACGGCGATTTTGTTATGTAAACGGCTTTCACCGCCTTTAGACGTACGTTCGTAAGCCCAAACTTTACCTTTGTGAGTAAAGATTGAAATAGGTAACAACTGACGGAAATCATCATCTTTCTCAAGCATAGCTCTTTGGCCAAGCATAAGATCACTGTTATTAAGTTTGTAATCAACAAAGCCGTGTTCACGGTGTTTTACTTTTTCAGATTTAATACAAACAATGTGCTCTTGATGTTTCTTCATTATAACTCTCAGTGTTAATTTATTAGTGCGTATGACAGGTATTATACGTGGATTAAATACTAGGAATAAAGACTCTTTTTAAGAGAGTTACGTATCTTTAATATATTAACCCGCTTTAATCTGTAATTTACAAAAAGCTTTATAGCTGAACAAAGCATAATAGATTTTTATATAAATTAAGCGTCATATCCTGCAAGCATTATTCACATAAAAACAGTATAATAATACTTACTAAGTACTATAAATTTTATTCACTTTAACTGTAACAATTTATGAATCCAAATTCCTCAAAAGAAACGCAACAAGAAGCCCTTAAAGTTGCTAAATCTATTCAAAAACCGGGTCAAACAAAAGAGCAAACTAAGCTTATCGCTCAAGGTATTGAAAAGGGAATAAGTGAATATAAAAAACAACAAAAAGCAAAAGCTAGAGAGCGTGATAAACAGCGTAAGCAACAGTTAAAAGTTAAAAACACTGTTGGAGAAAATGAAGCTGACGATCAACTCGATCAAAACGATTTTCAATCTCCAAGTAAAGGCGCTATGTTTATGATTCTTCCATGGGGCTTACTCATTATGAGTTGGTTTTTATTTGCTTTGTTTTTTACTCGTTAAGCTTATAACACCAAACATTCAAACTTATAACATCTATTTTATTGAACAATCTTATTGTTAATCAGGATTTTATTATGCGTAAAGCGTTAGAAATATCTAACTTAAAGAAAATTTATAAAGGTGGCTTTGAGGCTCTCAAAGGCATTGATTTAACAGTAAACGAAGGTGACTTCTTTGCATTGCTTGGTCCAAATGGCGCAGGTAAATCTACATCTATTGGTATCATTACCTCATTAGTTAATAAAACTTCAGGATCAGTGAGTGTATTTGGTAAAAACATTGATACCGAACTTGAAGCGGCAAAATCTTATATTGGATTAGTACCACAAGAATTTAATTTTAATCAGTTTGAATCATTAATGAGAATATTGGTGAATCAAGCGGGTTATTACGGTGTAGATCGTAAAACAGCTCATGAACGTGCTGAAAAGTATTTAAAGAAGCTCGATTTATGGGATAAACGAGATAACGCTTCACGTATGCTTTCTGGTGGTATGAAAAGACGTTTGATGATAGCGCGTGCATTGATGCATGAACCTAAAATTTTGATTTTAGATGAACCTACTGCTGGTGTAGATATAGAACTGCGTCGTTCTATGTGGGAATTTCTTAAAGAACTGAATCAGCAAGGTATTACTATTATCTTAACGACTCACTATTTAGAAGAAGCTGAAATGTTGTGTCGTAATATCGCAATTATTGATCAAGGTATCATTGTAAAAAATACCGATATGAAATCGTTATTATCTTCGTTGAATGTTGAAACCTTTATTTTAGATTTAGATAGTAAAGACTTAGCTGATCATTCATCAATAGAGCTAACAGGTTTTACTAGCCGGCTAGTAGGTGAATGTACATTAGAAGTAGATATTGATAAATCACAAACTATGAATCAAATATTTACTCAATTAACTGATTTAGGCATTAATGTGAAAAGTATGCGTAATAAGAGTAACCGTTTAGAAGAGCTTTTTGTCAATATGATTAATCAATCTCACGAAGCAGCGGAGGAGAAATAAAATGAGTTCTTCAGTTAACGCTATAGCACTAAAAAGTATTTTGCATAAAGAAGTACACCGTTTTATGCGTATTTGGATACAAACCCTTGTACCACCAGCAATCACGATTAGTTTGTATTTTGTGATTTTTGGCGAGTTGATTGGCTCTAGAATCGGACAGATGGGCGGCTATGATTACATGTCATTTATCGTACCTGGCTTGATCATGATGAGTGTTATTACTAACTCATACTCAAATGTTGCGTCATCTTTTTATAGTGCTAAATGGCAACATAATATTGAAGAAATGCTTGTTGCACCTGTACCTAATTGGGTGATTGTTGCTGGCTATGTTGGCGGTGGAATGGCTCGTGGTATTTTAGTAGGCTTGATTGTTACCTTGGTATCCTTGTTTTTTGTAGATATTCAAATTCATAATATTTGGGTGATTATCGCGACAGTCTGTTTAACTTCAGCAACCTTTTCTTTAGGTGGTTTAATTAATGCGATATTTGCTTCTAGCTTTGATGATATTTCTATTATTCCAACCTTTATATTAACGCCGTTAACGTATCTAGGTGGTGTATTTTATTCTATCAGTTTGCTACCTGAATTTTGGCAAGGTGTTTCACAAGCAAACCCAATTGTTTATATGGTAAATGCTTTCAGATACGGGTTTTTAGGTGTTACTGATGTAAGTTTAACTATCGCTTTTTCTGTTTTAGGCGTATTTATCGTGACCTTATACACGTTGGCTATGGTGTTGATCACTAAAGGTGTAGGACTGCGTACTTAATGACTGAGCAAATAAATAAAGTAGGTGACTCTAAAGCAATTGTAACCAATCAAGATGGTATACATGAAAAGCTTGAAGAGATTGTTTTAAAGCATATAAAACATCCATTTAAAAAGCCTTATCAACAGCATACACAAGATGCTTTTGCTGAAATCGATAAAGTGGTGCAAGCTTTTGATGGCGAGATCATCTTAGATTCTTGCTGTGGTGTTGGGCAAAGTACACGGTTACTTGCGAAACGAAACCCAAATGCTTTAGTAATAGGCGTAGATAAGTCGGCTAATCGCATTAATCGTAATGTTGATGAATTAGTGGATGAAGATAGCTGCCAAAAAGTTGATAACTTTTACTTAATTCGAGCTGATTTAAATGATTTTTATCGTTTGGTTTTAGCGGCTCAGTGGCCTGTTACTTTACATTACGTCTTATATCCTAACCCTTGGCCTAAATCTAAGCATGTGCAGCGACGTTGGCATGGTAGCGCAGTATTTCCTGATATGTTGAAAATAGGTCATACCATGATTTTGCGCAGTAATTGGCGCTTATATCTTGAAGAATTTAACTTTGCGGTGTCTTTGCTTAATTTGACCGGCGAGTTTTCAAAAGTGAACGATGCGGAGCCATTAACGCCGTTTGAAGCTAAATATCTTGCTAGTCAGCAAGAATGTTTTCAATTAACGATTCAAATTAATTCTTAAGACAAATAAAAGCTAAGTGGGCGACCTTAATTGCTCACTTTACTTTTTTTTGTGGAATGTGAAAAACTCCAATTATTAGTGTAATTGACCTCTTATTTTTAGAATTACGAACTTTATTTTTATTTTATTTAATAATATCAATAATTTAATTTTGGTCTAAATATTGAAACCTATTTGTATATAAAAAATAAAAATAGGAATTCAATGATGAACCGTAAAATAAAAAATAAAGTTTTGGCATTTTCTTTGGTAGGTATTTTAGTTTTAGAACTTAGCTTTATCTATATATCTCGGGCTTTAGCGTAATCATTACTTATAAAAGAAGAGACTTTTCAGCTAATTTTTATTAAAGTGCCGCAATAATAAAAATAACCCACCTATTTTATCGATAGGTTGTTGTAAGTGATAAGTATGAAAACTAACAAGCGCAAAGCTAAAGCGACTCCAGAAGCTTTACATAGAATTTTTACCATTCCAGAAGCGCCTAATTCAACCTTAGGTTCTATTGAAAAAGAGATGTCGCAAAACCTTGCGGGATTTCTTGGTAATCATATCGCTGCGACTAATAAAGCATTAACAGATATAGAAAAAGACTTTGCAACTTCTGCTATACCAGAAGATCCGAGTTTTGTGTCTGATCACATGCGCCATTTATTAGACAAGCTTGTTTCACAATCTGTTCATACCTCAAGTCCTAGCTTTATCGGGCATATGACGTCAGCATTACCTTACTTCATCTTACCTTTGTCTAAATTGATGGTTGGGTTAAATCAAAACCTTGTAAAAGTTGAAACCTCTAAAGCATTTACGCCACTTGAGCGCCAAGTGCTGGGTATGATGCACAGGCTTGTTTATCAAGACAATGAAGCTTTTTACGATCAATGGATGCACAGCCCTAATCATTCTCTAGGTGCGTTTTGTTCAGGTGGTACAGTCGCAAACATTACGGCTTTATGGGTTGCTCGCAATAACTTATTAAAACCTGACGGTGATTTTAAAGGTATTGCTAAAGCAGGTTTGTTTAATGCGTTAATGCATTACGGCTATAAAGGTTTAGCTATACTCGTTTCTGAGCGCGGACATTACTCACTTAAAAAGTCTGCTGACATTTTAGGTATTGGTGAAGAAAGTGTAATTAAAATTCCGACCGACGAGTTTAATAAAATTGATTGCAACAAGCTGCGTGAAAAGTGCCAAGAGCTTGCTGAAAAAAATATTAAAGTACTCAGTATTGTTGGTGTTGCAGGAACAACGGAAACAGGTAATGTTGACCCATTAAATGACATGGCTGATATAGCTGAAGAATTTAGCTGTAACCTTCATGTAGATGCTGCATGGGGCGGGGCAACGTTACTATCAAACAAGCACCGTTCTATCCTTAAAGGTATTGAACGAGCTGATTCCGTTACTATAGATGCTCACAAGCAAATGTATATTCCGATGGGAGCTGGTTTAGTTGTTTTCAAAAATCCAGGTGCTGTTTCTTCAATTGAACATCATGCTGAATATATTTTACGTAAAGGTTCAAAAGATTTAGGTAGTCATACCCTTGAAGGGTCTCGTCCTGGTATGGCAATGTTGGTTTATGCAAGTTTGCATGTTATTAGCCGACAAGGTTATGAAATGCTGATCAATCAGAGTATTGATAAAGCTAATTACTTTGCCGACAGCATTGATATGCATGACGATTTTGAATTGATCACTCGACCTGAACTTTGTTTGTTAACCTATCGTTACGTGCCTAAAGTTGTACAGCAATACCTAGCTACAGCAACAGTTGAGCAACAAGACAAAATTAATAACTTATTACATAAACTCACTAAGTTTATTCAAAAGCGCCAACGTGAAAATGGTAAGTCTTTCGTTTCTAGAACACGTATTGAAGTATCACGCTATCAAGGTAACAAAATTTTAGTGTTTAGAGTGGTTTTAGCTAATCCACTAACATCAGAAGATATTCTACAATCTATTCTTGCTGAACAATGTGTTTTAGCTAACGAGAGTAAAGACTTTTTACCTGAGTTACTGCGTATTTGTAGTTAGTTGGCTGGCATATTTACAATCAAATTATCCATTAATCTGACTTTGTTCTCTTGGCTACGACTATAAGTTGTAGCCAGATGCCTCTAGCAAATAAATCCATTTGTTTTATTCACATACTTCTACTCGTTAAATCAAAATTATTTTATTTTTGATCATTTAATATTACATGAGTTCTTTATCACTGGTTTCGTCATGAAATCAGTAAAAGGACGCATTTTAAAAATAGGTTTTAAAATTTTATTTTAGATATATCAAGGGTTTGTTTTTGTATTTTGAATGTATTTATCGAATTTTATTAATTTATCTTATAGTGAGTTATTCATTAATCCTCTTTCGTAAATCTTTCGTTGTGGTTTCAGATGTGTTTCAAGTAGGTTTTTATTGTTGATTTATGTAACCACCTCTGTAATACTACATCCATGGTTACATTAACTTTAGGTGGTGATTTATGGAACAGTTCAATAACAACGTTGTATCGCAATCGGTAACAAAAGATCAAATGAATTATTCAATGATAGAAGAGCAACTTCTTGAAGCTAATAAGAAGATTGAAGAATTAGAGTCTGCATTAGAATGGTCATCTCGCGCATACGAATAAAGTTTCGGGGAAATACCAATTCCAATAATTTATAGATACTTTCTACAAATTTATGAGCGGACTATTTGACTGGTTATTTTATTTATATAAAAGACAGATCGTATTTTATCTGGAATGGTAAAACATAAAAGCTGAACGTTAGAGATAACGTTCAGCTTTTTTATTTCAAAAGTGTTTTAAGGGTAGATGAAAAGGGTGCTTATACCAATTTGATTAATGAAGTGATCTACTTTTTTATGAGGAAAAATGGATAATTACAAGGCATAAAATTTAGTAAGTAGTTATTCTACTTATAAATTTTATAACGCCGTCATTATTAATTTTAACCGTTAAAAATGAGCAGTTAATTAATCAACTTGGTATTAATATATAGCAGGTAAGGTAAACCTTAAATTATCGATTAAACGAGCTTTACCACAATATGCAGCAGCTAAAATAACAATATCGGTATCGTCTTCACTGGCTGGCTGTAAGGTTTTAGCATTACAAACATGAATATAGTCAGTTTTCAAACCAGCATTGTTTATATAAAGTGCAGCTGTTTTTGCTAAACCAATAAAATCGTTACCATTCTTTAATTCTTTAGCTAACCATTGGATATTTTGACTTAAAGCGGGTGCTATTTTTAATTCTTCTTCTGTTAAATAACCATTTCTAGAGCTTAGTGCTAAACCTGAATCTTCTCTGATCGTTTCAACAGGAATAATTTTAATCGGCATAGATAAGTCTTCAACCATAGTCTCAATTACTTGAACCTGTTGATAGTCTTTCAAACCAAAACAAGCAATGTCTGGTTGTACTAAGTTAAACAGCTTACATACAATAGTTGAAACGCCTCTGAAATGCCCTGGGCGACTTTCACCGCAATAACCTTCAGAAACTGTAGGTACTTCAACGAAAGTCTGTTTATCTAGCCCTTTAGGGTAAATAATTTCAGGTGTAGGAGTGAATAATAAATCAGTTCCTTCTGCAGCAAGTTTTTGTTGGTCGGCTTCCATGGTTCTAGGGTAGTTATCAACATCTTCATTTGCACCAAATTGCATTGGGTTAATGAAGATACTCGCAACAATTTTATCTGCATGTTTGTGAGCTTCTGTTACCAATGAAATATGGCCAGCATGAAGGTTTCCCATAGTAGGAACAAAACCAACTTTTAAACCTTGTTGACGCCATTCACTAACTATTTGGCGTAAATCATTTATGTTATCAACAGTTTTCATCTAAATTCCGTTATTCAAATATGTGTTCTTGGCCAGGAAAGTTACCTAGCGATACTTCTTTAATATAAAGCTCAATGGCTTTTTTGATGTCGCCAGTGTCTACTAAAAAATTACGTGAAAACTTAGGCATGTAGTTACACGCAATACCTAAGGCATCGTGCATTACTAATATTTGGCCGTCAGTATCTTTACCTGCGCCAATACCTATTGTAGGAATTGAAACCGCTTCAGTAATGGCTTTTCCTAAAGTTGCAGGAATACATTCTAATACTAAAAGTTGAGCCCCAGCGGCTTCTAATTGTTTAGCATGTTCGATCATTTCTAATGCTTTGTCTTGATTACGGCCTTGTACTTTAAAACCGCCAAATACATTAACTGATTGAGGTGTTAAACCTAAGTGAGCACAAACAGGAATTCCACGCTCAACAAGCTTTTGAATAGTTTCAACTAACCAGCTTCCACCTTCCATTTTTACCATGCTAGCACCTGCTTGCATAAGCTTGGTAGCATTAACGAAGGCTTGCTCAGTTGTGGCGTAACTCATAAATGGCATATCAGCAATTACTAAACTAGTTTCAACACCGTTGCGTACTGATTTTGTATGATAAGCCATATCATCAATACTTACAGGTAAGGTATCGTTTTCGCCTTGCAGCACCATGCCAAGTGAGTCGCCAATTAAAATAGCGTGAATACCTGCTTGGTCAAACAATTTGGCAAAACTTGCATCATATGCAGTAATTGTTGATATTTTTTCGCCTTGTTGTTTCATTTTGATCAGGGTTGAAGTTGTGATCTTTGCCATAACGATTTCCGGTGCTGTGTTATTTAAATAGGGGGGATTATGTTAGCTTAATTTACTATGAAATTTTAGCCCATTAGAAGGGATATTCTTACTCAGATTTTCTATGCTATCGCCATCAGGAAGACAGAGCTCTGGTGCTATTTCATTAAGAGGAATAAGAACAAATTCTCTTTCTTTTAATCCGTAATGTGGCACGACTAATCGCTCTGAATTGATCACATTATTATCGTATAAAAGTATATCAAGGTCTAATACACGTGGTCCCCAACGATTGTCCTTTCTTACTCTGCCTGCTTGGTTTTCAATTTTTTGTAAGGCATCTAATAGAGCAATGGCTGAAAGCGAGGTATCTAATCGAGCAACGGCATTCATATAGTCGGGCTGGTCTTGAGGCCCCATAGGACGACTATAATAAAGAGCGGAAATGCTGAACATCACCGTTCCTTCTATCGTTTTAAGCGCACCAACGGCGTTTCTAATTTGTTGCTCAGGATCTTCTAAATTACTGCCTAAGCCGATATATGCCGTGACCATTTATTCGCTTTCTGTTGTATTCGCTGGAGTTTTAGCTCTTGGCTTACGCTTTTTTCGAGGTGAACGTTTAGTTGTTGAGCGGCTATAAACAACGCTTTTGATCATCTGCTCTCTAGTTTCAGGAGGAGTAACTTGGAAGTCTGTCCACCATTTAGCAAGTTCAGCTAATTCTGGTGAGTTTACGCCTTCTATTTCAGAACGTAACAATAGGAAGTCGTAACCTGCTCTAAATTTAGGGTGTTCAAACGCTTTGTAAGCTCTTTTGCCTTCACGACGAGATAACTTGTCTTGTAGTATTAGAATATCTTTCATAACGCCTTGGAAGCGTTTAGGAATACCTATGCTACGTTGTTGTTCTGACATGATTTCACTCATTGCTGAGAAAAACGCATCTTGAGGCGTTAAGTGAGCTGATTCATTTAAAGCTTTTATTTGTTCTTGTAACGGATACCAAAGCATAGCTGCAAATAGAAATGCTGGTGTTACGCGTTGTTCGTTATTAATTCTTTCATCAGTATTTTGTAGCGCTTTCGTAATAAAAGGCAATAAATAAGCTTCAGATTCTCGGTTTAGTACTTGATCAACTAACGGGAAGAAATGTTTAAATAAACCGTATTCGCGCAGCATGTTGAAGTTAGCTTCCGCTTTACCAGACATGAATAATTTTAAAAATTCTTCAAACATTCTTGCTGGTGGAATATTTTCAAGCAACGAACCTAGCTCTTTAATAGGTGCTTTGGTTTCAGAGCTAATTTCCATATCAAGTTTTGTAGCAAAGCGTATAGCTCTTAACATACGCACTGGATCTTCTCGGTAACGAGTTTCAGGGTCACCAATTAGTCTTATTTGTTTCGCGTTTATATCAGCTATGCCATTTGCAAAATCATGAACGGTAAAGTCTTTCGCTGAATAGTACAGAGCGTTAATGGTAAAATCTCTGCGCTCTGCATCTTCATCTATCGAACCATAAATATTATCGCGCAGTAACATGCCTTCGTCACTTTGCTTTGATACTTTAGAGGCACTATCGTCTTTAGTGGAATCATGATGTCCTCTAAAAGTTGCGACTTCGATAATTTCACGACCAAATACAATATGAGCTAGTCTGAACCTACGGCCAATTAAACGACAGTTTCTGAATAAACCTTTAATTTCTTCAGGTGTAGCATTGGTTACAATATCGAAATCTTTAGGAATAACACCTAATAAAATGTCGCGTACACCACCACCAACAAGATATGCATCGTAACCACCGCTGTTCAATCGATATAAAACTTTTAAGGCACTGGTACTCATCAGCTTGCGTGATACCGGATGCTGATCTCTGGTTAGAACTATAGGTCCTGTTGATGCAGGAGCTTTAGATTTTCTAGAAGTACTTTTTTTAAGTACTCGTTTACATAAATTGATAACGCTTTTGATAGTGCGGACCTTAGAAAGTGGATAAAGGAAATAATTAAATTTGGATTCTTTGTTATAGAGCTAATGATATAACACAGTGATTAAAAATAGAATGAAAACAGTACATTTTCCAACAATCGATTCGTTATTATATAACTATTTCTTTCTTCTTTGTTATTTTACTTATCGACCAGTGTGCAATAGCCCATTTTAATATGTTTTCTACTGATTCAGCTAGTAGTTCTTCAGGCGGATTTTGACCTAAGTAATGTAAAGCAGCAATAAGTGCTGGTTGAGGGTTTTTATTATTAATTGCTGGAGCTTTATTTTGTTTACTTAGCTTGTAACCTTCATTCGTAATAGCAAGCGGTATATGGCTATAACTAGGCGGTTCTACATTTAATGTATTGAAAAAACTTAATTGTCGTAATGTTGGCTCTAATAAATCACAACCTCTTACAACATGGGTAATGTTTTGAAAGATATCGTCAACCACTACAGCTAGTTGATAGGCAAATAAACCATCTTTTCTGACTAATATAAAGTCTTCAGCGGCAGAAGCTTTATCACCAGTATATGACCCTTGAATGATGTCATTAAATTCGAATGTACCAACATTATTAATTAAACGAATGGCATTATTCTCTTTAGATAGAGTTAAAGTGCTGCAAGTGGAAGGATATATACCACCTAATTTTTTTATTTGCGCACGAGTGCATTGGCAATGATAGGTAAGCTGATTATTAGCTAGTTCTCGTAGAGTTTCTTCATATAATTGTGATTGTTGACTTTGGTATAAAACCGATTCATCCCAGTGCAATCCATAGGCTTCTAGTGTGTTTAATATTTCAGTACTGGCGCCTGCTAATTCTCGAGGTGGATCTATGTCTTCAACACGAACAAGCCAAGTGCCGTTATGATGTTTAGCGTCTAAATAGCTAGCAAGTGCTGTAACTAAAGAGCCAAAATGAAGTAAACCAGAAGGGGAAGGTGCAAAACGACCACGATATGAGAATGGTGGTCGTTTATTATCAAGATCTACCATAAGTAAACCAAACTACTATAGGAAACTAAAGTAATTAAACAGGAATTAACCTGCCATTTGGCGTTCTTTGATTTCTTGAAGGGTTTTACATTCAATACATAAATCTGCAGTTGGACGCGCTTCTAAACGGCGAATACCAATTTCAATACCACAAGATTTACAGAAGCCGAAATCATCTTCTTCAATTAATTGTAATGTTTTTTCAATTTTCTTAATAAGTTTACGTTCACGATCACGTGTACGTAGTTCTAAACTGAACTCTTCTTCTTGAGCTGCGCGATCTACAGGGTCAGGAAAATTTGCAGCTTCGTCTTGCATGTGAGTAACAGTACGATCAACTTCTTGACGAAGTTGTGAGCGCCAAGCATCTAATATTAATCTAAAATGCTTAAGTTGAGGCTCGCCCATATATTCTTCGTCAGGCTTTTCTTGGTATGGTTGTACGCCTGCTAATGCCAGAAGTCCTAATGCTTTATTTGCTGTGTTTGGCATGCCTTTATCTCCTAAATACGACTTAACTTTTATTGCGGTAAGTCGATAAATACACTTACTACAACTTAAATTATAGTTACGGCCTATGTTCTAGGCATTAAATATCACAACTATATGGTGTTTCACTTGTTGAAAAACAAGCTTTTTTATACAAAAAATAAATTTAACTAAATTAATCAATTGGTTACGATGTAAATTTATAAAAACACAGTTTGTAGCTAATTTTTAACATGACCTTTTAGCAGTCTTTCAACGCCCGAGTCAATCTTTTTCACGTTTTATAGCATAATAACAGGCTTAATATGAAAGCCTGTTATTCGCCGAGCTTATAAAAATCTAATAACGGCACATGATATTCAATAATCTTTACGCCACTATTTTTAGCTTGGTTGAATAATTGCGTATATTTATTGTCTATATGCTCTGCAGGTAATACAGATTTTATACCTGAGTGCATAATGGCAAAGATAAGAACTGCTCCATCTTTATTTGCCACTACATTCATTAATTCGGATAAATGCTTTTGTCCACGCACGGTTGTTGTGTCGGGAAAATAGCCTTGGCCGTTTTCTAGAAGCGTTGCGCTTTTTATTTCAACATAATGATCTGGTTTGTTAGCATAACTTAACAAGATATCAATTTTACTATTTTCTATTCCGTATTTAACTTCGCGTTTTAATTCAGTAAAGCCTGTTAGTGCTTCAATTTCGTCATTCTCTATCGCAGCTTGTATAAATATATTAGCTTGGTGAGTATTAACACAGATTAGATCGCCGTTGGCTTTCTCTGTTAACTCCCAGCTGAACGGATACTTTCTTTTTTTATTATCTGAGGTGCTATACCAAACTGTATCACCAGGGCTACCACAACCACTCATTGCTCCTGTATTGGCCACATGTATTGTAGTTTCTTCTCCATTTTCTAAAATCACATCAGCAAGAAAGCGTTTATAACGTTTAATAAGTGTGGCTTTACGTAATGATATTTTTTGCGTCATAGTTTCAATAGTATTTTAAAAATTGAGTGGAATACTACATTAAGTTCAAGCCAAATAGTTAAATACAACAAAAAAAACCTTACATGCGTGTAATTTTTAGTTAATGGTTTTAATCACTCGCTGCGAACTTTTGTTACTTGTGTTATAACGCCTGTAACTTTGTTTTCATTATATTTCTCATGACTCAACACTTTCCGATAGATGCAATTAAAGATGAATTTCTTTCTGCTTTAAAACAACATAATACGTTGATATTAATGGCTCCTCCTGGTGCAGGTAAATCAACACGCTTGCCTTTGTGGTTGTTGTCGTTAGCGCAGTACAAAGATAAAAAAATATATCTATTACAACCTCGCCGTGTCGCGGCTAAAAATATTGCTTGCTATTTAAGTGAGCAAATAGGTGAGCCTGTTGGCCAATCTATTGGTTACCGATTAAAAAATGATGCTAAGGTTTCAAGCAATACACGTTTAGAAGTGATCACTGAAGGTATTTTAACGCAAATCATTCAGAATGATCCTGAGCTTAGCGGTTGTGGATTAGTTATTTTAGATGAATTTCATGAACGTTCTTTGCATGGTGATTTAGCTTATGCGTTAGCAAGAGATGTTCAGCAAGCGCTAAGAGATGATTTACAACTTGTTATTATGTCGGCAACTTTGGCGGTAAAATCGTTAACTGAAAAGTTACCTGATGCGGTAACACTAGCAAGTGAAGGGCGCAGTTTTCCTGTTGATATCGAATACTCTCCTGTTTTAAATACTCAACGACTTCAACAAGGTTATTCATCGGCAAAGCAATGGCGAGAACATGCGTTAAAAGTTATTGCACAACAAGCTGTGGAACATGATGGATCTATTCTCGTATTTTTACCTGGTGTGGCTGACATTAAATACTTGTGTCAAAATTTAGCTGATAAATTAGTAAACGCTTCTATTCAACTGTGTCCTTTATATGGTGAACTTTCTATAGCTGAACAACAAAAAGCGATAGCACCTTTAACTAATGGTGAACGTAAACTTGTACTTGCCACTAATATTGCAGAAACCAGTTTAACGATTGAAGGCGTGACCTTAGTTATTGATTGTGGTTTTGAAAAAACCGCCATTTATGATCCCAAAAGCTTAACCAATAAATTACAACAGCATACCATTTCTAAAGCTTCGGCTATTCAAAGGGCAGGGCGTGCTGGTCGATTAAGCGCTGGTAAATGCTTACGTTTATATAGCCAAGAAGACTTTAGCCGACGTGACGAAAATAGTAAAAGTGAAATTCAACAAGCTGATTTACTACCTTTTGTGATTGAAGCTGCACGTTGGGGCGTTACTCAATTATCTGATTTACCTTTGATTGAGTTACCCTCACAAGTAAAAGAACAACAAGCTTGGCAGGAGTTGCAGTCACTCAATATTGTAACCCAGCAAAACCAATTAACATCACATGGTAAAGCGGTTTCTAAAGTATCTTGCCATCCTCGTTATGCCCATATGATTATTATGGCAAAGACTTTAGAAGATAAATATAAAGAGAAGGGCTTATTGTCTTTAGCGTGCTTAATCGCGGCAATGTTAGAAGAACGAGATGTTTTTTCTCGCGATCAAGGGCGTTTTAATTGTAATTTAGTGCATAGAGTTGATGCTTTACTGAATGGAGAAATTCGCGGACATCTTGCTCATCAAGTATTTAAACAAGCGGATCAATTAGCTAAAAAGTTCAATAGCAGTGTTAAACATCATAGCAAATTACCTGTGCATTATAGCGGTGTATTACTCGCTTTAGCTTACCCAGAGCGTATTGCTAAATATCGTTATGACTCTAACGTCCAATCAACAAGTAAAACCAGCCAACAAACGGGCGAATATGTAACAACCGCAGGCAAAGGCATCACGGTAAACCTGGAAGATGCTTTATTAGGTGAAACCTATATTGTTGCCGCACAAGTAAGCGAAGTGCAAATACCAACACCGCAAACTAGAGGCTTACCTAATATGATGGTACAGCTTGCTGCTCCTGTAGATATTGAACAGCTTATTGAGTGGGGGATTGTTCAATCCACTGACGAAATCATTACCACTTATAATGCCAAAGTTGATCGAATTACTGCGCAGAAGCTAACAAAAGTAAATGCCTTGGTGATTGATGAAAGAGCATCACCAGAACAACTGAGTAATGATTTGGTTGCACAGTTGTGGTCGAAAGAATTACTCAAACAAGGTTTAAGTCTTCTTACATTAAAAGATCAAGACAAAGCGTTATTATTAAGATGGCGCTGGTTAACTTTATACAACAAAAGCTTAGATTTACCGTGTGTAGACGAAGCCAGTTTATTGACAAGCAGTGATACTTGGTTTAAGCCTTTTGTAGGTGATATAAAAAGTAAAAAGCAGTTAAATAAGTGTGATTTCTCTGAGATGTTTTTATCACTGTTAAGTTATCAGCAACAACAAACCTTAGTAAAAGCAGCTCCTGAATACTTTATCGGTCCTACTAAAAGACGATGTGCTATTCGTTATACAGATGAACGTTTACCTATAGTGTCGCTGCCTATGCAAGAGCTTTATGGCTTAACAACCACACCGTGTGTAGGAACAGTTGGGCATAATGAAAACGGAAATAATGAGGCGAGTGATAAAGGCGCTATTCCTTTAGTACTTGAAATTTTATCTCCAGCCAAAAGACCTATTCAAGTGACGCAAGACTTAGCTGCATTCTGGCAGGGCAGTTATAAAGCGGTGCAAAAGGATATGAAATCTCAATACCCACGCCATTACTGGCCTGATGACCCAGTGAATGCTAAGGCAACGCGTCAAACTAAATGTCATTTGATGAAAGATTAATTTGAGCTAACATCAAGTTTGCTTGATGTTAGCTAAATCTATTTAACCTCAACTTGGGTTGAGATTACTTGTTATTAAGTCTTAATTAATACAATTAAGGCACTAATCTAGTGAATAGGTGAGCTTAGTTCTAAACCTTCACTCATATAAATGTCGTCGTATTTTACGCCGCCATTGCCATAAGGTTTGTTTTTAGGGCCCGTATTACAAATCGCCATAAAGTGCGTAAGTGCTTGTTCACGCTTCATTCTGAAGTTGGCATTAGTAAATACTTTTTGCTGTGTTTTGAATTCCCCACCTTTTACATATAAATCGTAACTTTGGCCGCCATCTTTAAGTGGTGAGTTGTTGATAACGTACCATATTTCATACCATTGCCCTTCCTGTAAAGGTGCCGCTTTATTACCTGTTTCAGGGTTTACTATCGACTTATATTTTTTATGTGCGCCACTTAATACCATTAATGAACCATCGTTTTTTGATCCGTCAGACTCTTTTTTATCTGTAATACGTATCATAGGTTCAAAGGCGTTATAGTTTTCTGTTTTGATTTTTTCAGGTGTTAAGTTACTTAAACCAAAAGAGTGATTATTAGGAAAGTATTCAACGTTAACGCGGGTATAAAAAGTATAGGTTTCGCCAACGTCAACTTCCTTAGGTAAAGGTAAAAAGCTAATAGCCTTACGGTTACCTACTACTCCCTCTGCTGCGGGTTTTCTTAGTAAGTATTTATTGTTTTTATCTAATTCGCTTTCAATAATCGTAACTTGTGGATTTTTGATAAAGGGTTTTGTTTCGTTTTGAACATCAGCATTTACCCAGTTATTGATCGATGTTGTCGATTCAAAATTATCTACTAATAACCAATGTTCACCTTGATGGGCAAATACATTAGAAGTAAAAAAAACTGCTAATAGTAAGCTAATCTTTGTTGTCGAATTTATACGTATTTTAGAGATCATAACTAGTTCCTAATGAGTTGATGCTATATGTTTCATCACTTGTTCTAAAGTTGGTTTAGTACCGTCTAACCAATGTATTTTGGTGCCGTTTTTTTCTAAACGTCTTAACCATGTGGCTTGTTTTTTAGAGAATAAATGAATTGCACTATTGAGCTTTTGGAACATATCGTTTTTTGTTAACTGACCTTGTAAATATTGCGCGACAAATCGATATTCTAAGCCATAGAAATTAAGGGTTTCCCACGATACTCCTTGCTGATGTAGTTGTTCTACTTCTTCAATTAAACCTTGCTCTAAACGTTCTTTTAAACGTGCGGTAATTCTTTGTTTAACTATTTCTCTTTGCCAATTAATCGCGGTAATAAAAGGTGTTAGTTTAGGGAAGTAAGCGATATTTTCTGGTGTGTTTTTTTCACCTTCAGCAATTTCTATTGCTCGAATTAAACGTTGTGTATCAATAAGATCAGTAGTGTTATGTAAATTAGGCTTTAGTTGTTTTAATCGTTCAACAAGCATTTCATGATTTTGCTCTGCTAATTCGGCTCGTAGTTCAGGGTTCTCAGGAACTTCAACTAAGCGATAACCTTTAATAATTGAATCAACATACAAAGCTGAGCCACCCGCTAATATGGGTAACTTATTGCGAGAGGTAATATCTTCGAAAGCTGCAATAAAATCACGCTGAAAATCAAAGATATTATATTCATAACCCGGTTCAACAATATCGATTAAATGATAAGGGATTTCTTGATATTCATCGAGATCTTTACCGCTGCCAATATCTAAGCCTTTGTACACTTGTCTGGAGTCGGCTGACAGCACTTCGCCATTTAGAGAGCGTGCTAGATCGACAGCAAGTTTTGTTTTACCTGAAGCTGTAGAGCCAAGAATAACGAGTAAGTTAAATGCTGACATGGTTTTTCCTAATACCAAACGTATTTGATTGGTATGAACATAATAAGTATCGCTATTATACCGATTGGCTTGATGAATTCATCTGTTGAAAAGTGTTTAAAGTTGCAAATCTGCACATTCATATGGTTTGGGTATATAATGCTGGGATAATCACCCTTCAAAATATTCATCTAATTCAAGTTATTTATGCCGACAAAAAAAGATAAAAAAGAAACTACTAAAAAAACTTCAGCACCTGAAGTAAAAAACTCTCCTTCAAAATCTAAACGTATTTTTATTTGGTGTGCAAAAACTGCAGCTAAGCTTTTCTTTATTCTCGTATTAGTTTTATTTCTTTACAGTATTTATTTAGATGGAAAGGTAAGGAATAAATTTGAAGGCCAACGTTGGGAAGTGCCAATTCAAGTTTTCTCAAAAGCTGAAGCTTTTAAACTCGAAGATCCTATTAATCTTAAAGTTTTAGCGGCTTCATTAAAGTTTGCAGGCTATTCGCGAGTAAGCAATGTAAGACAACCTGGTGAATATGCGATGTCAGCATCGCGAATTGTGGTTTATCGTCGAGCTTTTAGTTTTTCTAATGAAATGCAAGTGGCTAATAAAATTCAAATTGATGTTGTTAATGGCAATATTAGTAAATTATTTGTCGATAACCACGGCGTTAATTTAGTGCGTTTAGAGCCTATCTTGATGGACCGTATTTTACCTGCAAGTAAAGAAGATCGGGTATTAACGCCGATAGGTAATGTACCTGTATTATTGTTAGATACTCTGTTGGTGGTGGAAGATCGTAACTTTTACTTTCATAAAGGTGTATCTCCATTAGGCATTGCAAGAGCGCTTTACAGTAATATTTTAGCAGGCAGAACGGTACAAGGTGGCAGTACGCTAACACAGCAATTAGTTAAAAATATGTTTTTAACGCGAGATAAAACCTTATGGCGTAAGGCTAACGAAGCCATAATGTCGTTGATACTGGAATACCGTTACAGTAAAGACCAATTACTTGAAGCTTATATTAATGAAGTTTATTTAGGGCAAAATTATGCCAACGCTATTCATGGTTTTGGTTTAGCTGCTGAATTCTATTTTAATCAAAACATTGACCAATTAACGGTTGAACAAACAGCAATGCTTGTCGGTATTGTAAAAGGCCCAAGTTATTACGATCCTTGGTTAAAACCTGAGAATGCCAAATCTAGACGTGATTTGGTATTAAAGTTGATGTTTGAAAAAGAATTAGTAAGCAAAGTTGATTTTGTTAAAGCTATCGAATCGCCCCTTACAGTAAGAGAAGAGCGCCGACTTTCTCGTCAAAAATTCCCAAGTTATATGCAATTAGTTAAACAAGAACTTGCTGAGTTAATGAGTAAATATGATCAGCAATCAGGCATTTCTGTATTTACTGGTTTTTCTCATTACAGCCAAGAACTTTTAGAAGATACTGTTGAAGAACGTTTACCCAAACTTGATGCAAAAAATGAATTGCAGGCTGCTATGGTGGTGAGTGATATTCAGTCGGGTGAGATCAAAGCAATTGTGGGGGGCAAAAAAAGTGGTTACGCCGGTTTTAACCGGGCAATAAATGCTAACAGACCTATAGGATCCTTAGTTAAGCCAGCCATATATTTGGCTGCTTTGGAACGTTATGAAAATTATTCTTTAGCAACGGTTTTAGAAGATAAGTCGATAACACTAACTTCAGATAACGGTAGTAAATGGAGCCCTAAAAATTATGATGGTGAGTATCGCGGACAAGTTAACTTAATTGATGCTTTAGTACAGTCGTTAAATATTCCTACTGTTAATTTAGGCATGAAAATAGGTTTAACAAACGTTGCGGATATTTTTCATGTATTAGGATTTGATAAAGATATTACGGTTCGCCCTTCGATTCTCTTAGGGTCTATTAATATGTCGCCAGTAGAAGTTAACCAGTTTTATTTAGCCATAGCATCCGGTGGTTATCGTAAAGAAGGTCATGCTATTACTCGTGTTATTTCTTCTCAGGGAGAGACACTTTGGCAGTTTAAAAGGGTAGATACGCAGCTATTTTCTTCTCAAGCATCTTACTTGTTAGATTATGCTTTATCAAAAGTTTCTAAAGAAGGTACGGCAAGATCATTAACGTGGCGATTGCCTAATAAAGAAATATTAGGGAAAACAGGTACAACGAACGACCAAAGAGATAGTTGGTTTGTTGGTTTCGATAATAAGCACTTAGTTACATCTTGGGTTGGGCGAGATGACAATAAACCTACTACACTTACGGGTAGTAGTGGGGCTTTGGTACTTTTTGCTGATTACATGAATAAACAAGGTGTAACGAATAAGCAATTAAATCCTCCAGAAAACATTGATTTTGTTACTTTTGAGAAAAGTACAGGTAATGCAGTTTCTGATAATTGCAATGAAACTATCACTTTGCCGGTCAATAATAATTACCTACAAACATTAGAGGCTTGTTCTTATGGTACATCTAAACCTGATTCGTGGTTTGATAAGCTTTTTGGGAACTAGTTTTTGATAGGTATAACGTTATAAGGTTATGTGTTTATATAATATTATGTTTTAAGTTATATATCTGGTGTCTATTTGTGCCTTAGTTTAACTTTTTGTATTTAAATGTTTTTATTTTTTATTTTGATTTTTTGTTTATTTTTTATAGTAGCCTTTGATTGTCAAGTTTTATAAATTGCACTTTACAAGTTGTGAAATAAAATGGTATTCCTTGTTAATGTGATGTAAAGGTTTAGCAGTATTTTACATATAAAAATGTAATCAATCTGATATAAATTCAGGTCAAAAATTTAAAATACTTAAACCTTTCTCGTTACATTCTAGATGTTCTCAATCTTAGTTTGATGTTTGTTGAAAAATCACAACAGAGGTATGTATGAAATATCGTTTAGATTTTGTTACCTTCAATATTCTGCCTAATAATATTATTGAAACGATTATTGATGAAGGTGTGACGCTGACTTTAGAAATGAGTGAAGAGGTTCGAAAAACATTAGCTCCAGTAAAGGCTAATGGTTTCGCTTGCTTATTTAATAATATTAATAATTACACATTATCGTTTGAAACTAAGTTTAATATGATTTCAGAAGATAATCTTATTGCATTAGCCTTTGTTTATTATACGGAAGAATCAAGGTTAGAAGCTGAGAAGTTGGTGGAATTACGTAAAGTTGATAATTGGAATGTAAAAATGTTTTCGGGGTTAGAAATGGGTTGGCAAGAAGCTCATGACTGGTTAAATAGTGAAGTAAACCGTTATCAAAATAATGAAGTTATGACTCCCAGGCAACCTCAAACAATAACTTCGTAATTTAAAAGAATAGAATATCTTCTCTCCCTTCTATTTTGAGTTTTTCCTTTTTAATTTCTAACCCTTTTCTCAATGAAAGCCCTTACATCTTCTTGTATAAAAAAGGTAGATACATTTTATATATCTACCCTTACGTTTATTTAAGCGAATCTGTTCATAGCTACTTTGTTAAATATTGAGTTTAACAAATTTCAGATTGCTTAAAGTTGAGCAAAACATTTGTCAGCAGCAACCAACGTTTTATCAATAATCTCATCTGTATGAGCTGTTGATAAAAAGCCTGTTTCGAAGGCTGAAGGCGCTAAATACACTCCTTCTTCTAACATTAAATGAAAGAATTTCTGGAATTTCTCACCGTCACAGGCTGTTGCTTGTGCAAAGGTTGTAATGGTTTCTTTTGAATCAGTGAAGAAAAAACCAAACATACCACCTACGTAATTAATGCTTAATGCTATGCCATGTTTTTCTGCAGCAGCTTTTAAGCCTAAAGATAACTTTTCAGTTCCTTTAGCGAGCTGTTGATGTTTGTCACCTTTTGATAACTCATTTAATGACGCTAAACCTGCAGCCATTGCTATCGGATTACCAGATAAAGTACCGGCTTGATAAACAGGACCAACAGGTGCGATATAATCCATGATTTCAGCTTTACCACCAAAAGCTCCAACAGGCATACCACCGCCAATAACTTTACCTAATGTGGTTAAGTCAGGAACTATGTTGTAATGAGCTTGAGCGCCGCCAAGAGCTACGCGGAAGCCTGTCATTACTTCATCAAAAATTAAGACACTTTTGTTTTGATCACAAACTTCTCTTAAGCCTTCAAGGAATCCCGCTACAGGAGGAATACAGTTCATGTTACCTGCAACAGGCTCCACAATAATACAGGCTATTTCGTCTTTATATTCTTCGAAAATAGCTTTTACTTCTTCAATATTATTAAAGCTTACTGTTAATGTATGTTTAGCAAAATCAGCAGGTATACCAGGAGAGTTTGGAACTCCCATCGTTAATGCACCTGAACCGGCTTTAACAAGTAATGAGTCAGCATGACCATGATAACAACCTTCAAATTTTAAGATTTTATCTCGACCGGTATAACCTCTAGCTAGGCGAATAGCACTCATGGTGGCTTCTGTACCTGAACTTACCATACGTAGCTTTTCCATAGATGGAACAAGCTCTTTAACTTTTTCAGCCATGGTGATTTCAATTTCGGTAGGTGCGCCAAAACTTAAACCATTTTTCGCTGTAGTAATCACCGCATCTAAGATAGCAGGGTGGTTATGACCTAAAATCATAGGCCCCCATGAGCCAACGTAATCTATGTAAGCTTTATCATCAGCATCATAAATATAAGCACCTTCAGCACGTTTTATAAAACGAGGAGTTCCGCCTACGCCATTAAAAGCACGTACAGGAGAGTTAACGCCGCCAGGGATGGTGTTTTGCGCATTTTCAAATAGTTGTTCAGATTTATTCATGTTGTCGTTCCAGTATTTAGTCGTGCTAATTATTTGTTTGTATGCCAAGTTACCGGCTGTTCATATTGGGTAAGCTTACTTTCAACATTTAAGGTAAGAGCAAATAAGGCCATACGCACAAGTACGCCATTTTGTGCTTGTCTAAAAATAGCTAAGTTATCTAGTTCATTTAAATCATCATCTAATTCATTCGCATCAGGGCGAGAATCTCTAGGTAACGGATGCATAATTACGGTGTTCTCTTTGCAGTATTGGCGGTAAACATCTTTATTTAAACTAAAGTGACCACGATACAAATCCGCTTCATCTTTACTAGCAAAGCGCTCTTGTTGAATACGTGTTTGATAAATCACATCACAAGCAAGATTACCTTCAATTTTATCTGTTTGTATAATTTCATGGCCCGCATTGGTTAATGTAGATATAACACTGTCAGGCATTTTCAACGCATCTGGCGAAATCATAGTAACTTTTACATTTTTGTATAAGCTTAATAACTTAGATAATGAGTGCACTGTTCTACCGTGTTTTAAATCACCCATTAGCGTAATGTTTAAATTATCTAAACCTTTATTAAAAGGCGTCATTTCAGACTTTATTGTAAACAAATCAAGTAATGCTTGAGTAGGGTGTTCGTTTGCACCATCACCACCATTTATTACAGGTACGCTACTGCCTTTAGCAAACTCTTCTACCGAATGCATTTGCGGATGACGCATAGCAATAACATCTGAGTAGCCACTAATCACTCTAGCGGTGTCAAATAATGACTCACCTTTACTTAATGATGAGTTTTCTTGGCCTACTGTTTCTCTAACAAAACCACCAAGTAGATTGAATGCAGCCCCAAAGCTAACACGAGTACGTGTGCTAGGCTCAAAAAATAAATTATTTAAAATTGCACCATCGAGCACGGTACAACGTTTTTGTCTCATCGCATAAGGTGCCATAAGAGAAGATACTTCTAAAATACGAGAAATGGAATCGCGGTCAAATTGCGATACAGAAAGTATATGACTTCCTTCAAATTTCATCATGTTTATATACCTAAATGTGGATGGTTTTGTAATGATAGTAGAAGGTTGATAATCCCACTACCATGCAGTTTTTTGTTTCATTAATAGCGGGCAGAAATATAGCATAAATAGCGATTTAATATCATTAATAATGGTGTAAGTCTGCACTGTTTATTGTCGGTTGGCAGCTAAAATGGCTTCACATAAACAAGAATAATAATGGCAAATAAGGCTAATACAGGTAATTCATTAAATAAACGGTAGAAGCGTCCTGATCTAGTATTGGCATCATTTTGAAATGTTTTCACTATTTTAGAACAGTACAAATGGTAAATAACCACTAAAACAACTAAAGATAGTTTTGCATGTAACCAACCTGATGAAGCAAACCAATCTAAACCATATTGAGAAATTATGGCAATACCAAAACCGATAGTTAACAAGGCAAATGGGGTTATAAATCGAATTAATCTTTTCTCCATACCTTTTAAATGTTCACTGACTTCTTTAGATTGTGTTTCAGCGTGATTAACAAATAGTCGAGGTAAATAAAATATACCTGCAAACCATGCCACCATAAAACCAACGTGAAAGGCTTTTAACCATAAAATTGTTGTCATTAATTTATATTTCCTTCAAGTAAAAAACGTCTAACCTGCGCAAAAGTTATGATGCCAAGCACATCATCCATATTGTCACCATAAATATAAACCGCGCCTTTACGTTTTTTCTCTAATAGCGAATAAACTTCCATTAAGGTTGCTTGTGCGTGCAGCGGCAGTAGTAATTGATGATAGAGTTCAGCGTTATCATTAGTTTCATTTTCAGTGTTTTCGTGAATTTGATATTGCACAGAATAATAAACACTGCTTTTTGATTCTTCGTTATCGACTTTATCGATGAGAAAGTAGTTATCTTTACATTGGCTTAAAAACTCTTGTTTTTCTTGCTCTGATAATTGAGTTGTTACCTCAAAGTTTTCATTCATCACACCCAGTACGCCGACACGTTGTAATGATTTTTCTAAAGGTGGTTTGCGGTAAATTAAGTTCTGTATTTCAAGTTGCATCACAAAAAGTGACCTATTACCAAAGAACTGACCAGAAACAATGCACGATGTACCTATAATAATCATTGCTGGAACAATAACTTCCAACTGATTCGATAATTCTACAACGGTAATTAATGCTGCTAATGGCGCATTCAAAGTTGCCGCCATCATGCCGGCCATTCCCATGAGCGCAAAATCACTAGTTAGAGATGTTTCTGGATAGTAAGACTGAATGAATACTGCAGCGCAACTACCTGCAATTGCGCCTATACCCAACACAGGGCCAATTGCTCCACCTGGAATACCAAGGCCTAAAGCACTGATCGTCATAATGAGTTTTGCAATTAATAGACCCATTAAAAAGAAAAGAGAAGGGTTGTCACTAATGGAAAAGTCAATCGCCCCAAAATTAGTCCCTAAAGCTTGTGGTACTACAAAACTGAGTGAAGAAGTGATTAAAGCTGCCAACATCAATCGACTAACAATATGATATTTTTCTGAGCTTTTAATCGTTGCCACTAAGTATTTGTTAAAACCAAAAGAAAGTATTCCAATGCCAATAGCAAATAATATAAGTACAGGATAATGCTCAAGTTCTAAAACGATCGTCTTAAAATATTCAAACTCATGGGCTGGACCTAAAGCACTTGTTGTGATCATTGAACCTACAAGTGAAGCCATCATAATAGGAATAAAAATATGCACTTTATATTCGCGTAAGATTACCTCCATTACAAAGATAACTGCAGCAACAGGAGTATTAAAGCTCGCTGAAATAGCAGCAGCAACACCACAGGCTGATAAGGTGCGAATACTATTATGGGGTAGCTTTAACAAACTTCCTAAGTAGCCACTAAAAGCGGCGCCGAGATGAATCGCGGGACCTTCTCGTCCTACAGAAAAACCAGAAGCTAATGCTATGGCACTACCAATAAATTGATGGATGGTATTACGCAAAGGAATAACACCATGAGCAACTTTTAAACGGTGTAAAACAAAAGGAATACCTGTTCTTAAATATTTGTATCCTGTTATCCAAGATACCAATAAAATAACTATTGCGCCGAATATAGGAAGAAGAAAACGACTTAGCTCATTTATACTGTTATAGTTGTCTTTCTCGCTTAAATATAATTCTTGTAGAGCGGTTGTTGCCATTGTAAAACCTACAATAAGCATAGCCGACAAAGCGCCACCTATACTTGCCAACAAACACAATTGCCAAGAAGTAATAGGAAGCGATAAGCGTTTTTTTAATGAAAATAAAATCATTATAAATAGACCATAAAACGATCGTTGTTATTCATATAATTATGATGATTAAACCTTATGTAAAATATAGGTTTTAATAACGTATAATGTGAAGAATAGTTTTTTAAAATATACAATATATTAATACTTTTTATATGAATTGGTTAGCGAAAATAAATCTCAATGCTGTGGTAAATAAAATAGGTGTTTTTCGTTCATCTATCTTATTGGTTATGCTTATTATTACGTGTATCTTCGTTGGTTATAGAATGGGTAACTATTTTCATGCCCACCAAGAACAGGCTTTATCTTATCATAAAAAAAGATTAGAGCTTTTGTATAAGCAAGAAGCCGATCAAATAAAAAGAATTAATACCTTAGAAGTTGAACTAGAACTTGAAAAAATGGCTAATCAAAAGTCATTAACTTTATTAAAAGAAGTTGAGAACGAACATTACCAACTAAAAAAAGAACTCGCCTTTTATGAAAAAATTATGGCGCCTGAAAAAGAAGCTGATGGCGTAGTACTTGATAACTTTATTGTTTCTAAAACAGAAACAAAAAATAGATATATATTCAGAACTTTTTTAGTACATCAACTTATCCAAAAACGTTACGCTAAAGGTTATATCGATATAAAAGTATCAGGTAGTTTGAATGGCAAAACTACCGTTTTAGGGCTCGCTGATGTATCTGAACTTACTAAAAAAGAGCTTTCATTTAGCTTTAAGTTTTTTCAAGTAGTTGAAGGCGCTTTTGTTTTACCTGAAGGTTTTTCACCTGAAAAAATTAACGTTATTGTAACTTTGCCTAAAGGGCGATGGCAAAAATACCATCGTTTAGAAGAAAGCTTTAAATGGAATATTAAATCAGGCCGTTTAACAAAATCGATTCCTGTAATACTTGACTAAAACAGTCAAGTTTACGATAATCCCACCCAGTTTCAATGTAACAAGTAGAGAGTTATGTCTAACCCAGAATTACCTATCAAATTTTCAGACGCTGCAGCAACTAAAGTACTTTCTTTAATTTCTGAAGAAGAAAATCCAGAACTTAAATTACGTGTTTATGTAACAGGTGGTGGATGCTCAGGTTTTCAATACGGATTTACCTTTGATGAAAAGGTAAATGAAGGGGATATGACTATAGAGAAAAAAGGTGTAACTATGGTAGTTGACCCTATGAGTATTCAATATTTAGTTGACGGAGAAGTTGATTATGTTGAAGGCTTAGAAGGAAGTCGCTTTTTAGTTAACAACCCTAATGCAACGACAACATGTGGTTGTGGCTCTTCTTTTTCTATCTAAGTTTCTCACTGTTCCAATATCATTTTCAGTTTAGTTATACTTCTAGATTTAACGAACTATGTAACTAAGCTGAAAATAAATTCTTCCTTTCCATTTTGTTATATTCCTCTATTATATAATCATTACCAATCAAGGTATCTACTGCAGAGCTCTTTAGTTCTTGCGTAGAAAGGATTTTTATTCCGATGAGTTTAATGTCCCACATCTTGAATGGAAACCAATATAAATGTAGCTGTTACGCTCAACTTTCTGTTGATTAGTTGATTAAAACTATACGCATGTCACATTAATTTTATGAATTTAATATCCACAACACACTTATAGGATCTTCAATGTTTAATAACTTGTTTAAAATAGGGATGTTTTCACTTGCTTTAGTGAGTGGTATGTCGAATGCCGACGTACTTAGCACAATAGAAGAAAAGCAATTGATGGCTTTAAAAGAAACGGCACTATCGTCTAACTTATCTTACGACTTGATTGAATCGTTAACTACTGAAGTTGGCCATCGTTTAGTTGGTTCAGAAGGCGACAAGAAATCAATCGCTTGGGCTGTAGACAAAATGAAAGCCCTTGGATTTGATAAAGTATGGACTGAAGACTTAACTGCAACCTACTGGCATCGTGGTGAGGTTGAAGCGAAAGTTATAGCTCCTTACCCACATGAGGTTGTTGCTATTGCTTTAGGTGGTAGTGTTGGTACCGGTAAAGAGGGAGTTAAAGCAAACCTTGCTCATTTCAAAACATTTCAAGATCTAGAAGCGGTTGAAGATAACAGTTTAAACGGAAAAATAGTTTTCATATCTAACCGTATGGAGCGCCATATTGATGGTAAAGGTTATGGTCCTGCTGTTGCAGCCAGAGTTCATGGAGCGGCTGTTGCAGGTAAAAAAGGTGCCTCAGCAATTATCATTCGTTCAATAGGTACAGACGACAATCGTTTAGCTCATACAGGGTCAGTTCGTTATCCTGAAGGTAGCGTAAAAGTTGCTGCTGCAAGTATTTCAAACCCTGATGCTGATATGTTATTAAATCAGTTAAAGCGTTCTGAAGAAGTGGAATTCTTTTTAAAGTTAACTTCTCATAGTGATCCTAAAGTTGTGGCAAATACAGCTAACGTTATTGGTGAATTAACGGGTAGTGAATTTCCAAACGAATACGTAACACTTGGAGCTCACCTTGACAGTTGGGATGTAGGAACAGGCGCTGTTGATGATGGTATTGGTGTAGGAATGATGATGGCAACAGTTCATCATATTGCTCAATTACCCGTAAAACCTAAACGTACAATTCGTGTTATTTTATTTGCAGCTGAAGAAATTGGTTTAGTTGGCGCAAAAGCATATGTTGAAAAACGTAAAGGCGATATGAAAGGTCATGTTATTGGTGCTGAATGGGACTTTGGTGTAGGCCCAATTTACGAAATGAAAACAGGTGTAGGTAAAAAATCATTGCCAGCGTTACGTGAGCTTGGTGAATATTTAGAGCCTTTAGGTGTAACAGTAAGTAAAACTAATACAGCTCAAGCGCAATCTGATATGAGCTTAATGAGTAAAGCGGGTATGCCTAGCGTAAACTTTGCACCTGATGGTAGTTTGTACTTTGATTATCATCACACCCAAAATGATACATTAGATAAGGTAGATGCTAAGGCGTTAAAACATAATACTGCGGTATATACTATGTTTGCTTATTTTGCTGCTCAGTCTGGTGTTGATTTTAGTAAATAACCAGTATTTAGATTACACAATCTGAATTAGAGTTCGACATCACGATAACTTTATAATTAGCCTAGTAGTAATGCTGATGTAAAGTTATCGTTTATTCTTTCAACCCCATCAATAACGGTTCTGCTTAAAAATTCAATTTTAGTTTTTTTAAGATGTTTGATCTTCAAACTCGGTCATTTTTTTACTTAGATATAATTGCTGATCTGCCTTTTTTAATAACTCTTGCATAGTTAACGTGCCATCACTTACCGCCGATCCACAACTAATGGTTATTGGTAGGCTTTTGTCTTCGTATTGCATTGGATTATCGATAAAATATTTACACAACCTTTTTGCTGCAACTAATGATTCATCATAAGTTTGACTTGCTAATGTAACGACAAACTCATCTCCAGCATAACGGAAGCAGCGATCATTTTCTCTGATCAGCTTTTTAAGTGTTTGTGCTACGTATACTAAGACTTGGTCCCCACAATCATGTCCGTAAGTATCATTTATCTTTTTAAAACGATTACAATCAATAAAAAGCACAGCAAATAAAACGCCGTATCTTTTTTGGCGAATAAGCTCTTCACTAATCGAAGCTTCCATTAATCTACGGTTTGCGACACCTGTTAATCTATCGTAATTTGCTATGTATTCTAGCTGTTCACGTGCTAGCACGTTTGATAAACATAAACTCACTTTTACAGCGAGCTGCTCTAAATGGAAGGTACCCAAATTAGGTGTGAAACGTGTTTTATCGGCATCGGTAAATAATAAACTTCCAAATAGTTTATTTTCTAGAATGAGTGGGGTTAAAGCAAAAGACTGTCCACCTTCTAATAATTTAGCAGGTATACTTTTTAATAGCGTATCAACATTGTCGGTTAGAAAAGGGCTGTTGTTGAGGTGAAATTCTTTAAGTTTTTGATAACTAATCGCTGTTGTATTTTGTTGATACCAGTAAGATTGAATGCTTTCATTTATTAAAAACGAAATAGGAGTAGGGTCAACTAACAATAAACGGATATTGGTTAAGTTAAATTTATCTTTAATAGAGTTTAATAAGCGTTGGAGTAATTCGTCACTGGAATTAGACGTTAATACTTCGGTTTCAATCTCAAATAACTTTTTTGATATGACTTCATTTGCTTTAGCTTTTTCAATTAATTGCTCTAATTCAGACATCACAACTCTTTTTCTTATTATTCTTTTAAGTATTGTTATATGAAGCTTGTTATTGTGCAAGTACCTAGCTGCAATTATATGGTACTAAAATTGCTGTGTTTTATGAGTGTTTAATTGTCAAAAATCAGACACAGTGGTTAATGTTTTTAATTTATGGCCGATAAATAGTTACTGATGTGATTATTTGATTGTTTTAGTTGATAGCAAATACATCACATTTTTTAGTTTTATACTTTTTATTCAATAGGTTTTATATGAAGCTTTCTTACTTTTCCATTTTCTTAAGTTTATTTATTTCATTTCAATCGTCTGCTGAAGCATTAACGGTTGTACAAATTTATACTGACAATGAGTTGCTTGATCTAATTAAAGAAAATAAACATTTAGGCCAAGTTGTGCTTGATGAGTGTCAATTAGTACAAGATATTGAAGCACGTGCCACTAAGTCTCAAATGCCGTCTTATCAATTTTTATGGGGTGATATGTTGGCTTATGGTGTTTGTGTAAAAAAAGACGTTGAATTAGGGCTTTACTATATGAAGGAAGCTGCTGATCAAGGTTTAGCGGAAGGGCTTGAGCAATTAGGACGTTATTATCATGTAGGTAAGTTTGTTCAGGTTGATATGGATAAAGCTATTCGTTATTTAAAAGAAGCAGCAACATTAAAAAACTTAAAGGCACAAATTAGATTGGCTGAAATATACGACAAAGGTTTTGGCAGCCCACTTGACTATCCCGCATTGTATTCTCAATTACATCGTGCTGTAACAGAAGACAAAAAAGTACATAAGCAAATTTCTACTCTACTACTTAAGCTTGCCGACAAAATGCCTGAGCGCGTTGTTAATGCGGCAAAAGTTACCGAATATTAGTATTTAGAATATTGTTTGAAAAAAAAACCGTGATTAGCTCACGGTTTTTTATTCTGAGGTATTATTACGCTTTATTGCTTTCTATATAACTATCAACAAGTTCAGATAGAACATTCAAAGGTACAGGGCCATTTTTCAATACGATATCGTGAAACTCTTTAATATCGAACTTATCCCCAAGTAACTTTCTAGACTTTTCTCGTAACTCAATTATTTTCATCATACCAATTTTATAAGCTGTTGCTTGTGATGGCATTACAATATGTCGTTCTACCATTTTAACTGCATCAGACTTAGCATTAGGTGTATTGGTTACATAGTATTCAATACCTTGTTCACGAGTCCATTTTTTAGTGTGAATACCTGTATCTACAACTAATCTACAAGCTCGCCATAACTCCATAGCTAAACGTCCAAAGTCTGAATAAGGGTCTTGATATAAGCCTATTTCTTTTGGGAGCATTTCAGAATAAAGTCCCCAACCTTCAGTGTATGCAGTATAACCACCAAACTTCCTAAATTTAGGTAAGTCTGTCAATTCTTGCTTTATGGCTATTTGCATATGATGACCAGGTATACCTTCATGATAAGCTAATGCCGCCATTTGATAGCTTGGCATTGCTGCCATATCGTATAGGTTTGCATAGTAAATACCAGGGCGTGAGCCATCAGGAGCTGGTTGTTGATAAAATGCTTTACCTGCTGACTTTTCACGGAAGCTTTCAACCGCTTTAACTTTCAATTTAGCTTTAGGTTTTGTTAAAAATAAACTATCTAATCGACCTTCCATATCATCAATAAGCGCAACTGCTTCGTTCAAATATTGTGTTCTTCCTGCTTCACTCTGCGCATAGTAGAATTGTTTGTCATTTCGCATAAAGTCAAAAAATTGATTCAAGTCGTCTTTAAAATCAACTTTTTTCATAATCAGACGCATCTCATTATGAATACGTTCAACTTCACTTAATCCTATATTATGAATCTCATTAGACGTTAACTCTGTTGTGGTTGTGCGTTGTAAAGCATTATTGAAATAAGCATCACCATCAGGGAATTTCCAAACACCATCTCGGGTATCCGCTTTCTTTTGTAGCTCAGCAACATATGAAATAAGTTTTTCATACGCTGGCTTTAAATCAGTAATTAATGCTGTGTTAAGCTCAGAAATTAAAGTAGACTTTTCAGCATCTGATAAATCTAATTTTTCTATTTTTCCAGTAAAGTCTTCTAATAAAGTACTATTTTTCCCATGACTCTCTGTAAAAGGCGCGCCAACTAATATGTTGTTTGAATCACGAATTACATGATTAAAAACAAATTTTGGTGCAATAATACCTTTGGCTTCTCTCGTTTTTAATTGCTCAACTACTTGTGCCATGAGTTTTTTCGTTCGATGAACACGACTGATATAATCTTTAGCTTCTTTTACATTGCTGATCGTGTGCTGATTAATTAAAAAAGAAGGCACCTGCGCATGTAAACCTCGCATTTGGTTTACAGGATAAGAATGAAATCGCCATTTATTATCATCAATTGTATTTTCTAATTTTTGAACAAGTAAACGGTGACTAAGTTTCGTTTGAGTATCTAATAAACTCGTGTCTATTGCTTTTACTTTTAATAAATCAGCTTTTGAAAATGCGAGTTCTTTTAATGTGTTTTCTTCAGAAATATCATTCCACTTATCATAATCTGTTTTAATGCCAAGATAGGTTTGCATCATTGGACTACGATTAACACCTTCTGTAAAAATAGTATCAAATAACTCATTGGCTTTTTTAGAAGCTAAGGCTATTTGTTCGCTATTCTTTTTAGATTCACTATTGATTTCTTTTGAATCAATGTTTTGATGTGTAGCAGTATTTTCTGCACAAGCAGAAAGTAAAGCGGTAGATATTGCGATAACGAGTAGAGATCGTTTAAGTTTCATATTCTTCCTTGGATGTAGGCTATATTTGCGTTATATAGCCAATATGCATTAATAAGAACTAAACATTATAGTGGTGATTTAATTGAAGGCAAAACTTAATTAAGTTCATTAATTCGCATAATGAAAGCAATAGCGTATAATAAAGAAAAATATTATTGAAACTACGCTGTGACCATAAAAGACCCTTTTTCAAAACGAGAAGCCGAAAAATACGAGCAACCTGTTGCTAGCCGAGAGCTAATTCTGTCTGTTATTCAAGATGCTCCAATTCCCCCTACCTTTAACGCACTACTCAAAACTTTTAAATACACCGAAGAAAATAATAAAGTAGGCTTAAAGCGTCGTTTACGAGCGATGGAAACTAGCGGGCAAATAATATTTAACAAATTTAAACAATACGCAATAGCACCTAAAAATAGTGTGTTAACGGGTAGAGTGACAGGCCATCGAGATGGATTTGGTTTCTTTATTCCTGATGTAGCACCAGGAGAGAAACCAGGTAAAGATTTATACATCTCAGCTCATGAAATGAAGCGTGTTATTCATGGTGATATTGTAGAAGCTATTTTAGTTGATAGAACAGATCGTAAGGGCAGAAAAGAGGTTCGCATTTTAGATGTGATCCAACCTAGAAAGAGCGGTGTTGTTGGTCGAATTTTCGTAGAGAAGCACATTGTTTACATGAAACCAGACGATGCACGAATTAAAATCGATATTTTAATTCAGCCTGATGATCGTATGGGGGCAAGACACGGACAAGTGGTTGTTGTGGAAGTAACACAGCGCCCATCTAAAAGAGCGAATGCTGTAGGTAAAGTTGTTGAAGTGCTAGGCGAGCATATGGCTCCCGGTATGGAAATTGAAATAGCTTTAAGAGAGCATGATTTACCTCATGAGTTTTCTACAGAAGTTATGGAAGAAGTTAGTGTACTTTCAGACGAAGTAGAAGAAGCGCCTAAAGCCTGTAGAAAAGACTTAAGAGATTTACCACTAGTTACTATAGACGGTGAAGATGCTCGAGATTTCGATGATGCGGTTTATTGTAAACCTAACGAAAATGGTGGCTGGACATTATGGGTTGCTATTGCTGATGTTAGTTATTATGTTCGTGATAAAACAGCGTTAGATGAAGAAGCAATATCAAGAGGAAACTCTGTTTACTTTCCAAGCCAAGTTATTCCAATGCTGCCTGAGAAGCTTTCTAATGGTTTATGTTCATTAAACCCAAATGTAGATCGTTTGTGTATGGTATGTGAAATGTCGATTGATGCTCAAGGTGAGCTAGTTGATTCTACATTTTACTCAGCTGTAATGCGTTCTCATGCTCGTTTTACTTATACAAAAGTGGCAGCCATTCTTGAAGGCGATGAAGCACTTAAAGCTGAATATGCTGCATTAGTACCTGATTTAGAAAACCTAAACAGTATGTATCAAGCATTAAATGATTCACGCTTAAAACGTGGTGCTATTGCGTTTGAAACAGAAGAATCTAAGTTCATTTTTAATGACGATAAGAAAATTGCTTCTATCGAATCGCTTGTACGTAACGATGCACATAAAATCATTGAAGAATGTATGATTTTAGCGAACGTTTCTACCGCTAAATTTATTGAAAAACACAAGGCTCATGGTTTATTCAGAGTACATGAAAAACCAAGTGGCGATAAATATAATAATTTCGTTACCTATATTCGAGAATTAGGTATTGAAACTCCAGCAAAAGAAGAACCTACACCTGCTGATTACGGACAAATATTAAAACGTATTGCTGACCGACCTGATCAAGAGCTGATTCAAACCATGTTGCTAAGATCGATGAAGCAAGCGGTTTATCAAAGTGATAATTTAGGTCATTTTGGTTTAGCTCTTGAATCATATAGTCACTTTACTTCACCAATTCGTCGTTATCCTGATCTTGTTGTACATCGTGTTATTAAAGCTATTTTAGAGAAGCAGGCAGATAAGAAATTAACTGGCGCAAATGACGGTGAATATACTTATACCTCGGAGCAAGTGATTGAACTTGGCGAACATTGCTCTATGACAGAGCGCAGAGCAGATGATGCGACAAGGGATGTATCTGATTGGCTTAAATGTGAGTTTATGCAAGACCACATTGGCGACAGTTTTAATGGTGTTATTTCAACCGTTACTAACTTTGGTTTATTTGTTAGGCTTGCGAACTTAGGCATTGAAGGTTTAATTCATATTAACTCATTAGGCCGTGATTATTATCGATTTGATGAAGTCAGGTTGTGCCTAACAGGTGAAAATACTGGAACAAAATATAAAGTTGGCGATGCTATCGAAGTTAAGGTTGCAGCGGTTAACTTAGACGAGAAAAAAATAGACCTAATGATTGATGGCGTAGTGGTTGATGAAAAAGATCAACGACGTTCACGCTCTCCACGTAAAGGTATGAAGAAAAATAGTGCGAGTGATAAAGGTGTAAAAAAAGGAGCTAAAAAATCTAAAGGAACTCCGGCTACAGTATCAAGCGATACAAAAAAAACGAAAGCTAAAAAGAAAAGAGTTAAGAAGCCACGCCCAGGTAAAAACGCACGTTCAAAAGCTAAATAATTAATACTGTTAATTAAATAGCCAATACAAATTTGAAATATAAATTAGATAAGTAATAAACATGGCAAAGCAAGACGAAGTAGTATTTGGTATTCACGCAATTAATTCAATGCTTAAAAGAGCTCCTGAGTTATTCGTAGAGTTATGGTTTTTAAAAGGTCGTGAAGACGAACGTTTAAAACCTATTATTAATTTAGCAAGAAAATACGGTATTCCAACGCAATTAGTTAACCGTAAAGTACTTGATGAGAAAAGTGAAGGCGAGCAACACCAAGGTGTATTAGCCCGAGTAAAAGCAGGTAAGATATACACAGAATCTGATTTAGACGACATAGTTGCAGCGGCCAATAAAAAAGAAGAATTACCTTTTTTCTTAATACTTGACGGCGTAACAGATCCTCATAATCTAGGTGCTTGTTTACGTAATGCTGACGCTGCTGGTGTACACGCTATTATTGTACCTAAAGATAATGCCGCACGTATTACTGCCACAGTGAGAAAGGTTGCTGTTGGCGCTGCTGACACTGTTCCTTTGGTGCAAGTAACTAATTTATCTAGAACCATGAAACAGCTACAAGATTTAGGTGTTTGGATAGTTGGAACTGCGGGTGAAACTGATATCAACTTATACGATGTTAAGTTTGAAGGTGCTATGGCTCTTGTTATGGGAGCTGAAGGTAAAGGAATGCGTCGCTTAACTCGTGAAAATTGTGATCAAATAGTTAAATTACCAATGGCAGGAAGTGTTTCAAGCTTAAATGTTTCAGTTGCGACGGGTATATGTTTATTTGAAATTGTTAGACAAAGACTAGGTTAACGTTGATGATTAACTCAGACAAGAGTTAACAAGTTTTTGTCTTTTATGGTTATTGAATTTAATAACATAATAATAAGCGCTTTATAGCGCTTTTTTATTTTTATAATATGACCCTCCTAAATAAAATATCATTACTTAAACCCTCTAGAGTTTTGGTTTTTAGTTGTTGATTTTACTTGTAAAAATTAATGTTTATTATAGCCGCTGACACAAATAGATGTTGTGTTTGAAGCACCTTTTCCCCACTCATTTTATATAACACGTTATCTTGATAACAATTACTTGCCTTTATTGCTTAAATTCCCTACACTACGCGTCCTTAAATCAGCCGTAAATTTTTGTTCCTTGTCTCAATACTGGTGTTGGCTGATCCAGGTAAGAGGCTACAACCGTAGGGAGCTCGTAATGCGTCATTACGAAATCGTATTTATGGTTCACCCTGATCAGAGTGAACAAGTACCTGGAATGATCCAGCGTTATACTGACTTGATCAATGCTGCTGAAGGCAAAATCCACCGTCTAGAAGACTGGGGTCGTCGTCAATTAGCATACCCAATCAATAAATTGCATAAAGCACACTATGTTTTAATTAACATTGAAGCGCCTCAATCAGTTATTGATGAATTAGAAACTTCTTTCCGTTATAACGATGTTGTTATTCGTAACATGATCATGCGTACTAAAGGTGCAGTAACTGAAGCATCAGCTATGGCTGTAGCTAAAGAAGATCGCCGTGAAGTTAAGAAAGATGTTGCTGAAGAAGCGCCTGCTCAAGCAGAAACTGCTGAGAAAGCTACTACTGAAGAAGCTGCTGGCGAAGAATAAGTAACAGTGACAGTCTCTTTATCAGAGAATTGCCTTGTGTTGGTGGGTACAGTTGTTAAACGACCTAAAACATCAACAAGCCCCGCAGGTATTCAACATTGTCAGTTTTCAATGGATCATCATTCTATTCAAAACGAAGCAGGTATGAACAGACAAGCGTTTGTTCGAATACAAGTAGTCGCAACAGGTGATATGTCGCAACACTTAACTCGTGATTTAACTGAGGGCAGTAATATTAAAGTGACCGGTTTTATAAATCGCCACGAATCAAGAAATGGTAATCCACTTCTTGTATTACATGCTCAACAGATTGAAATGATTAATTAGGAGAAATCCATGTCTCGTTTTTTTAGACGTCGTAAGTTCTGCCGTTTTACTGCAGAAGGTGCTGTTTCTATCGATTATAAAGATATTGCAACACTAAAAAACTATATCACTGAAAGTGGTAAAATCGTTCCTAGCCGTATTACTGGTACAGCTGCTAAATATCAACGTCAACTTGGTCGTGCGATCAAGCGTGCTCGTTATTTAGCATTATTACCATATACAGATTTACATAAGTAACCTAATAAGGGGTTTTGAAAATGGAAGTAATCCTTCTTGATAAAATCGCCAAATTAGGCGGCCTTGGTGACAAGGTAACAGTTAAGTCTGGCTACGCACGTAACTACTTATTACCAAAAGGTAAGGCAGTATTTGCATCTTCAGCTAACGTTGAGCACTTTGAAGCTCGTCGCGCTGAATTAGAAGCTAAATTAGCTGAAACTTTAGCTTCTGCTGAAGCTCGCGCTGCTAAGTTAACTGAACTTGCTGAAGTTACTATTGCATCGAAAGCTGGTGAAGAAGGTAAATTATTCGGTTCTATAGGTACTCGTGACATCGCTGATGCAATTACAGAAGCTGGTGTTGAAGTAGTTAAAGCTGAAGTTCGTTTACCATTAGGCTCTATCCGCGAAACTGGTGAATTCGATATCGTAATTCACTTACATAATGATGTTGATACAAGTATCAAGATTGTTGTTATCGCTGAAGCATAATTTAAAAACTATTTAGTTAGTTCTTAAATTAAAAACCGTATTGTGAATAACAATACGGTTTTTTTATGTCCAAAATTTCAAATAAATTCGTTTTTATTAGAAAAACTCTGCGTATTTAATAAATTTGCGTTACAGTTAACAGTAGGTTTTTGAAATATACGTATATTATTAATTTAATTACTTTCTATTTAGTTAATTTAACTTTTATTAAAGTTGTGTAATAAGTTTATTAAAAACTTGCGTCAATTAACGAATAGAGGATAATGGAAATTAGTTAATTCGTTATAAATAAACAATAAAAAATACATAAATGTCATTTATACATAAAATTAATAAGCTATTTTCTAAAAATAAATCTAACGACATTATAGGTGTGAGTTTACAGCCTGACTCGTTATCTTATTGCTATCGTCCGTTAAACGCCTCTCCAGTTTGTCAAAATATTACCAAGCCAAGGATGTCTGCTTCGTTTTCAGCTTTAGCCGATGAAGTTGGAGGTAATGGGCTTTGCCATATTGTTTTGTCTGCAGGGCAATATCAGATAGTACAAGTCGACAAACCTAATGTTCCTGATACTGAAATTAATTCAGCATTGAAATGGCAAGTGAAAGACTTAGTTCCGTTCAAACCTGATAATATGGTTGTTGACTATTTTGATGGTCCTCAGTTATCTAATAATGTAGAAAAAATTAATGTGGTATGTGCAGATCTTAAAGAGCTAACTGCTATTGTTGAGCATGTCACTCAACATCAGTTAGATATTGCTTTAATTACAACCGTTGAGTTTGCTTTTGCTCAATTAATTCCTCAAAGTGATGTTGCCACTTTACTTGTTTGCCAGCACGCAAATGAAGACCTGTTAATCTTGATTGTTAAACAAGGTAAGATTTTCTTTCAACGTCGCATACGTGGTTTAGCACAAATTTCTCATAAAACTGAAGAAGAACTTCTTATGGGATCTGTTGATATGCTGAGCTTAGAAATACAACGTTCTACCGATTATTTTGAAAGACAATTAAAACAAGCGCCTATCAAAGAAATTCAAGTTATTTTACCTATGGATAACGAAGCCTTTTTAGTTCGTAAAGTATCAGAAAACACCAATGTTCCTGTAAATCTTTTGTCTATGCCTGAAGGCTTTGAAGAATATCGTAAATTTCCATGCGCTGTTGGTGCTTCTATGTTGTCCAGCATGGAGGTAGATGTATGACAAACGTTAATACAGCGAAGCACAGTATAAATTTACTACAGCCAGAGTTGATTCCAGTAAAACCATTATGGTCATTGAAGCGAGTTTGTATTGTTTGGGCTGTTGTAACTGTTGCGATGATTGGCTGGATTTTATTTAGTCAAAATCAGCTACAAAAAGCTGATGAGCGCTATGCTCAACTAAAAAGCGAAAAAACAATCTTAAATGAACAAATGTCACGCTTACAAAATGAATTGGAAGCTCACAAACCAAGTAATAAATTAAAAGATAAAATTGACTTACTTACACTTATTTTAAATAACAAAACTCGATTACATGAAGAGTTAACAGACACAACAAAAACTCAAGTTGCTGGTTTTGCGCAGTCGATGACAGAGCTTTCTCAAAACCATCACAAAGGCATTAGTTTATCGGCAGTAGGTATCAATAATAATGCTATGGTTTTCTCTGGTTTAACTAAAAACCCACAATCTGTCCCTGCTTGGTTGGCAGGGTTTGAAAACTCAACTTTCTTGTCTGGCAAAAGATTTATTAATTTTGTGATGCAAGAAAATGAAGATCAAATTATCGAATTCACAGTAAGTTCTAAAGGTGATTTGAGGACTTTAAGAAATGAGTAAATGGCAAGAGTATTCAGATAAATTCGAAAGTGTTTCCTCAAGAGAACAATATTTGATTTTAGCTACTGGCTTAGTGGCTATAATTTTTATTTCTTTTAGTTTATTTATTGATACCTCTTTAACTAAAGTTGAAGACATTAATGAGAAGTCAGGACGTTTAGTTACAGAAAATCAATCGATTAAGTCATCAATTTCTATTTTTGAAGAAGCATTAACTGAAGATCCTAACAAAGCTTTAAATAAGCAAATTTCGGTCTATGAAGCAAAAGTAAAAGAAGTTGATGATAAGTTATTATTACTGACATCTGAGTTGATTGATCCTATTCAAATGCGATTTGCACTGCTTGATATGCTTAAAGTACAAAAAGGTGTATCACTTATTTCCTTTGAATTATTAGGTGCTAACCCCTTAATGGATAAAGACGGTGATTTAGCTGATAAAAATAATAAAGAAGAACAAGTTACCGCCGATAACCTAGAAGATAACGCAGAGCTAGAGTCTACGATAAACTTATATCAGCATGGTATTCGTCTGAAATTAACCGGTAAATATTTCCAACTACGCGATTATTTAACACAATTAGAAGCCATGCCATGGAAGTTTTTTTGGAAAGACTTTCGCTACACAATTAAAGAATATCCATTAGGTGAGCTAGAAATTGAATTGTATAGCTTAAGTACAAATAAGGAGTTCATAGGTGTATAAACTTATATTAATGACTCTGTTAGCAACTTTCTCATTACACAATCAAGCACAAAACATTGATCCTACCAAGCCTTTGACCGGTTCTACTCATGTAGGTAAAGAAGAATATAAAAAAGGATTGAACTTAGAAACTATTATTTATAGTACTAAAAATAAGTCTGCAATTATAAGTGGAAAGTTAATGAAGGTGGGTGATTATATTGGTGATCATGAGTTAATCACTGTTAATGCTTCACATGTGATATTACGTTCAGATGAAGAGCGTATCAAACTATCAATGTTTTCTAATGTTGTAACTAAATAACCATGAAAAGAAACAATCATATGAAATTGTCAAAATTGAGTTTAAATAAGTGTTTAATTTCCCTTTTATCTTTAACGGCATTTGGCTGTCAAACCGTTCCTGATGCACCAACAGAGATCAATAATGAATTAGATAAAGCAATTCAAGAGTCGACTCAGCGTAAAGCACCTAAACCATTAACTCAGTTACCTAGTTCAGTTCAACAAGAATTGATGCAACAAAGTATGCAAACGGCAAAAAATGGTTTACTGGCTGAAAAGCGTTTAGAAATTGCTGCAAGCGAAGTGCAAGCAAGAGATTTTTTTGCTGCTTTAGTTGATGATTCGTCATATAGCATAGCTGTACATCCTGATGTAGAAGGTACTATCACCTTAAATTTAAAAGAAGTTACCGTTCAAGAAGCACTTGATGTTATAGAAGAACTTTATGGGTTTGATATTCGTCGCCAAGGCAATATTATTCAAGTATATGCTGCTGGTATGCGCACAGAGACAATGCCATTAGATTACTTATTTGTTTCTCGTAGTGGTACTTCAAGTACTAATGTAAATTCAGGTGGTGTTTCAGAAAACGATCCTAACTCTAGCGGCTCCTCTAACAACAGTAATTCAAGTAACAGTAGTAATAGTTCTAATAATCAAAATAATAATGGTCAAAACGGACAAAGTAGTAATGGTGGTAGTGGCACCAATATTTATACAAGTAATGAATCTAATTATTGGGAAGAATTAAAAGAGAATTTGGCTTCTTTAATTGGTGTTACAAGTGAGAACTCATCTGATAGTCAAGGACGTTCAGTCATTGTTTCTCCGCAAGCAGGTTTAGTTACTGTGCGAGCCTTGCCTAGCGAGTTGGCTGCGGTGAAGAAGTTTTTAAGTGATTCGCAAGAGCACTTACGCAGACAAGTTATTATTGAAGCAAAAATCATGGAAGTAACCCTTAACGATGATTATCAACAAGGGGTTAAATGGGATCAAGTATTAGGCCATGCAGGTTCTACCGATCTTACCTTTCAAACCACAGGAAATGTTGTTGGCAACGCGATATCTGCAACCTTAGGTGGTATAAGCGGATTAAGTTTTACTAATGCAGACTTTTCTGGCGTTATAGAGCTATTGTCTACTCAAGGTAATGTGCAAGTTTTATCAAGTCCTCGCATTACAGCAACGAACAATCAAAAAGCGGTTATTAAAGTAGGTGAAGATGAGTATTTTGTTACTGAAATATCATCAACTACAACAACAGGTACTGCGACTACCACAACTCCTGAAATTCAATTAACACCATTCTTTTCAGGTATAGCATTAGATGTTACTCCTCAAATCGACAAAAATGGTGAAGTTATTTTACATGTTCACCCGTCAGTAACACTTACGGATGAACAAACTAAAACTATTCGTATTGGTGATGATGAATACTCATTACCTTTAGCACAAAGTAGTGTGCGCGAATCTGACACAATTATTCGTGCTAAGTCAGGTGAAATTGTTGTTATTGGTGGTTTAATTGAAACCCGCAAAGAAGATTTAGAATCTAAAACTCCATTATTAGGCGATATTCCATTTTTAGGCGAGTTATTTAAAAGTAAGAGTGAAACAACCCAAAAGAAAGAGCTAATTATTATGCTTAAACCGATAGTGGTTGATCAAGATACATGGAAAACACAATTACAGGACGCTAGAGCATTGTTAAAACAATGGTTCCCTGAAGAAGTTGAAAACACAAATAGCGAACAGTAAAACCTATGTATTTGTACCACTTTGGTTTACGCGAGTTACCTTTCACGCTGACACCAAATACTAACTTTTTTTTAGGCTTAGAGCCTCATAATGAGGCCTTAGCTGTACTACTTACCGCACTAAAAACAGGCGAAGGTTTCATTAAAGTGATTGGCGAAGTAGGGACAGGGAAAACCTTATTATGCCGGAAACTACTTAACGAAATTCCAGATCACTTTGTTACGGCTTATATTCCTGATCCTTATTTGAAGCCGGACGAACTAAGGCGAGCTGTTGCCCTTGAATTAGGTGTAAAACAAGCACAACGTATGTCAGTTCAACTGCTTACGCAGCGTATCCAACAGAAAGTTATTGAACTACATAAAGAAGGGCGATCAGTTGTTCTTATATTGGATGAAGCTCAAGCTTTACCAGAGGAAAGTTTAGAAGCATTAAGACTTTTTACTAATTTAGAAACGGAAACAAGAAAGCTTTTACAAGTGGTTTTATTTGCGCAGCCCGAATTAGATGAACGTTTGAGTCAGACAAACTTTAGGCAACTCCGTCAAAGAATTACTTTTGCTTATAAGCTTAGAGCTATGACAAGTATTGAAGTTCAGCGTTATATTGAGCATCGTTTGAAAATCGCTGGGTACAAAGGTGCAACATTATTTAATACAAACCTTTGTAAAAAAATAGCCAAGGCAACACAAGGCATTCCTCGGTTAGTGAATATTTTATGCCATAAAATGTTAATGCTAACTTATGGGCAAGGACATTATCAAATTAATACAAAACATTTAAAAGCAGCCATTGATGATACAGAAGATACCGCTTTACCAAGCATTAATCTAAGATGGATTTCCACTAGTTTATTACTGATGGTTGGTGTTGTTAGCGCTTATATATTTTGGAGATATCAAGCGTGAGTGTTATTAACCAAATGCTAAAAGAGCTAGAGGAACGTAACGATCCTCAAGGCAATAATCCAAATGTTGCTGCATCGCAAAAACAACCTGTTGGTTTGTCTAAAGTTCAGATTGCGCTAATTATATTGTTAATCGTTTTGATAAATATAGGTGGGATTTATGCTTGGAGTTTGTATTCTGAAAACCAGGATTTAAAACAATCCGTTTATAACAGTTCACAAATAATTGCTGATCATGAGAAGCTTTCCAGTCAAGAAAAACAAAACACTATAATTGAAAGTGTAAAAACAGAATCACCATTAATTCAAGAACAAGAAAAAAGATCTGTAATAACGCATACTGACAATAAAACTGTTGATCATGTTGTTGAAAATCAGCCTCTTAATAAAGTTAAATCAATAACTACACAACAAGGTGAAAATGCTCACCAAGTTCACGCTGTGGGAAATCAAACACAACAGGTTAAAGCCGTAGTAAAACAAGAAAAGATTGTTATTACACCGTTAAACGATAATATTAATGCTCAAGAAGATCAAAAAACGTTACTCAACGAAATGTCTGTGCCAAAAGAGAAACAAGCTTCTTTAAGTATTTCTCGTAGTCATTTATCTGCAGAGCGTGTTGTGCAAAACAAGTTACAAAAAGCTGAGCGAGCAATTACAGATAACGAAGTGACTAAGGCTGAAAAACTGTTTGAAGAGGTCTTACTCATTCAGCCTGAGCATAAAGATGCACGAAAACAACTGTCTGCTTTATGGTTTGGTCGTAAACTTTATCGCCCAGCTTTAAATTTACTATCACAAGGGATGGATATATACCCTGATGATATTGATTTTAGGTTAATGAAAGCTCGTATTTTATTAAATCAAAACAATAATAAAGAAGCGCTTTATGTACTTAATGGTTTTGCAACTGCTCAACATGTCGAGTATCAAGTACTATTAGCCAATACAGCACAATTGGTTGGCAACTCAGACAGCAGCATCTTAGCTTATCGTCAGCTTGTAAACTTAGAGCCTCATCAAGGTAAATGGTGGATGGGGTTAGCTGTTGCACTTGATCGCGATAGTCAATTTGAAAAAGCAAAAACAGCATATAAAATGGCTTTGTCTACCCAGAATTTATCTAGTAATTCTGCGCAATTTATTAGACAAAGAATGTCAGAGTTAGGAGAATAATAATGGCGGCACCTAAATTAAAAATGCGCTTGGGTGATTTATTAGTACATGAACATATCGTGACTAATGAACAGTTAATGCAAGCACTAAATAGTCAAAAATCTACAGGTAGAAAACTAGGTGATACGCTGATTGAGTTAGGTTATATCGGCGAAAAACAATTACTAGAATTTTTGGCTCAGCAACTTGGGGTTCCATTCCTTGATATTAGCCAAAGACGTATTCCTTCAGAGGTTGCATCATTATTACCAGAAGTACACGCTAGACGTTTACGTGCATTAATTATCGAAGATTTAGGCGACTCTGTACTCATAGGTATGAGTGATCCTGCTGACTTAGGTGGTTTAGACCAACTTGAGCAGATGCTTGCGCCAAAACGTTTAGAGTTAGCGGTTGTAATGGAATCACAGCTTTTTGAAGCTTTTGATGGTTTATACCGAAAAACTGCAGATATAGAATCCTTCGCAAGTCAGTTAGAAGAAGAGTACGATCAAACAGCAGATTTTAATCTAACCACATCTTTTGGTGATGAAGGTGGCGATGCTACGGTAGGCAAGTTGTTACAATCGGTATTTGAAGATGCGATCCAAATGCGTGCTTCAGATATTCATATTGAGCCTGATGAAAATCAATTACGTATTCGCCAACGTATCGATGGTGTTCTCCAAGAAAATATTTTAAAAGAAAATAAAATAGCATCAGCCATGGTGTTACGTTTGAAATTAATGGCTGGCTTAGATATCTCAGAAAAACGTTTACCGCAAGATGGTCGTTTTAACTTACAAATAAGTGGTCATAATGTTGATGTTCGTATGTCAACAATGCCAGTTCAGCATGGCGAATCAGTTGTAATGCGTTTGCTTGATCAAACGGCAGGACTGCTGACTTTTGATGAAACGGGTATGCCTGCAGATTTAATTGCACGTATACGTCATCAAATTAGCCGACCGCATGGCATGGTGTTAGTTACTGGGCCAACAGGTAGTGGTAAAACAACCACTCTTTATGCAGCCTTGAGTGAATTAAATCAATCAAGTAAAAAAATTATTACCGTTGAAGATCCCGTTGAGTATCGACTACCTCGTGTTAACCAAGTTCAAATTAACAGTAAAATAGACTTAACGTTCTCCGCTGTATTAAGAACCGCATTACGACAAGATCCCGACATTATTATGATTGGTGAGATGCGAGACAAAGAAACTGTTGAGATAGGCTTAAGAGGAGCATTAACGGGGCATTTAGTTTTATCTACACTTCATACTAACGACGCTATAACCAGTGCCTTAAGATTAATTGATATGGGGGCTGCTGGATTCTTAGTTGGTAGTTCATTAAGAGCGGTTATTGCTCAACGACTTGTACGAAAAGTATGTGATAGCTGTGCAATCGATTATGAGCCTAACAGTCAGGAAAAACTCTGGTTAACTAATTTAGTGGGCGAGAATGCGACATCCCATCAGTTTAAACATGGTAAAGGTTGTCAGAGTTGCCAGTACACAGGCTACAGAGGTCGAATTGGTGTGTTTGAGCTACTTGAAATGAATGAACCTATGATGACGGCACTTAAAAAAGATGACTCTGAAGGTTTCGCAAAGCTAGCTAAAGCTAATCCAACCTTTACGCCATTGGCTATCGCCGCCTTTGATTATGCAACTCAAGGGATCACAAGTGTAGAAGAAGTTCTGCGTTTAGTTGAAACCGTAGATGTGACAGGATAAGAAATAATATGGCAGCGTATAGTTATATTGGCCGAGATACTAAAGGTTCTCAAATTAAAGGAAAGTTAGAAGCTAAAAGCTCAGCTGCGGCAGCAGAACAACTTTCTCGCCAACAAATTATACCTATTTCTATTGAAGAATCTAAAGATGGAGGGAAACAAACTAGTTTAGGTCAAATAGATATTAATGAACTGCTTGGGTTTGACTTGGTTTCCCTCGATGATCTGATAATATTTTGTCGTCAAATGTACGCCTTAATGCGATCGGGTGTTCCTATATTACGTGCTATTAATGGTATGGCTGATTCAACTACCTCTGAAAAACTTAAAGCTGCGCTGATTACTGTTTCAGATCAGCTTGAAGGTGGTTACACACTTTCTACAGCAATGAATCAACATCCTAAAATTTTCCCTCCGTTATTTATTTCTCTTGTACATGTAGGTGAAAATACAGGTAAGTTAGACGATGCTTTTGCGAAATTAGCCAGCTATTTTGATCGTGAGCAAGAAACCCGTAAAAGAATTAAAAGTGCCTTACGTTATCCATCATTTGTACTTATAGCAATTGTTATGGCTATGGTCATTCTGAATATTTTTGTGGTACCCACATTCGCGAACATGTTTACCAAATTAGGCGCAGACTTACCTGTGGCGACTAAGATATTGATCGCCAGTTCAGACTTCTTTCTCAATTATTGGCCTCACTTATTAATTGGCTGTGTATTTGCTTTTTTTGGGGTTCGTCATTACGTGAAAACAGATAAAGGTAGATATTGGTGGGATAAACGAAAAGTTAATTTACCTATAGTCGGTAGTATTATAGAACGTTCAATTTTATCAAGGTTTTCTCATAGTTTTGCTATTGTATTACGTGCGGGTGTGCCCATGACATCAGGGCTGAATTTAGTATCAGATGCTGTTGATAACAGTTATATGAAAGAAAAAATATTAACCATGCGTAAGTCAATTGAAAGTGGTGAAAGCCTTTTGAGATCTGCAGTCTCAAGTAGTTTGTTTACGTCACTTGTATTACAAATGATAGCAGTTGGTGAAGAAACAGGGCGCGTAGATGAACTACTTGAAGAAGTAGGTGAATACTACGAACGTGAAGTAGATTACGAACTAGGTAATTTAACTGCGAAGATTGAGCCTATTATGATAATGATTGTTGCAGGAATGGTACTTATACTCGCTTTAGGTATATTTACACCAATGTGGGATATGATGTCAGCATTCCAAGGTAAATAATGATGAATACAGCTTTTATAATTAAAGAGTAGCTATGTATAAACATAAAGCTTCCAATAAAAAACAAAGAACATTAGCCGAAATCGTGATAATTGTTGTTTTGTTAGCTATATTAATGATGAGCTTTATTCATTATTTCTTTAAACAAGAAGATCAACTAAAACAAGTAGGGTTTAATAAAGTAACTCAAAGCTTTGCAGGTAAAGTAACAGCAGTTCACGCGCAATGGTTTATGGATAAGCAACCTAATATTGTTAAAGCGGTTTTTGATAATAAAGTTCAGCCTATAAAAGTAAATAGTAAAGGCTGGATAGATACAACGGATGATGCTCTTGCTTGCGCAAAAATCTGGGACATAGTGATCATGGAGCCTATGGTACTCATGAAAATGCCCATAGCCGCTGTAGAAGTTAAAAAGCATAATATGGATACAGGTAGAATTTGCCAATTTGAATTACCCTTGGGTGAATATTTTCAATATAACTCACAAAATGGCAAAGTTAGCGGTACATTATCTCGAAATTATGAGCCGTGAAAATTATATATTGAAACAAATATACTTACCCTATAGGGTAACGTAGTATTGTAAGTAAATCGTTGTTACAATTAATTTAATGATAAAAGTTATGGTGTTATGATGAAAAAACAATCTGGTTTTACACTAATAGAATTAGTGATTGTGGTTGCTATTTTAGGTTTCTTAGCGGCAACTGCTATCCCTAGGTTTCTTGATTTAACAGATCAAGCTAAACAAGCTAATATCGAGGGTATGGCTGGTGGTTTTGCTACCGCAGTTTCTCTTGCAAGAGCGCAATGGGAAGCTGAAGCTCGACCGACAGATACATCAGATCGAAATGTTGTTGATTATGATGGTACCTTTGTTCTTTTAACTACTCAAAATACAACTTCTGGTATTCGAGCTGGTTACATTGTAAGTTCAGTATCTGGAATTAATAGTGGTGAAACATTAGTGACGGGTTTCAGTGATGCCAATTGCTTAGATATAATCAATAGCATATTGCAACAACCACCAAGAGCTACATCATCTATTACAACGTTAAATGATGTCAACTCAACTGACTATTATGTAACAAATTCAGGGAGTGGTGCTGATGCTTTATGCCATTACTTCCTAAAAGAGACATTAAATAAAAATGCTTCAGGAGAATTTGTTGAACCATCAGGAACAATAACTGAAGTAGGTAATAGCTTTACGTATAAACCAGCAACAAGTGAAGTTGTTGTTTATATAAATATTTAATCGTAATAAAAAACATAATAATCACTTTTTAACTGTAGGTACTTTTATGAAAATAATAAATCAATCTCCTCTAAAAACTCAGCAAGGTTTTACACTCATTGAGTTAGTTGTTGTCATCGTTATTTTAGGTATTTTAGCTGCAACAGCAGCACCTAAATTTATCGATTTAACGGGTGATGCTCAAGCTTCAACTATTAAAGCGGTTAGAGGTTCTGTAGAAAGTGCAACAACTATGGTGCATGCTAAAGTTTTAGTGAAAGGAGCTACAGCAGAAGCAACAGTCGCTATTGATGATTCAACAACAATAGCTATAGTTAATGGTTGGCCAGCAAGCACAGTGGCTGCTTGGGGTGATATCTTAGATATTAGTGCTAATGACTTTTTATCTGCGGTTGATGGCACGACAGGCACTGATGGACGTATTGTTTTTTACCCAGGTCCTACAGCAGTTGCTGATGCTGCAGCTGCAGTAACGGCAGGATGTTATGTTTCTTATACAGAAAGTGCAAGTTCAAATACACGACCTGCTATTTTGGCCGTAACTGATGGTTGTTAATAGTTTATAAGTTTTATATAAAAAGAGAGCATAGGCTCTCTTTTTTTTTATTCATTTTTTTAGATTGATATGGCGTTTCATAAATTACTAGCTGATATTTCTTGGATTCAAGATACTAATTTATGTACTATTCTTATATTAATTATTTAAGACAATTATTTATGTGCAGTATTCATGAGTAAACCAAATAACATTTCTCTACATTCTCAATTAAATTGTAAAACTTTTGTAGGTCTCAAGAAACAGACCACTAAAGGTTTTACCATTATAGAGTTGGTACTTGTTATTGTACTTATGGGAATTCTTGCCGTTTCAGTTGCGCCTAAAATGTTTAACTCTGGTGGATTTGAAGAGTACGCTTATCAAGCTGAGCTTGTTGCAACACTGAGAAATATTCAGCTACGTGCTATGCAGCAAACAGAAAACTATGTTAATAATTATGGTGATGGTTGCCATACTGTTGTTGTTACTTCAAATAAAGTAACGGTCAGTTCTAGTTGTAATATTAATACTGGTAACTTAGATGTTCCAACTGTTGAAATAGATAATGCTCACAGCCTTTCATTTTCTCCTGCAATGTCATTTACTTTTGACTCTATGGGGAAGCCAAGTTCCTGTAATAACCCTTGTCAGATTCAACTTGTCGCTAACGACAACTTAAGTGTGGTAATAGAGTCGGAAGGTTTTATTCATGCGCAATAAAAAAGCATCAGGTTTCACCCTTATTGAACTGGTTATTGGCATTGTGGTGTTATCACTTTCTTTCACTGTGCTTTTCCAAATGATATTGCCTACAGCGACACAAGGTGCTACCCAAATACATCAAATCAGAGCGGCTGAATTAGGTCAATCCATAATGAGTGAAATCATGGGTAAAGCGTTTGATGATAATTCAGATATGATGGGTGGAATGCTTCGTTGTGGAGAGGATGCAGATAAAGATGGAAATATTGATCAAGCATGTACGATCATATCTGGCGATGAAACTGATAGCGAAGAAGGTAGTAACAGAAGTTTATTTGATGATGTAGATGATTATAATTATTATCGTAATAACTCTCTTGTTGAAGATTCTTTGAGCAGTAACTCTGATAACGATCTCGCTGATCTTTACAAAGGCTTCACAGTAAATATAAATGTCATCAATGATGGTGATTATGATGGCGTTACAGATAATGTTTATAGCATTGCCAAATTAATCACACTCACTGTAAAAACAGCTGAAGGTGTTGAAATTACCTTTTCAAGTTATAAGGCTAATTTTTAATGAATCACTTATCAAAAAGTACTGGCTTCACATTAATTGAGCTAGTTACTGTTATTGTTTTGTTAGGCATATTATCCGTAGGTATCAGCGGCTTTTTAAAAATAGGCTCTGAGATGTTTGTCGATGTAAAAAACCGCTCTGAAATTGTTGCCACTGCAAGGTTTGCAATGGAAAGGTTAAACCGAGAATTACGTTCTGCTTTACCTAACAGCGTTGTGAGTAATCCAACTACAGGCTTTGATTCTTCAGAAATTCAATGTATTCAATACACTCCAATTTTAAGTGCTGCTCACTATTTAGATATTCCAACGGTAGACGCCAATGAATTAGAAAATAACACGCTGTCTGTTATCGAATTTAATTTAAATGGATTGGTGTTAGTCGGCACTAGTGATGTAAGAGTTGTAGTCTACCCAATTAAAAGTGCTGATATCTATGATACAAGTAGCAATAAAACTTGGTTATTAGAAAATGCCACTTTAGATGAATCTCAAGCTGTAGGTAATAGTAAACAATGGGATATCAACTTTAGTAATAATGTTTTATTTGAAGCTGACTCTCCTACAAGGCGTTTGTATTTTATTGATAATAAAGTGAGTTATTGTGTGAGAAGGACAGAGCTGAAACGCTTTGTAGGTAACAATCCTTTAGATGAAGCGAATCCTGCCACTTTCTTTAATAATAACGGTGTATTAATGGCGACTGACTTACTGTTTGATACAGCTTCAGGCGAATATCCATTCAGAATATCTGAGGCAACTCAATCTAGAAACTCAATGGCATTAATTAAATTGATTTTCAGCAGAAATGGTGAATCTGTTGTTTTCAATAATGAGGTACATATTCCTAATGCGCCTTAACTCAAAAAGCAAACTTAGCTTGTTATCGTTTCAGCAAAAGATGATAAAGGTCCAAACCGGAAGTTCCTTAGTTCTTGGTATTTTTATTTTAGTGGTTATGTCTTTATTAGGGGCTGCATTGATTGAAATAATGGAAAGCAATGAAGACGCTTATACTTATGAGGTGTTGGGAACACGTGCCTATAATGCTGCTCAATCAGGCATTCAGATTGAAATGCAGCGTGTTTTTCCATTAATTGATGCATCAAATACTAACTCTAGTGTGTGTGACAGTAGTTCGAGGAATGTATCATTTACAAGTATTGATGGGCTGAATGGCTGTTCAGCTATTTTGCAATGCACCTCAATAAGTCATGAAGTAACGACTTCTTATTACACTATTACAAGTGTTGGACAGTGCGATATAAATGGTGAAGTTACATCTAGAACCATAGAAGTTCAGGCTAAAACAATCAATTAATATTAATCGACATCGCTCCTGTTGCCTTACTACAAATTATGTAACAAATTTTAGGTTTTACACTTCTATTTAAATTCATTTCTGAATTTTAATCCTCCGGTTATTGCTTATTCAGCCTATGGAGAATGTAAAATTACAGTCCAACATGTGTCGATGTCTTTAAAATATTATAAAAAATGAAATATTTCTGTCTTTTTGAAAAAAGGTAGCACACATCCGATTGATACTGGGTTATGATTAGCAACTTAAATTTAAATTCTATTTATTTGCGTTTTTTAATATTTCAAACGTGGATAACAGCATGAGTATTTTCTTATGCAACTTGTAAAGGACATTTTCACCGTATGTTTAAAAAATTACGCGGCATGTTTTCTAATGACTTATCAATCGATTTGGGAACAGCTAACACGCTGATATATGTTAAGGATCAAGGTATCGTATTAAACGAACCTTCGGTTGTAGCAATTAGACAAGACAAATCAGGCGGATCAAAGAGTGTTGCAGCTGTAGGTTCGGCTGCTAAGCAAATGCTAGGAAGAACACCTGGCAACATTGAAGCTATACGTCCAATGAAAGATGGCGTTATTGCTAACTTTTTTGTTACTGAAAAAATGCTTCAGTACTTTATAAAGCAAATTCACAGCAATAACTTCTTACGCCCAAGCCCAAGAGTTTTAGTATGTGTTCCTTGTGGTTCTACACAGGTAGAGCGAAGAGCAATTAAAGAGTCAGCAGAAGGCGCAGGCGCACGTGAAGTTTACCTTATAGATGAACCAATGGCAGCGGCAATTGGCGCAGGTATGCCTGTTTCAGAAGCTACAGGCTCTATGGTTGTTGATATAGGTGGTGGTACAACAGAAGTTGGTATTATTTCACTTAATGGTGTTGTGTATTCATCATCAGTACGCATTGGCGGCGATAAGTTTGATGAAGCTATTATCAACTATGTACGTCGTAACTTTGGTAGCCTAATTGGTGAAGCCACAGCTGAGCGTATTAAGCATGAAATTGGTTCAGCTTATCCTGGCGAAGAGTTAGTAGAAATTGAAGTAAGAGGACGTAACCTTGCTGAAGGTGTTCCACGTAGTTTTACGTTAAACAGCAATGAAATTCTAGAAGCACTTCAAGAACCACTAACGGGTATTGTTAGTGCTATTATGGTTGCTTTAGAACAATCACCTCCAGAATTAGCATCAGACATCTCAGAAAGAGGTATGGTATTAACAGGTGGCGGTGCTTTATTAAAAGATTTAGACCGTTTATTAATGGAAGAAACCGGTATTCCTGTTGTAGTTGCTGATGATCCATTAACGTGTGTTGCACGTGGCGGCGGAAAAGCCTTAGAAATGGTTGATATGCATGGCGGCGATTTATTCTCTTACGAATAACATGATCTTAGCCTCAAGTATTCAGCAATGATAAAGCTATATTTATGAGCCCAATATTTAAACATGGCCCTTCTGCTCGGCACCGACTTTTGTTGGTGCTGATCCTTTCTATATTCCTGATATTTTTTGATCACTACATTAGTAGTTTTGAAACCACACGGGGCTATTTACAGTCACTTGTTAGTCCTCTTCAATACTTAGCCACAGCTCCTAAGCGTATGATGACTTGGACTGCTGAGAACCTGACTTCTCGTCAAGATCTGATAGAACAAAACCAACGTTATAAAGTAGATGAATTACTTCTCCGTGAACAGTTAATGCAACTGTCAATGCTTGAGAAAGAGAATACCCGATTGCGTTCTTTACTTGCTTCACCTGTTCGAAAAGAAACAAGAAAAATGGTTGCAGAAGTTATCGCGGTAGATAGTGATCCTTATACTCATCAAGTTGTTATAAACCGTGGCGCCAACGATGGCGTTTACGAAGGGCAACCTGTTGTGGATGAAAAAGGTATCGTTGGGCAAATTCAAAATGTAGGTACCATAAGTAGCCGAGTTATTTTAATTACCGATGTAACTCACGCTGTGCCAGTAAGAGTTAGTCGCAACGGAATACGAATGATCGCTAATGGCACCGGACATATAGATACTTTAATACATAACTTTGTGCCTCATAGTACTGATGTAAGAACAGGAGATGTATTAGTAACTTCAGGTTTAGGCGGGAAATATCCTGAAGGCTATCCAGTTTCAACGATTATAAAGATTAATCAAGATGAAACACGCGCCTTTGCTCAGCTATATAGCAAACCTGTTGCGGAAATAGATCGTTTGCGTTACTTACTATTACTTTGGACTGATGAAGATAATGTATCAGCAAAACAAAGTAATGTAGCTGAAGTAGAGCTCAAAGATAAAGACGCTGAAGCGCTTGAACAACAAAGTACAGATACAAAAAAGGCGAACCAATAATGCTAGCTCATAACGGTATTATTATTTTACTGACACTATTATTGGCATTAATTGCTAGTATTATTCCTATGCCATTGAGTGTGGATGCTTTTAGACCTGATTGGGTGTTGGTGGTGTTAATATATTGGTGTTTAGCTCTGCCTTCACGTGTTAACGTTATTACTGCTTGGGTGTTAGGTTTTATTTTAGATGTTCTTTTAGGTTCGATATTGGGCGTACATGCAGCTGCACTCGCTATTAGTGTATTTATTATTGCTGAGAATTTTCAGAAAATTAGAAACTTTTCTATCTGGCAACAGTCTATAATTGTAGGTGTAGTTGCCGCTTTATATCATTTATTGGTATTTTGGATACAACGATTTCTAACAGATGTTGTTTTTCTACCAAGTTATTTATATCCCGTAATTACAACCATTATTTTATGGCCATGGGCACTGTTTTTATTAAGAAAAATACGTCGCCATTTTCAGATAAAATAGCACCTCATAGCTACTCCTAACCAGATATTAAAAAGACAATTTTATGACATTATCTTTAGTTTTAGCTTCACAATCTCCTCGCCGACAAGAATTGCTTACACAAATTGGTTATACGTTTACCTGTAAACCTGCCAATATCAATGAAGATATTAAAGGGAACGAATTACCTTTTAATTACGTTAATAGATTAGCGATTGAAAAAGCTCAGGCCAGTTTTCAAAATATAGATGCCTTACAACAAGGTTCTACAATTGTTCTAGGATCTGATACCAGTGTCGTTTACAACGATTGTATTTTAGGCAAGCCAGCTGATATTGACGAGTGTATAGCACAACTTCAGATGCTATCAGGAAATACTCATCAAGTATTAACTTCTATCGCAGTAATAAGTAAAGACAAAGTGCTCTCAGACGTAGTAACAACAAATGTTACTTTTAAAGTTTTGAGTTTAGATGAAATTACTCGTTATTGGAATACGGGCGAACCCCAAGATAAGGCTGGTTCGTATGGTATTCAGGGTATAGCCGCGCAATTTGTGACTAATATTTCAGGTAGTTATTCTGCCGTAGTTGGTTTACCTTTGTATGAAACGACTCAATTATTGTCTAAATTTGGTGTAAATACGCCAATACAATGTAGAGCAGAGGAAAAGATATGAGTGGAGAGTTACTGGTAAATGTAACACCTAGTGAAACTCGCGTTGCACTAATTGAAAATGGCACATTGCAAGAAGTTCATGTTGAGCGTGAAGCTAACCGAGGCATTGTAGGTAATATATACTTAGGAAAAATCATTAGAGTATTACCTGGAATGCAAGCTGCCTTTGTTGATATTAGTTTAGACAAAGCCGCTTTTTTGCATGCTTCAGATATTAATTCAAAACTTATTCTTAATAAAGATGACTCAGACAATGATGCATCAAGCGACCAAGTTCCTGATATTCGTACCTTAGTAAGAGAAGGGCAGTATCTTATGGTGCAAGTTGTTAAAGATCCTCTAGGAACCAAAGGTGCACGTTTAACAACTGATATAACGATAGCTGCTCGATATTTAGTATTGATGCCAGAAACAGGTAGAGCTGGTATTTCACAACGTATTGAAGGTGAAAAAGAACGTAATCGTCTGAAAAAAATTATCACTCCATTTTGTGATGATGTGCATGGATTTATCGTTCGAACAGCCGCTGAAGGTGCAGCAGAACAAGAATTAAAACAAGATGCCGAGTTTTTACGGAGAGTTTGGGCAAAAGTCATTGAAAGAAAGAAGCGTAAAGTAACCAAAACAGCAATCTATCAAGATTTATCTCTGATTTTCCGTGTTCTAAGGGACTTTGTTGGAACCGAACTTGAACGTATTCGTATTGATTCAAAACTCACTTATGATCAAGTTATCGAGTTCACGGCTGAGTTTGCACCTAATTTAAGTAATGGTCTTGAGTATTATCCAGGTGAACGTCCGATATTTGATTTGTTTGATGTTGAAAATGAAATTCAGCGAGCGCTACATCGAAGAATTGACTTAAAGTCAGGCGGTTATTTAATTATTGACCAAACAGAAGCCATGACCACGATTGACATTAATACTGGCGCTTTTGTTGGGCATCGTAATTTAGAAGAAACCATTTTTAATACAAATATTGAAGCAACGCAAGCAATAGCAAGACAACTACGTTTAAGAAACTTAGGTGGTATTATCATTGTCGACTTTATCGATATGAATGAGAAAGATCACCAGCGTCGTGTTTTAAGTAGCTTAGATAATGCGATGGCTAAAGATAATGTTAAATTTAGCATCAGTGGATTTTCAGCGTTAGGGCTTGTTGAAATGACACGAAAACGAACACGAGAAAGCCTTGAACATATTTTATGTGGTGAATGTTCAGTTTGTGCCGGTCGTGGCCATCTAAAAACATGTGAAAGTGTTTGTTATGAAATACTAAGAGAAATTGTAAGAGTTAATCGAGCACACGATGCAGACAAATTTATTGTTTATGCGTCTAAAGCGGTAAGCGAAGCTTTGATTAATGACGAATATCATAATCTAGCCGAGCTTGAAGTGTTTATTGGTAAGGATATTAAAATACAAACGGAACTTATGTATAATCAAGAACAATTTGATGTTGTTATGATCTAGCTATAACTCAGCTATAATAGAGTTATAGCTAAATATTTTGTTCATCACTGAGTTATTAAATCAGTGATCTTTTGAGGATGTAATCTTCAATGTAAAATTTTTCCTAATGTAATTAATAAGTGATGCCGTAAATTAATGAGCACTTCTCGCGTAATTAACCGTTGGTTAAACAGAGTCTACAAAACCATTGCCATTTTATTGGTGATTTTTGCTGTATTAATTAGTTCGCTCCGCTTATTCCTGCCTTATGTACAAAACTATAAAGATGGTCTAGAAGACTTTATTAACAATGCTAATGGCAGTCACATCAGTATTGGTGCGCTTAGTATGGATTGGGAAAAGTTAGGTCCATCCATTGTACTCAATCAAGTCAGTTTATTAGAAACTCAATCTACTGACATCTTCATCGATAAAATACATGTTCATTTAGATTTTTGGCAAAGTCTTATTAAAGGCCGTCTTATTACACAGGACGTAACCCTTGATGGTGCGCAAGTGTTTATAAAAAGCTTGAACAAATCTTCAAAAGAAATCGATAAAGACAAACCTCTAGTCACTAGAATCACTGAAATGTTTTTAGATCAAATTAGTCGATTCTCTTTACACAATAGCCAAATTGTTTTTCAAACCAACCAAACTGAAAAAGTGCTCGTTATTAACCAACTCGATTGGATCAACGAAGGCGACAGACATAGAGGTAAAGGCTACGTAATTTTAGATGGCTTAACATCCAATAATATTAAAGTATTGTTAGATCTACATGGTGATGATATTGATGATCTTGATGGTCAAGCCTATTTACAAGCTAATCAATTAAATATAACACCTTGGCTCGATACTATCTTTGCCATAGACAACAGAGATACCCATTCAGCTATTAACTTTGATGGTTGGTTATCTATCAAAAAAGGTATGCCATCGTCGTTACTTATTGCTTTAGGTAATAATGAGATTAGCTGGACACATAACAATATTGATCAGTTTTTTAGTATCAATCAAGGACATTTATTAGCAAACTTTGGTGATGGCATAAACCAAGAAAATGAGTTTAAAACTTTTAGCATAGCTTCAAGTCCGTTAACCATCATTACACCTAAAAACACTTGGGAACCAACAAGCATTCAGTTTGCTAAAAAAGCTGGAGTTTATAATGGCTATATTAGTCATTTGAACGTGCAAGGACTTACTGAGATATCACCTTTATTTTCTAATAATGAAAAATTAACTGAATTGCTTACCCATATTAATCCTAATGGTGCAGTTGAAAACTTGTTTTTACAACTTGATGAGAACAAACAATCAGTTATTGCAGGGCTGAAACAAGTTAATACTTATCCTTATGAAAAAATCCCAGGTATATCAAATTTGGGCGGTGAAGTTTCCTTTCAAGATAAAACACTACGCTTTAAATTAAACGCTCAACAAGGGCTATTAGATTATGGCGATCATTTTGTAAAACCTATTCCATATAATCAATTTTACTCTGATTCAAGATTCACATTTGGTGAAGACTCTTGGACTTTTAGTAGTAATGATATTGAATTTACTTCTGATGAAATATCATTGTCGGCTGATGTTGTTGTTGAAAAGCCACAAAATGAAGATGCCAAAATGTCTCTCCTTACTGTAATTAACAGAGGTGATGCTGGTTTAGCTAATCATTATTACCCTCAAAAAATTATGGGTGATGTGCTTGTTAATTACTTAAATGGTGCCCTTGTCAAAGGAAATATAGATCAAGGTCAAGTTCTCTTTAATGGCCCCTTAAATAAATTTCCTTTTGAAAATAATGAAGGCATATTCACAGTTGACTTGGAAATTAGTGATGCTGAATTTAAATTCCAACCAAAGTGGCCTGCAATTAACAACTTTAATGCTAACTTAAACTTCACCAATAATAGCATGTTAATTAGTGGCCGCAGTGGTGATTTAGAAAACATCGACGTGAGTGGTGTTCGTGTTGAAATTGAAGACTTAAAGCATGCGACTATTTTAGAAGTTGATGCAACCTTTGATAAATTAAAACCTGAATACGTAAGTAACTTGATGGAGAAAAGTCCGCTTCAAAAAACAGTGGGCGCAGCATTGAAGAGCTTAGTTATTACAGGGCCTATTTCAGGCGATTTTGGAATTGTACTTCCTTTACGAGCGCCTAAAACAGGTATTGTTAAAGGTACTGTGAATTTTTCTGATAATAACATTAACTTGCAAGCACCTAATATGCTGTTTACCAAAGTTAATGGTCAACTTACCTTTAATAACGATAAAATATTAACAAATGATATCAGTTTGTTGTGGCGTGATATGCCTTTGACGTTGTCGGTTAATGCTCAAGATAAAGGTATTCTTTATAATACCAATATCGCAATAGATGCCGATTGGAATACTAAGCAATGGCAAAACCAGTTACCTGAACAACTACAAAGTTATGGCTCGGGAAATTTAGCTTGGAATGGCATATTATCCTTGAATATGTTTAATCAAGGCGGTTATACCTACGATTTTGATATTAATTCTTCATTAGACAAATTGGTACTTGAATTACCTGAGCCTTATTCCAAAACCGCTGATCAAGTAGTTAAAGCTAATATTCAAGTAACAGGGCAAAACAAAAATACAACGATTAATGCTGCAATTGGCGAACAGTTAACATTTTATGGTGTACTTGATCATGAAAAGGTCAGCTTTACTAAAGCCCATTTAGCTTTAGGCAGTGAAGACATGTTGTTACCCACACAAGGCTTTCATATTAGCTCTCAATTAGATCAAGCGGACGTTGCACAATGGCAACCTTTTATAACTGATGTTATTGATTGTATAAGTGGTTTTAACAACACAGATGAACCACAACAAAACGTTATACTTGAAAGCCCTGAACGTATAACAGCCAAAATAGGCACCTTGTTATATGGTGATTACAGTTTATCTGATGCGCTTTTGAGTTTAAGTAAAAACGACCAATCTTGGTTAATAGATATCAATTCAAAAGAAGTTCGTAGCCAAGTTGTTCTAAATCAAGACCTGTATGAGAAAGGCATAGAAATTAATGCCGACTTTATTCACTTGGCAAAATTAATTCCTGAGACGTCTTTAGGTGAAACTGATGTCGCACAAAGCAATAACGAAGAAAAGGTTATTACTTCTGAAGCTGATCAAGAGGCAATAAATCAGCTTAATAAAAAACTCTATAAACAGCTCCCTCCGCTACTAGTGAATTGTGAGAGTTGCAAGCTGGATAAACTTGATCTGGGTAAGGTAAGTTTTAAAGTTAAAAGAGACGAACAAAACCATATTTTGTTAGAAGAGTTTAAAGCGACGAGAGATAAATTAACTCTCAACTTAGAAGGCTATTGGAGCCAATTGGAAAACGATAACCTAACGAATCTTAAAGGTACTCTTGATATTAAAGATCTTGAACAAGAAACCGAAAGATTAGGTTACACACCAACAATTAAAGACAGTGGCTTACAAAGTCAGTTTGCTTTTGATTGGCAATCGAGCCCTTATGATTTTGCAATCGCCAAATTAAATGGTCAGTTTAATGCATCACTTGACGATGGCTATTTAGCTGAAGTACCGGATCAAGCTCGCGTATTTTCAGTACTTAGTTTGCAATCACTAGTACGTAAATTAAGTTTTGATTTTAGAGACATCTTTGCTGATGGTATGTTTTATCGCAGCATTAAAGGTGACTTCCAAATGAAAGATGGCATTATGTATACCGATAATATGTTTATGAAAGGCGCCGCAGGAGACTTGGAAGTAAAAGGTAATACAGACTTAGGTAAACAAGTATTAGATATTAGAATGTCTTATAAACCTAATGTTACTTCAAGTTTGCCAGCTTTAGCTTGGATAGCAACCTTGAACCCTGTTACCTTTCTAGCCGGACTTGCTCTTGAAGAAGTTATTACCTCTCAAGTGTATTACGAGATGAATTTCGAGCTCACAGGCAGCATAGAACAACCAATATTTAAAGATGTAAACCGTAAAACACGTAACATCAGTGTAGGTAAAACAACACCACCTCAAATTGTTGACGAATTAAGTCCTCCAAATGTTACTCTTCCAAGCAATGAGCAAGACTCGAATAGTCAACCTGAAACAATTGAATTACCGAAAAAGAGTGAAATAGATGGTTAGTTTGTCCGCAATTCAGTTATGTTCTAAACCCAATGTTGAACATAATTTAGCTACAATAGAAGCTTTTTTAAAAGAATTAACACCATCAGATGAGAATATTGTAGTGTTGCCAGAATGTTGTTTATTTTTTGGTGGTACAGAAACAGACCAATTAAATTTAGCTAAACAAAATAGCGTTAATAATTTTACAGCTGACGCATTAGCAGCTTTAGCAAAAAAATATCAGCTATACCTTGTCGCTGGTAGCATTCCAATTCTCCTACCGGATGAAGAACAAGAAACTAATAATGAAAGATTTACCAATTCAAGCTTAGTGTTTTCACCTAGTGGTGAACTTATTCAACGTTATGACAAAATTCATCTTTTTGATGCAAAAGTTAAAGACGGTCAGAAGCAATATTTAGAATCTACCCATACTCAAGCAGGTAAAAAACTGAGTGTTGCTAAAACTAAAAGCACACATATTGGTTTAAGTATTTGCTATGATTTGCGTTTTCCTGAATTATATCGCCAGTTAAGAACATTAGGTGCTGATATTATTACCGTACCTAGCGCTTTTACCGCGACCACAGGTAAAGCCCATTGGCAGGCATTATTACAAGCTAGAGCAATTGAAAACCAGGTATATGTTATTGCCGCTGGGCAACAAGGTATACATGAAAACGGAAGAGAAACATGGGGGCACAGTATGATTATCTCACCTTGGGGTGAAATAAAAGCCTGTGCGCCTGACGGTGAAGGCATTATAACAGTCACCTATTCACCAGAAGAGTTGGCAAAAGTGCGAGAAGCAATGCCAGTAATGAACCATAATAAATTTACATCTAAGTTGACCCCATATGAATAATATTGAGCGCGAGCTCTTGGCTGATAGCCAGATAGATACCGATTTTTTAAATCAAACATTACATAGCATGGTTCAACGTAATGTTGATTTTGCTGATTTATACTTTCAATCGAGTCGACATGAGTCATGGATGTTAGAAGATGGTATTGTTAAAGAAGGATCTTACAATATTGAACGTGGTGTTGGTGTTAGAGCGATTTCAGGTGAAAAAACAGGTTTTGCTTATTCAGACGACATATCGCCAGAAGCACTAACTAAAGCTGCTGATGCTGCTAAAGGTATAACTAAAGCGGAGCAAAGTGGCTCGGTTAAGGCTTTTAGTCGTCAAACTCAACCTCAAATCTATTTAGGTGTAGATCCTTTAGATAGCTTAGGGCAAGAGCAAAAGATCAATTTACTACATGAAGTAGAAGCTCATGCACGTTCAATTGATCAACGTGTTAAACAAGTTATCGTTAGCTTATCTGGCGTGTTTGAAAAAATTCTTGTAGCAGCAACAGATGGTACTTATGCAACAGATATTCGTCCGTTAATACGTTTAAATTGTTCAGTATTAGTTGAAGAAAATGGTAAGCGCGAACGTGCAAGTTCAGGTGGCGGTGCTCGAACTGATTATAGTTATTTCTTTGAAGTTGAAGGAAAGCAAGCGAGATACTTAAATTATGCTGAAGAAGCTGTGCGTCAAGCCTTAGTTAACTTAGTGGCAATTGAAGCGCCTGCTGGAAACTTTCCTGTAGTATTAGGAGCTGGTTGGCCGGGTGTATTACTTCATGAAGCTGTAGGGCATGGCTTAGAAGGTGACTTTAACCGTAAAGGTTCTTCTGCATTTTCTGGCAAGGTAGGTCAACAAGTGACTTCAGAGCTTTGTACGATTGTTGATGATGGTACGATGGCGAATCGCCGTGGTTCTATTAATATTGATGATGAAGGTACACCAGGACAATACAATGTACTTATCGAAAAAGGTATCTTAAAAGGTTACATGCAAGATAAGCATAATGCCTCATTAATGGGCGTTAAACCTACTGGTAATGGCCGTAGAGAGTCTTACGCTCATCTTCCTATGCCTAGAATGACAAATACCTATATGTTAGCAGGGGAGAGTGATCCACAAGATATTATAAAGTCAGTTAAGCGAGGTATTTACGCACCTCAGTTTGCTGGCGGGCAAGTGGATATTACATCGGGTAAATTTGTATTTACTAGTTCAGAAGCTTATTTAATTGAAGATGGTGTTATTACTTCTCCAGTTAAAGGTGCAACCTTAATAGGTAGTGGTCCTGAAGCGATGAAAAATGTAAGCATGGTAGGTAATGATTTAGCTATTGATGCTGGCGTTGGTGTATGTGGAAAAGATGGTCAAAGTCTTCCTGTTGGTGTTGGACAGCCAACATTGAAAGTTGATGAAATGACAATTGGCGGCACTCAGTAATTCGAGTTATGAATCGGTATTAAAAAAATACTGGAGACAAAAAAAAGGCGCTTAAGCGCCTTTTTTAATGGAAAGTATTAAGAGACAACTTCCTAAGCTTTCGTTTCTGGCTGAATCATATGAACATCACGTTGTGGGAACGGTATTTGAATATTTGCTTCATCAAGAGCTAAATATATGGCTTTATAAGCGGTAAACTTAGCGGTGTATAAATTTACGGTTGGTGTCCATAAACGAATAGAAATATTAATCGCACTATCAGCAAACTCATCAATACCTATTTGTGGCTCACGGGTTTTACTTACAACGCCTGTTGTTGCAATTACCTTATCTAAAAGGGCAATAACTTCGATAGGATCTTCACTGTAGGCAATTCCAACATTTAACTCTAATAACGAATCATGCAGTGAGTTTTGTAATATTTCACCAACAATGTGTTTATTAGGGATAGTTATTCTAACGTTATCTTCATCGTAAATGATGGTGTGAGCGAGTAAAACTTCTTTTACAACACCTGTAACATTCTTTACTACAATTGTGTCGCCAACAACAAAAGGGCGGGTAATAATAATATTAAAACCGGCAGCATAATTTGATAACAAACCTTGTAAGGCTAGGCCTGCACCTAAAGAAACGGCACCAATTGCTGCAATAAATGGTGTAACACTTATACCTAATTTTCCTAAGGCAATAATAGCAATCATCAGTACGAGGATCATACGGCTACTATTAGCAATAAAACGGCTTAACGTTACATCAAGATTGTGGCGCTCACAAACACGTAAAAGCATAGCGGCTACTTTACCTGCTAAAATGTAGCCGATAATGAAGATGATGATTGCGCCAACTATTTGGAAACTATAATTCGTGAAAAAGTCGATGACGATTTGATAAATATGCGCCATTTGATCTATTTCATTTTTTAATAAGTTAGCTGGGTTAATAACCTCTACCACTTTTTGTGTTGTGGTTGCTGTTTCTTCTGCTATTTGATCTGTCATCGCTAATTTCTATCTTATTCGTTAAAAGTTTTACCTAGTTAAGTAAAAGCCTTAAATAAGGGTAATACCTTCAGGAGTTATTTTGACTTTACCTTTTTTAAGTAAATTACCTACGGTAGCCTTAAAGGTTTTTTTACTTACACCTAAAGCTTTTTGAATATCGTCAGGTGAGCTTTTATCATGTAATGGACTTACACCATTATGCTCAGCAATATAATCTAAAAGTTTTTGACTAAAATCATTAACTTTACCTTCACCAGGACGAGATAAACTTAGATCTATTCGTTCATCTTCACGTACTTGTTTGATATAACCTGTGATCTTTTTACCAATGCGTAACGGCTGGAAGATCTCGTTGTCATATAATAAACCCCAATGTAGGTTATTGATAATGGCCTTAAAACCTAAATCTGTTTTACCACCAATAATAAGATCAACCTTGTCCCATTTTTGATAGTCAGCAGGCCAAACATCAATAAATTTATCGAGTTTACTTGAAGCAACAATACGTTCAGTACGAAGATCTAAATATATTCGAACAAGGTAGTATTTACCTACTTCCATTTCGGTATGTTGTTCGTTGTAAGGTACCAATAATTCCTTTGGTAATCCCCAATCTAAAAAAGCGCCCATTTTATTTATGGCTGATACTTTTAAAGAAACAAACTGATCCACTTCACCTAATGGTTGTTGAGTTGTTGCAGCGACTCTATCGGCTGAGTCTTTATATAAAAAAACACTCACTTGTGAACCTGCAGTACAGTTTTCTGGGATCAAACGATTAGGTAAAAGTACTTCGCCTAAATCATCTGCATTCAAATATGCACCCGTGTCATTTACTGTAATTACAGAAAGTGTATTAAATTTACCTAAGTCAGCCATTTATGTTCGCCGTTTTCTAGAAATAATAAAAAGGATCGCTTAATTACTGAATAATTAAGTCGTGTATTCGCTATAATACATCATCAGCTTAAGATGAGGGAGTATTTGCTAACTTTGTTTGAATATATTCGCTGTGCCTTAAATGTAGTAAGTCAGAAATCTTGCGAATAATATGCTCTTCGAGAGTTGCGAGCTCGCCATCAACATAAGCGAGTTGCCATAAATAACCTATTATTTCCATGCGTTGTTCTATGCTATAGTGCTGGTTTATTTTATTCGTGAATTGATAAAAGTCTGTAGCGTCTTCGCTAACGTTTAAAGCGAGCTTAATTATTTCGTCAATTTCGCTTTCTTCAAGGTTAAATTGTTTAGCAATAAATGCTTTTAGAGAAGCCTTCTCAGCTTCTTGCAAAACACCATCAGCTTTCATTACTTCACATAAAAGTACTGTGCATGCTACTTCTAAAGAAAGCTCGTTATTGTCACTTTCTTGGTCGGTTAATTGTAGTTTTTTGAAAAAAGCACTGATTTTATCAATCATTATAGATCCCTATAGTCAGCTATTTCGTATGTTTATTAATATGAAGCAAAGTTAGGTGGTTACAAACACTACTAATATTTGGCGGTGCCTAACTATTTATTTGTTGTCGTAAATGACATGTTTTCTAAAAACAACTGTACTTAAGTATATCGTTAATAATTAGTGTAAAAATCAAAATAATAGTTAAATTTACTAGTCTTTATTTTTAAATTGCCTAGTATTAAACATTACCTGTTTTTCTACGGGATATTAACTACTTGTTTAATAGGTGTTTTGTTTTAATTTTTGTTAAATTTTTTATCTTGTAACTTTTAGGCTCAAATATTGTAACAAGTATTTGCAACCTGATAATTTTATGGACAAAAGTGTGATGGTAACATTAACTTTTGTCTAAATTTATTCATAATAAAAATATTGTTATTCGCTTATAAATTCAGTTTTTGAAGTTTATAAGGTTACCCTGAAGGAGTGTTCTGTGACACGGAAAAAACAAATAATCTTACCTTTCGTTATTTTGCTTGTAGGTATTTTAATCGCTGTGCTTTTTATTAGTATGAAAAAGCCGCCAGAAGAAAAAGCTGAGGTAGACAATACTCCTATTGTATCAGTAGAGAAAATCCTAGTATCTCCTATGACTCTTGACGTTCAGTCTTACGGTATTGTTACACCAAAATATGAAACTGAAATGGTGGCACAAGTGAGTGGTCAAATCGTTGAGTTGTCTCCATTATTTGTTCCCGGTGGTTTTGTTAAAAAAGGTCAACTACTTGCGCGAATTGATCCTAGTGATTATGAGGCTAACTTGATCGATGCTGAAGCAAATATGGCATCAGCCCGAGCCTCTCTAGAACAAGAAGAAGCTCAAGGAAAGGTAGCGCAAAGTGAATGGGAAACAATTACTAATGCTTCGCCATCAGAGCTAAGTTTACGTAAACCACAATTGGCACAAGAACTTGCTAAGGTAAAGGCTGCACAAGCTTCAGTGCTTAGAGCAAAGCGCAACTTAGAAAGAACAGAGATCAGAGCGCCTTTTGACGCGATGGTTGAAAGCAGGAATATAGGCTTAGGTTCATTTGTCAGCGTCACCTTTAATGTGGGTAAGTTACTAGGTACATCTGTTGCTGAAATTCGTTTACCTGTTGCTGACAATCAGTTTCAATTCTTAGACAAAGGACTGGTTAACGCAGATGTTGTTCTTAAAGGAACCTATGCAGGAGAGAATACGCAGTGGAATGCAAAAATAGCACGTAGTGAAGGTGTTATAGATAGTAATAGCCGTATGAGTTATCTTGTGGCAGAAATCACTGATCCTTATGTTTTAGAGGCTAAAAATAATAAAACTCCAATCCGTTTTGGTTCATATGTAAATGCAAGTATTCTAGGAGTGAGTCTTGCTGAAGCTGCTACTGTTCCTCGCCATTTAGTACAAAATAATCAGGTACCTATTTTAGATGAAGAATCAAAACTTCATTATGCAACGGTAACTATTGTTCGACAAAATGGTAACGACGTTATTATTTCTCAAGGATTAAATAGTGGGGATCGTCTTATCGTATCAGCGTTAGATTATCCTATCGACGGAATGAAACTTGCTCTTGCTACCGATGAATCAGGATTAAATTCTGATGATACCAAAATTGCAGGAAAAGTTGTCTTAGATGATAGCGATGTAAGGGAAGATTAATGTCGACTACAAAACCTGAAGAAACTGTTGAGATTGACCATAGTATTGACACCAATACAGGGTTAATTGCATGGTTTGCTCGAAACAGTGTTGCAGCAAATTTATTAATGATATTTATATTAGTAGGTGGTTTATTTACTATTCAAACCATTAATAAACAAATGTTTCCGCAAGTAAAAATTAACTGGATTTCTTATTCTGCGCCATATCCTGGAGCTGCCCCTCAAGAAGTTGAAGAAGGCATAACCATTAAAATCGAAGAGGCTTTGGAAACTGTTCAAGGCTTAAAACGTGTCATTACGTATTCAAATAGAAATTTTTCGAATGGCTGGTTTGAAGTTGAATTAGATTATGATCCGCAAATTGTTCTTGAAGAAGTTAAATCAGCTATTGATTCTGTTTCTAGTTTCCCCGAAGGAATGGAACGTATAACTGTTGAACGGGAAAAGTTCAGGCAAGAAGTTATGTACATTAGCTTATACGGCGACCTTACAAATGGCGAACTTAAAGAGCTTGGTCGTAGTATTCATAATGAAGTTCAAGAGTTGCCTTATATTAATATTTCAGAATTATATTCGGGTCTTAATTATGAAATATCTATTGAGGTTAGTAAGGATAAGCTTAGAGAGTATGGATTAAGTTTTGCCAGTATAGCCAACGCTGTTCGTAATTATTCTCGTAATATGTCTGCTGGGCAAATTAGAGCTGAGAATGGTTATATTAATCTTCGCGTAGAAAACCAAGCTTACAGAGGATATGAGTTTGAGCAAATTCCTGTAATCACTTTAGAAGATGGTACAAAAGTTGTTTTAGGAGAGATAGCAACGATTATTGATGGTTTTGAAGAGGGCCTACAATATTCAAAATTTAATGGTGAAAATTCGGTAACCTTATTTATCGGAGCAGCAGACAACCAAAGCATTACAGATATTGCAGAAGTTGTTAAGCAATACGTAGAGGATAAATCCAAGGTATTACCAAAAGGTGTCAAACTTGAAACATGGGTTGATATGACCTATTACCTTGATGGCCGCTTGAATATGATGATAGACAATATGAAAAGTGGTGCGGTATTAGTGTTTCTTATGTTGGCATTATTCCTTCGTGTTCGTTTGGCTTTCTGGGTAATGATGGGGCTACCTGTATGTTTTTTAGGTACTTTATTAGTTATGCCAATGGAGTTTGTTGGGGTAACCATTAATGTTATTAGCTTATTCGCTTTTATTTTGGTGTTAGGTATTGTTGTTGATGATGCGATTGTGATGGGTGAAAGTGCTCATGACGAAATAGAAGCGCATGGTCATAGTACTGATAATGTCATTAGAGGTGTTAAACGGGTTGCTATGCCTGCAACTTTTGGGGTGTTAACAACAATGGCCGTGTTCTTGCCTTTTCTTTTTGGTGAAGGACCATCGTCAGCTTTTGGAAAGGCTATAGGTTCAGTTGTTATACTTTGTCTTATTTTCTCTTTAATTGAGTCAAAACTTATTTTACCTGCTCATTTAGTAAAGATGAAAATAAAGGCTTTTAACCCTAGAAATCCAATAGATAGGCTTCGTTTATCTATAGATACTGCATTACAACGTTTTATTAAAAATGTTTATAGCCCGTATTTAGCTATATTTATTGAGTATCGTTACACCGTATTTATGTTTTTTATCAGTCTAATGCTCATTAGTGCAGGCTTATTTTTAGGTGGTTTTGTTAAGTTTATTGGGCAACCTAAAATTCCACATGACTTCCCTCGAATAGATATTGAAATGAATGTTGATGCTTCTGAGAAAGCAACATTACAAACACTGTTAAATATACAAAGTGTTATTAATCAGGTTGATAGAGATATTGAGGACGAATACGGTTCTTCAATGATTTCAGATATGCAAGTTGATTTACAAACTAGAACTAATGGTCAACTTATGGTTAAGTTGGTAATACCTGAGTTACGTCCAATGAATACATTTGAGCTCGCTGATTTATGGCGTAAAGCTATTCCAAACTATCCAGGTGTTAAGTCGTTAACCATAGGTGATAATCTATTTGGTGGCGGTAGAGACGATGGTGATATAGCTTTCAGGTTAGAAAGTGATAATGACACCCAACTACTTGCTGCTGCAAAAGAGCTAAAAGCGAAACTTAATTCACTTAAAGGTCTTGGTGATGTTAACGATAGTCGTCAAACAAGTGCAAAAGAAGTTCAGTTTGAGTTAAAGCCTTTGGCTAATAGTTTAGGATTAACATTAGCGGATATTGCATCTCAAGTTAACTATAGTTTTTATGGTTTAGAAGCACAGCGTATTTTACGAGATAGTGAAGAAGTTAAGGTAATGGTTCGCTATCCTTTAGAGCAACGAAGTTCTGTTGGTCATGTTGATGATGTTTTAATTCAAGCGCCTAATGGAGCAGAGTTACCTTTATCTGAACTTGCTGTTATTACATTAAAAGAAGGTGTTACGAGTATTCGTCGTGAAAATGGTAATCGAACGATTAATGTATGGGCCAGTGTTGATGCTGAGCAGGTAGAGCCTTTTGAAGTGACTAAAGATATTCGTGATAACTTTATTCCACAACTATTACGTAAATATCCTGAACTTCAAAGTGAGGTTACAGGTAGTATTCAAGAAGAAATAGAGAGTGCGGATAACCAAAAACGTGATTTTATTATTTCAACATTGCTTATTTTCTCACTGCTTGCGATTCCTTTAAGATCTTATTCGCAAGCACTAATGATTATAGTGGTTATACCTTTTGGTATTATTGGGGCTGTAGCTGGGCATTTTATTTTAGGTATGAACTTAAGTGCTTTATCTGTAATGGGGATACTAGCCGCTGCCGGAGTTGTAGTGAATGACTCTTTAGTTATGGTGGACTATGTTAATAATGCTAGGAAACGAGGTGAGCATTTAAAGAGTGCTGTAATGCATGCTGGTGCAAAGCGTTTTAGAGCGATTATGTTAACCTCAATTACAACTTTTATTGGTTTGGTGCCCATCATCTTTTTTGAAGTAAGTGCTCAAGCACAGATTGTAATACCTATGGCTATTTCACTCGCTTTCGGAGTTCTGTTTGCTACGATTGTTACGTTGATTTTTATTCCTTGCCTTTATGTGATTATTGAAGATATAGGAATGCTATTTCGTCGATTAATTCAAAATATAAAAATATTTTTTAGTAGTGCTGAGGCAAAATAGAAAATCAATAAAATACACAACCATAAAGCCTCTATTTTATGGTTGTGTAAAAACCTAAAAGCTTCATATTTCCTCTGCCATTTTCCATAATAGCTATGCTTATTTTACTGCTTGTTATTTATGTCATTATTAAATAAATAGATTAATTTTTTGGTCATTATGACAACGAAAAAATTTAGAAAGCATGATGAGGCAGTTAAAATTAACTGATCTTAACTTTAGTTAGCAAGATAATAACAAGCGATTAACAACACGTCTTTTTATTATTATGGATATATTCACTGGTAAGCCAGTTAAACTATGGGTGTTCTATTTTTTACTTAATATTTAAGTATTTCGAGCGAACAAACTGGATATTTTGACGATTAAGCGTCAAAATAAACTTATGAAAATTATTACTTTATTAATTCTTTAATGGATCTATCACCTCAAAATTTTAATAACTTAACGGGTTCAGAAAAAGAACTTGCAAAAGAAGTTATTGATCTTCGTGATAAATACCTAAAACTGGAAAGTCGTCATACGATTTTATGCCAGCTCGATAAACTCGCCGATAATATAGATAATACTCACGACTTCTTAAAAGGGATTTATCAAATCCTTTGTGGTGTTATTAGGGCAGAGAAGTTTCATGTTGCTTTTTTTAACCCAACTTTTGATACTTTAACATTTCCTTATTTTGTTGATGACACGCAGCCCATTTCGAACATCCCTGTAGCTATTGATGATTATAAAGGTTCACTCTTAAAATATGTTATAGATACGAAGAAACCACTTTTAGCGAATAAAGCTTCAATTAACAAACTAGTGGCGACTTCTAAAATTAATCCTGTTGATGACAATATCTTCCAATGGCTGGGTGCTCCATTAATCAAAGATGGCTATATTATGGGCTGCATATCAGTTCAAAATAGCCACATTGAAAAAGCGTACAATGAGCATGATCTAGATTTGCTGACCTTTATTTCTAAACATTTAGTCATAGGGTTAAATCGTTTACAAGAATTAGAAATATTGCAAACAGCGATAGATAACCGCACATCTGAGTTAATGCAGCAAATTAGAGATCGAGAAAAGTCAGATTTACTTAAAGATTCATTATATAAAATATCAGAACTCGCGAATGACGCAGATCTTGAAATATCTGAGTTCTATTCTAATGTGCATAAAATTGTTGGACGTTTAATTAATGCGCCTAATTTTTATATTGCCAAATATTCTGAAAAGTCTGACTTATTAACATTTGTTTATTATGTCGATCACAACGGAAAAAATATTAATACCAGTCTTGCACCTAGAAAAGCAGGTAAACATCTTACTGAACTCGTTATAAGTAGAGGTAAGGCTTTATTATTAAATACCGATGATATAGAAAAACTTTATCAGGAAGGTGAAATTGGAACTTACGATAAAAATACAGCAGCTTGGTTAGGTGTACCTCTAATACATACTAATCACTTATTAGGTGTAATGGTTATTCAAAGTTATCAGAAGAAGGTTTCGTATACTTCCCAAGATAGAGAATTACTTAACTATGTGTCTGATCATATTTCTTCTGCGATAAGACGCAGAGAACTGGCTGCAATTGAGCGTCAAAGTCATGGGGTTTTAGAGCAAAAAGTGAAGATAAGAACACTTGCTTTAGAAGAAGAAATTTCGCAACGTAAATTAGTTGAAAAACAATTAACCCATACTGCATCTCATGATGGCTTAACAGGGCTTGCCAACAGAGATATTTTCATAGACTTACTTAACCATACTATTTTATCGACTAAACATTTTCCTGAGCACTTGTTCGCTATTCTATTTTTAGATTTAGATCGTTTTAAAATTGTTAATGATAGTTTAGGGCATCATGCAGGTGACTCTTTATTAAAAACTGTTGCTAAAGAACTGGTTTCCATGGTGCGAAGTAAAGACACGGTTGCACGTTTTGGTGGCGATGAATTTGTTATTTTGATTGAGAATTTAGATTCAAAACAAGAGGCTTATGATGTTGCTGAAAGAATAACTAAATTTTTGTCTGCCCCTTTTGTTATAGAAGATCACCCTGTATATATAGGTACTAGCATAGGTATCTTATTTAATAACGAACGTTACGATAACGCTGATTTTATGTTACGTGATGCTGATACGGCTATGTATCACGCAAAAGAGAATGGTCGTGGGCGTTACGAAGTTTTTGATTCGAGTATGCATAGTAATATTCAAAATGCTTTGAGTTTAGAGCTAGATATTCGTAATGCGATTAAAGCCAAAGAATTTACTCCTTATTTTCAACCTATTGTTGATTTAGAAACAGGCGCAATAAAAGGCTTTGAAGCCTTAGCTCGATGGGAAAGTAAAAAAAGAGGCTTTGTTTTTCCTAACGATTTTATCCCATTGGCAGAAGAGCGTAACTTAGTTATGCCGATAGATTTACAAATATTAGAAAAATCTTGTCGACAGTTAAAAAAATGGCAAACAAAATTTGGCTGTGACGATATTTACATAAGTTGTAACTTATATGGCGATCACTTTTTTAGTTTATCTTTAGCTGAAGATATCAGTAAGATTTTGGAAAAAGTAGGGGTTGAAGCTTCTCGATTACGCATTGAATTAACAGAGCGTGCACTACTTAATAATAGTGATGTTGTACTGGGTAATATGAAAGCATTGAAAAAGCTAGGTGTAAGGATTTTATTAGATGATTTTGGTACCGGTTATTCAAGTTTAAGTTATCTGCATTTATTCCCTATCGATGTATTAAAAATAGACCGTTCTTTCATTACCAATGTTCATGACCATGAAAGCCATCAAGCGATTATTAAAACCATTATTGATTTAGCCACTAATTTAAACATGGCAACAGTAGGCGAGGGGATAGAAAGCCTTGAGGATGCTGAAATATTAAATAAGATGGAATGTCGATATGGTCAAGGCTATTACTTTTCAAAACCGATGAAAGCTTCAGAAGCTGAAAAACTATTATTTAGTACTTTTGATGTGAAGCAATTTTAAATAAATATTTGTTACGAAAATACCCTTTGTTATAAATCTGTAAGCACTCATTTCTAGTCAAATAATTAACACTTTTTAATTGCAATATATTAGCCTTAACTAGAGAGATTTAGTGTAAAGCTCTTTTTATATTATCTATTCAAAGTCTAAAAATTAATTAGAATGGTCTCTTAATAACGGCGTAATTTACTTATTTAGGTGGAAAACCTCTACTTTATTGCTGTTTTAGGCACCGATTACAATTTTTATCTTTATCTTTAAAAACTTCGAGTTACACTGTGAATAAGATAAATACTACAGAAAAACTCTCTATGAATGCTAATGACTATGCCAAACAAGCAAACGGTTCTTTTGCTTTGCCTGATGCTTGCTTCAAAATAAAATCATTAATGGAAGATGAAAGTTCAACTATTGAAGATTTTGCTAATGTGATCAGTGTTGATCCTTCTTTAACATCACGTTTATTACAAATTGCTAATAGTGCCATTTATAGCTTTTCTGGAGAAATTAGTACTATTTCTCGTGCTATAACAATCATTGGTACTCAAGCTATTTACAACATGATGCTAGTTGATGTTGCTGCAAGTGCTTTTAAACACTTTGCAAATCAAGCTATCGACTTAAAACGATTTTGGCGTATGAGTGTGTTTTGTGGATTAGCTACTAAAAATTTAGCAATTAAAGCAGGCATAAGAGATATTGAACGCTTATTTGTAGCAGGCTTACTACAAAACTTTGGTGAGCTTATTGTTGCTAAGGTGTCTCCTGAAGTTGCACAGCAATGTGAAAAGTATTCACCAGAGAAGTTACCTTGGACTTTACAGAAAGAATTATTAGATTTTACTTATACTGATGTTTCTGCTGAATTACTGAAAATATGGCAAATACCTGAAAAAATCATACTTCCTATTAGACATTACAACGAAGCTAGTTCTAATCAAATCAACAAAGATGTTAAAATACTTTATTTAGCGTCAAGACTAGCACTTGTTGATAGCCATCCTGAAGAATTTACTTACGACGAGACAGTTGATGAGAGTCTTTGTAAGTCGTTAAATATTTCCGCTGAAGACTTAGTTGATGCAGCATCTTTTGCTAGTAAAGAAGCTGAAAATATTCTTAATATTATGAATGTAAGTTTATTCACGCGTAAATAAGAATAAAGATTAAAAAGGTATACGTTTTATTTATTAATAAGCATTATCTATACATGAACGCTTATTATGAATAATTCATGCCTTATAAAAATTATAATGAAGGACATCCATGACAACACAAAAAGAACACTTTAGTTCCCGCATTGGGTTTATATTAGCTGCAGCGGGTTCTGCCGTAGGTATTGGTAATTTAGTAGGTTTTCCTGTAAATGCTGCAAAAAATGGTGGTGGTGCATTCTTACTCGTTTACGCTTTGTTTATATTTATTATTTGTTTACCTGTCATGATTGCTGAAATGGCTGTAGGTCGTAAAACAGGAAAACAACCTGTAGGTGCCTATAAGTCGTTAACTGACAATAATAGAATATGGGGAGCTGCAGGTTTTATCGGTGTATTAACACCTTTTATGATTGCTGTTTTTTATATGGTGATAACCGTATGGTTATTTGGATACTTAGGTTTAACTTTAACAGGTAATTTAGATTATTTAGCAAGTGAGCAAGGCTTTGGAGAGTTTATAAATAGCCCTTATTTATTTGGTGTTATGGCTGCTGTAGCCGCTATTCTTTATTATATTTTAGTTGCTGGCGTTAAAGAAGGTATTGAAAAAGCAGCTAAAATATTAATGCCTGCCTTATTTGTGATGCTGTTATTAATGGTGATTTTCGTATTAACTTTAGATAATGCGTTAGCGGGTGTTAAGTTTTTTATTATTCCCGACTTTACTAAAATTACACCGAGTGTGATTAATGGCGCATTGTCGCAAGCTTTCTTCTCGCTTTCTTTAGGTATGGGTATTTTAATTACTTATGGCTCATATATTAATCGTGAGACCAATATTGCTAATTCAGCTAAGTTAGTGGCTATTACAGATACCGCTGTAGCTTTTACTGCAGGCTTAATGATATTACCAGCGATATTCTCATTCGACCCAGCGATTAACCCTGAGGATTTAAGCGAAAGCTCTGTTTCTCTTATTTTTACTTTTTTACCTAAGATATTTTTGGCGTTACAAGTTTCTATCGGTTATATAGGCGCAAGTGCTGTAGCTGCATTTTTCTTCTTGTTAGTATTTTTTGCGGCAATAACTTCATTAGTTTCTATTATTGAAGTGCCTGTTTCTTATCTTATAACAGAGAAAAAACAATCACGTAGAAAGGCTTTATTTACATTACTTTTTAGTGCAGGTGTACTAACTATTTTTGCAACTCTTTCCTTCGGTATGGTGAGTTTCTTTACTGATTTTGTTGATTACGCAGGTAAGAGTAAATCATTCTTTGACGTAATATATGACATTTTCTACGATACAATATTGCCGTTAAATGGCTTTTTATTATGTATTTTTGTTAGTTATCGTTGGAAAAAGCATAATTTGTCTGCTGAGCTAGCAATAGGTAATCCAAACTATGTTGGATCTTGGGTTGAAAAATACGTTAACTTTTCATTAGGAACTTTTATTCCGGCAATCGTTTTGTGTATTTTTATTAATACCGTAGCTCAAAAATTCTTTAACTATAATCTTTTTGGTTTCTAGTTAATCTGAGGTTAATTAGTTATCCTCAAACCGAACAAAAGGCCGTATCATACGGCTTTTTTATTACCAAATTTTTGATAACGCTTTTATAAATTAGCGGTAACCTTGAGAAATATATGATCGAATACATTACAGCAACCAACTTTAATGAATGCCAACGACTATTTCACGGTCGTGGCCACGCCTATCCTGAATTAGCGCATGTAAATGTTGATTGGTTGTCACCTGTTGTATTAATTACTTTATATCAAGCTGTTGAGTCTGATTGGCTTGATGTGCAGGTTGCAGCACTTAGTCAATTAATTCCTGAGTGTGAATCAGTACAAGTACAGCATAGATATCAGAAATTTGCGCCAACTGAAGTTTTATGGGGAAAAGAAGTATCTCATACCGTAGTGATGGAATCTGAGCTTAAATACAATATTGAGTTTGGTAAATCTCAAAACACTGGGCTCTTCCTAGATATGAAAAATGGTCGAGATTGGGTAACAAGTCGTTGTGAGAATAAGAATGTCCTGAATTTGTTTTCTTATACTTGTGCCTTTTCTGTTGCAGCTATTGCAGGTAATGCTAAACAAGTTGTTAATGTGGATGTAAGTAAGGCATCACTATCTAAAGGTAGAGATAATCACAGATTAAATAAACAAGATACGACTAAGGTAAAGTTTGAAGGCGTCGATATTTTTAAATCTTATGGGCGTTTAAAAAAATATGGACCTTATGAATTATTAATATGTGATCCACCATCTTTTCAAAAAGGCAGTGTTGATATTGAAAGGGATTACAGCAAAATTATAAGAAGGTTACCACAGTTAATGTCACCTGAAAGTGATGTGTTCTTATGTTTGAACTCTCCTGATTTAGATGAAGATTTCTTGCTGGCAGAAGTTGAACGAGAATGTCCTGACTGTCAATTTATAAGTAAAATAGAATCACCAGAAGTATTTAAAGAAGCTCACAAGGGCAAAGGTTTAAAAGTACTATTATTTAAATATTCACCTAGAGCCTGAACTTAATTTTATATTGATGTGAACTATAAATATTAAAACTTGTGTTGTTTAACTCACACCACAAGTTTTAATTCTATTTGTTATTTAGTTAACTACAACTTTAACGGCTAAAGCAATCAAGAAACAGCCGGTTACTTTGTCCACAATATAACTATTTTCTTTAAGCTTATTGATGATATTTCCTTTAGAAATAAGAAAAGTAACAAAGCAATACCATAAAGCATCCAAGGTTCCCACTGTCATTGTCATTATTACTTTTTGTTCGACACCAGAATCACTATTTAAAAATTGGCTAAACAAAGCAATAAAAAATATAGCTAATTTAGGGTTTAAAAAAGCAAGTAAAAAACCATCTCTCCACCCATTTATATTGTTTGTTTTTATTATGGTTTCTTCTTGGGGAATCAATTTAGATTTTTTACTAAGTAATGACTTCACTCCTAAATATAACAGAAATGCAGCACCAGCATATTGAATAAGTGAGAATAAAAAAGGCGTATTAACAATAATTACAGCAACACCTGTAGCGGTTATTGCGGCATATAAAGCTACGCCTAAACCATGACTTATTGCTGTTGCATAACCTTTAGCAACACCACCATTAACGGCATTTCTTATTACTAAGGCTAAACTTGGCCCCGGCGATAAAGCACCTAATATACAAATAACGACAAACGATAACCACAGGTGGAGTTCCATTATTATTCTTTTCCCCTAATACGTAAAAAGCTCGCGAATTTTGGCACACCCTTTTGGGTTTTACCAATATATTTGAATGTGATAATTGAACCTATTGGTGGTGGATTTTTTCTTTCTTTATCGCTAAACCCTGAGCCTATTTTAAATGTAATGCCATCCATTGTTCTTACTTGTATTGACCCTAACATATTTGAATATTTGCCTTTTCCTTCTATATGCTTAATAACAGTAGCCTCAGCATCTTGGTAAGGTTTTAACTTCATTATGTTTCGTGTTCTCCCTTTACTGTAAAAAGCATTCTCATAGTGGAGCATTAATCCTTCACCTTGCTGTTTTACAATCTCAGTCAGTTTTTGATTCAAAGCATCGATGGTAGGTAATCTGAATTGTTGTACAGCTTGAAAATAGGGAGATTTAATGTGCTTAACATGAGTATTTATTTGTTCGATTCTCTGACTAAAGTTAAGCTTACTTTTGGGCAAGTCAAAAACCATGAATGTAATATGTTTCCAACAAGGTGTTGCTTCATTTTGCCTAACGCAAGAAACCACTTGCTCAAATGTATGTCTTGCTATCCATAACTCTCCGTCAACAGGAGTATCAGGCCAATTAGCAGTAAACCACTCTGGTGGGTTTAATGGATTGCCATTTTTAGTGAGTAATGTTTTACCGTCCCAATAACCTCTAACTCCATCGAGTTTTTCGCTGATCCAATAATGGTTAATTGAGTGTTCTAGTTTATAGGTCATCGCTAGTTGAATTTCTGGTGGTTTATTAGCAACAGCACTTGAACTTACAATAAGCCAAAGAAAAGTAAGGAAAGCTTTTAAACGATTGGTCATAAAGAACATCCTGTTCGGTAAATTATTATTGTACTGTACATCAAGCTTTAATATGATTGAAGAAAAAATGTACGAAATTTAAACAGACTTCAGGGAGAGATTTTAATGTTTATGCGACTAATAATACTAGTAATGATGGTTATTTCGTTTGAGTCTTTTGCCGCAAAGAAAGAATGTGTTGAGTTATTAGAAAAATTCAAAAATATTCAATCACAACTTAAACAAGGTCAGTCGATTAAAACGAGTGCATCTTTGCGTAAGCGAGAAGATGAAGCACGAGAGAAATGGTGGAATTGTGAAAATAATAAAACCGAATCACCAAGTAAAAGTGTAAAAACAACTAAAAAGAAAACCATAGAAAAGTCTGCAACCTTCGATAATGCTTCCCTTCAAGATGCACCACAAGTTTTCTCTTCAAATAAAGATATTGTAATTAAAGGGCGTTATTCAGGAGAAAAGCAATTCCGTTGGCTTGAATATTATCAACGTCCTAAAAAATGCTCTAGACCTAAGACCACACAAGTATTTGCTTTTTGTATGGAAGATAAAACAGAACAACAAAGAAAATTTGAAGAAACATATCAGAAAGACAAATAATGTGTCAGATACACTAAATAATCATTATATTTATCATTTTATATATTCTTTAAGGCTGTAAGTGATTAACTATTAAGGAGTTATTTTATGGCCTTAAGTTTGCTAGCACCCCTTAGAATAAGTTAACTGAGATAAATAAATATGAGAAAACAATTTAGGTTTTTAATGATTAATATTATTGGCGGGATTTTAACGTTAATAGGTACTATTTTTATTGTATTGCCTGGTCCCGCTTTCTTATTTTTGCCCATTGGTTTAGCAATTCTAAGTTTAGAGCATGCTTGGGCGAAAGTATGGCTGAGACGTTGCCAACGGATGATGCGAAAAGGAGCCGTTAAAATCGATACTCTAATGACAAGGCTTGTTAAACGAAAAAACGCTAATAATACATGATCATTAGCGTTTTCTTGAATCAGTTTGTTTGAGGTTGTGTAACTAAGCCTCGAACATCAACTTACTTAATATAAGCCGCTTTAGTTTTGTTATAGTTTTCTACGATCACGTTTATTGTTTCTTGGCAGTATTCACGTAATCCACTGAGTAACATATGCTTTTCACCATGGCCAACTTTTACCTCGTTTGATATTAAATCAAAGGCTAAACAAGCGCTGCCACGTTTACCATCAATAGTAAGAGTTGAGTTCGACTCAATTAGTTTCACTTCAGTAAAGTCTATGTTATCAAGTTGGATAGACATACTCTCATACATCACCATTGGACGAGAAGGGTTGATCATGATGTTATTTTCTGCCATTAACTTAACCAGTATATGTGGGAAAGTGTGGCCTGAAAATTCAACATAAGCTCTGATTAACGATTCAATAGTAGCTTCATTTTTAGTTGAGCTACCAGAAGCGTTAACATGCATATAATCTTTGCCATTATCATCAGTGACACTTACTTTTCCATCGATATCACTTGGAAAGTTTAAATGAATATCGTTTGTTACCATTCCTGAGAAGGTAAAATCCATTTTTTGAAATAAACCCGACTTAGCGAGTATGAGTGAGAATAATAAATCACCTGGTACACAAAATCTTTTAGCATCAACATTATGTAACGGATTAAAGTCATCAGCAATTTGCTTAGCAAAATTACTTGCCTGTTGACGTGTGAAGTTTATTTTGTTGTTTGAGGTGGTATAGAAATCATCAAGAAACATAGTTTATTATTTTCACTTATGTGTATTTAATTGATCAGTCATGAGAGTGTGGTTTAAAGCGCGGCTATTCTACCACCATCAATTGGAAAAATCGAAAGTTATAATAGGGGGAGAATAACGAATAGGGCAGGTAAATGTTGTTACTGAATGTTTAGCTTGTAAATACAAAGCCTACTGAGGTTTATTGAGGCTAAGCTGTTTTGTTACAAGAGATTCTTTAGCTGTTTTTTTTAGTTGCTTAAGCTCATATTCTCGTTTACTAGCTGCTTGTCTGTTTATCTGCTTTTCAGAATAAACTAATTTTACAGGACGACGCACCCGAGTGTACTTTGCCCCTAATTTATTGGAATTATTATGTTCGAATACACGACGATCAAGATCTGTCGTTATACCGGCGTAAAGACTATTGTCAGAACATCTTAAAAAATATACGTACCAGGTAGAAGGCATATTAAGTTTATGATTAAGTAGCAGTTTGCATTAAGTTTTCATAGTATACTTGCCATTAACGAGAGATAAACGCATTTCTTTTATTAAAAGCATTAATTAGCTTTATACATTATTTACTACTTTAGGTTCTATTCATGTTCTTATCAGATACAGCTCCACTCAGAAAACTCACCGCTCAACTTGATCCACAAGGTAATATTGAATATCAATTACCTATTGGTGAGCAAAGTATTGGTTTAAATGAACTTATTGGTAAAGAGATAACACTTGAGCATATTGGCGTTATTAACTGTAGTCATTGCGGTAAAAAAACCAAAAAAAGTTATTCTCAAGGGCATTGTTATCCGTGTATGCAAAAGTTAGCTCAATGCGATATGTGTATTATGAAGCCTGAAACTTGTCATCATCATTTAGGTACTTGCCGTGAGCCAGAGTGGGGCACAAAGAACTGTTTCGTGCCTCATTATGTTTATCTAGCTAATAGTTCTGGTTTAAAAGTGGGGATTACCCGCCATACACAAATTCCTACACGTTGGATTGATCAAGGCGCAATACAAGCATTACCTATTTTTAAAGTAGCTTCTAGAATTCAATCTGGATTAGTTGAAATTGCACTTTCTGAATTTGTTGCTGATAAAACTAATTGGCGCGCTATGTTAAAAGGTTCGCCTGAAAAAATAGATTTAATTGCTAGAGCAAAAGAATTAAAACCTAAAATTTCTCAAAAACTTGCCGATATTGCACTACAATATGGTAATGATGCTGTTGAATCACTTGATAGTGAAGTGGTTGAGTTAAATTACCCAGTACAGCAATACTTAGAGAAGATCAGTTCTTTTAATTTTGACAAAACTCCAATAGTTTCAGGCGTTTTGTTAGGGATTAAAGGGCAATATCTTATTTTTGATAAAGGGGTTATTAATATGCGTAAATTTACTTCCTACCATATTAACCTTAAATGGGCCTAAGCCAATAACGTTTATAGATGCAATAAGTCGTTATAGGTCTACATTTTTATTACTTTTAGGAATTATGTTATGAATGCGTTTGAATGTGCAGAAAATGCTGAAGAAGTTTTTATTCTTTCTGATTCTTTTTCTCGTATAAAAGAATTAATTGATAATGATTCATCCACCATTGATGACATAGCTGAGATTATAATTTTAGATCCTACTTTATCAGTAACGATCCTTAAATTAGCAAACAGCTCGTTTTTTAATTATCCAGGCAAAATAGAAACCATTTCAAAAGCTGTTTTAGTATTAGGTATTACTGAAGTTTATAACTTAATTATTGCTTACTTTATTACTGATGCTTTTAAATCTATTGAAGGTAAACCTGAATATTTAGAAAGCTTTTGGGAGCAAGCTGTTGACTGTGCATTAATTATTAAGTTTTTAGGTACAGAGCTAAACATACCTAATGCAGAGCGTTTATTTATACTTGGTTTATTACATAACATTGGCGAGTTAGCTGTACATCAAAGTATGCCTGCGAAAATTGAAGCATGTAATACTTACACTCCAGATGAACTACCTTGGGATAAGCAAAAAAGTGAAATTGGGTTTACTTATGGTGAATGTAGTGGTGATTTACTAAAGCAATGGCAATTACCTTATACCTTAATTGAACCTATTCGAGAACAAGACCAATATGATTTTGAATTTGCGACAATTGAAACCAAGTTATTGTACTTGTCTAAGCGTGTAATGTTATTGAATTACGGCTGCAATAAACATAAGCCTTCTTCCTTAATTACTGCTGAATTGTTAATTGATTTGAAAGTGAACCCTAAAATGATACTCGCAGCAAACCACTTTTGTAATGTAGATCGATTAGGTATCTTATCTATCTTATCTCCTGGTTCTTCAGTTATTTTCTAACGATAAAGTACATAAATGTTATAGGTGTTAACTGTTATTTCAGTATGTACCTATAATATCTCTGCAATAATTCCTCATAAATTCAATTCATTAATTAAATATCAAATCTTCCTTTCTTTTTTGCACCAATTACTACCAACCCAAACTTTTACTGGTTTGTTTTGGTGCAATTAAAATAATTAAAACATATTTTAATGCTCTAACTTGTTGATTTTTATTTGTATAATTCTTTGGCATGCCATTTGTATATTAGATGTTAATACAAAACATAGGGGTCAACTAAATGAAAATAATAAATGCAATAATAAAGCCTTTTAAACTCGATGATGTTCGTGAAGCGATATCAGAAATTGGTGTTGAAGGTCTTACTGTGAGTGAAGTGAAAGGCTTCGGTCGTCAGAAAGGTCACACAGAACTATATCGTGGTGCTGAATATCAAGTAGATTTTTTACCTAAAGTAAAATTAGAAATTGCTGTAAACGACGATATTGTTGAGCGTTTAGTTGAAGTAATCGCTAAAGCAGCTTACACGGGTAAAATTGGCGATGGTAAAATCTTCGTATACAACTTAGAACAAGCTGTACGTATTCGTACTGGCGAAAACGATGCTGAAGCACTTTAAGGAGTAGTTATTATGGAACAAAATATTTTTCAACTTCAATATGCAATGGACACATTTTATTTCTTAATTTGTGGTGCATTAGTTATGTGGATGGCTGCTGGTTTCTCAATGTTAGAAGCTGGTTTAGTAAGAGCAAAAAATACAACTGAAATATTAACTAAGAACGTAGCTCTATATGCTATATCTTCGATTATGTATTTAGTGATTGGTTACGACATCATGTATGGTGGTGGCGTATTCTTAAATGGTATTGCACTTGATGGTGCTGCTGATGCTGATGCATTAGTTGCTACTGTTTTAGCTGAGTCTGCTGAAGCTGGTTTTGATGGTGGTTCAGTTTACTCAAACGCTTCTGACTTCTTCTTCCAAGTAGTATTCGTTGCTACAGCAATGTCTATTGTTTCTGGTGCAGTTGCTGAGCGTATGAAGCTTTGGGCTTTCTTAGCATTTACTGTTGTTTTAACTGGTTTCATCTATCCTATGGAAGGTAGCTGGACTTGGGGTGGAAACGCTGTATTTGGTTTATATACTTTAGGTGACCTTGGATTTTCTGATTTTGCTGGTTCAGGTATCGTTCATATGGCTGGTGCTGCTGCTGCTTTAGCTGGTGTTATTTTACTAGGTGCTCGTAAAGGTAAATACACTGCAGACGGTAAAGTAAACGCTATTCCTGGTGCTAACTTACCAATGGCTACATTAGGTACATTCATTTTATGGATGGGTTGGTTTGGTTTTAACGGTGGTTCTGTATTAAAGCTTGGCGATATCAGCAGTGCAAACTCTGTTGCTATGGTATTTTTAAATACTAACGCTGCTGCTGCTGCAGGTGCTATTGCTGCATTATTATTTGCTAAAATCTTATTTAAGAAAGCAGATTTAACTATGTGTTTAAATGGTGCATTAGCAGGTCTTGTTGCTATTACCGCTGAACCTTCAACTCCTACTCCATTACAAGCAACTATCTTTGGTGCAATCGCTGGTATAATTGTTGTAATGTCTATCATTGCTTTAGATAAAATTAAGATTGATGATCCAGTTGGTGCTATCTCTGTTCATGGTGTAGTTGGTTTATTTGGTTTATTATTAGTACCAGTAACTAACTCAGGCTCTTCATTTAGTGGTCAGTTAATTGGTGCTGCAACTATATTTACTTGGGTATTCGTAACAAGTTTCATCGTTTGGTTTGTGTTGAAACTAGTAATGGGTATTCGTGTATCAGAAGAAGAAGAATATGAAGGTGTTGATAAAGCTGATTGTGGTATGGAAGCATACCCAGAATTTACACGCGGCTAATCACGTGTAAACAACTTTGTTAATCATTTAAGCAGCCTACGGGCTGCTTTTTTAATATGTATTGGTTTATATTTCTTCACCGGATTAATTTTCTAGCTGCTTACCTATATAAAAACTTGTAGTAAACATTTATCAGGAATATGAATATATTTTCTATTGTTATTTGTTTGTGGTTAGTTAAGGAAAATTCCTGTTAGCCAAACAAATTTAGAAATATTTCATTAAGAGTTTAAATTGATAACTTAGAATAGATGATTGTTTCATCAATAGGTTAAAAGTAGTTTATAATATTGATGATTAAAAAAGATAAGGCTATCGCTTTTCTGAAATAGAATGATGATCACCTCCTTAAATAATAAAATTATTAAAACAAAGTCGTAATAGACAAATAGGATTTTTATGGCCAGAGAGCAATTTGGTGTTTGTGCGGAACCCAACTTACATGGCAGTTATTTACTGTTTAATGTTTTAGATGATAAAAAAGATTACTTACGCCAAGCATTATCAAGACTTCCTGCTTTACTCGACAAATATGCTGATAGATTTTCTGAAGCCAATCTCATTGGTGTTTTTGCTATTGGTGCAGGATATTGGGATGAATTCTATCCTGATGCTCGCCCTAAAGAGTTAACAAACTTTCCGTTGATGGCGTGTGAAGATCGTATTGCCCCAGCCAATAATTATGATCTCTATATTGAGATTAGAAGTGATAGAGCTGACGTAAACCATATTGTTACTACTAAAGTTTGTGCCTTATTAGGGGATAGTGTTGAACTAGCTGAACAAGTAAGGGCTTTCCGTTTTCTTGATGGTAGAGATTTAACTGGTTTTGTTGACGGTACTGAAAACCCTAAAGGGATGCATAGAAGGGAAGTAGCTTTAGTCAGTGAAGATGAAGATAGTGAATTTGCAAAAGGCAGTTACTTACATATTCAACGCTACCGTCATAATTTAAACCTATGGAATACGTTAGAAGTAAAAGCACAAGAAGATGTTTTTGCGCGTACAAAAATTGATAACGAAGAATATAGTACGGAAAATAAATTACCAACTTCTCATATTAAACGCACTGGTTTGAAAGACGAAGATGGGAATAGTTTGGAGATATTAAGGCAAAGTATGCCTTATGGTGATATGAAGCAGCAAGGCTTGTTCTTTGTATCTTATTGTCAATCGCCTAAACCTTTTGAAATTATGCTTAAAAGTATGATTTTTGGTGATGAGAACGGACACTTCGACCATATGCTTAAGTATACACAAGCAGAAACCGGTGCTGCTTTTTTTGCACCAAGCCTGACCTTTTTAGAAAAGTTAGCTGATGATACCGATAGCTAACTTCTGAAAAACAGTAAGAGCAGTATAAATAACCTCAACTCGAGATAAGCAAAGTTACTCAATAAGCTATTTTTAAGCCTAACATCGTTGCCTACATGGATGTAGGTACTTAGTTTTTATCGGGAATAAAAAACGGTGTATTCGTTACCAATAGCCAGCTATTGGGTACACAAATCCGCCTTGCTAGGCATAAAACTATCAATATTGAGTCATCATATTACATGTAAAGCACCTCTGATGGTTCTTTAACTTATTGATAAGTAATTCTTTTTATTGAATTTCATGACATTCATTATCCTGAGTTCAGGTTAAATACTCAGATTAACATCTAGTTTTACTGCTCTTTTTTTTGCCAAAAATATAAAGTCAGTTATTCATATTTATGAGCAGGAAGCGTTAACGTTTAATATATTTTGATGTTCATATATTAAAAATTTTTTTTAAAAACTAAGAAGAAATGTTTAATTAAGACTTAAGGTAAGCATCAAGCAAGGTAAGCAAAGAAGTATTAATAGCTACCAACTTCTTTGATTACCAAAAGAGATAAAGCTAAAAGTTTTTAGAGAAAAGCACTTCTAATCTTTCAATTGTTTTTTGTATTTTTGTAACATCAGTAGGTGCTATAAATATAGTATCGTCACCTGCAATTGTCCCCAATACACCATCACTCTTACTTAAACTATCTAACAAGCGTGCAATTAATTGAGCTGCACCAGGGCTAGTGCGTATAATAATCATTACATCATTATGTTCAATATCTAATACTAACTGTTTAAGTGGGCTTTTAGCTGTGGGCACACTGAGTTCTGCGGGTAAACAGTAGACCATTTCTTGGCGAGCATTGCGTGTTCGTACCGCACCAAACTTACTAAGCATTCTTGAAACTTTAGACTGACTTATGTTATCAAAATTTTGTGCTTTTAAAGCATCCACAATTTCCCCTTGAGAGGCAAATTGTTCTTGTTTTAAGAGTTCTTTAAAGGCTTGTACTAATGCTTCTTGTTTCAATGGAACCGCCAAATTGTAGTGTTTTTACTGTGAAAAAGTGTTCTGGAAAGTTTTCAGGCTATTAAGCCCTAGTCTACTAAAATCAACAGATGATTATATGGGTTTTTAATAAAAACGTCATTAAACTCTAAACTATATCGTATATTTATTAATAAAATTTGTTTTTTATTGGTCAATACTATATCTTTCGTGCATCATTATTTACGTATTTACTCAAATAACGGAGACATCACATGAAAGTTGCTGTTTTAGGCGCTGCTGGCGGAATTGGTCAAGCACTATCTTTATTATTAAAAACTCAATTACCTGCGGGTTCTGAATTATCATTATATGATGTTGCACCAGTTGTACCAGGTGTAGCGGTAGATTTAAGCCACATACCAACAGCAGTTAAAGTTGAAGGTTTTGGTGCTGATGCTTTAGGTGATGCATTAACTGGCGCAGACATCGTGTTAATTCCAGCAGGTATGCCACGTAAGCCAGGTATGGACCGTTCTGATTTATTTGCTGTGAATGCGGGCATTATTAAAACATTAGCTGAAGGCATTGTTGCTAATTGTCCTAAAGCATTAGTTGGTATTATTACTAACCCAGTAAACGGAACTGTTCCAATTGTTGCTGAAGTATTTAAAGCTGCTGGTACATACGATAAAAACCGTGTATTCGGTATCACAACTTTAGATGTTATTCGTAGTGAAGCTTTTGTAGCTGAACTTAAAGGCTTAAACGTTGCTGATGTTAAAGTTCCAGTAATTGGTGGTCATTCAGGTACAACTATTTTACCTCTACTTTCACAAGTTGAAGGTGCTACTTTTACTGATGAAGAAGTAGCTGCATTAACTCCACGTATCCAAAATGCTGGTACTGAAGTTGTAAATGCTAAAGCTGGTGGTGGTTCTGCTACATTATCAATGGGTGCTGCTGCTGCACGTTTTTGTATGTCTTTAGTTAAAGGTATTCAAGGCGAAGACGTTGTAGATTATGCATACGTTGAAGGTAATGGCGAAGATGCACAATACTTTGCTCAACCTGTTCGTTTAGGTCCTAACGGCGTTGTTGAATTATTACCATACGGCGAGTTAAGTGCATTTGAGCAAAAAGCTAAAGAAGATATGCTTGATACACTTAAAAGTGATATCAAAGAAGGTATTGATTTTATCAATGGCTAATTGATGGCTTAACCACTATCAAACTAAAAAAACCGCTCATTGAGCGGTTTTTTATTTTGTCAGCTAAGTGAAACTGTAATCACTTAATCTATAATATTATGCCGTTCTATTAGCTGCTATATGAGCGAGTTCAACTAATGCTTGTTTATATTCTGAATCAGGAAGTTTGTTTAATGACATTATTGCTTTATCAGCTTCTTCTTCAGCTTTTTGCTGAGTATATTTTAAAGCGCCAGTTTCTTTCATAGCCTCAAGAATAATGGTTAGGTTATCCATTCCATTACCATGTTCAATAGCATCTCTAATAAGCTGTTTCTGAGTCTGTGAACCATGCTGCATAGCATAAAGTAAAGGTAATGTTGGTTTTCCTTCCGCTAAATCATCACCAACATTCTTGCCCATTTCTTTTGCATCGGCAGTGTAATCCATAATATCGTCTACTAATTGAAACGCAGTACCTAAATGTTTACCGTAGTTAAGCATGGCAAGTTCGATATCTTTAGGTTGGTCTGATATTACCGCTGCTAGACGAGTTGCTGCTTCAAATAACTTAGCTGTTTTACAGTAAATAACTTCTAAATAGCTTTCTTCAGTTGTATCAGGATCGTTACAATTCATTAGTTGTAACACTTCACCTTCAGCAACTATGTTCGTAGCGTCTGACAAAATATCCATAATATTCATATTATTTAATTTCGTCATCATTTGAAAAGAGCGTGTGTATAGGAAATCACCAACAAGTACACTGGCGCTATTACCAAATAATGCGTTAGCAGTTTCTCTGCCTCTTCGCATATTTGACTCATCAACAACATCGTCATGTAGTAACGTTGCGGTATGAATAAACTCTATAATTGCGGCAATAGATATATGCTCTTTACCTTTATATCCCAGTGCTTTAGCAGCTAAAACAGTTAACATTGGACGCATGCGTTTACCGCCAGCGTTTACAATATAAATGCCTAATTGGTTAATTAAAGCAACGTCTGATTGAAGCTGAGAGTAGATAAGATCGTTTACTAATGACATATCGTCATGAGAAAGTTGTTGTATGTTTTTAAGATCCATAAAGCGTAGAGGATGACCTGTTTTCGTGATAAAATTTTTATATGTTAAAGCATGAGTTTACACGATCTCGCGGCTAAATGAAGCGTACAATAACGACTCTTTTTAGTGCAAGTAAAAATAATGATAAATGATCACTTTTATACTTGCCCTCGTTGATTTCTTAGCGTAGAATTCGCGCCCTATATTTTAAAAATCAAAGCGTCATACAAAAATGATGGCGCAGTACGGAGTAGCTATGTACGCGGTATTCCAGAGCGGTGGTAAGCAGCATCGTGTAACTGAAGGTCAAACCCTTCGTCTAGAGAAACTTGAACTTGAAGTTGGTTCTTCAGTTGAGTTTGATAATGTTTTAATGATCGCTGATGGCGAAGCTATCAATGTAGGCGCGCCTTACATTGCTGGTGGTAAAGTTGTGGCTGAGATTGTATCTCAAGGTCGCGCTGACAAAATCAAAATTGTTAAATTTAAACGTCGTAAGCATTCACGTAAGCAAGCGGGCCATCGTCAATGGTTCACTGAAGTGAAAATTACTGGTATTAACGGCTAATTAGGAGCGCTATAAAATGGCACATAAAAAGGCTGCAGGTAGTACACGTAACGGTCGCGATTCAGAAGCTAAACGCCTAGGTGTTAAACGCTTCGGTGGTGAATCAATTTTGGCTGGTAACATTATTGTTCGTCAACGTGGAACTAAATTTCACCCAGGTACTAACATGGGTATCGGTAAAGACCATACATTATTTGCTTTAACTGACGGTAAAGTTCAGTTTGAAGTTAAAGGTCCTAAGAACCGTAAATTTGTAAGTATTGTTGCTGAGTAGTTTTATTTAATAACAATCAAAATTGTTTTAAAACCCGCGACTAGCGGGTTTTTTTTTGTAAAAATATTGTTAGCTGTAAAAATAGCTTATAATACTTATATAGATCCAAACTAAGCATCACTTGGAGTGCTGAACTGAAATGAAATTCGTTGATGAAGTTGAAATTAGAGTTGAAGCTGGAGACGGCGGAAATGGCTGCGTTAGCTTTCGAAAAGAAAAATATATCGAATTCGGTGGCCCTAATGGAGGTGACGGCGGAGATGGTGGCGATGTCTACTTAATGGCAGATGAGAGTTTAAATACTCTTATTGATTACCGTTTTGAGCGCTTTCATAGAGCAAAACGTGGTGAAAATGGCCGTAGTCGTGACTGTACAGGTAAAGGTTCTGACGATCTTATATTAAAAGTTCCTGTTGGCACGCGTACTGTAGATGTTGATACTGGCGAACAGTTAGGTGATTTAACACAACATGAGCAAAAGCTTTTAGTGGCTAAAGGCGGTTGGCATGGTTTAGGTAATAGCCGATTCAAAAGTAGTACAAACAGAGCACCTCGTCAGAAAACAGATGGTACTCCAGGCGAAATCAGAAACTTAAAACTTGAATTACTTTTATTAGCAGACGTGGGACTCTTAGGGTTGCCTAATGCTGGTAAATCTACACTTATTCGAAGTGTTTCTGCAGCAAAACCAAAAGTTGCTGATTATCCATTTACTACTTTAGTACCAAACTTAGGTGTTGTTAGATTAGACAGCCAACGTAGTTTTGTTATTGCTGATATACCCGGTCTTATAGAAGGTGCTGCTGACGGTGCAGGCTTAGGTACTCAGTTTTTAAAACATCTTGAACGTTGTCGTATATTACTTCATATCATTGATGTATTACCTGCTGACGGTTCAGATCCACTTGAAAATGCCAAAACTATCATTAGTGAGTTAGAGCAACATTCTCCAGAATTAGCGGGCAAGCCGAGATGGATTGTTTTCAATAAACTTGATTTATTACTTGAAGATGAAGCTCAAGAAGTTATGGATAGAGTACTTGAAGGTTTAGCTTGGGAAGGCAATGTACAAAGTATTTCTGCCTTTACTAAAGCGGGTACTGAAAAGCTATGTTATAACGTAATGGACTTTATTGAAGCTTTACCTAAAGTTACTGAAGAAGAAATTATTGACGGGAAATCTGTTGAATTTAAATGGGACACGTATCATGAAGATGCAATGTCTGATTTAACAGACGACTTAGATGATGAAGAATGGGATGAAGATGATTACGATGTAGAAGTTGAATACCGTAAATAATCTCAAATTCAAGTAAGGTAAACTTATTGAATGTATAAAAGGTGTAGAGATAATGATCTCACACCTTTTTTAATATATACCTGTCTAAAATAGGTATACACACTAAACTATTTAATAGAATCATAATATGACTATACTCTCTATGGTGGTTGCAACAGCTAACAACCGTGTTATTGGTAAAGATAATGACATGCCTTGGCATTTACCTGCTGATCTCGCTTACTTTAAGAAAACCACTTTAGGTAAGCCTGTTATTATGGGGCGAAAAACATATGAGTCGATAGGTAGACCTTTACCCGGTAGGCAAAATATTGTTATCTCGCGTGATATAAATTATAAAGCTGAAGGTGTTGAAACTGTTACCTCTGTAGATGCTGCCTTAGCTTTGGTAAGTGAAGTAGAAGAAGTCATGGTGATAGGCGGGGGAGCTATTTATCAGCATTGCTTGCCTGCCGCCGACCGTTTATACATTACCCATATAGAGGCTGAGATTGAAGGTGATACGCAATTTCCATTTTATGATACAAATATATGGAAAAAAGTGAGTAGCTCTAAATATTTAGCTGATGATAAAAATGCGTTTAATTTAGACTTTTGTGTCTATGAGAAGTGAGCTTATTTTAATAGCTTTAGGTTAACTTAAATAATTCCCTAATAAAAAAACCGCTAATCAGCGGTTTTTTTATTAGGGAATAATAACTATGTGCTAATTACAGTTTAAATTCTTGTACTGATTGCTGTAACTCTTCTGCTAATCTGGCCACTTCATCTGTTGATTCAGAAGTTTGTTTAGATCCTTCAGTCGTTTGCTCAGCAATAGCAACTATAGACTCTAAATTACTACTGATTTCATGTGCAACCATACTTTGTTCTTCTGCTGCTGTAGCAATTTGAGATGAACGGTCGTAAGCTTCATGAACAGCATGAGTTATAGTATCTAATGCTTTTTCTGCTTCTTGACTTTGTTCTACACAGTTTGCTGCTTGTTCTTTACCTGTATCCATTACAGATACTGCTTTTTCTGCGCCCGTTTGTAGTGCGCTGATCATGGTTTGTATTTCTTGAGTGGATTCTTGTGTTCTGCTGGCAAGAGTACGAACTTCATCAGCAACAACGGCAAAGCCGCGCCCATGTTCACCGGCACGTGCAGCTTCAATAGCTGCATTTAGTGCTAATAAGTTAGTTTGGTCAGCAATACCTCTTATAACGTCAAGGATACCGCCAATAGAAGCACTGTCTTGTTGAAGGCGATTAATAACTTGAGATGCATCTTCCACTTCGTTAGCCAGTAGTTGAATCGTACTACGATTACGTTCAGATATAATACGTACACGCTCTGCTTCATTGTCAGCTTGTTTGATTTCATTTAATGCATCGTTAGCACTTGTTAGCACTGATTGAGCTGTACTACTCATTTCTGTAGTAGCAGATGCTGCTTGTTCTACTTGAGCTCTTTGCTCTTCGATTGCGGTACTACCTTGAGAAGTAATTGCTGAGGTTTGTTCCGCTGCTGTTGCTAGCTGGATAGAGCGACTAACAATACTTTGTATCAAGCTACGTAAACTATCGATGAGTAAATTACAGTTTTTAGATAATTGGGCAAATTCATCATGACCTGACTCATCGAGTTTTCTTGATAAGTCACCTGAAGCCACCACATTGAGCATTTCATTTACTCGGCCAAGTGGGCGAGTAATACTAATAAGTGTTGCCCAAGCAATACCAATAGCAAATATAAGTGAAATAATCATTATTACTACCGTTTGAGTTGTACCACTTGATACCGCATCATCAACTAATTGACCTGCTTTACTTGTTGTTTCATTGGCAAGATTAACCTGTGTGACTAAAAACTCTTTAACAACCTCTATATCATTTTCAGCGGTAGCTAATTTGGATGTAGACAGTGCTAATGCGTTTAGTTGTAAAGATTTATTGTTGAAGATACCGTCGTTTACAGCAAGTAACTCATGTAAGCTAGAGAGTGAATTTGATAATTCATCTGAGACATCTGTTAGTCCATTATTATTAAGGTCGTTAATAACATCTTTTATTGAAACATCTATTTGGTAAAGAAGGTTTGTCATTTCGCTGGCAACAAGGTCTACGGAAATATTATCTTTTAAACCTTTATATTCAAATGCAGAACTTACAATCGCATTAAATTGTGTCTCTATAGTTTCAGACAATCCAATGGCTCTTTGTAATTTTGTGTCAGCTAACTCATGATCTGCTAAATCTAATAATAAGGTTACCGCATCATCAGATTTTTCTTCTAATTCATCGACTTTATCTGATAGAAGCATCGTTTGTTCAATAGATACTTTCCGGTTTGTATAAACACCGTCTACATCTTCAAGTAGAGATTGGTATAGCTCTTCAACCTTTTGAAGATTATTTAATAGCTGCTGCTTAGAAGTAACAATTCTTTTTAAATCTGTTAACTCTGTCGAAAATGCTGCTTCTGTGCTTTTTAGTAGGGTTAATTGTTCGGCCAGTGGCTCTAAGTCTGAAAGGTAATAACCCTTTAAGGTTAGGTTGCCAATCAAAGAAAGCTTGTTTGCAAGTGTGTTACTGGCTTTTAAAGTAGGAATGGCTACTGTATTTTGCTCATTTATGGAAATTTGAATAGTATTTAAATTACTTAAAGAGAAGAGGCTGGTAGCTATTAAAAAAATAGAAATAATGGTGAAGCCACCAATTATTTTTATCGCGACTGTTAAATTCATATATTTCACCCAGTAAAGTTACATCTGACAATATTGTTATTGTTATCGACTTCATTTGTTAAAAGTTAAGTCATTTTATTAATTCTTCCCTGAACAGATATTTACTCTACCTGAACCAGTTTTGAATTCAACTCATAACTTGAGAAACTTTAATGAAATTAAGAGCTTTTGTGAACATGATGTAAATATTCTTGTGTAAATAGTTTTTTATCATGCCAGCGGAGTAAAGTTAAATGATTTCCCCACACACAACCTGTATCCAAAGCGTAAGCATTTGGATTTGAGCAGTTTCCTAAAAGTGCAGCCCAATGGCCAAATACCCAATGTGTGTTTTGTAAATGTTCAGGGAAATTAAACCAAGGTTTTAAGTTCTTTGGGGAGTTTTTAGGTGCGTTTTTATGATCAAAATCTAAGGAGCCATCTTTGTAGCAAAAGCGCATTCGGGTCAGAGAATTTATAGTAAAACGAAATTTTTCTATATCTGTTTTAGCGTTTTCCCAGTTATTCGGTGTTTCTCCATACATAGACTCTAACCATTTGACTCTATTTTTAGAGTTAAGGTGTTTTTGAGCTTTTTTGGCTTGTTTTAAAGCAATAGCGGGTGTCCATTGTGGAGATAAGCCTGCATGAGACATGTAAACTTCTTCGTTGGGTATTTTTTGTATCAGTGGTTGATTTGCTAACCATTCCATAATGCTCTCAACGTCCGGAGCATTAAGAATATCGGTAAGATAGTCTTTAGCTTTAACTTTTTTTAGTTTGTAGTATGTCGCTAGAAGGTGGAGATCATGATTACCTAAAACAACTTTCGCTGCAGAGCCTAACGAGATGATAAAGCGAAGAGTTTCAAGTGATTGTGTGCCACGAGCAACCATGTCACCAGCAACCCATAATTCATCTTTTTTTTTGTTAAATTTAACTTGTTCAAGTAAAAGAGATAATTCAGAAAAGCAACCTTGAATATCTCCAACAAAATAAATCGCCATGATTAATGAATGATATTAGGTAGTGCTAATTGAAATACAGGAATATCAATAATGCTTGTTTCTTGATTATCATCAATAACTTGATAGTAGCCTTGCATAGTGCCTAATGGCGTTTTTAATAAACAGCCACTGGTGTAGGTATAACTAGTGCCTGGAATAATATGAGGTTGTTCTCCAACAATTCCACTACCTTCAACTATTGTTGTTTCACCATCTGCATCGGTAATTAACCAATAACGACTCATTACCTGAAAAGCTTTATCGGTGTTGTTCGTTATAGTGATGGTATAACTAAATACAAACTGAGAATCACTCGAACTTGATTGCTCAGGAATAAATTGGGTTTGTACTGATACAGTTTCTAAGGCAGTATTTTCTTGGGTCATAGGTTATTTATTTTCTACAGGGTTATCGGAAAGGTAATTCGCTATTCTAATAAAATCATCTACCGCTAAATTTTCAGGACGTAAGGTTGGATCAACATTTAAGTCTTGTAAAATTTCATGAGATATCAATTTTTTAAAGCTATTTCTGATGGTTTTTCTGCGCTGATTAAATGCACTTAAACAAACAGTGTTAAGCATTTTAATATCTTTAACTGGATTTTTAATATTTGTATGAGGAATTAATCTGACGATAGCTGAATCAACTTTAGGTGCAGGTGTGAAATGCTCTGGACCTATTTCCATTACTGGAATAACTTGACATTGGTATTGTGTCATTATTGATAATCGGCCAAAAGATTTACTGTTCTCGCCAGATGCCATGCGCTCTACCACTTCTTTTTGAAGCATAAAGTGCATGTCTTTTACATTTTCTTTAAAGCTTAATAAATGAAAAATAAGCGGTGTAGAAATGTTATACGGTAAATTACCGAATATTCTCAAAGGTTGATCATCTTTAACCAAGCTAGCAAAGTCAAATTTAAGGGCGTCAGCTTCATAAATAGTTAATTTAGGAGCTAAGAAAGGGTGATGTCTTAAACGATGAGCTAAGTCTCTATCTAATTCAACTACTGATAAGTTACCAGCACGCTCAACTACAGGTTCTGTTAGTGCGCCTAAACCTGGTCCTATTTCTACTAAGTTTTCATTAGGTTCTGGGTTAATAGCATCAACAATTTTTTCAATAACCATTTCGTTATTAAGAAAGTTTTGACCGAACCTTTTTTTTGCTTGATGGCCTAAATGTGTACTTGAATTCATTATTGATTATTCACTAATTCGATGGCTGTTTTTAATGCTTCTATCATACTGCCGGCATCAGCAATATTCTTACCTGCTAAATCGGTAGCAGTTCCATGATCAACTGATGTTCTAATAAAAGGTAAGCCTAAAGTAATATTTACTGAAGAGCCAAAGCCTTTGTACTTTAGAACAGGCAAGCCTTGATCGTGATACATAGTTAATATTGCATCAGCTTCTTTGAGATACTTTTCTTGGAAAATAGTATCAGCAGGTAAAGGACCTATTAAATTCATACCTTCGGCTCTCAGAGCATCTAAGGTTGGGTTCATTACTTCAATTTCTTCACGACCTAAATGCCCACCTTCACCTGCATGAGGATTAATACCACACACATAAATCGTAGGGTTTTCAATGCCAAACTTATTCACTAAATCTTTGTGTAAAATAGAGGTAACATGATGAAGTCTGTCTGGTGTTATCGCTTTTGATACATAAGCTAACGGAATATGCGTAGTAACAAGAGCTACACGTAAACCTTCCGTCGCTAACATCATTACAACATCAGAACAGTTTGCTTGATGCGCAAAGTATTCTGTATGGCCACTGAAGGCAATACCAGATTGATTTATTAGACCTTTGTGAACGGGACCTGTAACAACAGCATCAAATTCACCTTGCATATTTTTTTCACAAGCGACTCTTAATGTTTCAACAACATAAGCGCCATTAGCAGGATTTAATTCACCAGGAACACATGACTCTGCAAGTTCTACAGGTAAAATTGATAACGTACCTGGTTGTGAAAGTTGTGCTGGTAACTCAGGGTTATAAGGTATCAGAGTTAGAGGTAGATTTAACAACTTAGCTCTTTCTTTTAGTAGCTCTGGCGAGGCAACAACAATGAGTTGTGCTGGCCAAGACTTTTGAGCCATAGCTATGACTAAATCTGGGCCAATACCTGCTGGTTCACCTGGAGTTATCGCAATCCGACTTATCATTAACGCGTTCCACCATCAATCACTTCGATGTAAGCTTCTTCACGTGTTTCTTTTATCCAACGAGCGCTTTCCATACCAAATTTTCTGTTATAAATAATGTTTTGTGCTTTAATCGCATTCATTTGGTCTGTTGTATCTTGCATTCTTCTACCTGTTAATTGCGTAATGTGCCAACCGAATGAAGAACGGAAAGGTTTGCTGTATTCATCTATTTTTAATCCAGCTAATGCTGCACTAAAAGCAGGGTCATAGTTTTTAGGATCTGACCAGCCTAGATCGCCGCCACGAACAGATGTTGGACCTTCTGAAAATTCTTTTGCTAGTTCTGCAAAGTCAGCTTCACCTGCAGCTATTTGATCTAAGAAGCCTTGTAATGTTGCTTCTGCTTTTGCTTCACTCATGATAACTGATGGCTTGATTAAAATGTGTCTTGATTTAACTTCTTCAATTTCAACGGTTTCTCTACCACGAATATCGAGTATTTTTACAATACTAAAACCTAAACCAGTACGAATTGGACCAACAACTGTACCTTTTTCTTTACCGTCAACTAATTCAGAAAACAGTGTTGGCATCTCGTTAATACTTTTCCAGCCCATGTCACCACCATCTAGCGCTGTTTCGTCACCTGATGATGCAATCGCAATCTTAGTAAAGTCGCTGCCGTCATTAAGTAATTCGATAACTTTTTGCGCTCGTTCTTTTTCTGCAACAATTTGCTCCTGATTTGGTTCGCCAGGGAAAGCAATGAGTATATGACCAAGGTGATATTCAATATTATCGTTAGTTTGCTCTTTCATTAGCTCAAGAAGGTTATTTACTTCTTGCGGAGAAACATAAATACGTCTACCTACACTAGCGCGTTTAACTTCGTTGGTGATGATTTCGTTTCTTACATTCTCACGATAAGTATCATAGTCTGTGCCGCTAGCGATAATTGTTTGGCGGAACTGCTCTAAACTTAGTTGGTTTTCTCTGGCGATGTTTGAGATGGTTTGATCAAGTTGAGCATCGCTGATTTGAACACCCATACGTTCGCCAATTTGAAGAAGCAGTTCAGTTGTTATTAGTTTGTCTATAACTTGGGTACGTAAAGCTTTATCTGAAGGTAAACTTTGATTATTTAATTCAGATTGTTGTTTGATATCCTTAATTAAAGCCGTTACTTCAGACTTTAAAACAACGCCTGTATTTACGATAGCTGCAACACGGTCAAGTTCAACTTCTTTAGCGTTAGCTTGGAATGTTGTTAATAGGCATGTTGTTATAAAGGTTAATGCTGATAAAGTATTTTTCATATTCAGTTAAATTCTTTTAATTATTGAGAAAGTAAGGGCGCTTATAGCCAAATATACTTGAGTTAAACATGTCTGATATAGAATCTGATGTTTGTGAACTATTCACACCATTATATACAAATTTAAGTTTAAATCCGCTATCAAATTCATCGCGACTATCAATGTCAGTTAAATTGCTTTGCGTTTCATCAATCGTTGAATTGATGGCTCGGTGAAAAGATAATCGAATCCCCCAACAACAACTACTGTACTGTACACCCAAATAACTTTCTAAACTTCTTTTGTTTTGAAGGTCTTGTGTTACTTGGCCAACAATCTGCCAATTTGGGTCTATATTTACATTACTTAATAGTGATAATTGCTCAAGTCTGTTACCTGAGACATTACGAGTATAACGATGGTTCAATTGAATTGTTTGATTTTTACTAAATTGATAATCAATTTTGCTTTGGCTCTTGTTGGTTTTATTACTTTTGGTGTTGTATTGAATGTCACCAGTAAACTCCCAGTTATCATTTATTTTTGCGTAAACCTCTGTAGCTAAGGCCGATTCACTCACTTCAATGTTAGCGTCTGGATCATTACTTAGTAATGTATCATCCGTATTTATGAAAACAATTCGTCCTAAACTCAACCTTAGTCGTTCTTGACTTTGAGGATCTAAAATACGAGTCGTTAACCCCCAAGAATATTGGTTTGCTTCAGCTATTCTGTCTAAACCACTAAATCGTCTGTCTCTAAATAAGCCGTCGAAGTCGTCTTGTAATGAGGTGGTATCATATAAACCTATCGCATTTTGATCTTTGTTTGGAATATATAAATATTGTAATTGCGGTTCTAAAGTTTGAGTATAATTTTTATCGTCAAAAGTAAGCGTTTTATCAAAGTTCATTCCACCGTGGATCCTTACCTTAGGTAATGTACGGCTTACTTTCTCTTCGAGTAAACTTGTGGCAGCAATATTATCTTGTCGATAGGTCGTTTGTAGTATTTTAACTTCAGAATTAAGGAACCAAGCAGGACGCGTTATAGGTAAAGTAATACCGGCTTCAACGTGATAGCGTTCGGCTGTAGGTAAATCAGTTTCTTCTGTAATAAAACGTGTCATTTCAGAATAAATGTTAAATACCGCATTAGCAAAAGGTAATGCCTGACTTTTACTCAGTTCTATATGAGGCTCTGTTTGATAACTTGGCGTATGATTACCTAAGATCTCAAAATCTTGTAGTTTAACTGTCGCACTCCATGAATCGCCGAAATAAGATAATTCTCCTATTTGGTAAAGGTATGCGTCGTTAGAATTATATTGCTCGCTGTCTAAATCGATTAAATAGTTATCATCACTAATGGTTGTATAGTCTATATAAGCGCGGAAACGATCCGAAAATGTCCCTACATGCTGTAAACGAGCTAAATAACGCGGATCTTCATTTTGAGTTAATTTAATATCTCTATTAAGATATTCAACATCGATAACCCCTGATTGGTGACCCATTAAGTATCTGAATTCAGTATTTAATTGAGTACCACGCTCAGACATATAACGTGGGGTGATAGTGGCATCAAAATTCTCGGCTATATTCCAGTAATAAGGAACACTCACTTCAAAACCAGAATTACTCGAGGTTTTTATATTTGGATATAAAATACCAGAATGACGTTCGTCACCAATCGGCATTGTAAAGTAAGGGATATAGAAAACAGGAATATCAAATACTTCAAACTTTGCGTTGTAAGCCTCAAGTTGTTTATCTGCTGTATTTATCGTTATTTCACTAGCATTAATTCGCCAATCGGGCGTTTCACCAAAACAGGTGGTAAAAGATGAGTCAACTAAGGTTAAAACACCTTCTTGATTAACTGAAATTGTTTTAGCCGAACCGTGTCCAGCATTTGTAGTTAATTGATATGATGTATCGCTTAATGTCGTTCCACCTGCAGCTTTACTCGCATTAAGTTGTGAAGCAAAAACATCTATACCTGTATTTTGAAAGTGAATATTACCTTCAGCATTAATTAGTAAATTTTGTCTGTTTAGCTCAATCTGATCCGCAATTATAGCTTCGGTCGGAGTAACTAAAGTTACACCACCAGTAAATTTGGCAAATTGATTTTTTTCGATTTGAGTGTATTTAGATGTAATAGTTATTGCTTGGCTATCAGTGTTGATATCTTGATACGATAACTTGTCAAAGCTAGGAATAGGACATTGGATAACTGGATTGTAATCATCACTAGCAAAAGCAGAGTAAGTGCTAAATAAACCTAAAAAAAGCAATGTAGTAGTTTGGGGGAAAGACATTTATATTCCGAAAATTAGCTTTTAATTATAATTTATAGAGGAGAAATTTAATTTTCGCGTATTTTAACGTTAAATTTCACAATAATATAGTTATTATGATTTTCATATTAAAAAGATATGAAAATCATGTGATTTTTAAGCCTAACTGTCAAACTCCTGAAGGTATATTTAAAAGAGAAAGTAGATAATTTAACCCTTAAATAATTAAAGCATAATATTAGAGAAATAATTTATAAGAAGTTAATGATATTAATATTATTTTACTCTTTATCGAGAATAAAAGGCTTTGTATTGCTTATGTTATGGCTGAAATTTACATATAATGATTAAAACATTATTTAAAGGGTTAACTATTGAATCAGTCTCGTTTATCAATACTTGAAGAATGGCTATGTAACTATTTTAAGCTCGATTCAATCTCCCTTAATCCTTTAACTGGTGATGCTGGCTTTAGAAAATATTATCGTTTCAGTATAACTGAACAATCTTATATTGCCGTTGATGCCATTCCTGACAAGTCTAACAATTTAGCTTTTGTTGAAATTCAACAAGTGTTACAGCTGCAAAATATTAATGTACCTAATATTATTACCTATGACTTATCACAAGGCTTTTTGTGTTTAAGTGACTTTGGAGACGCGCTGTTTAGCGATTTATTAACGTTAGATAACTTTCAAGCTTCATATAAAGAAGCAATAAAGTTATTACCATTAATTGCAGAAACTCCTTTACCTGAAAACTTCAAACTACCAAGCTATGATGCTGATTTTGTAAACTTAGAATGTAATATTTTTACGGAGTGGTTATTAGGTGCTCATTTAAATATTAAACTTAGTGAACAAGAAAAATCTCAGTTACAAGGTTGTTTTGCTGTGCTTGTCGATAATGCTTTAGACCAACCACAAGTCGTTATGCATCGAGATTATCATAGCCGAAATCTTATGATACTTAAGTCAGATGAAATCACTGAAAGGTCAGAGACTATTCAATTAGGTGTTATCGATTTTCAAGATGCTGTTATCGGGCCTATAACTTACGATATTGTCTCATTGTTAAGAGACTGCTATGTAAAATGGCCTAATGATAGGGTTATTGAACTATTTCAGTATTTTTGTGAGTTAGTTGATGCTCAAAATAAATATCCGGATATAAGCCAAGCTCAATGGCAACGTTGGTTTGATTTAATGGGGATGCAACGTCACGTCAAAGCCAGTGGTATTTTTGCTCGTTTATATCATCGTGATGATAAAACAGGTTACTTAAAAGATATCCCTTTAACCTTATCGTATCTTGTTGATATTGGTGCCAAGTACCCTGAGTTAAGATTTTTACACGATCTTGTATTACATCAAGTTATCCCTGCACTTGCTGCTAAAGAAGCAAACCAAGTTATTCTTGAAGGGAGTAAATAATGAAAGCTATGATATTAGCAGCTGGTCGTGGTGAAAGAATGCGTCCATTAACTGATAGTTTGCCAAAACCTATGTTAAAAGTGGCAGGCATTCCATTAATTGAACACCATATTATTAAGTTAGCTAAAGCTGGTATTACAGATATTGTTATTAATCATGCTTGGTTAGGCGATAAAATTGAGAGTTATTTAAAAGATGGCAGCCAATGGGGCGTTTCAATTCAATATAGCCGAGAAACTGAAGGTGGTTTAGAAACCGCTGGCGGTATTATTAAAGCTTTACCTTTGTTGATGGAAAATACTGATGATACAGCACCCTTTTTAGTTGTGAATGGCGATGTATACACGGACTTTGACTTTGCCGATATAACACCACTTGCTTCTGGTTACTTAGCTAATATTTGGCTTGTGAAAAACCCTGAGCATAATACTAAAGGTGACTTTTTATTAGCAGATGAAAAGCATATAAGTACAAATGATACCAAGGTTAGCAAAAGTCATTGCCAGCAAAATGTCCAAAATTTAACTTCGGTAAGTACCTGTGGGGCAGCTATTTCATCTTTTACCTTTAGCGGTATTGGCTTATATAAGCCTGAATTTTTTATTCCTCATAAAAATGAAAATATCTTGCCATTAGGTCCTTTACTTAGATCTGCAGCTGATAATGAACAACTTTCTGGTAAACTACTTACATGTAAATGGACTGATGTAGGCACACCAGAGCGTTTAAATGAGCTTAATCAAATGGTTTCATTGTAATTAGCTGATGATCAATCAAACAAGTTATTAAATATAAGAGTGTAAATATCAAATGAGAATTTGGGGAAAAGTTTTAGGTGGTTTATTTGGCTTTATGCTGAGTAAAAATATTTTTGGTGCGTTACTTGGCATTTGGTTAGGTCATCGTTTTGATAAAGGTTTAGGTCTTAACTTTAATAACTTATCAGGTGGTGGTTTTACAGAAGAAGACAGGCAACAAGCTTTTTTTGATACGACTTTTTCCGTAATGGGTTATGTCGCTAAAGCCAACGGTGTTGTTAGCTCACAAGAAATTGCTTTCGCCACTGCTTATATGGATAAACTTTCTTTAAAAGGAGCGTTAAGACAGCAAGCGCAAGATGCTTTTAGAGAAGGAAAAAGTGCAGGCTTCCCATTAGAGGATCGTTTAAAAGACTTCACTAATAAGTGTGGCAGACGCCATGACTTGTTATTGATGTTCTTAGAAATTCAGATCCAAGTCGCTTTTGCTGATGGTACTTTGGATAAAGAAGAAAGAGCAGCACTTCATCAAATTGCTAAATTGTTAGGTTTCTCAGTGAGAGATTTAGATCGTTTACTTGAAATGATTATTGCCGGAGATCGTTTTAATGGCCAAGGAGGTCAACGAACTCAGTCAACTAAATCGCAACTTAGCAACGCTTATAAAGTATTAGGTTGTTCGGCTGATATGACAGACCAAGAAATCAAAAAAGCTTACCGTAAACTGATGTCTCAACATCATCCTGATAAACTTGTTGCTAAAGGTTTGCCACCAGAGATGATGGAAACAGCTAAGGAAAAAGCTCAAGATATTCAATCGGCGTACGAAACAGTCACAAAAGCAAGAGCTTAATAAAAGGCTTTCGACATTTCCTTACTCGTTCGATAATAATCCACCTGTTATTAATTGAATTTTGTTAAAGCATTTAATAACAGGAAAAGGTTAATGGTTATTTGAATTAATGTGCTTTTTAGCAAGTTTGAGGCTTTGAAATGGGCTACCAACCTATGGTTTTCAACCAGCCATTAATCTCTGTAATTAGGGTTTGTTCTGGGTAATAACCAGGCATTATATTCGATAACGTTTTTTGTCGATAAAACACTTTCAATTCTTTAGTCGTATATTTTTTTCTTAAGCGCGCATTTTCCAAAACTAAACGACTGTCTCTTTTTAAAACTAAATCTAAAATCGGTAGTTGTGAAACCGCAATATTATAGGCAAACGTATCGTTTTCCATTGGGGAATACATACCTGCACTTAAAATAACAAAAGCTGTTGGTTGCAAGTCTTCGTTATCTTTATATAAATCAATTAGCATAGCTGCTTGACTACCTTGAGTTACTACAAGAAAGATCCCCGGATAACCCTTAGCTTTTTTCATTACCTCCATCATTAAACTTTTTAATTCGTTTTTATAAGACATTAATGCTGCTTTATTTTGTTCTGCAAGTTCAGATTGAGTTGATGCTGAGGATGGATAATTTTTAGGTTTATTAGGAGGCTGTATACTAAGGGTTGCCCAACCATGGTTAGGTAACTCTTCTCTTAAAAAATTAAGAGCTTTAGGGTTAGTTAACCCTTGTTGCCAATCGGGTATCAGAATGGCGACACCTTTATCGTTTTTAGTTGAGCTGGTGCCTTTAATTAATGTGTATTCACTATCACCCGCTTTGAGTAGTTCAATTTCATCACTGGGTAAATAATGCTTTAAATCTTGTTTTTGTTGCTCAAAAGTACTGAGAGGTTGAGCTATCTTGATATCACTACGTTGTAATGTTGCAGAAGCGTTTTGATTATCTTGTTCGTCATTCTCAGCTTCTTCTTGAAAGTAAAAAAAAGCATATGCTTGTGAAATACCTATAACATTTGGTATTAAAGCGAAAAGGGCAGTAATGAGGAAAATTCGAAACAATGTAAATCCTTAAAGAAATTTAACCAACTATAATTATAGTATCGACCTAGATTGTTGTTTACTTAATAAAATAAGCGAATAAGTAAGTGTAGATGTTTTGAAAGGAAGTGAGAAACCTAAACTTCAGATAAATCATTTTATTAAAAGTTTAGGTTAATAAGATTTTATTTGGGCATCTTTATTAACGGTATCATTCATTTATTCAATTTGGTCATTCATTATTTGAATGGACAATCAGCTAAAAAGGTCATCTCTTTGTTACTTACTGGGTGATGAATACTTAACATTTGCGCATGTAGGTTTAAGCGTGTTGCCATAGCTAAGGCTTCGTCATGAGCATAAAGCCTATCACCTAAAATAGGGTGGCCTATTGAAAGCATGTGAACTCTTAATTGATGAGAGCGTCCTGTAATAGGTGTAAGTTCAACTAAAGTTGAGTTATCCCCATAGCTGATAACTTTATAATGAGTTAAAGAGGGTTTACCCCTTTCATGGTCTATCATTTGCTTTGGTCTGTTTGGCCAATCACAAATTAAGGGCTGATCTACAGAGCCTTCTTGTTCATTAACATGTCCAAATACTCTGGCAATATATGTTTTCTTAGTTTTTCGCTTTTCAAATTGTTGGCTAATCGCTACATGTGTTGGCTTATTTAAAGCCATAATAATAATGCCTGATGTTGCCATATCTAATCTATGAACAATCGTAGCGCTAGGTAACACCCGCGCCACTCTATTCTCCAAACAGTCTTTGTGTTCAGGTAGCCGCCCAGGAACGGTTAATAGGCCACTGGGCTTATTTAAAACAACTAGGTCGTTATCCCTATAAACAATATGTAAATAGGGATCTAATGGCGGTTGATAAACAAAATCAGGATTTGCACTCATTAGTGAGTTACAACAATTAAGCGAATTGCTTCAAATTTTAACTGAGCTTTATTGATGTAGCTTTCAAGTTCAGTTTTTTGTAGCTGAATGAAGTCGACTTCTTCTTGTCGCACACTTGGATTTATTTTAGCTAATGCCGCTAAACGAGCATGCTCTTCATCTAATTTCTGATGCATTGAATCAAGTGCGCTTTGTTGAATACTTGCTACATTTACTTCAGCATGCGCTTCAGCTTTAGTCACTAACGGACTAATTTGTAGTTTTAATGCTTTAACTAACTGAAGTGCCACTTGCTTTTTAGTAGGGCTTAACTGTTGATCTAATACTTCTTCACCGACCTTATCTGCTAAATCGTTACCGTTTTTATCAACTAAAACGCGTATTGGTGTCGTAGGTAAGTAACGGCCTAGCTGTAAGTGACTAGGTGCAGTCGCTTCAACGGTAAAAATACACTCAACAAAGAAAGTACCAACAGGAAGAGCAGGGTTCTTTAATAAACCTATACACGAATTACCCAGTTCATCAGAAAGCACTAAATCCATAGCGCCACGCACCATAGGGTGATCCCAAGTTAGTAACTGGTAGTTTTCAGAAACTAATGCTGTATCACGATTAAAAGTAATCGTAGTCCCATCTTCTGGTAAACATGGGAAGTTACTATTTAACATGTGCTCAGACGGTTGCAGGGCAATAGAATTATCTGCTTTATCATCTTGTTGAATACCAAATACATCAAGTACTTGAAACATAAATTGTGGTAATTCAATTTGCTGATCAAGCTTCTCTATTTTCTTCACTAATTCAAGAGCTCTGCCTTGACCAGAAGAGTGTAGCTCAAGTAATTTATCTCTTCCGCTTTCTAATTCTTTTTTGATAATGAGATGTTTTTCATGACTTGCTTCTATTAGCTGAGTTGATTCATCTGATTGCCATTGTGCTGTTAAGGCTAAGTTTTGTAATGCCTCGCCAAATTCTTTGAAAACAGCATGTCCAGTAATACAAGTATGTTCAAAGGCGTTAAGACCTTGGTTATACCAATTAAATAATAAACTTTGCGGAGAATCTTCAAAGTAAGGCACATGAATACGTATAGTTTGATTTTGACCAATACGATCTAAACGACCAATACGTTGCTCTAATAAATCTGGATTTTTTGGTAAGTCGAAAAGTACCATGTGATGAGCAAATTGGAAGTTTCGACCTTCACTACCTATTTCAGAACAAAGTAATACTTGTGCGCTATCTTCATCTTGGGCAAAGTAGGCTGCAGCTTTATCACGTTCAAAAATACTTAAACCTTCATGGAATACTGCCGCGCGTATACCTTCTTTAACACGAAGTGCTGTTTCTAAGTCAATCGCTGTTTGCGCATGAGCACAAATCACTAGTAGCTTTTCTTTACCTAAGTTTTCTAACAAATCAATTAAGTAATCAATTCTTGGGTCAATGTCGTACCAATTGTCGTGTTGCTCTAAACTAAATAAAATTTCAGGGGTAAATAACAGTTTGCTTTGAGAAAGCTCAGCTATGTTTTCAGCACTGTCACTTAACAATAAATCGTTAATAATAGTTTGATATTGCTCAGGCATAGCTAAAGGCGTTGGTAATAATTTACGCTCAGGGAAGCCTTCAATAGTGTTACGGGAGTTTCTAAATAAAATACGACCTGTGCCATGGCGATCTAATAATTGTTCAAGCACTTGCTGGCGCGCTTCATTTTGCTCAGACACTTTAACGCTATCGTCATTAATGATGCTAAGTTGTGAACTAATATCTGCTTCTTTTAATAATTCAGTTAGAGTATTTAGCTGAGGCTGAGACAGTTCTTTACCTTCTACCAATGAATTTGCTGCATCAGCAACTTCAATATAATTTTCTTCTTCAGCAATAAATTTTTGATAATCAAAGAAACGATCAGGATCAAGTAATCTTAAACGAGCGAAATGACTTTCATGACCTAATTGATCAGGTGTTGCTGTAAGTAATAATACGCCAGGTATTACTTGTGCTAATTGCTCAATACATTGGTATTCAATACTTGGGTTGTCTTGCGACCAGTTTAAGTGATGGGCTTCATCAACAACCATTAGATCCCAATCTTCGGCAATAAGTGCTTCGTACCATTTAGGGTTATTGGTTATAAAGCCCAAGTTAACTAATACTAACTGTTCAGAGCTAAAAGGGTTTGCACCATCTTCTGCGTTTGAGCCTTCAACACAACGTTCATTATCAAAAATACTAAAAGGTAAATTGAATCTGCGAAGCATTTCTACAAGCCATTGATGAGTTAATGACTCAGGTACAATAATCAAAATACGTTGCGCACGACCACTTACAAGTTGCTGATGAATAATTAAGCCTGCTTCAATAGTTTTACCTAAACCAACTTCATCGGCTAATAAAACACGAGGAGCAAAACGACTACCTACTTCTTCCGCTATATACAACTGATGTGGAATTAAGCTAACACGACCACCACTTAACCCCATTAGCTCTGATTGTTGCTGAATATGTTGATGTTTAAGGCTGTCTTTACGTAGTTGAAACCAGTCTAAACGATCCGTTTGACCATTCAATAAACGGTCATGAGGTTTATTAAATTTTAAGAAATGATCGATCATTACTTCTTTAATCGAAGCTTGTTCGCCAGTATCTTGTCGAATGCCGTGATAGGTAATTAAATTGCTGATTTCTTCAGATGATTCAACAAGTAACGTCCAACCTTCATGGCTAGGAATAGTATCGCCTTCATTAAAAATAACACGAGTAAGTGGGGCATTCGCTATTGCGTACTGTCTTGACTCTCCGGTAGCAGTAAAAACAATACTTACAAATCTGTGTTCAACAGAAGTAACGGTACCAAGTCCTTGATTCGACTCTCCGTCACTTATCCAACGTTGACCAGGGTGAAACGACATAACAACTCCAACTTATAAAATTTAATGATAGGGCATGTAAAACGGGCGCTATGGTAACGTTTTTCACTAAAGGGTTCATTAAAAAAGTGTTAAAAATAGTAAAGAAATCAGTCTGGTTTTTATAAATACATAAAATACTTAAGAATAAAACTTAAACCTTTTATTTAGATCCTTTATAAAAGTGAGTAAGACTGAACAAAGAGTAGGATGAAAGCTTTATGTTATTGCTGTTTTTATCAATATAAATAGATAAAAACCTTTGTATTCATTTATTTTAGCTCATTTATTTTATCGTTCATTTAGTGTGACTAAGTTATGAAATGAGCTTGAATCTTCTTCTAGGAAATTGGTCTATTTAAGTTTAGAGGTATTGCCTTAGGTGATTAATTTTCAGTTATAAACTTATCAATAATAGTCTATATTTATTTATATGAGATGAAGGTATGTACAAAGTCTTCATTCTTAAGTCGCGTCATAATATGGTAATAAAGGCTAGATACTCTTTAGTCAACTGTCGTTGAATTAATACGCTATCTCAATGGTATAAAGGATATTTAAACACTGTAACCTATAAGCAAAAGGAGCATTCTTATTAAAAATAATCTATGTAATGTGTGGCAGGCCATTTGAGCGAAATCATTTTATGTTTTCCTCCTCATTTAAATACTGACAAAAACTGATGATTGTATTTATGATTATACGTAGGTCATGGTTTTTGCGTCTAAGCTAAGGATGCCTATATGAATGATAATAAAATTATTTATATTTTAGATACTAATATTTTACTTCACGAACCTTTCGCCTTTCTCTCCTTCAAAGAACATGATGTCGTTGTCCCCATGACAGTTTTAGAAGAACTTGACTCCATTAAAGATCGCAACAAAGATGTTAGCCGAGATGCGCGTGTTGCTATAAGAGCGCTAGAAGATTCTTTAGCTGATGCAACACCTGAAGAAGTGCTTTCGGGGGTGAAATTACCAGAAGCTGATCTTAATAACCCTAGTGGTTGCTTGTCTATATTTAACGATTACACCTTAGAGCAAATTGCAGGTACTTTGTCATTTAATGAAAATGATAACCGTATTATTAATGCGGCTTTGCATATTCAGAAACAGAAGCCAGATAATAAAGTTGTTTTAGTGACTAAAGACATCAATATGCGTCTTAAAGCTAAAGGTGCTGGTTTAGCACATGTTGAAGATTACAGAACCGATCAACTCATTGATGATATTCAATTCTTAGCAACGGGCTTTTACAAATTTGAAGGTGATTTTTGGCAGCAAGTTGAAGAATGTGAAAGTGAAACTGAAGGTCGCAATACAACTCATTATGTAAAACGTGATCTCGTTCCTAATAGCTACATGAATGAATACATACTTGATGAAACTGGACATTTTGCGGGTAAAGTAACGGGTTGGGATGATGAGAGGTTAGCTATTGCTGATTTGTCTTGCGAGCGTTTGATGGCTAAACAAGCTTGGGGAATTAATCCTAAAAATATTTATCAAGGTATGGCGATGGATGCCTTACTAGATCCTACCATTGATTTAGTCATATTAACGGGGGCGGCAGGTAGTGGTAAAACATTATTAGCCTTGGCTTCAGCCTTAGAGCAAGTCGTTGAACGTGGTTTATACGACAAAATTATTGTTACTCGCAGTACCCCTGAAATTGCCGAGTCTATTGGTTTTTTACCTGGGACGGAAGAGGAAAAAATGGCGCCGTGGTTATCTGCAATTACTGATTCATTAGAAGTACTTCATAAAAGTGATGAAAATATGAATGGCAGCCTAAACTACATTATGGAAAAAGCTAATATACAGTTTAAATCAGTTAACTTTATGCGAGGACGCAGTATTCAAAATGCATTTGTGATTTTAGATGAATGCCAGAACTTAACTGCGTCACAGCTTAAAACAATTATTACCCGTTGCGGTGAAGGTACTAAATTAGTGTGTTCTGGTAACTTAGCGCAAATAGACAGTAATTACTTAAGTGCAGTCACTTCAGGGCTTACTTATATTGTTGAAAGGTTTAAGAATTTCCCGGGAAGTACTACTGTTCACCTTAATGGTGTTGTACGTAGTAGGTTAGCGTCTTTCGCGGAAGAAAACTTATAATTTAAAAGTTAAGTTTACATAGTATCAAGAACTCAGTATTAATCATAAGTACTGAGTTTTTAGTTTTTAGTTTTTATATCGGGTTAAATATTTTTAATCGTAAACTGATTACGACCATTGTTTTTCGAGATATATAAGCTTTTATCACTGGCTTCTAACATCTCTTCACAACTTGACTTGCTTGTCTTTTTCTTTATAGCGCAGCCTATTGATAAAGTAACGGGTACTTCTTCACACTTTGCTTCTGTGTTGCTTGAATTAGGATGCTGAGTTTTTATATTTTCTAAAGCGCTTAATTTGTTGCATATACTTTCAACTTTATCTTGAGAAGTATCAAATAGAATTACAGCCATTTCATCTCCTCCAATTCTAAAGCAATAATCACAAGGACGATGAGTTTCTTGTTTAATAAAAGTTGCTATGTTTTGTAAAACCAAATCGCCAGCTGTATGTCCAAATTTATCATTAATTGATTTGAAATGATCAACATCTATAAGCAGCAAAGCTAAATTACAGTCGTTTCGTTCTGATAATTGTAGAAGTCTTTTAAATTGCTCTTTAAAGAAGCGTCGATTAAATAGAGTAGTGAGCGCGTCTGTAATTGAGTCTTCATGTAACTTTTTAATTAAGTAAAAGTTCTCAATTAATATTTTTTGAGAGGAGTTACTTATAAGTAAGAAAAGTAAGGTAATCGAAAAGAAGATAATGATCGAGAAATATAATACAGGGTTATTTAATCCCATAAAATAATGGGAGATACCGTACAAAACAATAATGATGGCGGAAGCCATACCGGCTTTAAATACAGGGATAACTAATAATAAACAACCAAGCATGATAATTAATAAAAGACCTATTTCGGTATAATTAATATCGTGTAATAGAGCGAAATAATGGATCACATTATGATTAATTCCCGCACCAATAAAAACCGTTAAGAGAAGAGGAACGTGAGTTAATATGGATTTTGGCGGAGAAAACCAAAATAAGTAGTTTAAAATGAGCAAAGGTATCATTACTAAACTGGTGCGCGATAACATAATTAAGTAACAAGCTTCAGGCGGAAATCTATAAAAATCTAAAGCGGTAACGGTTAAACATATAAACAGCGATATTAATAAAGACCATTGTCTTAATCTGAGGCAATGCTTCATTAAAAATGATTCTAATGAAGATGAATGTTCATATGTTTGTATAACTTGCTCTGCATTCATTTGCTAGCCTGTAGATTTTTTATTTTTTGAAACAGCCTAACCTTTGCACAATACAACAAAGCAATATATTTAAGTCGCCTTTGTTGAGGTTGTGAGTATGAGCTTTGTATAGTAATCCTTATTCAGTATAAGGTTTATTTAAGTAAGAAGGGAGGATTTTTGTTAATAATTAATCATAACTGAGTTGGTTTTAATGAGGCTATTCGAGCTGAGGTTGTCCTTGAGTCTTTTCTTATGTATTGATTTTGATTAAGGAAGGGTATTGAAGCCTATAATACTAATTGTAGGCTTCAATATCTTTTTATAAAGACTACTTGGCTTTAGTCCAAGCAAAATCTTTAAATGGTGCATCTACGGGGGTATTAGCAATGTGATTGCTGTAGTTACTAATAACTTTTTGAGATAAAGCTAAAATGATTTCTAACACTTGTTGCTCGCCATATCCAGCAGCATAAAAAGCAGCTAACTCTTCTTCAGATACATGACCACGGTTACGAACAATAATGAGTGTCATATCAAGTAATGCTTGTAATTTAGCTGTTGGCATCGCTTCTTGGTTACGTAAGGCTTCAGTTAGTGCAGGATCTACCTTCATAGAATGAGCAATACCAGTATGAGCTGGAACACAGTAGTTACAGCCATGCTCTACATTGATTGCCTGCCAAACAACAGTTAATTCTTCTGCATCAAATGATGATTCAGTAAATAGCTTATGCAAAACTTGATACGCTTCAAGTATTTGTGGAGAGCTTGCTAAAACGCCATGTAAGTTTGGAAGCATGCCAAAAGCTTTAACTGAACCTTCTAAAAGTGGCTTGCTGCCTTCAGGTGCTGATTCAATAGTGTGTATTGTTAATGTAGTCATTTTTGTTCCTTAATTCATCGTGAATTTAATATTCGATAGATAATCAATTCTATAAACTGATATGTTTTTTGTACCAGTTGGTATATTTTGTTGTGTTTATTGTACCGATGGGTATTTTAAAGTCAACACTCATTGAATTAAAATAACTAGGTATTTAGATTTACATATCAAATATGTTTTTTAGTTGTTTATAATCAGTTGGTTATGTTTTTATGTAAAAGTAGGTTTGATGCAGGGACAAGATGTTAAACAAAGGTAGTTGATAAGTTATAGAGGAAAGGGCGTTTAAGCTTAGGGGATTATGAAAGAGCCAAAGCGGGTTTTAGCAAGACTCAACTAACGTCTGATCTAACTTAAGTTAAATCAAATATGTTTAGGCTCAGTATATGATCTTTAAACTTAAAGGATTAATAGTTTTCAGTATTATTTGCAAAGGGCATTAATGAATTTTAATACCCTCAATAATTGCATTTAAACCATATTCCAGTTGAGACTTATCAATGCCAGAACGTGCCATAGAAGCGGTTCCTTTTAAAAAGGTATATAGACTTAAGGCATTAGCTTGGGAGTTTTTATTCAGCTCTAAAGTAATCGATTCTTCATCATCTTCAAATAATTTACAGTACATTTGAAGTGGAATTAAATCTGCTTCTTTAAGCAGTTGCTCGGCTTTTTCAGGTATATCACCGCTAACCAACTCCGATTGACAAAAAGTTAAAAAGCACCCTTTAGCTTGCTCCGGATCACATTGCATAGTCACAATCGACATCATGTGATTTTTCAAGCGTTGCTTTAATGGAATACCTTCTTGAAAAAGAAGTTCAACATGAGGGGTTAATTTGGTTTCAATATAACATTGAGTTGCTTTAATAAATAACGCTTCTTTATTACCAAAAGCGCTATACATACTTGGTTTATTAATACCCATACGTGTGGTTAAGTCAGTTAGAGAAGCTCCAACATAACCTTTTTGCCAGAAGACATTCATCGCAGCGTTTAACGCAGTTTTTTCATCAAATAACTTTTTTCTACCGCTAGCCACAACTATTCCTATTTCACGTATAAATAATTGACATATTGTACCTAGCGGTATAGTTTTGGTCAAATCTTACTTATGAGCATAAAAATAAATAACTCGAATAAAGAGTTAACTAAATAAGAGGTTTACATGATTGAACTTTACACAGCAGCCACGCCTAATGGTTTCAAAATTTCTATTGCGCTTGAAGAAATGGGACTTAAATATAAAGTCCATTCACTTGATCTTGCCGCACTAGACCAGAAGAAACCTGAATTTTTAGCGATTAATCCTAATGGACGTATTCCGGCCATTATTGATCGTGATAATGATGATTTTGTGGTTTTTGAAACAGGTGCCATTTTAATGTACCTTGCTGAAAAAACAGGTAAATTTATCCCTGAAGATCCCAAAGGGTATTACCAAGTCATTCAATGGCTTATGTTTCAGATGAGTGGTGTTGGTCCTATGATGGGTCAAGCTAATGTATTTTACCGTTATTTCCCCGAGAAAGTACCAGCAGCGATAGAACGTTATCAAAAAGAAGGGCGTAGATTATTAGAAGTTATGAATACTCAACTTGGTAATAATCGCTATTTAGCTGGAGACGAATACAGCATTGCCGATATATCCGCTTGGCCTTGGGTACGTAAATATGACTGGAGTGGTATTAGTATTGAAGGTTTAGATCATTTGAAGCGGTGGATTGATGAATTAGCTGAACGACCTGCGTGCCAACGAGGAGTTTTAGTTCCCCCTCCTTCACATTTAACAGATGAAGAACGTGCCATTCAAGTAAGAACTATGATCACAAAATAAATAAACTAGTTAACCTCAGCCCAAGATAACGAATGTAACAGTACTCAATAAAATAGCTTATTGAGTAACTTTGTTTATGCTGAGCTGAGGTTGTTTATTTTTAAGAGAGCTAGTTTAAAAATAATAACTTTATGGCTAAATTAACCTGCGAAGATTTATCCACCAGTCACTCTCCAACCCCTGTATTTATTAAGTATTAATACTAAGCTCAATATCTATTGAGCAAATATAAAAATATATTTAGAAATTTATAGCGGAGTTTATTGATCCCTATTACTTTATAATGGGTATATATGTCTGTTGAATAGAATCATAAACTTTCTCATGATTCTTGTTGTTATATCTATGATTTAAAAACTGTTTATTATTTCATTCAATATAAAAATTTAATTAGCAATAGAGCAAAAATCTTTATGAGAATTCATCATGTTAACGGTTGATAACGTTGCAATACAAGCTATCAAACTACTACAAGTTTATATTGAACATTTAGGGTTTAAGCCATTAATCCATTTTGAATTAGAAGGTTGTTTTCAGCGCGCCTCAGAAAAAAACTCTCAACTTTTAGACTATTCAATTATTAATAAGCAGTTGATCGCTTTAAATATTGATGGGCAAGTGATACCTGAATACTGGTCTAATCAATGGGAATACATTTCATTATTCAATGGTCAGTCTCCTTTAAAAGAAGCACATAACTTGACTAAAGCAATAGAAAAGCTGCCGACGCTTTTTGCTTTACAAGGATTTAATAAAACGTTAATCAAACCTGTTGTTTGGTCTGGAGATACCGGAAAGCTAGTGCAAGGCAGTAAAGACATTTTCACAACCGATCAGCGCGCGGTGCATATTCCTAATGCTATACAGATGAACATAAGTGCAATTGATCAAAAACGTACTAATATTATTCCTCATCACTACTTTGGTGAATATTTACAACAATGTTTTCTTCGCTCAAGTTTAGCCTGCTCTTTATTATATCTACCTGAAGAAGAGGCGTTTGAACGATTAAAGCTCAGAGATCAATATGGCTTGTATGAAGAATTATGTTCTCCTAATGATATCTCAGGTGGTCATCAAGGCAGTATCGCACTCTATAAAAAAGTAGGAAAACACAATCAGCCTATGGGAGAAGAGCCTTTATTATATGATCACAATAATAATGTCATGCTTTCAACTTATGATTGGGAGAAAACAGCACGAGTAGAACATCGCTTAGGTGCTTCGAGTGTCTACTATAATGCTTATGCTAATGTAGTTTTTGGTTTGTTAAATCTAGCTGACGCGCTAGAAGCTTATACTCAAAATAATTGTCAGCAGATGACTTTAGAAAATATGGATTTTGGCTTACTCCCTGAGTCTTTATATGATCGAGACCATAAAAAAGGTGCCCTTAGTTTATTCATTGAAAACGATTGGTTTAGTAACTCTTTGAATAAATTTGAAATAAAAGTGAACAAAATATTGTCTACTACGTATAGGGTTAATGAAGGGATAGGCGATAAGCTAAAATCTGAGATAGTAAAAACTTATCAACAAGCCATCATCATTAAAAAATAGCATCAAAAAATAGTACCAATAAATTTATATACAAATTATATAAAAAATTAAAATAATCCAAGAACATAATTTATGAATACAATGTTGCAACAACTTAAAACGCCGCTACTTGATGGTACAAGCATAGAAAGTAAGCGCGAAGAAATTAAACTATATTTCCAAAATACATGGCAAACGTATGAGTCGTTGTTCTCTCAAATAAATAAAGACGAAGCGTACTTTTTGAAGCCTGAAAGACTTAGACATCCTCTAATTTTTTATTATGGGCACACAGCTACTTTTTTTATTAATAAACTAATTTTGGGTAAATATCTTCATCAAAGACTCGATCAGCGTATTGAATCTGTATGTGCGGTTGGCGTAGATGAAATGAGTTGGGATGATTTAAATACCGAAAATTACAATTGGCCAACGGTTACAGAGGTAAATGAATACAGAGATTCTGTGTATTCACTTATGATTAATCTGATTGATACTATGGAGCTAACATTACCTATTTCACAAGACTCACTTGCTTGGATTGTATTAATGGGTTGTGAGCATGAACGTATTCATTTAGAAACCTCTTCAGTTATTATGAGAATGTTACCTCTTGAGTTTTTAACACCAATAGAAGAATGGCAGCCTTGTAAGCAACACGGTCAAGCACCGGTAAATCAATTAATTCCGTTATCAAAAAAACAGCTTGTTTTAGGTAAGAAAGATGAAGATAAAACATATGGCTGGGATAATGAATACGGTGAGTTATCAGTTGCAGTTGATGATTTTAATGCATCTAAATTCTTAGTTACCAACGAAGAGTTTTTAGGTTTTATTAAAGCCGGAGGTTATCAAAAATTAACATATTGGACTGAAGAAGGTCAGAAATGGTTGTCATTCAAAAAAGCAACTATGCCTGTTTTCTGGTTTGAAAAAGAAGGTGAATATTATCAACGTAATTTGGCGTCAGTTATGCCATTACCTCTTAATTGGCCTGCAGAAGTAAATTATTTAGAAGCCAAAGCTTTTTGTCATTGGAAAAGTGAACAAACAGGTAAGTTTATTCGCTTACCTACTGAAGCTGAATGGTACCGACTGCGTGAAGAGTTAAGTGGCGATATTGTACAATGGGAGAAATCTCCAGGTAATATCAATTTAGAATCTTTTGCATCATCTTCTCCTGTTGATCTTTTTCAAAATGAAGAAACTGAATTTAAAGACATTATTGGAAATGTATGGCAATGGACAGAATCAGCGATTGATGGTTTCAATGGTTTTAATGTTCATCCTCTTTACGATGACTTTTCAACACCAACTTTTGATGGAAAACATAATCTGATTAAAGGTGGTTCTTGGATCTCAACAGGCAACGAAGCGATTAAATCTTCACGTTATGCTTTCAGACGACACTTTACCCAACATGCTGGTTTTCGTTATATCGAAAGTCAAAATGAAGATATACCAACAACAAGTGTTAACCTTTATGAAACTGATAGTGTTGTTTGTCAACAACTTGAGAGCCATTATGGTGAAGAGTATTTAAACTTTACTAATTATCCCAAAAAGGTAGCTTATGCTGTTATTGACTCAGTATCTCACTACCAAGAAAAATCAACAGACAGTATTAAATGTTTAGATTTAGGTTGTAGTGTTGGGCGAACATCTTTCGAACTCTCTACTGCTTTTAAACATGTTGATGGTGTAGATTTTTCTGCACGTTATATTCAACATGGCGTTCAATTACAAAATAATGAAAACGTAAGATACACAGTGAAGAATGAAGGCGAAATAGTTGAATTTAAAGAAGTCTCTTTAGCCAAGTTATCATTAGCACCTAAAGAAACTGATGGCACTATTCATTTTAGCCAAGGTGATGCAGCTAACTTAAAAGCTAAGTATGCACATTACGATGTTATTTTAGCTCAACATGTATTAGAGCAAAGTTATGATCCTGCCCTGTTCTTAGCGTCAGTGCATGAACGTTTAAATGAAAATGGACTGTTAATTGTAGCGTCTGATTATCATTTTGATGAAAGCATAACAGCTAAAAATAAATGGATTGGTGGGATCAAAGTGAACGGTGAAAATGTTACCGGTTTTGATGGCTTAACTGAGCAATTAAGCCATCATTTTATTTTACTTGAAGAGCAAACTATTCCTCGAGTATTGTTAAATAATCAACGTGAATTTATTGTATCTAACATCCACTATACGGTTTGGAAGAAAAAATAGTTATCGCTAGTTTGTATTAGGATACTATCGATTATATATCGATAGTATCTGCTCTTATTTTTATGGTTAATAAATCATTACCTACCTGATTTTCTAAAGATCCCTCAGCTCAGCTCACTTTAATTATCTATCACATCTTATCGAATTAAAGAGGCGAGTAAGCTACACTGCTCTACTATAGGTTTTTCGCTGATTGTTATTTACTGATTCATAGTATTAATGGAGTGTTATTTAGATGGTTACTTTATATAGTTTTGGTCCTGGTTTTGGTGTGATGGATGCAAGCCCATTCGTGGTTAAAGTCGATTTATATTTACGTATTGCTAAATTAGAATACGATGTAAAGGCAGGAACTAAGTATTTAAAAGCCTCTCCAAAAGGTAAACTTCCCTTCATTAAAGATGACAATCAAAATATTGGAGATTCGTCTTTTATTATCGAATACTTAGATAAAAAATATGATGTAAATATGGATGCTTTCTTAACTGCAGAGCAAAAGGCAATGGCCCACCTCTTTACCAAGTCAGTAGAAGAAAGTTTATATTGGTGCTTAGTTTATTCGAGATGGGCTGATGACACTGTATGGGAAATATCTAAAGCAAAATTCTTTGCTGGCGTACCGTTTCTTGTTAAAGGTTTAGCATCAAGTTTGATCCGCAAAAAAGTGGTTAAAAATTTATACGGTCAAGGTATTAGTCGTCATAGCCACCAAGAAGTTTTATCTATCGCAGATCAAACCCTTAATGCTTTATCAAACGTGTTAGGTGATAAAGACTACTTTTTTGGCGATAAAATATCGAGTTTTGATGCAACGGCTTATTCGGTATTGTGTCAGTTTTTAGTGGTAGATTACGACAGTGACTTTAACCAACTAGCCAAAAAATATGATAATTTAGATGCTTTCTGTCAGCGTATTAAAGCACTTTATTATTCTTAAAAAGTAGCAAACAAAAGCAAACCATTATTAGCTAAAATAAAAGATTAACGTGTTGAGCATTTTATCCTAAATTTTAGCTTTTTATTATCAAGGATATTCTTTGCAATTATTATCTAGTTTAAAACAAGTTTTTGGTTTTGATTCTTTCCGAGAAGGGCAAGAACAAACTGTAAGACAATTGATTGCAGGGCAATCCTCTCTTGCTATATTTCCCACGGGTTCAGGCAAGTCACTTTGTTATCAGTTAAGTGCATTACATTTACCTCATTTAACTTTGGTTGTATCGCCTTTGCTGGCGTTAATTAAAGATCAATTATCATTTTTAGCAAGTAAAGGCATACCTGCTGCTAGCATTGATTCATCGTTAAGTGCAGAGCAACACCAACAAGTTATTCAAGATGTAAAGGCCGGAAAGATAAAGATTTTAATGGTGTCGGTTGAGCGTTTTAAAAACGAACGTTTTAGGCAGTTTATTTCTTCGGTTGCTATTTCACAGTTAGTGGTAGACGAAGCTCATTGTATTTCTGAGTGGGGACATAACTTTCGACCAGATTACTTGAAATTGCCGGCTTATAAAAATGAGCTGAATATCCCACAAGTGTTATTACTTACAGCGACAGCGACAGCTAAAGTAAAACGAGATATGGCAGCTAAATTTAATATTCAGCCAGATCATATAGTACAAACAGGTTTTTATCGCCCCAATTTAAACTTGTCTGTAGTACCCGTTGAACAGCAAAATAAAAATGCTGAATTACTTAATACAATAAACCAACAAAGTGGTAGCGGTATTGTATATGTAACATTGCAACATACTGCAGAAATAGTGGCTCAGTTTTTACAGCAGCAAGGTGTTAATGCTCAGGCTTATCATGCGGGGTTTGCCGACGATAAAAAACAAGATATTCAGCAGCGCTTTATGAATGGCAATATTCCTGTAATGGTTGCCACTATCGCTTTTGGTATGGGGATTGATAAGTCAGATATTCGCTTTGTTGTACATTACGATTTACCTAAATCAATCGAGAATTACAGTCAAGAAATAGGCAGAGCAGGGCGGGACAAACAAGCGTCTAATTGTATTACGCTAGCAAATTTAGATAGTTTACATACCCTTGAAAACTTTGTTTATGGCGATACCCCAACATTAAATAGTATTGAATTACTACTCGAAAATATAAAAAAAGAAAGTCAGTTCAATCAGTGGGAAGTACAAATATCAGGATTGTCTAACGAAACCAATATTCGTCAGTTACCTTTAAAAACTCTTTTGGTTCAACTCGAACTGATGGGATTATTAACGTCTAAACATGCTTACTTTGCTGAGTTTAAATATAAATTCTTAGCTGAAGAAAATGCTATTTTGGCTATGTTTGAAGGCGAACGAAAAACCTTCGTTCAAGCTATTTTCGGTAATACAAAGTTTAAGAAAATTTGGGGTGAACCTGATTTTCTTTCTTTGCAGCAACAATATCAATGTGAGCGCTCTCGAGTAGTTACCGCTTTAGATTATCTCAATGAAAAGCAATTAATCGAACTACAAACAAAGCGCATGACCGAGGTTTACCAAGTTTCACTAGAACAACTCAACTCGGCTGATTTAGCCCAACAAATATTTAACTACTTTACTGATAAAGAACAAAGTGAGATTAATCGGATTGCGGCTTTAATTCGTTTCTTCGAGCTAGATCGATGTTTAAGCCGAAACCTGTCTTTATATTTTGATGACAAGAACAGCCCTGAGCATTGCCAACACTGCTCAGTATGCTTAGGTCATATTGCTAAGTTAAGTTATTCGTCAGAAGCTATTTGGCCTGATGACGACGATATAAGCGCAGCTTGTAAGGGCTTAACTCAACATTTACAGTCAGCGGGTATTTCAGGACTACCTATTAGTATTTATTGTCAGTTTCTAGTGGGATTAACAGTGCCTATGTTTACTAAACATAAAGTGAAGAAATTACAGGGCTTCGCCTTGTGTGAGGCATTAAAATACGGAGATGTGAAACGTAAAGTTCAAGCCTTGAATGTGATTTAGCTCTGGAAGTTTAATATATATAAAATAATATGTTGCTAGCAAAGCAATAGATGAGAAAAAAGCCCTGTTATTAAATAACAGGGCTTTATAAATTAAATCTAGTTTTAGCTCGTTAGCAAAAACTGATTAGTGAGAATGGCCACAACCGCCTTCACCATGAACATGTCCATGCTCAAGTTCATCTGCTGTAGCATCACGTATTTCTAATACTTCAACGTCAAATTTTAAATCCATACCTGAAAGAGGGTGGTTACCATCAACAGTAATTGTATCTTCTGTCATATCTACAACGATAACTGTTTGCTCACCTTCATCAGTTGTTGCTCTAAGTTGAGCACCAACAGCTAGATCTTCAATATCGGCAAACATTTCTTTAGGTACTGTTTGAACGTAGTCGTCAAAACGTTCGCCATAACCTTTTTCAGGAGGTACAGTTACTTCAAACTTATCACCTACTTCATGTCCATCTAATGCTTCTTCTAACCCAGGGATTAAATAGCCTGTGCCAAAGATAATTGATAATGGTTCGTGATCGTAAGAGCTATCAATTAATGTATCGTCTGAAGTAGATACTGAATAATGGATAACGGCGACTTTGTTTGCAGTAATTTTCATAATAATGTCTGAGTGATCAGTCCTGAGTAGTTAAAGAATAAGGTAACGTTTGTAAATGTAATTCGCCATCGGCAGCGTCTTTGATACGAAGATTTGTATTTTCGTCTGTATCGCTTGCTAATACCGCTTGTAGATAATATTCGCCATTATCAGCAGTGTAGCTTGCTAATAAATCACCAGCTTTACGCCAGTTCTCACCAAGTTGTTTTTCTATAATGCTTTGGTCATCAATAAGTGAAGCCTTTTGACCTTTTAAACAGTATAAAGCACGTTTGTTTTTGCCTAAATACTGCATTCTTGCGACAGTTTCTTGGCCTAAATAACAGCCTTTGGTGAAGCTAATGGCATCAACTGCTTGCAAGTTTAGCATCTGTGGTACGTAATCTGAAATAGCAGAGTCACTTAAAGTTGGAAAGCCTTCAGTTATTTCTAATAGATCCCAAACTTTATAAGTATAGGTAGCTATATTAAGTTTACTTGCAAAATCACTAACCTTATCTTCATTATCAATAATTAAATAGCGAGGTGTTTTTCCGGCTATATAAACAATAGTCGTTGTACCATCAGTTTCAACAGGGGATGATTCAGATGGTAAAGCTGATAAATGTTTTGTTAACATTGCTCCAGCTTCAGCACCACATACCGCTAAATAAGTTAAATCTTCAACTGCTTCAATCGTTACTTTAGCAAATACACCAAACTTTTTAAGCTCAGCTAAAGAGGCTTGAACGGTAGTTTTTGGTTGTATTAGTAAGTTGGCAGAATCTCTTAGTATTAAACGGAACACTGAAAATACTTTACCTTTAGCATCGCAATGAGAGCCATTAAGTAAACTATGTTCGTTTACAGCATTTACATCACAAGTTACTTGCCCTTGTAGATATTTATTTTGCTCTTCACCAGAAAGTGAAATAGCAGCTAGGTTATCAAGCTTAATAGCAAAAACGTTAGGTAGTTGCTCAAAGGTAGGTAAGGATTGATCTAATGTTATTGTCATTTTATAAGGCATATTTTGCATAGAATATTAGTTTAATTAATGAGGTCATTTGAAAAAAATACAAGCTTATATTGCCGAAATTGTTAGAATAGCGACATATCGTTACTTTTACTTTTAATTTTACTGGTGCTGTATGACCCTTATAGATAATAAACCGAGATTAAGATGGGCGTGTCGTCGAGGTATGTTAGAACTTGATCTTTTATTCTTACCATTTGTAGACCAAGCTTATGATGATCTTTCTGAAGACGAAAAAGCTATTTTTGAACGTTTACTAGTTTGCCAAGATCCTGAGTTGTTTGCTTGGTTTATGGGACATGAACAATGTGAAGACAAAGAACTTAACTCAATGGTCCAACTTATACTCAAACGAATTAAGCTTTAAGTTAAAAATATACTCGTCAATATTACCGCGAATTATTGTTATTGCTGTTATCTATTTATTAACAGTTACTGTGGCGAGTATATTAATATTTGAATTTAACTCTTTTTTTGCGCAATTCCTTTTTGTAGCAGCAATTATGTTAATTATTGTTGTTATTAGTTTATATCGCTCTCAATTTTCTAAAAGACGAGAACAACCTTGTTATTTTCTTAAAGAGGTTACATTACTTCCAAAGGGGGTTGTTGAAATAGATGATAATCAGTATCAAATGCATCTTAATAGTCGAATTGGCTTACTAGGTTGTTGGTTATGCTTAGCGCAAAAAGATGGCAGTAAAGTAAAAATTAAAACACTCTTTATTTTTAGGTCGAGTGTTTCTCAGTATCATTATTCTCAATTATGTAGAGTGATCAAAAGAAATACTTCTGACCACTCTATAACTCAGTAATGATTAAATTAATGTTTGGTAGGTGTTAAAATTGTAGTTTTAATTTCACTACTTAGTTCTGGATAATCTAAGGTGTAATGAAGTCCACGACTTTCTTTACGCTCCATCGCACTCTTAATAATTAACTCCGCAACCTGTACTAAATTACGTAATTCTAATAAATTATTGCTCACTCTAAAGTTCTGATAGTATTCATCAATTTCACGTTGTAGTAACTCAACTCTATGTAGAGCACGCTCTAAACGTTTAGTTGTTCTAACAATACCAACATAATCCCACATAAATAAACGTAGCTCGTGCCAATTATGTTGTATGACTACTTCTTCGTCAGAATCCGTTACTCGGCTGTCATCCCAAGCGGGGAGTGCTAAATATTTAACTTCTCGTTTTAAGGTTTTTTCTATGTCTTGAGCTGCGCCACGTGCAAACACTAAGCATTCAAGTAAAGAGTTACTCGCTAATCTATTGGCTCCATGCAATCCGGTGTATGCAACTTCACCAATAGCGTATAAATTTTCTAAGTCAGTTTTTCCTTGTTTATTTATCATGACACCACCACAAGTGTAATGAGCGGCAGGAACAATAGGGATAGGTTGTTTAGTTATATCTATACCAAGGGCTAATGTTTTTTTATAAATAGTAGGGAAATGTTGTTTAATAAAATCGTCTGGTCTGTGACTAATATCTAAATACATACAGTCAGCCCCTAAACGCTTCATCTCATAATCTATCGCTCGGGCAACAATGTCACGTGGAGCTAATTCTGCACGTTCATCAAAGCTAGGCATAAAACGACTACCGTCTGGGCGTCTTAATAGTGCACCTTCGCCTCTTAGAGCTTCAGTTAATAAAAATGTGCCAGCTTCAGCGTGAAATAAACAAGTAGGATGGAATTGATTAAATTCCATATTTGCCACACGACAACCAGCTCGCCAAGCCATAGCAATACCATCACCACTAGCAACATCTGGGTTAGAGGTATATTGGTACACCTTGCTTGCTCCACCCGTCGCTAAAATAATTTTCTGAGCAGAAATACTTTCAACCTTTTCAGTATTTCTGTTCCAAATATAAGCACCGATACACTCTTGCTTATTGTTGTTATCGGTTTTTGTAATTAAGTCGATAGCATTGTAGCGTTCAAATAAACGTATTCTATTATTGTTTTTAATTTGATCTACTAGTGTGGTTTGAATGGCTTTGCCAGTAGCATCTGTTGCGTGCAAAATTCTACGGTGGCTGTGACCACCTTCACGAGTTAAATGATATTTTACTTCGCTTCCGGTAGATTCTTCTTTGTCAAAGTTTACACCTTGGCCAATTAACCACTCCATGCATTCTTTCGCATTTTCCGCGGTATAACGAACAGCGTCTTCGTCGCATAAGCCAGCACCTGCGATTAGAGTATCTGCTACATGAGATTCAATATTATCATTCTCGTCAAATACTGCAGCAACTCCACCTTGCGCATAATAGGTGGAACCTTCATTCACTCGTGACTTACTGAGAACAACAACATCAGCATTTTTAGATAAATGTAATGCAAGTGATAAGCCTGCTGCTCCACTTCCAATAATTAATACGTCACAGTTGTGTTGTTTGTTCATAAAATTCTAATATTGCTGTATTATATATACAAAGATATTAACTTTTATTCATTGTCTAGAACAGTAAAAATAAAGGCTTATAGCGCAATTCTTTAATTTATTGTTAATTTATTTATTTTTATTTCGAACTTTTTCATATTAGGGCAGTCCTAATTTATACGTTTGCCATGAGCCAGATGTTAAAGAAGTTAAGTATTATTTAGGAGATAGGGCTCGAATGGGTGAACAAAACGTTGACCAACAGTTGGTTGTACGAGTACAAAGTGGTGATAAACATGCCTTTAATTTGCTGGTAACTAAATACCAACATAAAGTAGCAAGTTTAGTTTCACGCTATGTTAGAAACCAAAGTGATGTGCCCGATATAGTACAAGAAGCTTTTATTAAAGCGTATCGAGCATTACCTAACTTTAGAGGCGATAGTGCCTTTTATACTTGGCTTTATCGTATTGCTGTAAACTGTGCAAAAAACCATCTTGTAGCAACTGGACGTAAACCACCAAGTTCAGATGTTGAAATTGAAGATGCAGAGATTTATGATAGTGGAGATGCATTAAGAGAAAACGCGTCTCCTGAAAAATTACTATTAACAAACGAAATTAAGAAAGTAGTATTTAATACAATTGAGCAGTTACCTGAAGATTTACGCACAGCGATAAATTTAAGGGAGCTTGAAGGTTTAAGTTACGAAGAAATAGCCGTTATTATGGAATGTCCTGTTGGTACAGTTCGTTCAAGAATATTTAGAGCACGAGATGCTGTAGATAAAAAAATACGACCATTACTTCAGAGTTAAGTAACTATTTTAGTTACAACGCTAATTTTAAGGTGTATGTATGAGTGAAAGTAAGTTTGAGACAGTGTCATCTTTAGTTGATAATTATAGTCATGAAGATGAATCTTTTGATGAAATAATCAAAGATAGTGAATTGTCTGATACTTGGGGTCGTTATCAATTGATGGGTGACATCATGAGAGACGATGTTCCTGAAACATTACAGTTAGACCTTGCAGACAAAATTTCTGCGGCAATTGAAAATGAGCCAACTGTATTAGCTCCAAAAAATACAGCGAAAAAAGAAACTGGATTTAAAGCTCGTGTTGTGAGTTTTGTTAAGCCATTTGGGCAATTAGCTATTGCAGCTTCTGCTGCTGGTTTAATGGTGTTAGGTGTTCAACAAAATAATGTTGCTCAAACCGATGATGCCGCGCCAATTCAAAATATTCAAACAAGTGCATTTGTTGGTATAGCTGAACCTGTTAGCTTTAACTATCAACAGCCATCTCAAAAATCTCAAAAAGAAGCTTACATTGAACAACAACGTCGTTTACAAGCTTTACTTGTTGATCATAAACAACAAATTAAATTAACAGCTGTAACCGCAGCTAAAGATGAAGTTGCAACTGAGCTAGAAAACACTCCAAACAATAAGGTTGAAAACCTGCCTAAATGAGAATATTAGCATGCGTACTATTGCTGAGTACTAGTTTTACAGCAATCGCCGCAGAGGTAGAGCAAGCATCAACTTGGCTTAGCTCTTTATCTCAATCTTTAAAAACGCGTAATTTTAGTACCTCATTTGTGGTTATTAAAAACAACCACGCTGAACCTTATCATTGGTTTCATGGGGTTGATGAAGAAGGTAATGAGCTAGAAATTTTATCCTTACTTAATGGACCTCGAAGAGACGTATTAAGAAGAAATGAAATTGTAAGTTATATTGAACCTGAACTGCCTCCTTATTCTGTTAAAACATACCAAATTAGTGGACCAATTCCAGCTATCCTTAGTGGTGATATCTCTACTTTACAAGAAAACTACGATTTTATTTCATTAGGAAAAAGTCGTGTATTAGGTCGTTCATCGCAAGTAATTCGTATTGTTTCTAAAGATCCTAATCGTTATGGCTATCGATTATGGATAGATCAAGAGTCAGGCATGCTTCTTAAAATGTCTTTAATTACTCATCAAGGTATCGTGCTAGAACAAGTACAGTTTACCCATTTAGAATTTTCTCAGGGTTTGCCTGAATCTTTAAAAATCTTAAAAACTTCTGAATTACCTGCTGTTGTTGAAGTTCCTGAAGCTGCACCTGAAAGTGAGTTACGTTGGAACATTAACTGGTTACCGAGCGGATTTGAAAAAATCAGAGCGAACCATCATCAATTAACCATTACTAAACAAGCAACAGAATTTATGCTTTTCTCTGATGGTTTAGTGGATATTTCGGTTTATATTAATAAAGCTCCCGTTAATAACCGAGAAGCTGAATTTGTAATGAATGGTGCAACAGGTGTTTTCAACCAGGTATCAAATGGTGTTGAAGTGAGTGTTGTAGGTAAAATTCCATTAATTACAGCGCAAAGTATTGCTGATTCAGTTAGTTTTATACCGAATAAGAACATACCATAATGGAAGAGTTGGCAACGGTTGTTCATGTTGATAACAATACCGTATCTATAATGAGTGAGGTTAAGTCTGCTTGCTCGGGTTGTCAGCAAGTTGATAACTGTGGAAGCGGACAAGTTGCCAAAGCTTTTCCTACTAAAAAATTATCGTTAACCTTAGAAAGTGATTTACCTCTTAAAGTTGGGGATACTGTTGTGCTTGGACTTTCAGATGCTTGTTTACTGCAAAGTGCTTGGCAAGTATATTTATTTCCACTTATCGGTTTAATTTCTTTTGCTGGTGTAGGGCAGTATTTTATCAGTAATGGTATGCTACCTCATGAATTGTTTGGCGTGGTGTTATCAGCGTTAGGCGGTTATTTAGGTTATTCTTTAGCAAAAAACAAACAATCTTCTTCTAAAAATAAAGCCAGATTAACACCGAAAATTTTACGTATTCTTACAGAAAGAATTACTGTAATTGAAAGTTAATTGAGTATAAAGATAGCCCCCGTACGCTAAATTCGTTAAAATCCCGCTATTGTTAATTTTATAATTGTTGTACTTGAACCTCCATCTATGAAAAATATCCGAAATTTCTCGATAATAGCCCATATCGACCATGGTAAATCTACGCTTTCTGATCGTCTAATCCAGCACTGTGGTGGATTGCAAGATCGTGAAATGTCTGCACAGGTTCTTGACTCAATGGACATTGAACGTGAACGCGGTATTACTATCAAAGCACAAAGTGTAACTTTAGACTATAAAGCTAAAGACGGTGAAACTTACCAACTTAACTTTATCGACACGCCTGGTCATGTTGATTTCTCTTATGAAGTATCTCGCTCTCTAGCTTCTTGTGAAGGTGCTTTATTGGTTGTAGATGCTGGTCAAGGTGTTGAAGCTCAAACCGTTGCTAACTGTTATACAGCGATAGAAATGGAACTCGAAGTTATTCCAATTCTAAATAAAATTGATTTACCTCAAGCAGATCCAGACCGTGTTTCTGAAGAAATTGAAGATATTATCGGTATTGATGCAACAGGTGCTGTGCAATGTTCAGCTAAAACAGGTATTGGTATTGAAGATGTTTTAGAAACCATTGTTGCTAATATTCCACCGCCAGTAGGCGAAAGAGACGCACCATTACAAGCGCTTATTATCGACTCATGGTTTGATAATTACCAAGGTGTTGTATCTTTAGTTCGTGTGATGAATGGTGAAGTTAAAAAAGGCGATAAAATGGTGGTTATGTCTACAGGACAAGTTCACCTTATCGACAAAGTTGGTATATTCACGCCGAAGCAAACAGATACTGGAATTCTTAGAACCGGTGAAGTTGGTTTTATTATTGCTGGTATTAAAGAAATTCATGGTGCACCAGTAGGTGATACCATCACAATTTCTAAAAAAGAAGCGGCTTCACAACTTCCTGGCTTCAAGAAAGTACAACCACAAGTTTATGCAGGTATTTTTCCTGTTAGTTCAGAAGACTATGAGAACTTCCGTGATGCGCTAAATAAATTAAGCTTAAACGATGCCTCGTTACTTTTTGAACCTGAGAATTCATCCGCATTAGGTTTTGGTTTCCGTATAGGTTTCCTTGGCATGCTCCATATGGAGATTGTTCAAGAGCGTTTAGAGCGTGAATACAACCTAGACCTAATAACGACAGCGCCTACCGTAAATTATGAAATTGCGTGTACCAATGGTGATGTATTATCGATTGATAATCCAAGTGATTTACCAGCAATCAATAATATTGAAGAAATTCGTGAGCCTATCGTTCAAGCAAATATCTTAGTACCACAAGAGCATTTAGGTAATGTTATTACTTTATGTATTGAAAAGCGTGGTGTGCAAAAAGACATTATATATCATGGTAATCAAGTAGCCGTAACTTACGAGTTGCCTATGGCTGAAGTGGTAATGGATTTCTTTGATAAACTGAAATCTACCAGCCGTGGTTATGCTTCTTTAGATTATAACTTTGTACGTTTTGAGCCTGCAGATATGGTAAGGGTTGATGTAATGATCAACGGTGATCGCGTTGATGCGTTAGCTATGATCACTCATAGATCTCATTCAATATCACGTGGTCGTATGTTAGTTGAAAAGCTTAAAGAGCTGATCCACAGACAAATGTTCGACATCGCGATTCAAGCTGCTATCGGTAACAACGTTATCGCACGAACAACCGTAAAACAATTACGCAAAAACGTAACAGCAAAATGTTACGGTGGTGATATTTCACGTAAGAAGAAATTATTACAGAAACAAAAAGACGGTAAAAAACGTATGAAACAGGTTGGTAATGTTGAAATACCGCAAGAAGCATTTTTATCAGTATTGAAATTAGAAAATTAGTTTCAGTTAAACAAGACAAAACGGAATCTATATGGCAGTTTATTTTTCTATATTTTTAGTAGCGATAACGTTACTAACAGGGATTGTTTGGTTAGCAAATAAATTCTATTTAGCACCAAAACGTGTATTAAAATTAGAGAATGCACAAGCACAATGTGAAGGTGAACTAGATGCAGCGACTAAAGCTTCATTACTAGAGCCTTCAGCAACAGTTGATACAGCAGTGCAAATTTTCCCTGTTATTGCTTTTGTGTTGATACTACGCTCTTTTTTATACGAACCATTTCAGATCCCTTCAGGATCTATGATGCCGACATTACTTGATGGCGATTTCATCTTAGTAAATAAATTCAATTATGGTTTACGCGATCCTGTGGTTCGTCATAAATTTGTTGAAATAAATTTACCTGAGCGTGGCGATGTTGTGGTGTTCAAATACCCAGTAGAGCCAGAGATTGACTACATTAAGCGTGTTATTGGTTTGCCTGGTGATCGTATTATTTATCGTAATAAATCGCTATACATTAAACCTGTATGTAAGCCAGCAGATAAAGCCTGTTCTGATTTTGAACAAGTGGTACAAACCTTTAGACCTGAAGATTCTACACCTGACGGCTCATATGGTTTAAGTCGTTACACCTCTGAAATGCCTAATAAGACGCATGATATTTTAATTAATAACAATATTATTGCGCGTACGCCTCATTATTATAAACAAGCAAGTACACAGCGTGATGAGTTTGTGGTACCTGAAGGTCAATATTTTGTAATGGGTGACAACCGAGATAATAGTTTAGATAGTCGTTTTTGGGGCTTTGTTCCTGAAGAAAACTTGGTTGGTGAAGCTGTTGCTATTTGGATGAGTTTTACCTTTGGTAGAGAGCAAGACAGTATTTTACCTCATTGGATCCCTACAGGGGTTAGATTTGAACGTTTAGGTGGAATAAATTAATTGATCAAAAATACACCTATTACACTTGCAGCTTTATCTAAGCGCATTGGATACAAGTTCAATGATCAAGATATATTATTGCAAGCATTAACCCATAGAAGCGCTAAAGGTTTACACAACGAACGTTTAGAGTTTTTAGGTGATTCCATTTTAGGTTTTGTTATCGCTGAAGTGTTATTTAATAAATTTCCTAAGCATGACGAAGGTGATTTAACTCGCATGCGATCGAGCTTAGTTAAAGGCGTTACTCTAGCTAAACTTGGTCGACATTTTAAGTTAGGCGAACACCTAATATTAGGTGCTGGCGAGCTAAAGAGTGGTGGACATAAACGAGATTCAATTCTTGAAGACGCTGTTGAAGCTATTATTGGCGCAGTGTATTTAGATTCAGACCAAGAAACTTGTAAAGCTTTAATACTTAGTTGGTTTGATCATCACTTAGATATAATAAAACCTGGTAATGAGCAAAAAGATCCCAAAACACGTTTGCAAGAATATCTACAAGGTAAAAAAATACCACTTCCTGAATATGAAGTGATAGAAGTTACAGGGCAATCACATAACCAACAATTTACAGTGAAGTGTATAACCAGTGTAATAGACACAGAAGTTATCGCTAAAGGCACTAGCCGACGCAAGGCTGAACAATCAGCTGCTCAACAAGTATTGGACTTAATTTAAAAATGACAACAGAAATGAAACATTGTGGACTAATTGCTATTGTCGGTCGTCCAAACGTTGGTAAATCAACCTTATTAAATAGTTTGTTGGGCCAGAAGATTAGTATTACTTCTAAAAAACCTCAAACAACACGTCATCGTATTTTAGGTATTCTTACTGAAGAGACTAAACAAGCGGTATTGGTAGATACTCCTGGTTTACATACTGACGAAAAACGTGCCATTAACCGTTTGATGAACCGAGCTGCAAGTAGTTCAATAGCTGAAGTTGAGCTTATTGTATTCTTAGTAGAAGGTACACATTGGACAACTGATGACGAGCTTGTATTAAGTAAAATTAAGAAAAGTGGCGCACCTTGCGTATTAGTTGTTAACAAAATTGATAACGTTCAAAACAAAGAAGAATTACTTCCACATTTGCAAAAGTTAGGCGCTAAGCATGACTTTCAAAATATTATCCCTATTTCAGCAAGTAAAGGCGATAACGTAGATAAAATCCATGACTTATGTATGAGTTCATTACCTGAAGGTGACTTTTGGTTTCCTGAAGATTACATAACAGATCGCTCAAGTCGTTTTATGGCGTCTGAAATTATCAGAGAGAAGTTAATTCGTTTTACTGGTGATGAACTGCCTTATTCTACGACTGTTGAAATAGAGCAGTTTAAGATGGATGAGAAAGGCGTATATCACATTAATGCTCTGATTCTAGTTGAGCGCGAAACGCAAAAAAGAATGGTTATTGGTAATAAAGGCGCAAGACTTAAAACCATAGGGCAAGAAGCTCGTCGTGATATGGAAGCTTTATTTGGCCAACAAGTATTTTTAGAAACTTGGGTAAAAGTTAAATCTGGCTGGGCTGATGATGAAAGAGCCTTACGTAGTTTAGGTTACGGCGATGATTACTCGGGCTAGAAACCTAAAGTAAAATCAAAGCTAAACAATTATAAGTGTATCGATGGAAGCAACTGAACAAGAAGCCTTTATTCTTCATAGCAAGCCTTTTAAAGATAACCAATTAATTGTCGACCTACTCACTGAGCAAAGTGGTAAAGTTTCAGCTGTTGTTTACACAGGTAAAACACAAAAATCTAATAAAAAAGGGCTGCTACAGCCTTTTTTGCCCTTACAAGTTGTACTAAAGGGTAAAGGGCAGCTTAAGAATTTAAGTCGAATAGAAACCAGCCAACGCTCCTATCCTTTATCGGGTAATTATGTATTTTGTGGTTTTTACCTTAATGAGTTGTTAATTAAATTACTGGGCGAGCATATAGAATGTCCTGAGCTTTTTTATCAATATAAAATGAGTTTACAAAGCTTAGCGGAACAACAACCTGTTGAACAAAACTTACGTTCGTTTGAAATGACTTTGTTAGATGAATTAGGACAAAGTTTTGACTTTAGTGACGTATTCGAATCGCAAGAAAACTATTTTTACTACATACTAGAAGAAGGTTTTGTTCCTGTTCTTAGTAAATTAAATATACCAAAATACAGCCGTGAACATTTGCTCGCTATTGCTGAAGAACGTCTTGAAGATGAAAGGGTATTAAGAACATTTAAATTACTTATGCGGCAAGTTATTAATAATTTACTGGGCGGTAAGCCCCTTAATAGCAGGAAGCTTTTTACGCGATAAGTTGTTAGCTGTTATAAAAGAATTTAAAAAGAATTTTCAAATATAAGAAAGTATAAAAGAAGAGCCAATTATGAATGATATTTTACTAGGCGTTAACGTTGACCATATTGCCACTTTAAGACAAGCCCGAGGCACAAACTTTCCAGATCCTGTATACGCAGCAACTGTTGCTGAACATGCCGGTGCTGATGGTATTACAGTACATTTGCGTGAAGATAGACGTCATATTCAAGACCGAGACATTCATGTACTTAAGCAAACCTTAAATACACGTATGAATTTAGAAATGGCTGTTACTGATGAAATGTTAGATATTGCTTGTGATGTAAAACCTGTTTTTTGTTGTTTAGTACCAGAGAAACGTGAAGAATTAACAACAGAAGGTGGCTTAGATGTTGTGGGCCAGCTTGATAAAATTACAAAGGCTGTTAGCCGCTTATCAGCTGTTGGTACTCAAACGAGTTTATTTATTGATGCTGACATAAAACAAATTGATGCAGCTATTGCAACTAAAGCTCCTTATATTGAAATTCATACCGGGCATTACGCTGATGCAACTAATGAAGAAGAACAATTAGCTGAGCTAGCAAGGCTGACTAAAGGTATTCAATATGCTCATAGTAAAGGCTTAAAAGTAAATGCGGGCCATGGTTTAAACTATTTTAATGTTAAACCTATCGCAGCTATTCCTGAAATAATAGAACTTAATATTGGTCATAGTATTATTGCTCGTGCAGTTATAGACGGCTTAGATAAAGCGATCAGAGATATGAAACGCCTTATGTTAGAAGCTCGTGGGCTTAAGTAAAATATAACTACCGTAAAACGTAGAACCGCTGTTGAAGGTAGAAGATGTCAGTTATTGGTATTGGAACAGATATTGTAGAAATTAATAGAATTACTAGCATGTCAGAGCAAGTGCTTAATCGCCTTGCTTTACGTGTTTTAACTGACACTGAATACAAACATTATAAAACAATAAAACAACCAGAACGTTATCTAGCAAAAAGGTGGGCTGGTAAAGAAGCTTTATCTAAAGCTTTAGGAACAGGTATCGCGCAAGGTGTGTCTTTTAAACATATCGAAATTCAAACTTTAGCATCAGGTCAACCGACTTTAAGTTTAACCAACAAAGCATTAGAAGTAGCCCAGTCATTAGGCGCAACTAAGTGGCACATTACTTTATCTGATGAAGTAAATTACGCGACAGCTTTCGTTGTATTGTCAATTTAACCGCTTCTTATTTCTTTTCAAATCCTACTCTATCTATAAGTTCCACTGCAAATTCCATTGTTGTTACCTAATTTTACATATAAAGTACTATTTTCTTAACTGTTCTTATTTTTTGGGTCTATACTTTATGTACTGTATTTTTTTATGGATAGTGGAGTGTACTTATGGAACTCCTAAAACCACCTATGGTTGATAGACGTGGGGATAACCCAGAAACATCTGTTTGGTGGGATAAGTTAACATTAGCTCAAAAGTTTTCGGCGAGTAGCCTAGGTAAATTTGGCTATGAGTTAGTATGCATTCGAAATATCGAAGGCGAAGGTGTTGCTATTCTTGAATGTAATGGTGGCGTTGCCACTATATCTGCAGAAGGTGAAATAAATGCAGGTGCTCAAATAAAGTTGAGAGAGGATTAGACAAACTTACTCATAAATTTTCATAAATTATTCATGAGTATTAAGTTTAACTGCAGAAGCAGTAAATGAATTTAGTACTTGTGGCGCTACCTTGATTACATTATCTAAATGCTCAAATAATTCAAAAAACTCCGGTTCTAACTCTTCTATACTTACTTCTTGTTTTAATGATGTTTCTATTTGTTGCGTTATTTTATTTAAATTAGGCACCCCAGAATAACAACAAGCACCGTTTAATTTATGTATATGAGTTTTTAGTTGCTCTGTATCTAATGCGGTAATAGCATCAGATATTTGCAGCTTAGCCTCAGGTAAACTTTTTGCTAATCCCTCTAACATTTCAATGGCTAAGCCTTCTTTATTGGCGGCTCTTTTTAAAGCTAAAGGCCAATCAATAATTGTTGTGGAATATGCATCTATTACAGGCTCTGGAGTGGTGTTTTTTACTTGCGTATGGATACTTTCTAATGAATGGTCATTAAACTTAGTTATATCACTGTATTCATATATTGTGTGACCTAACATAGCTTCATCAATTGGTTTCGACATATAGAAATCAAAACCTTTATCAATCAATTTATCTTTCTCACCATGTAAAGCATGTGCGGTTACAGCAATAATAGGGGTTGATTCATTAAAGGTTTTTGTTTTTATTTCAGCTAAAGCCGTTATTCCATCCATAACAGGCATTTGTACATCCATAAAAATTAGAGCATATTTCTCTGTTTTACAAAGCTCAACAGCTTCCAACCCATTGCTAGCAGTTACTACTTCAGCTACTTGTTCTAATAATAATGTTTTGATTAGCTTCAAGTTGGCTTCGTTGTCATCTACAGCTAATACTTTAATAGGGATAATGTTTTTAATTTGATTATCCACTATTGAAGTATTTGAGGTTTTGTCTTGATGCGTTAGTGCCTTATTTAATTTACTCGGCGTAATTGGCTTACTTATGCAATTTGAGGCTCCACTAGCAAAAAGTGTTTCGTATATGTTTGGCGAATTACTATTAACAGCAATGTGAATGGATACATGACTTTGATTGAACTCCTTGATTGACGTTTTAAGCTCATCCAATGCTGTGGTGCTAATGTCGTGGCCTATTAATACATGTTCGTAGTCATGATCTTGCGATAAAGCATCTTTAATTTGTTCGATACTCGTTACATGAGAAACATCCATCATCCAATCTGTCATGATTTGTGTTGTTGCCATTCTGCTGTGCATATGTGGCTCAAGGTAGAGTATTTTTTTGTTAACTAATGATGAGGTGTGTAGCTGAGATATCAATGGTATAGGTGTTAGCTCTGATTCAAAAGTAAACCAAAATGTAGAGCCTTTAGCTTCTTCACTTGAAAATCCAATATCTCCGTTCATTTCAGTAACTAAACGTTTAGAGATAACTAAACCTAAACCTGTTCCACCATACAAACGCGTAATACTTGTATCGGCTTGGCTAAAGGCTTCAAACAAAGCTTCTTGTTGTTTACTATTTATACCGACGCCCGTATCAACGACATCAACCTTTAACATCGCTTTTTCTTGATCATTTTGCTGACATTTAATATCTATATTTACAGAGCCTTTATCAGTAAATTTAATCGCATTACTGGCTAGATTTATGATGATTTGCTTAACTCGCATAGCATCACCAATAAGTGAATCGGGTACTGAAGAGGTAATATTAAAAGACAGTTCAATGTTTTTCTGATGTGCGCTAGGTGCCAATAACGTGATGGCTTCTTCGGTTGCTTCTCTTAATGAATAAGGGATTTTTTCTAATACCATTTTACCCGCATCTAACTTAGAGAAATCAAGAATATCGTTAATGATAGACAGCAAATTAGCTGCAGATCGCTCTATAGTATATAGATAATCACGTTGCGTATCGGTAAGCGGGGTTTTTAGTACTTGTCGAGTAAACCCAATAACGCCATTAAGAGGAGTTCTTAGCTCATGACTCATATTAGCTAAGAATTCAGACTTCACCTGGTTTGCGTCTTGTGCTTTTCGTTTGGAAATATTGAGTTCAACGTTCTGTATTTCGAATTGCTCTAAACTTTCGCGTAGATCAATAGTAGCTTGGTCAACATGACGTTGCATTTCGTCATTAAAGTCTCCCAAAGACTGTGCCATAGAATTTACACCTTTCTTTAGAAAATTGAGTTCACCAATGAGCTGACCACTAATACGACTTTCTAGCTTGCCTTCTCTAATTCTATCAACCACTTGTACCATAGATGATATAGGGCTAGTGACATTTTTAATGAGTTGAGATGCAAAAATGAAATTAATCAAAATACCAAATAAAACAATAGTAAAAGCGATAAGTACTTCGCTTTGTTGAATAAATTGTATTTTGCTTTTATCTATTTGAATCGAGATATATCCCAAAGGTGTAAGCTTGTTATTTATCGAGTTATATTCATCAATAATGGGAGCTCTAAACACAATGTAATCGTCATACTCTATTTTAGAGGTTTTATTTGGGATTGCTTCACCAGGCGGGAGACGCATTATGTCGATATCACCATGGTAAGAGCTAGTTACATATATTTGATTATCTCTTGTAAAAAGGGCTATGTTTTTGACAATTGAGGACTGGCTACGGTGTGCAAAACTAATAAGATGTCGTAGTTTTTGTTGTTCTTGGTTAATTAAGTTATCAGTGCTTGCAATGGCTAAAGGCTCAATAATACTTTGAGCTTGAGCATCTAAAAATTTATCCAATTCAACATATCGACTATACGAAAAATAAGTGGCGATACTTAAACCAATTAGAATTGTTGGAATAATAGTAAGGAGAATGACCCAATCTTTAAGGCTAATTTTATGCATGTATCGGTTAACTTAGTGTAGAATTATATGTGTGTAATTAGTTCGTATTTTTGGGTGTTAATTCAAACAATACAAAGATTATTTTCTTATCATGTCATATACACGTTTGAATTTGTAGCGTTGGATCGACGGTAACTCAATTAAGATAAAAACATGGCCAATTTTTTCAAACCTAGTAATAAAAAACAACCTACAGGACAAGTGATATCAGTTTCAATTGATCGACTTGATCACAATGGAACAGGTGTAGGTAAATATCAAAAAAAACCTGTTTTTATTGAGAATACTTTACCTCAAGAAAAAGTAACCGCTAAGATAACAGATGCTAAAGGTAAATTTTTTAAAGCAAGTTTAGTTGATATTCAACAACCAAGTGAACAACGTATTAAACCTCTGTGTAAACACTTTAAAACTTGTGGTGGGTGTGACTTACAACACTTATCGTTTGAGCAGCACTTAAGCTTTAAACAGCAAAAAGTGATTGATTTATTCTCTCGTAATAAAATAACGGCACAACTTCCTTGGCAAGATAGCATTAGTAGTGAACCTTATCATTATAGAAGAAAAGCCCGTATTGGCGTTCAGTATAATAAAAATGGCGAACCTATTGTTGGCTTTAGACAAAAAGGTAGTAATAACTTAGCACAATTAAAAGAATGTCCGGTGCTAGCTGAACCCATTAAACAAATCTTTACAACTCTCAAAAATTTTATACAAACGTTAAGCTTAGCTAAATCCATTGGTCATATTGAAGTTATTACTACCGATCAGGTAAGCTTAGTTGTAAGGCAGTTAGTGCCGCTCAACACGCAAGACAGTGATTTATGGAAAGTTATCGCAGAACAGCAAAACTGGCAGGTTTTTATTGATGATGGCGAAAAAATTAAGCCACTTAATGCTATTACTGACTTATTTTATTCAATAGATAACACTAATATAAAAGCTAGTGATAAAGCTCTTAATATTTATTTTGAACCTAAAGACTTTATTCAAGTTAATCATAACGTAAATAGTAAGATGATCACTCAAGCGATAGAATGGTTATCGTTAGAAGCTGATGATCGGGTACTGGATTTATTCTGTGGTTTAGGTAATTTTAGTTTACCGATTGCTAAACAAGTCGATAGCGTTGTTGGTGTTGAAGGTCTTCAATCTATGGTGAGCAAAGCAGCTTACAATGCTAAAGTTAATAATATTAATAATGCTGAATTTTACCAGGCTGATTTAAATAGTACTTGGACGGGTTCTCCATGGCTAAGCACTACTTATAATAAGGTTCTTCTAGATCCTGCAAGAGCTGGTGCTTATGAAGCAATTAGTGAACTTTTACACTTAAACATCCCTCATATAGTTTATGTAAGTTGTGACCCTGCTAGCTTAGCTAGAGATAGTGAACTATTGATTAACAAGGGATATGTTATAGAAAAAATTGCCATAATGGATATGTTTGCTCAAACTAAGCATATAGAGACTATGGTATTGTATAAAAAGAAATAGCTCAGGGTCTGTTGAACTTGAATGTATAGGTTTTATATTTTAAATAAACGTAAAACTTATACATTATTCAGACAAGGCAAATGTTTTGTAATCTAGTTATCGCATTTCAAAAAAAGTAGGATTTTATGGTTTCAGTTCGTCGTTCACATCAAACATCATCATTAAACTTTGAACAATGGTTAAAAACATTAGAGCTTATTGATGTAAAAAAAGATGCGATAAAAGTGTTATGGGAAAAGGTATCCCCATTTTTTGAAGGCGAAGATGAATGCCTTACAAAATCACAAGAAATGGTTGAAATTCTTTCCGCGCTTAATCTCGATAAAGATTCGTTATGTGCCGCTTTTCTGTGCCCTTTACTTGAATATAAATGTATTCAATTGAGCTACGTACAAGAAAACTTTAACGTATCAATTTATGGCTTGTGTGATGGCGTTAGCCAGATGGATGCCATTAAAATTCTACAGAAAAGACATAGCGGACAAGTTTCGGGAACACACATAGACAACATTCGTAAAATGTTACTCGCTATGGTTGATGATGTACGTGCCGTAGTTATCAAATTATCTGAACGTTTATGCCATTTACGTATGGTAAAAAATGAAGATGAAGAAACCAAAGTTATTAGTGCAAAAGAAACCGTTAATATTTATGCGCCACTAGCTAATCGTTTAGGTATTGGTCAATTAAAATGGGAGCTTGAAGATCTGGCTTTCAGGTACTTACACCCAAATACTTACAAAAAAATTGCCAAGTTACTTGATGAAAAGAGACTCGACCGTGAACAATACATGGCTGATTTTGTAAGTAATTTATCTGCACAACTGAAAGCACTAGAAGTACGAGGTGAAGTATTTGGTCGGCCTAAACATATTTTTAGTATTTGCAAAAAGATGCAACAAAAGTCATTAGATTTTGACCAGTTATTTGATGTACGTGCGGTTCGCATCATTGTTGATCGCCTTCAAGACTGTTATAGCGCTTTGGGTGTTGTGCATACCAACTGGAAACACTTATCTAGTGAATTTGATGATTACGTAGCAACTCCAAAACCTAATGGTTACCAATCTATTCATACTGTTGTACTTGGTCCAGAAGGTAAAGCCGTTGAAGTACAAATTAGAACTCAACAAATGGATGATGATGCCGAACTTGGTGTTGCAGCTCATTGGCGCTACAAAGAAGGTACCGCTTCAGGAAAAACTACAGGTTTTGATGACAAAATTAGTTGGTTAAGAAAAATCTTGCAGTGGCAGGAAGATGTTACTGAAAGCGGCGAGTTAATTGACGAATTCAGAAGCCAAGTCTTTGAAGATCGTATTTATGTATTTACCCCAAGTGGTGAAGTTATCGATTTACCTGTTAATTCCACACCATTAGATTTTGCTTATTACATTCATTCAAACGTAGGTAATACCTGTGTTGGCGCAAAAGTTTTTGGGCGTATAGTACCTTTTACTCATAAATTGAAAACTGGCGACCAAGTTGAAATTTTACGTAGTAAAAAAGCAACACCAAGTCGAGACTGGTTGAATCCTAATTTACATTACTTGCATACATCACGTGCGCGTTCTAAGGTTCAATACTTTTTTAAGCATGCAGATAAAGACAAAAATATTGCTTCGGGTAAAGAATTATTAGATGCAGAGCTTAATAAGTTACATCTTTCACAAGTCGACTTAACACAAACCTTTAAACGCTTTAATGTTAGTAGTGTTGATGAGCTATACGCAGCTATTGGCTCAGGTGGAGCACGTTTACAACAGATTGTTAACTACCTAAACCAACAAGAAGATGAACATAAAGCTTTTGAAGATATAGATCCTCAATCTCTTGTCAAAGAGCCTAATCCAGCACAAAAACAGAAAGCTGATGCTAATGGTGTAACAGTTTCAGGTGTTGGTAATTTAATGACGCATATGGCGAAGTGTTGTCACCCTGTACCAGGTGACAATATTCTAGGTTTTATAACGCAAGGTCGAGGAATATCAGTGCATCGTATTGATTGTGATCAGCTTTCCAATGCGCTTCATTCACAACCAGAGAGAGAAATAGAAGTTCAGTGGGGCGATGAACAAAAATCTAGCTATCAAGTTACCGTGCAACTAATTGCGAGTGATAGGCAAGGTTTAGTTCGAGATATATCTACAATTATCGCAAATGAACGGGTAAGTATTGTTGGTATGGACACCCATTCAGATCGATCACAACATACTACTTCAATGTTTTTGAAACTTGAGTTAACCAACCATGAAGTGTTAAAGAGGTTGATAGGTAAATTACTTCAGCTAGACGATATTATTGAAGCTAAGCGTGTTTAGACTTTAAGTCTTAGTTTCCCTAAAAAAATATAAGTTACTCTGAAAATAGTACGGTAAAAATAAAATGTTAAACGAAAAAGCTTCAATAGAAAAACTACGTTGGATAATGACTTGCCTGCGCGACCCTCAAACTGGTTGTCCTTGGGATATTAAGCAAACTTTTGCCTCTGTTGTATCTCACACACTTGAAGAAGCTTATGAAGTTGCTGATGCTATAGAACAACAAGACTACGCAGAATTAAAAAAAGAACTGGGTGATTTACTCTTTCAAGTCATTTTCTATAGTCAGTTAGGCGAAGAAGAAAAGCTCTTTGGTTTTGACGACGTTGTTGAAGCTATTTGTGAAAAGTTGATCAGACGACATCCTCATGTGTTTTCAGATACTGATTTATCAACAGATGCTGATATTAAAGCCAATTGGGAAAACGAAAAAGCAAAAGAGCGTGAGCAAAAAAATGCGCAAGAAAATAATAATGTCAATCAGCAAACATTAAGTATTCTTGCTGATATTCCTAAAAACTTACCGGCTTTATCGCAAGCAGCTAAAATACAAAAACGCTGCTCTCATGTTGGATTTGATTGGGATAATCTTGATGATGTTTTCGATAAAATTGAAGAAGAAGTTCAAGAAGTAAAAGCTGAGTTACATCGCGACCCAGATGCATTATCAGAAGAGCTAGGTGATTTATTATTTGCTGTTGTTAATTTATGCCGACATGCTAAACAAGACCCTGAAGCAATTCTACGTAAAGCCAATAGCAAGTTTACAAAACGTTTTCAGTCAGTTGAGGCTAAAGTAAATAGTTCATCTAAAACTTTCACCGAGCATAAATTGGAAGAGTTAGAAGATTTTTGGCAAGAAGTAAAACAAGAAGAGAGCAAGTAACCAAGACTCAGCATCAGTCATCATATTCAATATAATGATTTAATACTTACTCTCAGTATTTTCACGAATAACAGATATAAAAAAAGCATCTAAACTGAAAAGTTAGATGCTTTCTTATTAAATACTCTTAATGCTTTTTATTACTCGGTTTCAGCAACTTCTGCATTATGGTAAACGTTTTGCACATCATCACAGTCATCTAACATTGCAATAAACTTCTCAAAGTTAGCAATATCTTCTTCATCGGTAATTTCAGTGTAACTTTGCGGAACAAAAGTAATTTCTTCAACTTCTAAGTCGTATTCAGGCATGCTTTCAGCAAAAGCTGTTTTAATTTTGAAGAACTCAGTATGTGGAGCAAACACGGTAATAATACCATCTTCAAGTTCAACATCAGTTACATCAATCTCAGCCATTAACAAGTTTTCAAATACTGACTCATCGTCTTCACCTTTAAATGCAAATACAGCTTGGTGAGAAAACATGTGAGAAACAGTACCTGAAGAGCCTATTTTCGAATTTGTTTTAGTAAAGCATTGGCGTACGTCTTTAATGGTTCTGTTGCCGTTATCAGTAAGACAATCAATAATAACCATACAACCGCCTGGGCCGTAACCTTCGTAACGAGATTCACTGTAATCTTCGCCGCCTGCACCTTTAGCTTTTTCAATAGCTTTATCAATTACATGAGTAGGTACTTGGTCTTTTTTAGCTTTTTCAATTAAGCGACGAAGAGATAAGTTACTGTCAGGATCTGTACTACCATTCTTAGCACATACGTATATTTCTTTACCGTATTTTGAATAAACTTTAGTTTTGGCACCTTGAGTTTTGGCCATCGATAATTTACGGTTTTGGTAAGCTCTTCCCATCTTAAATCGGTCTCTTTATTTTTTTACAATAAATTTACCTATAATTCTACCAGTGAATGGCTGGTTTTGACTAGTGTATAGCTAAAAATTGATTAAATTTTACTGACCGCTTGTATCCAAAAATGTTGTTTTTACCCACTTTGCGAATATTTCAAGTTCACTTTGGTTTTCTAAATTCTCATGTTGAATTAAGTAATAACGATCATTCGTTACCAACTCATCTTCAAATAACTTAACTAACGAGCCTTCTTTAAACCATGCATCACTCATAGGTAAAGGTATTAACGCTATCCCCATTCCCTGTTGTGCAGCACGAGCAACACCAAACATGCTATCGAATTGTATAATTTGTTTAGGATCAAAATCCGTTAGGCCTTTTTTCTCAGCCCATTGATGCCAAGACCAAGGACGAGAGCGATGTAAAAGTAATGGAATAGATTTAAGTGCATCTACACCGCTTTCTTTCCACTTTTCATAAAGCGCCTTATTACAAGCAGGTGCGTATCTAATAGGGAATAGATCGTGAACTATGCTGGCATTCGGTTTACCGTTAGCTAATACAATTGATAGGTCAGCAACTTGAGATGGTTTTGAACCAGACTTCACAGTTTCAAGCTGTAAGTTAATGGTCGGGTTTTCTTCTGCCCATTGACTTAATTTAGGTATGAATAGCTCACTAGCAAAAAATTCAGGCATGCTAATAATAATATTGGTATTTTGTTGGCTGTTAGTAAACTCTGAAATCGTTGATTCCAGCTGGTTTATCAGGGGGTTAACAGACTGATAAAATAATTTTCCTGCACTGGTTAATTCAATAGCGCGAGTTTGACGTTTAAATAAGCAAATGCCAAGTTGCTCTTCTAACTGTTTGATTTGATGACTAACAGCTGAAGGCGTTAAAAAAAGTTGTGAAGCTGCATGTTTAAAACTTAAACATTTAGCGGCTATACAAAAAGACCTTAGGCCTCTGATCGGAGTTTGAATTGGCATATCATTTACAACAAGGTAGTTATTTATATTCTATTAAAGCAATAATTAGACCCGTAATATAGCATTTAAATTAAACATAAAAAACAATCAGTTAAATACATAGTTGTAGGTAATTTTGTACTTTAAACTTTTATGACTTATTTTGGTGCGGCACAACGCACCAAAGTAGTTCTAACTATAGTAAATAATCAAAAATAGTCAAAACTTAGTTTAGTCATAAAGGCGTAAAAGGGCGCCTAAAATAATTATCTTGTATTTCGAATCGGAGGATGAGACTCAAAAACAATTTTATATTATTAATAAGCTGAGTTAATCACAAATGTTAAAAAGTCATTTGTTGAATGAGTAATATTCACTCGTTGGGCTTATTTTTAAAGGCCAAAGTAGGTATTAACGTGAAGTTTGTGTTTATTAATTGAACTAGGTGTTGTCGCAAAGACAGGGGAATGATCTTTTTACATAAGAATAAAAAAGTAAAAAAAAAGGACGCTTAAATGGCGTCCATAAATATAAAATGCTTTTTAATCGGGGAGATTTAAAAACAAGTTAATAATATATTTAAGCAAGAATAGTGACAAACGTTAAAAAATCATTCGACAGATGAATTAAATTCACTTGTTGTTGGTGTTATTTACCAACTATAAAGAAATTATCAAGGTTAGCAAAATACGAAGTAAGACTTCTGAATACTTATATTAAGTATAAGTAAACTTCTAATGTACTTAATTTACTGATGTTCAATCTCCTCACTGTTTCCACATTATTTGCACAATTGTAATGCACTATTACATAAATTTATAAATAGAGAGTTGTTATGAATAAAATGTTAACGATAGGCGTACCTGTATTAAGCCTTTTATTTTTTACTGGTTGTGGCAGCAGTGATTCAGAAAATACGACTTCAGAAAATAGTGTTGAAGAAGTCATTGAAACAGAAACCGACAGCGGATCAACAGATGAAGTAAGTGGTTATGCTGTTGATACCACTAAATTTGATTCGTCTGCTTCTATAACTGAAGTGTCTTGTACATTATCTAATGGTGAATCTTCTACTTGTTACTCTATTACTGTTAGTGGATTTCCATCAGACCGAAGTGAATTAGGTCCATTTTGTCCAGAAAGCACATCAACTGAAGCCGTTGATGCGGGTAAATGGTTTGATGATGGTGTGTTATATGATCTTACTGGTGAGTTTGTAAGTAATTTAGATAGTTTTTATGGCGACAGTAATTGGCAGTTATTCGATGAAGCAACGGGAGCTATTAATATCACTGATACGCAAACATCATGTGAAGCTGCCGCTAGACCTGATGTAGCAGCCGAATATAATAACTTTTGTGTACAGTGTGATATTGAATATTACAGCGATGCTGAAGGTGAAGGTATTGAATCTACCTTTTTAATCCCGGTTACTCCTGTTGCACGATCTAGTGCGGGGTCAGTAGAGAGAAGCAGTATTGGCGTATCATTTAATGGTGTAACTTTAGATGCTGCTGCACCTACTGAAGCTATTTTGAGCGCATACACAATTGCAGCATTTGATGACTGTGTTGGACATGTAAATCCATTTGCTGGATATCATTATCATGGTGCTAATCATGGCGAAGGTAGTTGTCCTGCTGTTGCCTTTGAAGCTGACGGGCATGGTGGTGCTTTTGGTTATGCACTTGATGGATATGCAATATACAGCATGTTAGATGAGAATAACGAAGAAGAAACTGATTTAGATTCATGTCGTGGACATACCGATGATGTTCGTGGGTACCATTATCATTCAGCTGGCCCAGGGGAAAATCTTTTCATTGGCTGCTTCACAGGAGAGACTGCGCAATAATGACTATTTATTCTAGATTTTTATTCTGTTTTTTGACAGTACTAGTATGTATTTCAAGTGCTAGTGCACACGACTCTCACACTCATAAGGCTCCTTGGCAAGCATGTGCCGAAAAGCAGATAAAAGATACGTGTTCTTACACTAATGGAGATAAAGATCTGTTTAAAGGTTCTTGCCAGCTATTTAACGAGGCATTAATGTGTGTGAGAAACGAACCTATTATTCATTTTGAAGATCTTTCGAAAGAAGCTCAAAAGAAAGTAGTTAGTGAAGCTAGTAAGATATCACTTAGCCATCATTAATAGATATTCTTAATTTGAAATAAAAGTAAGCCTCAACATTATCGTTGGGGCTTTTTTATGTATTATTCTGGTTCTCTTCTAGATAAGCAGGAATATTATTAATCTCTAAAGGTCTAGAGTAATGGTAGCCTTGAAAATAGTGTACACCCAGATCTAATAGGGCTTGAGACTGTTCTTGAGTTTCAACACCTTCAGCAATCACTGTAAAATTAAGTGCTTCCGACATGTGCATCACAGCCGATATAATTGCTTTGCCATTACTATCTATTTTATTGACAAATGAACGGTCTATTTTAACCATGTTTACCGCTAAGTCTTGCATAGCAGAAAGAGAAGAATACCCAGTACCAAAATCATCAATAGATACTTGAATACCCATCGCTTGAAGCGATTTGATTTGATCGGTAATAACAACCAAATCAGAAGCAAATACTGATTCGGTAATTTCTATATGTAAAAGTTCTGGAGGTATTAAATTCTCAGACAGTGCGTTTTCAACAATACTGATAAAGTTATCATCTTGTAATTGAATAACAGACACATTGACACAAACAATAACTTCTTGCTCTGCATTCCAATTTTTCACTTCTAAGCATGCCTGATTAAGAACCCAAGCACCTATTTCATGAATAAGTCCATATTGTTCAGAAATTGAAATAAACTCATCTGGAGGAATGTCTTTACCTTTAAGTTGCCATCTTAGTAGTGCTTCAAAGGCTGCTACTTTTAGAGTTTGCGAAGATATAATAGGTTGAAATACTAACCTTAATTCTTTATTTTCAATAGCCTTAGTTAGGCCATTTTTTAAATGTAAATCGTAAGCAAAAAGTTCTTCCATTTCTTCATTAAATACACATACTGCGGAACGCATTTGTTTTTTCTGATAATACATTGCCATATCAGCCAACTGTATCAAACGATCTTCTGTTTTTGCGTTATTTGGGTAAAGCGCTATACCTATAGTTGCACCAACTGATAATATGCTATTTTCGGTAGTGTGAGGTTCGGAAAGTAAGCTGATAAGTTTATTCGATTTTTCAACTGCTCTTTTTTCGTCTGTATCTGCAAATACAACGAGAAATTCGTCACCGCCCCATCGACATACTAATTGAGTATTTGAAGTAAATTGATTAAGCCTATTTGCGGTTTCTCTTAAAATATCATCCCCCGCTTTATGACCTATAGAATCATTAATTTTTTTAAAACCGTCTAAATCTATAAATAAAAGAGCAAATTGTTTTTCAGATTTTGTGGTAACTCGTTTTAATTGTTCTAAAAAAGCAGTTCTGTTGTAAAGTCGAGTAAGTGGATCTAGGTTTGATAACTCATAAATCCTTTGCGTACGTTGTTTTACTTTTTCTTCCATACTATCAATTAAAACAGAGTTTTCATTTTTCAGAAAAAGTGTATGTACTGTAAAATTGGCTGATTTTCTTGAAATAACTAGCATCACAAAAGCAAAGGATAATCCGAGTATACCTAATAGATGAAGTGACTTTTCTTCTGATAAAAGTAAACCTATCGAGCCTGGCACAAGCAGTATGCATGGATAAAACATAGCTGTATATTTATGCGCCGCTAACACTGTTGCAGAACCCCCAGCTGTAGCTGCAATTGCGATAATCGTTGTTGTTAATTCAACATCGTTAACTTGATTTGTACAATAAACAAGATAGATAGACCACATGATTGCTGTGATATTAGCACCAATAACAAAATGAGTTATTGACTTCTTACCATCAAATTCTGTGTTTTGTAGTTTTATTTTCCACCATATTACATCAATAAACCTAAATAAAAGTAAGATGAACATTCCAAACCACCACATCTTTTTGAGAGGATCAACTCTTGGGTAGCTAAAGGCAAAAACTAGGAAGCTTGAGGTTAGTAGACTTATCATAATTCCTGCAACTGCATTTCCGTAAAGTAATCGGGCTGCATCACGTTGCATGAATTTATTTAATTTTGAATTAGTCTTTGTCAAATAAGGATTTACTATGAATTATTGTATTTATATAAGAATAGACCAAATACTTAGAATATGCTCTATCCTTTAATAAGATTAGACCAGTAGAAATAGACCTTTGTATGTATTTTCTGATCAAGCACGCTAAAAGAAAATTTCGAATTGAGAAATCATTAACTACATCGTATGTATTTAGTATTTACCCTCTTATAGGTTTATATCGTCATAAACCTGTTGTATCGGCTTTCTATAGTAGGTGGCGATTAACAATATACGTTGTAACTCTTTATTAATGAGTACTGCCTGACTTTTACATATATCATTAAGGGCTTTAATAAATAAAGAGTAGTTATCTTGTAATACATCTTGTTGCTTATGTTCTATTTCTATTAAAGCGATTAGGGCACTGAGTTCATGATTAGCCAGTGGCGTGACGTTTTTGTTTGTAAATAAATAAGCTTCTATTGGGGTGAGGTTGTCTTTGTCTCGCTGGCAAAGTCCATCGCATAAAGTGATATTACTACCAAATAACATCAGAGAACGTAAATAGTTGAATGGTGGCTGACCTGCAACTGTAAGTATTTTATTGTTGGTGAACAAATAATGAAGCACATTACGTTGTTGTTCATCGGTTTTCTTAAAGTTATTAGCTAATTTTAGTGCTGGCGTGAAGAAGTTTAAGGTATTACTTGTTTGTATTTTAGCAATTAGAGAATTCGATAAGCCTTTTGCTTCAATGAAGCTTGTAGCTAACTGCTGAAAATAATCAAAATGAGATGACTTTATTTCACCCTGTTGAAACATAAAACCTAGTTGAGCTGTATTTTGAATTTCAGTTGAATCTAAATAATGTTGAAGCATAGCCTTGAGATCGTTCTTTTGTAATAGGCTGATCAGGGTTTGTAAATGTTGCTGCATGGTTTAGCCTTTTAAAGTACAGTGAATGCTTAGCGCTACAATTATAATAAAAATTAGACTTCTTATATAAGTTACTGACTTACTTAATATCTTCAAGCCATTGCTGTTCAAATATTTGCATCTGCTGATGCCTTTTACTGCCGATATGATTTAATTTATCTTGTTCGCTATGCAATGGGCCTACCCGACACGCACCACAATAATGTGCCTTTAAATACTCAGGTTTTAATAGTAGTGCATCCAATTCAGTTGTTATTTTGCGACTGAAAGCATAGGTAATACCTTGGGTGTCTTTGACATGTTTGTCTCTATCAACATTTCTAATTTTATAACCTGGAAACTTCTCAATCTCAAAAGGCATACTGCCAATATAATTAATATTAGTCTTTAGCGTTAATGCTTGCTCTATATTCCATTGACGATAGGGTTTTACATCTTTGGATGTGATCAATGCGAGCTGTGCGCCTTTTTGATCTAAGAATTCATTAAAACAGTTAAGTAGGTAATCACGTAGTAAGCGTCTGTGTAAAGTATTTAAACTTACTGACTTTAACTTATTACCACATTGTTGATTAAATTCTTCAACCGAATTGAAAGCTGGCAAAAGTGGAAACTGAAAAATAACCACATCAAATTGGTGTTTATTTAATCCTTCCCATGTTTGACTATTTGTTACATCAAAACTGGTTAATACGTCACAACCTTGAGCAAGAAGCTGCTGGTAATGATCCTCACTGTATTTATCTGCTAGAGATGCGTAATCATCAAAAATTGTCGCCGTTAATGCTGCTGGTTGGTAATGTTTCAATAAAGAATAAGAGAAGGATAAGTCACCGTCACCTATTGTTAATATGCGCCACGCGGGATTAATGTACATAAAAAAATTAAGTTTTGAAAAAGCTTATTGTAAGTGATGCTAGAGTGAATTGCAGGGAAATGAGGAAAAACTTTTAGGTGCTAGCTTTATTGTAAATAAGTAGTTAGTGCGAACTCTGGTGTAATATATTTATAGCTTTTCTATAAGTTTAAAGTAAAAAAACCTCAACATTTCTGTTGAGGTTTTATTAGTTAGATTCTTGAAACAGAAAGATTCAATTAGTTAAATTTAGTTATTAACCAATCTTTGTTATCGCTAAAATACAACGTACGAACTTCATCTTTACCTTCAATATTAACCATATTGATCTGTGTAGGCCAAAGGTCGCGTAATGTACCATTAAATAACTTCAATCCATCCAATCCTGTTGGTATAGCTGTTTCTTGATACACCCAGAAAAACTTACCTTCTACTTCATAACCCACAGCAGTTAAAGGTAGTTCTTCATCAGCTAAAGTGCGAACTAAAAATTGCTTAGCAACATAGTCAGCAAATTGCTGTTGTGTTTTCTTTAGGTTAATAATGTCAGCATTCTTATCAAATAATGACTGAACTGCATGCTCAGTGTCATGCATATAAAACCTGTGCGATACCTCTAATTGACCAGAGCGCTTATTAAACGTAACGGTTGTTTCGGCAGCTTTCTGTTGGTGAGCAAACGCTATGTTTGTTGAAACAATGCTTGATAAAACCATCAAAAAAGCTGCCATAAAAATGAAAAAACTTTTAGACATTAGTTGTCCTTCTTATCTTCTTTTTCATCGTCGTCAGTTTTAAGCTCTGTTTTTATATCTTTCATGATATCGCGACTAACTTTAGCTGTACTCTTCTTCGCTTTATAAGCTTCAACACGTGTAGGAATGATTTGACGTGGGTAGTGGTTATTTTCTACGTCAACATCAGCAGTTTCCCAACCTGGATCAACAGCAACACTAACTAACTCTTTATCGCTATCAGTTACTACAAGTTTACTTACATGTTTTGGAGTTCTACGCCAAATTTCAGCAGGAATGTACTGACTTTCTTTTGAACCATCTTTATACGTTAGTTCTAAAATAATTGGCATAACTAAACCACCAAGATTTGAGAATTCTAATACGTAATAATTTTTATCTTCTTTAACTGCACGCTCAAGTGCTTTAACTTCCCACGGCTTTAAACCTTTTAAGAATTTGTTGTACTTGTTACGTTCTTTATTGGTTACGGTGAAACGGTCGTTTTCGTCATAAAAATCTGTTACGTCAGGATTACGATCAACCCATAACTCTTTACCTTCAGCTTTGTTACGCTCAACAAATAATGAAGAAGGTTTATCGAGTTCGATTTGGCGTAAACGGCCATAATCAATATCTGGGTTATGAGTATCTAAACGCATTTTATATACTTTATCTATTGAGATATCTACATGATCTGTAGAGTAAAACCAGCCACGCCAGAACCAATCTAAATCAACACCAGATGCTTCTTCCATTGTACGGAAAAAATCAGATGGGGTAGGGCGTTTAAACTTCCAACGAGTAGCATATTCTTTGAAAGCAAAATCAAATAATTCACGACCTAAAATAACTTCTCGTAAAATGTTAAGTGCAGCAGCTGGTTTTGTATAAGCATTAGGACCTAAACGTAAAACGCTATCAGATTGCGTCATAATTGGTACCTGGTTTTGAGACTTCATATAACCAGTAATATCACGAGGCTCAACACCCCATGGAATTGTAGGATCCCATTCACGCCCAGCTACGCCATCTAAAAAGCTGTTTAAACCTTCATCCATCCAAGTCCATTGACGCTCATCAGAGTTAACTACCATTGGGAAATAAATGTGACCTACTTCATGAATTACAACACCAATTAAGAAACGTTTTTCAGCTTGTGAATAAGTGCGTGAACCATCGTCTTGTAATTCAGTACGAGGACCATTAAAAGTGATCATCGGATATTCCATACCGCCTACAGGACCATTAACTGATTGTGCTGTTGGGTATGGGTAGTCAAACGAGTAACGAGAGTAAACTTCCATTGTATGAACAATAGATTCCGTAGAGTACTTCTTCCAAAGATCTCCACCTTCTTTAGGGTAGAAAGACATTGCCATAACAAATGGCATATCGTCGCCACCTTGTTTATAACCTTTAGCATCCCACATAAACTTACGCGAAGAAGCCCAAGCAAAGTCACGAACATTATCAGCTTTAAACTTCCACGTTTTGCGCTTGTTTGTACCTTCTTTCTCGTTCTCTAAAGCTTCTTCTTCAGTAACAATAAATACTGGACGTTTAGCTGTTTTAGCGTCTTCTAAACGATTACGCTGTGTTCTAGTTAAAACATCTTTAGGGTTAGTTAATTTACCTGTTGAGCTAACGATATGATCAGCAGGAACTTCAATCTCTACTTCATAATCACCAAACTCTAGCGTGAACTCACCACGACCTAAAAATTCTTTGTTATTCCAACCTTCGTAATCTGTATAAGCATGAAGGCGAGGGAACCACTGTGCAAGTAAGAAAATGTCATTACCACCTTCGCGTTCGTCTTTTTCAAAATGCTCGTAGCCTGAACGTGCCGATACCGCATCTTCTTCAACAATGTTGAAAGCGAAATTTATAGAAAATTCAACATTATCGCCAGGTTTTAAAGGCTTAGGTAAGTCGATACGCATTTGTGTACCAACAACAGTAAAGTCTAGCTTTTTGCCTCTACTATCTTTAATTGCACTGATCTCATAACCTAATTCGTTATCAGCCATAAATTGCTGGCGACGTAACTCACCTAAGCTAATTTTTGCCGGTGTTTGTGCATCACCTGTTTTTGTATAAGGACCACGACGACCAATACCACCAAAGTTGTTTGCCATATTGGCGATAGAGTCTTCTTTGAAGATATTTTGATCTAATTGTACCCATAAATATTTTAACTGATACGGGGAGTTATTTTGGTATGTAATTTTTTCACTGGCTGTTAAACGACGCTTTTCTTCATCAAGTGACACTTTGATTTTGTAGTCAACTTTTTGTTGCCAATAATTCTCACCTGGTTCCCCTGCAGCATTTCGGTAAACATTAGGGGTAGGAAGAACTTCCTCTAATTGACGAAATTTGTCTTCAAAATCGCCTTTGGTTTGTTTAATCGCTGATGCATTAACTGATGACGCAATTGAAAGCGGCAAAAATATTACAGCAAACGCTTTAATAATTTTAAATTTCATGTTTATTTTCTTATCTTGTTGTTCTAGTTAATTAAAACTCTGAAATGATTCAGGGTTTTAATGCTCGGAATCACATAGTATGAATAAATGTATTACCACTATGGCTAAGGACCAGTTTTAGATGCTGAGAACGTTCTTATTAAGGTAGATTCGCATAAGAAATTCATCATTCTTGTTTTGAATAGTCACTAATAGCAGTTATTGAATTAAAACCGTGACAATATAACAATATATTAGCCATTTAAAAACTGCTTTTATTACACTATAACTAAAGGTTCTATAAATGCTACTTGATTAGATGGTCAGGTATTAAGGGAGCTTGATATCTAAAGCTAATTTATAAACAGTTAATCTGCTTTAATGATAATAAGCACTCTAATTAATATTGATGAAGTTTCTTTTAGATCTAACAATCGATAAATAAAAAACTTCATCAATAGTAAAAACTGATCGCCTTCTTAGAAAGATACTGCCTACTGCCTTTGGTCTAACACTAATTGGTGACTTAACATATCTCTATAAATTTTAAATACAAAAATGCCCGATAGGGGAGGCGTTATAAATGCTACAGTCTGTCTGTGGTTTAAACTGAACTGGCAACCTGCTTATTTTTTGGGGGGGCATATAACCTGAGAAATAAAAAAGCATTAACAAATATTAGGGTTTTCTTATAAATGCTGCCGATTGCTTTTGGTTTAAACCGAACTGGCGACCTGCTTATTTTTCGGGTTAGCATATTAATCTGAGAAATAAAAAAGCCCTAACAAATGTTAGGGCTTCGTTATGAATGGTGCTGACTGCCTCTGGTTTAAACCGAACT
>NZ_JAUPEC010000050.1 GCF_030551755.1 Pseudocolwellia sp. AS88
CGAGGCGAACCGGGAGAACTGAAACATCTAAGTACCCCGAGGAAAAGAAATCAACCGAGATTTCGTTAGTAGCGGCGAGCGAACGCGAATTAGCCCTTAAGTGGTTTGTAAGTTAGTGGAATCTACTGGAAAGTAGAGCGATACAGGGTGATAGCCCCGTACACGAAAATAAACTTACCATGAAATCGAGTAGGTCGGCACACGTGAAACGTTGACTGAACATGGGGGGACCATCCTCCAAGGCTAAATACTCCTAACTGACCGATAGTGAACCAGTACCGTGAGGGAAAGGCGAAAAGAACCCCTGTGAGGGGAGTGAAATAGAACCTGAAACCGCATACGTACAAGCAGTGAGAGCCGGATTTAGTCCGGTGATTGCGTACCTTTTGTATAATGGGTCAGCGACTTATATTTTGTAGCAAGGTTAACCGAATAGGGGAGCCGTAGCGAAAGCGAGTGTTAACTGCGCGTTTAGTTGCAAGGTATAGACCCGAAACCCGGCGATCTACCCATGGGCAGGTTGAAGGTTGAGTAACATCAACTGGAGGACCGAACACACGTATGTTGAAAAATGCGGTGATGACTTGTGGGTCGGAGTGAAAGGCTAATCAAGCCGGGAGATAGCTGGTTCTCCCCGAAATCTATTTAGGTAGAGCCTCGCACGAACACCATTGGGGGTAGAGCACTGTTAAGGCTAGGGGGTCATCCCGACTTACCAACCCTTTGCAAACTCCGAATACCAATGAGTGATATGCGGGAGACACACTACGGGTGCTAACGTCCGTTGTGAAGAGGGAAACAACCCAGACCGCCAGCTAAGGTCCCAAAGTACTAGTTAAGTGGGAAACGATGTGGAAAGGCATAGACAGCTAGGAGGTTGGCTTAGAAGCAGCCATCCTTTAAAGAAAGCGTAATAGCTCACTAGTCGAGTCGGTCTGCGCGGAAGATGTAACGGGGCTAAACTAGTCACCGAAGCTGCGGATTTGAACTTAGGTTCAAGTGGTAGGGGAGCGTTCTGTAAGCCGTTGAAGGTGTGTTGTAAAGCATGCTGGAGGTATCAGAAGTGCGAATGCTGACATGAGTAACGATAAGGGGAGTGAAAAACTCCCCCGCCGAAAGACCAAGGTTTCCTGTCCCATGTTAATCAGGGCAGGGTAAGTCGGCCCCTAAGGCGAGGCGGAAACGCGTAGTCGATGGGAAACAGATTAATATTTCTGTACTTCTATATATTGCGAAGGAGGGACGGAGTAGGCTAGGTGAGCACGGCGTTGGTAGTCCGTGTGAAAGTATGTAGGTGGGTGACTTAGGTAAATCCGGGTTGCTGTTAACACTGAGATACGAGACGAGACTCTACGGAGTTGAAGTCATTGATGCCATGCTTCCAGGAAAAGCTTCTAAGCTTCAGATATATAGGAACCGTACCCCAAACCGACACAGGTGGTTAGGTAGAGAATACTAAGGCGCTTGAGAGAACTCGGGTGAAGGAACTAGGCAAAATAGTACCGTAACTTCGGGAGAAGGTACGCTCTCTGGTGTGAATCCCTTGCGGAGTAAGCACAGGAGAGTCGAAGTAACCAGGTGGCTGGAACTGTTTATTAAAAACACAGCACTGTGCAAAATCGAAAGATGACGTATACGGTGTGACGCCTGCCCGGTGCCGGAAGGTTAATTGATTGGGTTAGCTCTGCGAAGCTCATGATCGAAGCCCCGGTAAACGGCGGCCGTAACTATAACGGTCCTAAGGTAGCGAAATTCCTTGTCGGGTAAGTTCCGACCTGCACGAATGGCGTAATCATGGCCACACTGTCTCCACCCGAGACTCAGTGAAATTGAAATTGCGGTTAAGATGCCGTATACCCGCGGCTAGACGGAAAGACCCCGTGAACCTTTACTATAGCTTGACAGTGAACATTGCTCCTACATGTGTAGGATAGGTGGGAGGCTTTGAAGATGCGTCGCCAGATGCGTTGGAGCCAACCTTGAAATACCACCCTTGTATGCGTGATGTTCTAACCTAGGGCCCTAATCGGGCTTGGGGACACTGTCTGGTGGGTAGTTTGACTGGGGCGGTCTCCTCCCAAAGAGTAACGGAGGAGCACGAAGGTTGGCTAAGTACGGTCGGACATCGTACGGTTAGTGCAATGGCATAAGCCAGCTTAACTGCGAGACAGACACGTCGAGCAGGTACGAAAGTAGGTCATAGTGATCCGGTGGTTCTGTATGGAAGGGCCATCGCTCAACGGATAAAAGGTACTCCGGGGATAACAGGCTGATACCGCCCAAGAGTTCATATCGACGGCGGTGTTTGGCACCTCGATGTCGGCTCATCACATCCTGGGGCTGAAGTCGGTCCCAAGGGTATGGCTGTTCGCCATTTAAAGTGGTACGCGAGCTGGGTTTAGAACGTCGTGAGACAGTTCGGTCCCTATCTGCCGTGGGCGTTTGAGAATTGAAGAGGGCTGCTCCTAGTACGAGAGGACCGGAGTGGACGAACCGCTGGTGTTCGGGTTGTTATGCCAATAGCATTGCCCGGTAGCTACGTTCGGAACTGATAACCGCTGAAAGCATCTAAGCGGGAAACAGGCTTTGAGATGAGTTCTCACTGGAGCTTTAAGCTCCCTAAAGGGTCGTTGGAGACTACAACGTTGATAGGTCAGGTGTGTAAGGGTTGTGAGGCCTTGAGCTAACTGATACTAATTGCCCGTGAGGCTTAACCATACAACACCTAAAT
>NZ_JAUPEC010000006.1 GCF_030551755.1 Pseudocolwellia sp. AS88
GGATGAGGTAAAACTAATTCAGTCAACCAGCGTAAATGTTGATTAGACCAATTATCTTTTACATCACATTTTATGTTATTCCTTAAGAACAGTCCTTTAAGTTGAAACTTTGCATCTTTTAAATCTTTCATTGCGGTTTCACGAGCCCGAGATAAATCGCGTATGGCTTCGTCTTCCGCTTCAGGTACATAGATGGTTGTCAGCTCTTCTGCTTTAAATAGTTTGGCAAGTTTTGCTGCATCACGTTTATCTGTTTTGACTTTGTCGCCTGGTTTTTTAGGGATAAGGGAAGGGGCGATGATGTAGCAACAGTGCCCTAAACTTGTGAGCAGTCGATAAATCCAATAACCACAAGGGCCGGCTTCATAAATAAAATGCAGAGTAGCTTTTGGGTATTGAGATTGTAGTTGCCTTGCGAGTTTAATAAAGGCTGCTTTATTGGTGTTTATTTTACCTAACGAGTCGGGTTTAGCGCCACGTTCGTCTTTTAAAACAGCGAGTTGTGTAAATGTTTTATGAGTATCTAATCCGATAAAAATTATGCTATTGTTATTCATGCTAGCCTCCGCTTTAGTTATTTAACAAACTAATTATGGCTCTGATTTTAAATTAACCCACGATATGGAGGCTAGCGCCTCGTGGGGAGTCATTATGTCTAGGGGGCTTAAATGAGTAGCGCAGGAGCACAAGCAAATAAATTCTATGAAGAGGTATCATCGAATAAGTCTTTATGGTTTGCTGAAAACTCCGAAGGCACTGCACTTGAGTTCGATGTTAGCGAGGACAAAGTGTCCTTTCCTCTTTGGTCGTCTAAATCTCGGATTCTGAGGCTTAAAAAGTTAAACCCTGAATTGTTGTCTGAATTTACGCCAAGAGAAATATCTTGGGATTCATTCAAAGAAGTGCTTGTCCCAATACTCAAGAATAAAGATAGAGTGGTTGGCGTAAATCTTAGTGGTAAAAATATGTCCGGTTTCGATATGCCAACAGAAACCGTAATAAAACAAGTGGAGGCTTTTTTGTGAGTTCTGCTCCTAACAAAGCCAGCAAATCTGACCTCCGTAAACTGTCTTCTTTTTTGCAAAAACACGCAAAAAAGCAGCCAATTCACTCCGGCAGTTTCTGGCGGCGTTGAGGCTGTAGAATTTATAGTTTTGTGTAAAACAGGTGAAAATTAAGCTCCTGTAATGCAAAATAAGATACAAACACGAAGTGGGTAATGCATTTGATACCCTGATTTAGAGGTGTTTTTGTTATTTTTTATAAATTCTACAGCCTCGTTAGCATTCAGTGTAAATAATTAAGTATGGAGTTTTTAATGGATTTAGTAGTAAAGAAGACACTTCTTGAATTTGAAATATCAGAAACTGGGCATCAATTTGTTGAAGCAAAAATTAATGGTAAATTATTGCGTTTTATTTTGGATACTGCGGCTGGAGCATCTGTTTTAGATAGAGCATGTCTTTCCGAATTGGGCATAGAAGAAAAAACGAATAAGGAAAATGCGGGAGGGCTGGGTACTTCAGATCATGAAATGGGAGATATAGAGGTACCCGCAATTGAACTGGGTGGTACCTTGTATGAAAATCCAAGTTTTATTTCTTTAAATCTAGAGCATGTGCAAGTCGCGGGCGGAGAAAAAGGTGTCCATGGATTGTTAGGCTCCCCATTTTTATCTAAATACAAAGCAGTAATTGATTTTGGCGTAAATAAAATAGTACTTACTTCTACTTAAAACAATTAACCAACATGCTAACAACACGCCCTGAGGTGGACCGCAAGTATTAAAGCTTACTTTCCACCGCATATTTTAAGAGCGGCGAACCTTTGTTTTTCAGCGCTTCTAGATAGGTTTATTCATCATATGTCGTACTTGTTTTCCAACACCGAAATAATATTCTTAGACACTTAAATGCTAACGCTCTGATGATGGTGTTATGTGGTTTTTCTTTCGAAGTTTTCTCCTAATAATAGCTTTTGCCTAAAACGAATATGGGATGGATAAGCTATTTTATTCAATAACAATATTCGGCATAATCGCTTATCATAACTTTAGGTTAAACAGTCAATTTATATATTTTATTGTTCTTTAATTTATATAATTATTTAAGTTTCTTCCTCACTTTTTATTAAGGTAAAAATATGATCTTGTATGGCAGCTACACATCACCGTTTGTAAGACATTGTCGCATTGCTTTGTTAAGCGCTAATATTGATTTTGAACTTGTTGATACCGACTATGCAAGTAGTAGTGAAAAATCACCCGCGAAAAAAGTACCTTTTTTACAAGATGGTGATTTAACGTTATCTGACTCAAGCAGTATTTTACTGCATATCAAACAAAAGAGTGGTCAAGCGGGTTTTGTTGATGTTGTTGACTTTGATTTATACACATTAGCTAATACAGCACTTGATTCAGAAATTAATTTATTCATTCTTGGTAATAGTGGCGTTACGCCAGAAAATAACGATTACATGTTACGCCAGAAAAATCGTGTAAATGCCTGCTTAGAAGAGCTTAATACAATAATAAGTTCAACAGATATTACTGATCATAAATACTCTGACGGACAACTTCGCTTAGCGTGTTTGTTAGCTTGGGGTGTATTCCGTAATCGCTTTTCACTAGAAGAGTTTTCAGCTTTAAATGAGTTTTTATCAACGATTAACACTTGGGAGTTATTTGACGCAACAAGTCCCGATAAAACTAGCTAGTTAAGCTTTAAAGTAAAATTATGAAAAACGAATATAAGCTACACTTGTGTTCGTTTTTTTGTATTTTATCTCATGAGTTTACAAGGCTTGTAATGATTTTAATCTAAGATTAATTATCTTCAATAATATTGCTTAAGCGCCCATATGGATTACTCGCATATAATTGATTTTTACTGGGAATAAAATAAAGGCTTTTTTACGTCAAAAACTGGCGATTAAAACCACTCAATCCTTGTGATATTATAACGTTTGTTATAATATCACACCAAAATTACACTCAGTAAAATTTTGCTTTGCTAAATCGACTTTTTGAATCATCAAATACAACACAGCACATTAATATGCGTCAGGTTTTTATACCTGTGCTATTGGTTATTGCTATGCTGTTTTCTTTTGTTATTCATGCAGAGCATTTAAATTTAGTTAAATCTGATGTAGCGAGTAATGCTGAGCAAAATTGTAATTTATGCCAGCAGAATATAGATAATATTGATAATAATGTTGAAATACTTCAACAATTAACCTTTTATTATTTGTCTTATTCACCTCAAATTTATGCTTTTAGTTTTCATTTAAATAACTCTGTTACACCTCCTTTAAGAGCACCTCCTGTTTATTCATAAAAATTACCAATCGAATACGGTAATTATCTGATAGTTTTAATTTTTTCCATGTCAGTTTATGTGACATGTTAATACCAATTTCATAATTTTTTAAAACTTATTACACCGAAGTTATTAACTATATATTAGCTTTCAATGCTAATAGCATTTGTTTTTGAATAGTTAAGTGCGGTGTTTAGTTTCTATTTTTAATAAAAACATTATGAACGTGGTGCATTATTAATTTTTGAGTTCACAGGAACACCCAATGACAATATTTAACAAAACAACAACGGCTTTTAAGCTTTCATGCTGCACTATAGGTATGTTGGTTATACCTCAAACTTTAGCGCAAACTATTTCTGGAACAGTCGTTAATGCTCGTGGAAAGCCCGTTGTAAATACTGAAATTAGTATTAATCATACAAATAAAAAAGTTCTTACCAATGAGCAAGGTGGTTTTGAATTATTAGACCTTGAAGCAGGTGAATATGAACTTCATATTGCAGCGAAAAACTACAGTCATTTCTCAGAATATGTGACGGTTAAGGCGAAAGATGTCTCAGATTTAGTTTTTACTTTAAACAACAGTGTTATGGAAAATATTGATGTTTACGCAACACCATTACATGCATCTTCTATTGAATCAGCATTACCGATTAATGTTTTATCAAGTGATGAGCTTCGATTAAAGCAAGCTTCAACATTGGGCGATACCTTAAAAGGTGAGTTAGGTATTCATTCTAGCTATTATGGTCCTGTTTCAAGTAGTCCTATTATTCGCGGTTTAGATGGCCCACGTGTGATGATCACACAAAATGGTTTAGATGTTGGTGATGCGTCACGTGTAGGTCCAGATCATGTTGTTTCTTCAGATGCCAGTACAGCAACACAAATTGAAGTGTTACGTGGTCCAGCAACTTTATTTTATGGTAGTGGTGCTATTGGCGGTGTAGTGAATGTTGTTGATAATAGAATCCCTACAACTACTGACAATCAGGTAGATTATCTTGTTAAACATAATGATGTGGCTGACGAGAACGAAGCATCTATTAATATTAATACAGGTGTTGAGCTTGATAATGATGCTGCAGTTGCTTTTCATGTAGACGCTTTTTATCGTGAATCTAATGATTACAATTTACCTTCTTCTTTCAGTGCAGAAGAAGACCATGAAGAAGAGGAAGAGCATGATCATGAAGAGGAACAATCTGATACTTTAGATAACTCTTCTTCAAGAGCAAAAGGTTTTACTGTTGGCTCTAGCTATATTGTTGATAATGGTTTTATTGGTTTTTCTTACGGTTATTTAGATCGTAAATACGGACTACCTGGTCATGAACATCATGAAGAAGAAGGTGAAGATGAACACGAGGAAGAAGAGCATGAAGAAGAAGGTGAAGATGAACACGAGGAAGAAGAGCATGAAGAAGAAGTTTTTAGCCAAGTAGAGCAAGACAGATATCAAATTCTTAGTGACTTAACTTTTGATAATAAATGGATTCATCGCCTTTCTAGTAAAATTGCATACACTGATTATATGCACCAAGAATTTGAAGATGGTGAGGTAGGTACAACATTTAAAAATAAAATGTTTGAATCACGCTTCGATTTTTATCATTCACCAATTGATGATTGGAAAGGTGCACTTACATTACACTATAAAAAATCTGATTTTGAAGCCATTGGTGAAGAAGCATTCACACCTCCATCAAAAACAACAATGTTGGCACTAGCTTGGTTAGAAGAAAAGCATTTTGATGATGTTTTAGTGCAGGTAGGTGCACGTGTTGAGCATATAAATCTTGAGGCTGGAGCTTTAGATAACACACTTACATTATCTGACGAACTAAGTGATCAATCTTTTACACCTGTAAGCACATCTTTAGGCGTTGTTTGGAATTACACTCAAGGATATAACCTAGGCGTATCTTTTGGTTATTCTCAGCGTGCACCTTCAGCAAGTGAAGTGTTTTCAAATGGTGCTCATATTGGTACAAGTACCTTTGAATTAGGTGCTTTATATCAGGTGAATGGCACAACAGGTCAAGTTGAACTATCTGGCAATGACATCGACCTTGAAACAAGCTTAAGCGCTGATTTAACTTTCAGAAAGTTTGAAGGTGATTTTGGTATTGTTGTGAGTGCTTTTTATAATCGAATAGATGATTACTACTATCAACGTAACACTGGGTTCACCAGTGAAATATTTGAAGAAGAAGATCATGACGCAGATGATCATGAACATGAAGAAGATGCTTTCGATATTTATGCTTACGAACAGTCAGATGTAGACTTATATGGAATTGAATCAGAGTTGATCTACCAAGTAACACCTAACTTTACGGCTAAAGTGTTTGGTGATTATATTCGCGCTAAATTAACTTCAGGTGATAATTTACCTAGAATTCCACCATTACGTATCGGCTCTGAACTTAGCTATACGGGAGAGAAGTTTTCAACAACATTAACTGCTCAACGTTATTTTGACCAAAACAAAATAGCCGAAAATGAAACATCAACTGACGGTTACACTATGATTGATGCAAACATTAATTATTATGTAGATGGCATAGGTAATGACTTTGTTGTGTTTTTAAAAGCGGATAATATTACTGATGAAGATGCCCGTGTTCATTCATCATTCTTAAAAGACAGCGTACCATTACCTGGAAGAGGCATCAGCTTCGGTGTAAGAGGTAGCTTCTAGTTTTTAACTTTTAGCACTGGATCTAGTTCTAAAAATCGACTTTATCTACAAGAATAAAAACACTATTTAAAGGCTCAAAACCATAAGATGATTATGTGTTTGAGCCTTTTTTATTGTGATTATAGAAAAGGTTCAAAATAAACAAAGTAATTGAAATAAATGAAAGTTAAATAGAGTAATAGCGTTCATATTGTTTATATGAAGCTAAGCTTAAAGTTAGAATTGGTTTAACCATTATCTGCTAATGCGTAACAGTTTGTGAGGGTAAATGTACAAAGAAAACAGAGTTTCGGTCATTATCCCCGCGCTCAATGAAGAAGAGGCTATTAGTGTTGTTATCAACAAGCTAATAGCATTAACCGTTGATACAATAAAAGTCATTGACCATATTGTTGTTTGCGATAATGGTTCTATAGATAATACGGCTCAAATAGCGAGAGATTTAGGTGCCACAGTTGTTAGCCAAAATAGCCCCGGCTATGGGATTGCTTGTTTAACAGCAATGTCAGTTTTACCTAGTTGCGATATTGTACTTTTTGTTGATGGTGATGATTCTTGCTTTGCAGAACAAGCTTTACCATTATTAAGTGCCATTGTGGAAGGAAATGACTTAGCTATTGGGTCAAGAACGCTGGGCAATATTGAGTCAGGTGCTTTAACTAAACCTCAAGTGTTTGGTAATTGGCTGGCAAGTTATTTAATTACCTTGTTTTGGCAGCAAAAAATTACAGATTTAGGTCCTTTTAGAGCTATTCGTTTCACATCCCTTGATATGTTAAATATGGAAAACAAAACATTTGGTTGGACAGTAGAAATGCAAGTTAAAGCTATTATTTTAGGTATGAAAGTAATAGAGAAGCCTGTTGATTCTAAAGTACGCATTGGTGAGTCAAAGATCAGTGGTACTATCTCAGGTTCAATTAAAGCTGGCATTGGTATATTGTCGATGATAGCTAAACTGTATTTTACTCAATCATACATTAGAGCTCCTGTGCTAAAGGTGAATAATAAGAGTGGTTATGAATAACTAATGGGCAAAAGCCCATTAACCAAAACCATAATTTAAACCAGTATTTTAGATTTTTATTATTAGGGTAATCTGACTATCTCACTTCAATCATCGAACATCTTACATTCTGGCGAATCAACACTGGTTCTTTTTTGTAAACGCCCCAAATTAAATCAAGGTAAACAACGTTTAGCTGAAGGTACAAATGCAAATAGTGCTTTTGAAATTGCTAAAGCCTTATTAGTTTGTGCGATTGAGGATGCAAAAAATTGGCAAGGCTCTGTTGTTATAGCTTGTTCAGATGAGATTGATATTGAATGGGCGCAATCTCTGATAAGTTATGCGGATGTGATCCCTCAACTACCAATATATCAACAAGGAAATTTAGGTGAACGCTTAAATTACGTTGATACAAAGCTACGTGCTAAAGGACATCAACAATTAATATTTATTGGAACAGATGCTCCTATACTGAACTCTCAACATTTTGAATCAGCATTAATAGCATTACATGCTAATGATATTGTTTTAAGTCACGCCGATGATGGCGGGGTAATTATTATGGCTAACAAAACTCCTTGGCCTGAATTGAAAACACTACCTTGGAGTACAGATGAATTGTCTGTCACATTATCACAGCTATGTAAACAACATAGACTGTCAGTTAAATATAGCCTTCCTGGCTATGATGTGGATTATGTTGCTGATCTTCAAAAGCTACTCTTAGATTTAAAAACAGATAAGCGACCAGCTAGACAAGCCTTATTAAATAAAATAAAGGCGCTTGTTTATTGAAGTAAACTCTTCATTTTAGGTTTATTTCTATACCATTGTATAAATAGAAATAAAATGGGTGGAAGAAATTGTAATGGTATAAAAACATCGTTAAATAATTCTGTTTTATTAAGTTCATTTAATGGATAACGCAAATTATACAAGGGTAATAACATTGTCAGTGATAGCAGAGGTAAACTAGGTTTAACCGCTAACAAAGGTAAGAACCAAATTAAATACCAAGGGTATCCAGTAGGAGAAAGTAAAAATAAACATGTAATAATAACTAACCAACTTTTAATGAGTTGTTCAATATGCTCGCAGCTATTTTTTAGTTGAAATATAACGAGTAGTGATATTATTCCACCTACAATTAAACGAGCTAATTGTTGAGGATCTCCAAAATAATATGCAAAGTTTTCATCAAAATAGATCAAGCTGTTTTCAAGTAATCCAAATAAAAAACTATTTGTACGCCAGTATTGAGAATAGTTCATTAATCCAGACTGTTCGTTTGTATAACTCAATAATTGTGGAATAAGCACTACGATTAAAGTCAAAAGACATGGGAGTATAGCGACTAATAACTCTTTAGGTTTTGTTAGCAGAGGTCTAAAAAGAGAAGGTATAAGTAAAATTGGCCATACTTTTACACCTACAGCCAGTGCTAATGCTAAGCCAGCAAAACGATAATTTTTTTTCGCAGCCAATAACAAAGCCGATAAAAGTAAAGGAACAAGTAAGGCATCCATATGCGCAGCATTAATCGTTTCTGTTATTAATAACGGATTTAGCCAATATATCGCACTCCATATCATGGGTTTATTCATACATTTAAGTAATTTAACTAATAGAAAAAAGCTAATAATTTCAGAAATTAGTAATAATGCTCGCCATACAATTAAACTAAAAGGCTCGATAACGTAACTTAAAGCAAATACGGCTTGTGTGACAGGTGGATAGATAGTGCGTATATGTGGATAAGCAACACGTTCCATTAAGCTTTGCTCGGCTAAAAAATGTAAATCTGGATGTGCGTCTTGCTCTTTATTTTCTAAACCTAATATATTATTGCGGTTAGGTGCTGATTTTTTTAAAGCATCTTCAGGCGCATAGTTATAAGGATTTAAGCCATGAGTAGTTAAACTACCATCAAAAAAATATCGGTAAAAATCATCTTCATAAATAGGAGTTGATTGTAAAAATACAAGACGCAGCACTAAGCCAATAAAAAAGAGTGGAACAAGATTAAATGTTATTTTTTTTAGTAATATATTTTTGATGATAACTAAATAAATAAGGCCAGCGATAACGAGCAAAATCACAATTAGTAGCGTTGGCCTTTTTAATATAGGGATCAAATATTCAAATTGAGTTGAGAAGGCCTGTATTGTTAATAATACAAGCCCTAAAATACTGATTAATAACCAAGCGTATTTTTTGATGGTTAAATTCACTTTCTATTGAAAGGGGCGAGTATTACGAACCGCCACCAACATACGAACCAGCACCACTACCAACAAAGCCAGATGATTGTCTTGGTCTGCGTTCGGCGATTGTTGACCAACTAAACTTATGAGAGTCATCCACTTGTACGACATCTTTTAATTTGTCAGCAGAACGACCTTGTGCATATTTATGTAAATGTTCAATCAGCAGTTTGTCATCTCCAGCAAACAAACGGTCTTTATTCCAAGCATATAAACTAGATACTTTTACTTCATCATTACTGATTTTTACATTATTTTTATTCGCAATAAATTTAGATGCGATGCCCGCTAATTGCGTAAACACCGTTGAGCCTTGAAAAGCTTCTATACCCAAATTAGGCGAGCCTTTTGTACTATAAAAAATTCCATAGAGTACAAGTGGATCTTGCCAGTAGCGTAAAAGTATTTGCTGTTCAATCTCTTCTAATGAAAGTTGTTGGTTTTCAACAGTTAAACGTTTTTTAGCCCATTCTTTGCCTGGATTACCTGGTTGTCCACGGAGTTTCTTTAGTTTTTTGGCTAAACGATTGTCGGTTGATATCATTTCAATAACGGCAATGTTATGTAAGTTTAACCAATAGGCTAATTGTTCATTTTTATTAAGTAAGCTAACAGGGATTTTTTCTAAATATTTTCGATAATTTACAATGTAGTCTAAAGCTCCACCTTTTGTTAGGTAATAAGCCATTTTGGCATTATTACCATCTTCTACCGTTAAAAATTTAAGAACTTGTGACATTGGAGTATGATTTATAACACTAGTTTCTTCAGGATTATGTGTTTCCCATCTGTCGTATTCAGAAGACAAAACGGTAAAAGATGGAATGGCCACAAAGCTTAAAAGCATTATGACTTTTTTTACTGCAAGGTTATTTATAAGTCGCATATTCATACTCTATTTATCATTACTTGACTAAAAGTGTATGGAGATTATGAGTAAACTTCTATACTGTATTTATAACAATTTCATCACATTTTTGTTTTATGGTTGAAGACTAACATCGATTTAAGCTATTAATTCATCATGTCCTAATCTTCCTATTTTCTATTTCTCTAGGAAATATTCGTAAAGAGCTAATACATGATGTTAAGTATTATTATTCCCACCTTAAATGAAAGCAAAACGGGTTATTTAGCTCAAATACTACAGTCCTATAACCATTTACAGAACTGCGAAATTATTTGTGTAGATGGCGGCAGTGTTGATAACACGTTAACTATTATTGCTGCTGCTGGTGTCCGTGTAATTAAAACCAATATAGCTTCTCGAGCGGGTCGACTTAATGTGGGTATTCTTCATGCTAATGCAGATATGATTGTATTACATCATCCTCGCAGCATTCTTGATGTTAAAGGCGTAGAGTGGCTGATTAAGCAAAAAGAAAGCTTAGTTTGGGGAGCTTTTACTCATAAGTTTGCAATGAAACATTGGTTACTTAAATTTACTTCTTGGTATTCAAATCATATTCGTGGTGATAAACGTAGTGTTTATTATCTTGATCATTGTTTATTTGCCTCAAGAAAATTGTTATTAGAAGTAGGTATGCTGCCTGAAGTGGATATATTTGAAGATACTGAATTGTGTTTACGGCTTAGGGAAAGATCAAAAGGCACGCGATTATCTTTTATTAGTGAAACATCGCCGGTTCGTTTTCAATCAAACGGCATTTATATCCAAGCGATAACTAATCAATACATGAAATGGTTATATTACTTTAAACGCTCAGATACTAAGATCAACAAACAGTATGAAAAAGGTATTGAGCTTAATACTCAATATCAAAACACTAGGATTGAAGGTCAGCACTTAACAAAAGATGATGGCATATTTAAAGCTTTGCGATAGCTATATGATATTGATATGTAAAATCGCCATGTTATTAGCTAGAACGTATAAGACTCAAAACCATAGATTATTATGAGCTTTGAGCCTTATTTTTCATTAAAAAACTGGCCTTCTATAATAATTAAGCTTTTGCTAAAGCTTGTTCAATATCGGCAATAATGTCGTCAATATATTCAATTCCAACTGAAATACGCACTAAGTCTTCAGAAACACCTGCTGATTTAAGCTCTTCAGCATTGAGTTGACGATGAGTTGTTGAAGCAGGGTGACAAGCTAATGATTTAGCATCACCAATATTTACTAAACGTAAGATCATTTCAAGCGCATCAATAAATCTGCCTCCAGCTTCACTGCCACCTTTAATGCCAAAGCTTAAAATACCTGAAGATTTACCACTGGTGATTTTATGACATAAATCGTTATATGGGCTGTTTGGTAGGGCAGCGTAATTTACCCAATTTATTTTGTCATGATTTTGTAAATAGTTAGCTACTTTTAAAGCATTCTCACAATGACGCTCCATACGTAAACATAAAGTCTCTAGGCCTTGCATAATTAAAAATGCACTATGAGGAGAAAGAGCTGCACCCGTATTACGAAGTGGTACAACACGACAACGACCAATATAAGCGGCAGCGCCTAAAGCTTCTGTGTAAACTACATTGTGATATGAAGGATCTGGTTCATTCAACATAGGAAAACGTTCTTTATTAGCTACCCAATCAAATTTACCTGAATCAACAATTATTCCACCAATACTTGTTCCATGGCCGCCAATGTATTTAGTGAGTGAATGAATAACAATATGAGCACCAAGCTCGATAGGACGACATAACACAGGGCTTGCTACTGTGTTGTCTACAATAAGTGGTACGCCATGTTTATTGGCTATTTTAGCTAAAGCTTCTAAATCAACAATATTACCAGCAGGGTTACCGATTGATTCACAAAAAACTGCGCGAGTGTTGTCGTCAATTAAGTTTTCAAATGCCGCTAAATCATCAGCAGAAGCAAATTTAACATTTACCCCTTGTCTAGGAAATGTATGAGCAAAAAGGTTATAAGTGCCGCCGTACAGTTGGCTAGTACTTATAATGTTATCGCCCACTGAAGTAATAGCCTGAATAGCATAAGTAATAGCTGCCATGCCTGAGGCTACAGCTAATCCCGCCAATCCACCTTCCATCGCTGATACACGTTGCTCTAGTACATCCGTTGTTGGATTCATGATACGTGTATATATATTGCCTGGTACTTTTAAATCAAACAAATCAGCGCCATGTTGAGTGTTATCAAAAGTGTAAGAGGTGGTTTGATAAATAGGAGTAGTAGCTGCTTTGGTAGTGGCTTCTGACTCATATCCGTGGTGTAAAGCTAAAGAGGCTAATTTCATTATATATTCCATTTTTAGTTATAATAAATTGGGGATATATTTATAGCACTTATTGATAGTTTGTTGAATTATCGTTCGATTTTATGAAGATGTTTTGTGACTTTAAAGATGCCAAGGGTAAGGTTAGATCTTAATTTTATAGTGTATTTGCGTATTCTTTACATTGTTTTAGCAATTTTAAAAAATCCCCTAAGTCTCTATCAAAACCACTATCAGGAAGGTAAAGGTGATATCCATAAACCTGATTTAATTGCTCTGTTCTAAAAAGCCAAGCGGCGATAGGGCCTTTGTAAATCTTATGATTTAAGGTGAAAGGCTCAAAGCTAATAAGACCACTCTCTAATTTTATTTCATTATTTCTTGCGGCTAATATCAATAACTCTCGTTGTTCATGGATTAATTTATTAGCTAGACGAGGTGATATATTGTCAGCAATTAGAGACATGTCTTTAAGCTTTATTCCAATATAAGGTAAGTCTATTCTTTCAAAAATGGTGTTAGCGCTGGGTTGCCCGAAGCGTACAATGCTTTCCCATTTGAGCTTCCAATTGCCATTTCTATGATGAAAGTACAGTTGCTGGCGAGTTAATTTATAACTGATTTCTGGTTCTGAATATTTCAAAAAACCTGTTAATAGCACAATCGAGCAAGTTAAAAATAACAACATTAACTGTATTTTATACTCGTCCCAGTACAATAAGTTAACGAACATACTAACAAAAATTAAAATTACACCTAAGCAAATAAGAAAAAGCCCATTATTCTTAGTTTTAGGTTTGATTGTTATTTGTTCTTCTACTGGGTTTTGCAAGTAGATAACCTCAATACATTAAGTTTATGATTCTAGTATAAACACTAAATTGTGACTTGAGTTTTTCAGTACAATACCTTGCTTAAAAAGTAACTTATGAAGATTTTTTTGATAGTTTACTTCTTCAACTTTTGCTTGAGCTAAGTTTGTCTCGGTATCAAAAGTACAGTGCACTAATAAGCTGTTAGGAAAATTATCATATTTAACGGTGTAGTTAACATTAACAAAGCCTGTTAACTCTTCTGATAATGATTTTACTTTTTCTATTGTCGCAATTAATCTATTTTCGAGTTTTTGAGTCGTTTGAGAATGTTTTATCTTTTTAGGTTTTTTCATTGTTTGGATTCTTAAATTAGGAACTATGATTTTATAAGGATTAACGTTATGAGTTTAAAGGTTAAGGCGCTATAAAGCTTGAACCATTTTCTTTATTTTAACGGCTTTTTCAAAGTGATCTAATTTCTCAGTCATAATCCACCAGGTTGCAACTTCCATTAGTTGTTGTGGATCTGTATTTTTGTTTTTAAAAAATGCGTAAAATGACAAACCTACATTGTCACCTTTCTGTTGTATCTTTTGCTCACATACATCAATAATCTTTGCTTTAATAGATTCATTCATAAGGGTTATTTGTTCTTATATTGTATTTTAAAAAGATTTTAATTTTTAATCATCACCGCTAACAATAATATATTCAATAAAAACAATTATATTTAAAAGAATATGTATTTATTCTTGATAAATGCTTTTAAAAGAGCAGCAATAATCTACAAATACTGGTAAACTCCGATGCCATATTTAGACCCAATACATCAGAAACTCTTGTTGTAAAAGGCTTAATGTAAACCGTTTTAGTATGATGCTAATTTATATATTCCTAAAAGCAATAAGAAATATATTAATATAATTATCCGTTATATTTTAATCTGTTATCTTAGTCGGTAAATATGTGTAGTTAGTTTATGCGAAAGTTATTCCATTTACGTCAAATTATATTTTTTCGCTGTATATGTTGATGTAAGAAATGCAATAAAATCGATAAAATTATTTCTCTGGAGAAAACATGAAATCAAAATCAGATATAGGTGTTGTTGGCTTAGCCGTTATGGGCGAAAACTTAATCCTTAATATGGCAAGCAAAGGATTTACAGTAACAGCATTTAACCGTTCATATAGTAAAGTAGAAAACTTTATTAATGGTCGTGCTAAAGATAAAAGTATTCGCGGTGCTGATTCAGTTGAAAGCTTGGTGGCTTCTTTAGAAACTCCTCGTAAAGTTATGCTTATGGTGAAATCTGGCCAACCAGTTGATGATTTTATTGAAACACTTGTTCCTCTTTTAGACGAAGGCGACATCATCATTGATGGTGGTAATAGCCAATATGAAGATTCAAATCGTCGTACACATTACTTACGTGAAAAAGGTCTTCTTTACATCGGAACGGGTGTTTCAGGTGGTGAAGAAGGTGCTTTATTAGGTCCATCAATTATGCCTGGTGGTGCCAAAGAAGCATGGGAACATGTTAAGCCTATCTTCCAAGGTATTTCAGCTAAAGTTGCAGACGAAAATGGTGACTTAACTGTTCCATGTTGTGATTGGGTTGGTGATGACGGTGCAGGCCATTTTGTGAAAATGGTTCATAACGGTATCGAATACGGTGATATGCAACTTATTTGTGAAGCTTACATTTTAATGCGTGACTTACTTGGTATGTCTGCTGATGAAATGCAAGCCGTGTTTGCTGATTGGAATAAAACAGAATTAAGCAGCTACTTAGTAGAAATTACGGCTGATATTTTAGCGTATAAAGAAGACGGTAAAGCCTTAGTTGAAAGTATTCTTGATACCGCTGGCCAAAAAGGTACAGGTAAATGGACAGGCGTTACTGCGTTACATTTAGGTGTTCCATTAACACTTATTGGTGAAGCTGTATTTGCTCGTTGTTTATCAGCCATTAAAGAAGAACGTGTTCAAGCGTCTTCAGTAATTTCTGGTCCAACGCCAGTATTTAATGGTGACAAAGCGGCATTTATTGAAAGCTTAAAACAAGCATTGTTAGCTTCTAAAATTGTTTCTTATGCTCAAGGTTACGCAGTAATGCGTGAAGCTGCTAAAGAATACAAATGGGAATTAGATTGTGGCGCTATCGCGCTAATGTGGCGTGGTGGTTGTATTATCCGTTCAGTATTCTTAGACAACATCAAAACAGCATTTGATAAAAACGAAAACTTATCAAACTTATTGCTTGATGATTACTTCAACGGTGTTGTTAGTAATGCACAGCAAGGCTGGCGTGAAGTTGTAGGTACTGCTGCTATGCAAGGTATTTCAGTTCCTTGTTTATCTTCAGCACTTAGCTACTTTGACGGTTACCGTACAGCGAATTCTCCAGCGAACTTATTACAAGCACAACGTGATTACTTTGGTGCTCATACTTATGAACGTACTGATAAGCCACGCGGTGAGTTTTTCCACACAAACTGGACAGGTAGAGGTGGTGACACTTCTTCAACAACTTACGACGTATAGTTAATAACGTTAGACGTTGAAAAAGGTTCAAATAAAAGCTGAGTTTATCTCAGCTTTTTTGTGCCTAAAATTTATGTTCTGAGTCATTTTACTTTGGCTGTATTTCATGTTCTTTTACAATTTAAGACTTAAATTACATTCGATAAAGAAAGTTTTATGCTATATTCACTTTATAGTACTTAGAGTATTTTACCCATGGAATTAAACCTTTTAGACATAATTAAGCTTGGCCGTAAATACATCAGCCTTTGGCCTGAGCGTATTGAACTCGCCCAATACTTTAAAGATTACCGCACCGTTCAAACAACGCGTTTTGCATGTAAATATTTACCTGCAATGGCGGTTTTTGTTTTTATTATGCAATTGTATTTCGGTGGTTATGAGCTATTACCGCAGGCTTTAGTGTATGGGTTGTTTATTTTAAGTATGCCGGTACAGGCTTTGGTGGTTTCTGGCGTAAAAGCAGATAAATACCTACCTCCAGCTTTAGCGTCTTGGTACAAAGAAGGTGTCGCTAAAATTAATCAAAATGGCGGAGATATTAAACTTTCGGTGAACAAACCTCGTTATATCGACTTAGCTCAGCTATTAAATATTACTTACAGCAGTATGGCAATAAAGTAATGAGTGAGTAATCAGTTATTTGAATTTATTGAATGAGCCTATAACCTGTTATGGGCTTTTTTGTTTTTATAACATGTTTTCCAGTCTATTTCTTAAATCTGATATACCATAATGCTTAATAGCTAGAGGAGTGGTGGGGGACATATGAGCGTTGCAATCGTCATTTTAGGCCACATTAATGATGAACTAGGTCAACTGTCGGCTATTGCAACGTTAAGGTGTGAAACGGCTTTGACTGCTTTGTCTTTTATGAAGAAAACACGTAACGTTAAAATATTATGTACAGGTGGATTTGGCAAAAGTTTCAATACAACGCAAATTTCACATGGACAGCATCTTAAAAATTATCTCAGGAATAAAGGTGTGTCCAATTCAGTATTTATAGATGTGGCGTTAAGTACTTATACTTTGGAAGATGCGCTTTTGTCCAAGCCTATACTAGAAAAAGACTTAATTCATCATGTAGTGTTAGTGACGTCTGATTTTCATATGGAACGTGCGAAGTTAGTATTTGAACATGTTATACCTAATATTAAGTTCACATACGCTGAAGCGATAACATGTATTGGTGAGTCGGTGTCACAACAAGAACTAACACGTTTAATAGAGCATGAAAAACAGGCAATTAAACGTGATAGGTATTGTTGTTAAAATAGTTTACGACTTAACATGTAGAATCTACAGATTAGATCTTTTGGTATAACCTAATTTGAAAATCTGCTTGGCAAGAAAAGCTCTGTTTGCTTTTAAGTTCTTCAATAACTTCAGTTGAGGCTTTGAATGCAAACGGTGTCATAGAAAGTAAGTTAATAATGTCGTCAGAATTATCGAAATCCATGGTGTAATTTAATTTTTCTTCGCTAATTAAGGCTAGATGTTCAATCGGATCTTTTGACGTATCGTGTTCTTTAGCATCAATGTATATCAACGATTTTAATTCTATTAAATGTTTTTCTGCTGGCGTTACCGTAAGCAAATAGCCTTCATGTTGTAATACTCGACTAAATTCATTTTCTAAAATAGGCGCGTAAATCGAGTTTATCCAACCAATCGAATTATCAGCAAAAGGTAAGTGAGATAAGGTTCCTACACTGAAATTACAATCTTTATAACGCTTAGCCGCAATTTTTACTGCCGATTTAGAAATATCGATACCGTAAACTTGATTGTTTTCGCTTTTATATTGATGAGTATAAAAACCTTCACCACAGCCAGCATCAAACACGTGCAGGGTATTTTCAGCATATTGCTGATATAACGACATTAATTTATCGATTAACGGCTGATAATACCCATTATCTAAAAATGCTCTACGTGCATTTACCATCTCAGTGTTGTCGCCGGGCGATTTAGAATGTTTATGCTGAACAGGTAAAAGATTTACATAACCTTCTTTCGCTTCATCAAAACAATGGTTGTTGCTGCATCGATAAGTTTTGCCCGTTAGTAATAAGTTATCATTACATAAAGGGCAAAGGTAATCAGCTGTGGCTTTATTATTGGTCATGTTTATTGATAACTACTCAAATGTCGACCAAATAGGCGCATGATCAGACGGTTTTTCTATACCACGTAATTCGTAATCTATGTCTGATTCAACACAAGTTTTAGCTAGCTCTGGGGTTGCCAAAACAACATCGATGCGTAAACCTCGGTTATCAGGAAAACCTTTTGAGCGGTAATCAAACCACGAGTATCTTTCTTCACGCGTAGGATGTAATTCTCTAAAGGTGTCTTTAAAGCCCCAATCCATTAATGTTTTAAGCCATTCACGCTCTTCTGGTTGGAAGCTGCACTTACCTGTTTGTAACCAACGTTTTTGATTTGATGCGCCTATACCAATATCTAAATCGGTAGGTGATATATTAATATCGCCCATCACTACAACATTTTCATCAGGCGTGTGATGTTCATTTAGGTAAGTCATTAAATCTTTATAAAATTGACGTTTGTACGGGTATTTAGTTTCGTGCGAAATGTTGTCGCCTTGTGGGAAGTAACCATTTAGTACAGTTACTTTCTCACCTTTTTCATTGGTGGTAGTCACCATGATCATTCTTTTTTGTGCTTCTTCGTCATCAGTAGGAAAACCTTTTTGCACGCTATCTGCGGGTTTTTTACATAACATAGCAACGCCGTAATGGGCTTTTTGACCATGAAAATAGACTGAATATCCCATGGCTTCTACATCGGCTAACGGAAAAGCTTCATCATGAACTTTAATTTCTTGTAAACCGATAATGTCAGGTTGATGCTTGTCGATAATAGCTTGTAATTGATGTAAACGTGCGCGAAGGCCATTGATATTAAAAGAGATGATTTTCATGAATTTTACCCATAGTTAACTTGCCGATAATGCTAACAGAACTGGTAAAGTGATGTGAATATTAATTTGATCTTTTTATTATTTATTTAATCTAAAATATAAACAGTAATTAAAAAAGCCACATATTACTTATTATTGATTTTAGTAACATGTGACTTAAAATTTTCATTTACGTTAAAACTTATACTCTTAACGCTTTCTCCCCACGGGCGATACCTACACAGCCTGAACGAACAGATTCTATGATTTCAGTTTCGTTACCTAGTGTTTCAATGAAAGCATTAATCTTATCCGCATTACCCGTTAACTGAATAGTATAAATTTGCTTACCGATATCTATAATTGAACCTCTAAAAATATCAGTAATACGTTTAACTTCAGTACGCGACTTATCGTTCATGGCTAATACTTTTATTAATATAAGTTCACGCTCAACATGTTCACGATCCGTTAAGTCAGTCACCCTTATTACATCAATAAGTTTATTTACTTGCTTAAGTATTTGCTCCAGCACTCTGTCGTCGCCACGTGTTGCTATAGTAATACGTGATAGTGAATCGTCTTCAGTTGGAGCAACGGTTAAGCTTTCAATGTTGAAAGCGCGTTGTGAAAAAAGACCAACAATTCGTGATAATGAACCTGGTTCGTTTTCTAATAATATTGCTAGGATACGACGCATTATGCTTTAACTCCTTTTTTCAGCCACATTTCATCTATTGCACCTGTTTTAATTTGCATTGGGTAAACATGCTCGAGTTCGTCAACTAATACATCAACAAATACTAAGCGATTTTTAATAGCGAAGGCTTCTTCAAGTTTTGAATCTAGTTCACTTAATTCATTAATCTCGATACCTATATGACCATATGCTTCTGCTATTTTAATAAAATTAGGTAGTGATTCCATGTAAGATGAAGAATGTCGACCACCATAAATCATGTCTTGCCACTGTCTTACCATACCGAGTGAACGGTTGTTTAAAGTAACAATGACTACAGGTAAGTTATATTGCAAACAGGTTGAAAGCTCTTGGATGTTCATTTGAATTGAACCATCGCCGGTAATACAGATCACATGCTTATCTGGAAAGGCTAATTTAACCCCCATAGCTGCAGGTAAACCAAAGCCCATAGTACCTAAGCCACCTGAGTTGATCCATTGTCGTGGTTTGGCAAACGGATAATATTGCGCAGCAAACATTTGATGCTGACCAACGTCTGAACATACGTAAGCTTCACCATTAGTTATGCGGTACATAGATTCAACCACATGTTGGGGTTTGATTTTTGCGCCTTTTTCTTCAGGTACATAACTAAAGCTTTTAGCGGCACGCCATTCGTTTATTTGTGCCCACCATGCTTTTAAAGCGTCTTCATTAGGTTGGTAATTGGTTTCTTTTAATTCATCAAGTAATTGTTGAATAACAATATCCACTAAACCAACAATAGGTACATGAGCATTTATTGTTTTAGATATAGATGTAGGATCGATATCAACATGGATGATTTTTGCATTCGGGCAGAACTTTTTAACATTGTTTGTTACGCGATCATCAAATCGAGCACCTAGCGCTAAAATCACATCGGCATTTGCCATGGTTTTATTCGCTTCTAAACTTCCGTGCATGCCTAACATACCAATAAAGTTTTCATGTGTGCCTGAAATGCCACCTAAACCCATTAAGGTATTTGTAATAGGGGCTTTTAAAGTTTCAACTAATTCGGTAAGTAGTTCTGAAGCATTGGCGATAACAATTCCACCGCCAGAATAAACAACAAGCTTTTTAGCTTCTGAAATTAACTTCGCTGCTTTTTTAATTTGTTTAGGGTGCCCTGTAACTGTTGGGTTATAAGAGCGCATATCAACATTGATATTGATTGAGAATTTGGCTTTTTTCTCTGGGATTAATAGGTCTTTTGGTAATTCAACAACAACAGGGCCAGGACGACCTGAATTAGCTATATAAAAAGCTTTAGCGATAATATTAGGGATGTCTTCAATTTTACGACAGTTAAAGCTATGTTTAACGATAGGGCGCGAACAACCAATAATATCGGTTTCTTGGAAAGCGTCATCACCAATAAGTGTCGTTGCAACTTGACCAGCCAAAACAACCATAGGAATAGAATCCATATAAGCTGTAGCAATACCTGTAACACAGTTTGTAGCGCCCGGGCCTGATGTTGCAAGTACAACTCCTACTTCACCTGTTGCGCGTGTGTAACCGTCTGCCATATGAGTTGCTGCTTGTTCGTGGCGTACTAGGATATGTTCAAAATCATCTTGCTGGAAGATAGCATCGTAAATATCGAGTACTGAACCACCGGGATATCCAAATACATATTTAACATCAAGTGCGGATAGTGCTTTAACTACCATTTCAGCACCTGTATATAGCTCTGTTGTCATATTATTGCCCTTTGTCTGGTTTTACATTTGAAAAGTTATAAATAATAAAAAACCCTCGGTCTAAGTAAGAGCGAGGGTTTAATAATAGTGTGGTTTATTCATTATATTTTTTACACTAAAAAGCCTCGCGATGGTCTGACAACCATAACGACTTCGAGGACAACATTGTGTGATTTTTTTAATAACATAAATGAATTTTCTGTTTTGCGTTATTTATTGTCAACGCATTTTATTTGAATAAACTGTGACTGTATTTTTAAAGGGTTTGTACTAAAGTGTCAATAGTTAATTATTATTTTAAGTGCTTGTAAAGAAATTTCACCAATAGCGTTAGAGTTTATAAATTATTAAGGCGTTATACTTCAACTAACTCTAGCCTTTAGTATTTGCTTATTCTGTATCATGATGAATGAAGGATTAAGGTTTTTTATTTTGTAATCATATGAATGAAAGCATTGAGTGGGCGGTCTTATAATAATATTAGACATGAGTATTATTGTTTATTTTGCATGTATGTTACTTATTACAAAAAATATTGAGGAATTGAATTGAATATTCGACTTATATTATCTGGCGTTGTGTCATTTGTTTTTTATTTTGGTTGGGCGTATTGGGCAAATAGTGCAGATGATATTCCTGAGTCAGTAACGCTTCAGGCTGCTTTGGTTCAAGGTTTATACAGTGGCTTTGTAACTTTGTTTTTTACTTTTATTTTAGAAAAAGTGGTTAATAAGTACCGAACTAGTTGTGTTTCGTTAGCTTTTGTTACACCTATTTTATGTATGTTTCATTCTAAAACACCGCAAAATATTGCGATTCGACAAAGCTTTAATAATGCGATCACATTGTCAGCGTCGTATTTGGAAGATAAAAAATTAGCAGGGACTTTGTTTGCACCTATTGTTCCTATTGCGGTGCAATCCAGTTTGGTATTGTTAGTGAATATTATTAATCAAACACCTAATTTATTGTTAACGGTTGCACCAAGTATTCTTTTTACTACTTTATATGCGTATACCTACATGTTTGCGCTACTTAAAAAGTAGATAGAGATATAACTGGAAGAAGTTATTTATTTTTGTGTGGAAAGCTTATCTACAGTTGCAGAACAAGCTTGTAAAAACATATCCATAAAATATTTAACTTCTGGCATGTCTTGCTGTAGCTGTTCTATCTTTTTACCCAAGCGTTCTTCAACGTGATCAAATTCATGATTTTGATGGTTTAATTCATCAATCGCTTTTATATAAGCCACCAGAATGTCAGCGGCTTTCACTATGCTTTTATATTCTGCTTCAACATTGTCTTGCACAATCAGATCAGCAAAAATATCTTGAAACTCTTCAGGTAAAGACGCTAAACATTCTTGCTCAGCAAGGTATTCTATCTTTTTAAATTCACGGGCGATTTCAGGGTTAGCATATTTGGTTGGGCTAACAATATCACCGTAACGAGTCTCGCTAGCTTCATGATATAAGGCAACCGTTGCTACTCGGTCTGCATTCACACTGCCATTAAATTTTTTATTTTTAATGACAGCTAATAAATGAGCAACAATAGCCACTTGGTGAGAATGCTCAGCAACGTTTTCAGGTTTTACACAAAACATTAAAGCCCATCGTTTGATGAGAGGCATTCTGAACATCCAAGCTAAAAACGTACTTTGCATGATTTTCCTATAGTTGGCGGTAAGTACTAAAGAAGTTCTTCAACTTAGCCATGGCTTGAGTTAGCTCATCAGTATGAGGAAGGAAAACTAATCTAAAGTAATTTTTTTCTGTAATATTAAAAGCACTACCATGAACCAGTAGTATTTTTTCTTGCTTAAGTAGATCTAGTATCATTTTCTCATCATTTGTAATATTGAACTTTTCAGCGTCAACCTTAACAAATAAATAAAGAGCACCCATTGCAGGATTACATGATAAACCATCAATCTCGTTAATCAATTTGTGAGCTAGATTACGTTGTTTGATAAAACGTCCATCATCTTTAATCAACTCATTAATACTTTGATAGCCGCCTAAAGCTGTTTGAATCGCATGTTGGCAAGGAACATTGGCGCACAGGCGCATTGAAGAGAGTATATTTAACCCTTCTAAATAATCTTCTGCGTGGAGCTTAGGTCCTGTGATCACCATCCAGCCAGCTCTGAATCCTGCAATACGGTAATTTTTAGATAAACCACCCATTGTAATAGTTAATACATCTTGAGCTAAGCTCGCTGTAGGGATATGAACAGCATCGTCATATAAAATCTTATCGTAAATTTCATCACTGAAAACAATTAAACTATGCTTTCTAGCAAGCTCTAAAATATCGAGTAATACTTCTTTTGAGTAAACAGCGCCTGTAGGGTTGTTTGGATTTATTAATACAATGGCGCGTGTGTTGTCATTAATTTTACTTTCCATGTCAGCGATGTTTGGAAACCATTGGTTTTCTTCATCACATTTATAATGAACAGGAACACCACCTGATAATGCTACTGCTGCTGTCCATAAAGGATAATCAGGTGCCGGAATTAACACTTCATCTTCATTGTTAAGCAAGGCCTGCATTGACATAACAATGAGCTCACTTACACCATTACCAATATAAATATCATCAACATTAACGTCTTTAATATTGTTTTGTTGGAAATATTGCATAACAGCAACACGTGCTGAGTAAATACCTTTTGAATCACTATAACCTTGGGCTGTTGGTAGGTTACGAATTACATCTTTCAAAATATCATCAGGGGCTTCGAAACCAAATGGGGCAGGGTTACCAATATTTAGTTTGAGAATTTTATGGCCGTCGTCTTCTAATCGACGAGCTTCTGCCGCTATTTGTCCGCGTATTTCGTAACAGACATTTTTTAGCTTTGATGATTTATTGATTTTTTTCATTAATGCGATTCTTCTCGAAAATTTGATGTAATTAATAAGTGAGATTCAAAAAAATTATTTTTGATATTCTTGGCTGAAAAAATAATATCTAAAGTTTAACAGACCCTTAGATAATCTAATTATTATAGGCGTTTGTACAGTAAAAATTCAGATTAGTTTTATAACATTAAATAAGTACTTATGTATTTAATGTTATTAGAAGATATTAATTTTCCATGAGGAAGATTTATTCGATTTGAAATGAATTTAATAGAGAAATGGTTTATTGATAATTATTATTTATAACTAAGTAAACGTAAGTTATTAAATCCATGATCTCGAGTTGAGATTAAGTAATCTCGTTAGAAAAATAAAACTTAGCTTTCGAATAACTTGGAAGGGGAGGGATGAAAAACAACTTAAAAAATGTTGTTTTGTTTAGCGCAGTCTTCAATAGCCTTAATAAGCTTATCTTTATCGTGATAATGTTTTATTTCATCACTTTGTAAATCGTGATAACACACACTGACTTTATCAGAGGTTACTGACTTATCTTGGCAAATAACACTATCTATAGGTAAACAACCTAAGTTTTCTTCTATCCAATCAAGCTTTTCATCTAATGTTAAACTTGCTGAAGGGCTTTTCTCTGCAACAATGTTTTCAATAAACATGCAATGACCTTTACGATCTCTTAATGCATTAGAAATGTCTCTAACCAGTAGAGGAGGGATGATGCTTGTTAAAAAGCTGCCAGGACCTAAAATAATTAAATCTGCATTCTCTATAGCTTCAATACAAGCAGGTAAAGTTTTAACTAAAGGTGCTAACATTAAGTTCTTTGGCATAATCGGCATTTCATCAACTGAAAGTTCGCCAACACGGCATCTACCTTCAGGGTAAAATGCCATTAAGTCTGTTGGTGTTTCAGACATAGGCAATACGGCTGTTTTTACACGAAGTATTCGTCTTACTAATTTAATCGACTCAATAGGGCTAGTGTGAATTTGACCAAGAGAATACAAAATTAGATTTCCAAGGTTATGACCACCTAATTCATCAGCACCATTAAACCTAAAATCAAATAATTGACTACCTATAGAATCTTTATCTACTAATTGAGTTAAACAATTGCGCAAGTCTCCCCATGCAATAGAGCTGCTGCGTTTTCTTAAACGGCCTGTAGAACCACCATTATCTGTAGTGGCAACAATTCCTGTTAATTGATTACCTAAGAAAGAAAAAGTTGAAAGTACGCGACCTAGACCGTGACCTCCACCAATAGCAACAACATTAAGATTTTTTAACGACATAGAATATTTCTATAAAAATAAGTACAAAAAGATTACCTGTAATTATATAAAAAAGAAAGGAGAATAAGTTGTAGGGCAAGCTATATAAGCTTTATCGTTCAATTTTAGGTCGTTAATCACAATTCAGTCTATAATGTATTTTCGAAGAGAGTGATAATTAACCATTACAATTCTCTTTATATTCAAAATTTAAGCAAGTTGTTTGTTAAGTGAACGCTTAAAGCAAATAGTCATAAAAATACGCTTTTTTTATTAAAAAAGTGTTGACACTATCGGGGTCGCTGCTTAGAATGCGCCTCGCTTTCAACAAGTCCTTAACGTTCTTGTTTGATGCGTAAAGTTATAAGGTATTAGGCCACTTTATAGTTTTACAAAAGCGGGGCTATAGCTCAGCTGGGAGAGCGCTTCGCTGGCAGCGAAGAGGTCTGCGGTTCGATCCCGCATAGCTCCACCAAGATTTAATTGTTTTGTTGAAGTTTAACGAAATAGTAAAAATAAAAAGTTAGTGTCTTATGAATTTATTCATAGCACTGAAATAATAAAGTAGGAATATTTACTTTATTACCAAGTTTTAGTGTCCCTATCGTCTAGAGGCCTAGGACACCGCCCTTTCACGGCGGTAACAGGGGTTCGAATCCCCTTAGGGATGCCAACTTTTTAAAAGAAATGAGTATGTGTTTTTTGACACTCACTTTAAATGTGTAATATATTTTGCAACTCACTAGGCTAGAGTTTCTTTACAAGTATATTTACGTTAAGCGTTTTAAGTTATTGTGTCCCTATCGTCTAGAGGCCTAGGACACCGCCCTTTCACGGCGGTAACAGGGGTTCGAATCCCCTTAGGGATGCCACTCATTTTTATAGTTACAATACAAGTTTAATGGTTATTTTAGACACAAAGTATTAAAGAACTAATATTGTTGTTTAGCTCACTAGGCTAGAGCTAATGTAAATAATAATATTGTTAGGTTGTTTTATATGTTTATATTGTGTCCCTATCGTCTAGAGGCCTAGGACACCGCCCTTTCACGGCGGTAACAGGGGTTCGAATCCCCTTAGGGATGCCACCATTAAATTAATACAAGTTTTCTTGTATGTGTAGAGTAATAGATAGTAACTACTTGATTTAATTTTTAATTAGTTAACAAGTTTTAGTGTCCCTATCGTCTAGAGGCCTAGGACACCGCCCTTTCACGGCGGTAACAGGGGTTCGAATCCCCTTAGGGATGCCACTTATTCTGCTTTGCATATTAAGTGTAAAAGTGAAATAAACAAACCGACTTTTGTCGGTTTTTTTATGCCTAAAATTTGATGATTTACACGTTTTTTAGTTTGTATCATTTAAATTAAGTACTCAAATTATTTATTCAAATCCAATCAGCCAGTTTAAACCATTAAAAGGTTATCAATAAAGTTAGCTCTTTAACTGCATTTTAAATTACTCCTATAAAATATCCTGAGTTCTCTTTGACTTTTTCTATATAAAATATTTTTGTAAATAGGGGGGAGGGGATAAACTTAATTAAAATTAATAGTTAAGGGCAAAATGGTTTGAAGTGATTTACTCTTAGCGAGTTCTTTTAAATTAATTTATGAAATGGCATTAGTTTGGAGACTAGCTTTTTATGATAAGTTGCTCAATAACATAAACGTAAGTTTAATTGAGCAACTTATCATTGCTTTCTATTCTAATAGCTTTCTTAAATCTTCTCTTACTATATCTGCAATAATTGGTTGAGCTTTAGCATTAGGGTGAATACCGTCGGCTTGCATTAGGTCAGGTTTAACCGCAACAAATTCTACAAAGAAAGGGATTAGCTTAATAGACTTTTCATTTGCTACTGTTGAGAACACTTCTTCAAACATTTTTGTATATCTAGGGCCATAATTTGGTGGAATTTTTATTGAAAACATCGATACAGGAATGTTTTTACTTTTCGCTATGTCGATCATTTGTAACAAATTATTTTTAATAAGTTTAGGTGGAAAGCCTCTTAAGCCATCATTTCCACCAAGCTCTATGAGTAAATGATCAACTTTATTTTTGTTTAATATGCTCTCTAGCCTAGATAGACCGCCTGTTGTTGTTTCTCCACTGATGCTAGCATTTACTATTTCGTAAGGGGCATTTTGTTCTGTGAGTTGCTGATTGAGGAGGTGTACCCATCCTTCATTTTGTTGCATACCATAACTTGCACTAACACTATCACCTAAGAGTAAAATAGAATCTTTAGCAGAGGCTGTTGTAACACTTAGCAGATAACATAAAAATACTAACGTAAATATTGGATGTTTTTTCATGAAGGTAAATTCCGAATCTATATTAAAAGTCAATGGTTTAACTAAGTCTGTTCAGCTAGAAGGTAAATCACTATCATTATTACAACCTGTAAATTTACAAGTTAATGCAGGAGAAACATTAGCGATTGTTGGCTCTTCTGGCTCAGGAAAAACAACGTTATTATCCATTCTCGCGGGGTTAGATGTACCAACCTCGGGTGAAGTTTATATTAAAAACCAACCATTACACCAGTTTAATGAAGAACAACGCAGCCAAGTACGTGCTGAACACGTTGGTTTTATTTTTCAGCAGTTTTTACTTATTAATAGTTTAACGGCTCTAGAAAACGTTATGTTACCTGCTGAGTTAGCCAATATTGATAACGCGAAAGAGAAAGGTATGAAACTACTCGATCAAGTCGGCTTATCTGGCAGATTAGATCATTTTCCTTCTCAACTATCTGGTGGCGAACAACAACGTGTTGCTATCGCCAGAGCTTTTATTTCTCAGCCTGATATTTTATTTGCCGATGAACCTACGGGTAACTTAGATACAAAAACAGGTAAATATATTGCAGATTTGCTTTTTGATTTAAATACTCGACTAGGAACCACCTTAGTTTTAGTCACTCATGATCCTAAACTTGCCGCTCGATGTAATCGACAAGTAAGAATGGACAGTGGCGTTTTATCTGAAGTTATTGACGAAACACAGACGCAAACACAACAGAATGTTGAAAGTACGATTAACAGTGAAAATGAAAAGAAAGCAGACAATAAAGACGTTGAGCTAGGAGAGGGGCAAACATGTCCAAATTAACAAGCTCAACTTGGTTTAAACAATCTATACGATTATTGCACCACGAGTTACGCAAAGGTGAACTTACTATCGTATTTTTAGCGATTGTACTTGCTGTTGCTACTGTTTTTTCTTTAACCGGGTTCTCTGATCAAGTTAAACAAGCATTAACCACTAATAGCGTTAATACTTTAGCGGCTGACCGTGTTTTAAGAACAAGTACACTTATCCCTGAAGAAATTAAAGCTGAAACTGAACGCTACGGCTTCGATTTTGCTCAAAAAGTTCAGTTAAAGTCTATGGTGTTTTCAAGCGACAACATGCTATTAACTGACCTTGATATTGTTACAAGTGAATATCCCTTAAGAGGCGATTTATTAATATCAAAATCAAGTGATTTACAAAATCCTATTGCAGTTAAATCTCCTGCTGTTGGCGAGGTTTGGGTAGACCAAGGGGTTTTAGGGCGCATGGATACTGCCATCGGTGAACAAGTTGATATTGGTGTGGCTTCATTCACTATCGCTGGGGTTATCGTTAATATTCCTGATAGATCTTTCGCTAGTGTGTTCTCTAATCCTACCATCATAATGAATATTGCTGATTTAGATAAAACAGAATTAATTCAACCAGGCAGTAGAGTATTTTATAAATACTTATTTGCGGGTGATAATGATGATTTAATCGAATTTGGTGAGTGGGTAAAACCTAAGTTAAATGAATCTCAAGACTGGGTTGATGTTAAGTCGAGCCAAAGTCGAATTGGCAGAACCTTAGATACAGCCGAAAAATTCTTATCGTTAGCTAGTATGTTGGGTATTGTTTTAGCCGCTATTGCTGTTGCTGTTGCCAGTCGTCGTTACGGACAACGACATAAGCCAACCGTTGCTGTTTTTAAAGCGCTAGGCGCAACCAATAAACATATTCAAAAAGTGTATGTATTACATTGGTCGTTATTAAGCGTTATTAGTATTTTAACGGGGTTACTTGTCGGTTATGGCTTATTGCAACTTGGAGCTATGGGCATAGAAAAGTATTTATCGCTAACTTCAAGTTCGCTGACATTACGTCCGTTTACTATTGCTGTAGTTACAGGTTTAATTTGTGCTGTTGCTTTTGCTATTCATCCTATCTCTAAGTTAATAGCAACATCACCAATTGCTGTAATTAAAGGCTTTGAAGAAAAATCATCAAGTAAATTGAACGTTTATCAAACCATTCCATTGTTGGCTCTATTTTTATTACTTTATATTTTTAGTAATGATTTAGTGATGAGTGCATCTTTACTGTTTGGTGGCATAGTCGTTTCTATTATTCTGCTATTTGTTGGTAAGTTTTTAATGGGGTTAGGAAGAACCGCTGGAACCAAAGCGGGTAAATCTATGCATTTAGCTTTTGCTAATTTGAAGCGAAGAGCCAACGAGAACAGCGTTCAACTAGTTAGTTTTACTCTAGCTATTCAATTACTGTTACTTATCACTGTAATGAAAAGCTCTATTTTATCTGAGTGGCAGCAACAAATGCCTGAAGGTACACCCAATCATTATTTAATAAATATAACGAATGAAGAAGTACCTAAAATAGCGGACTTCGCTGCAGAAAATGACATTCAAACGCAAGGTTTTTTCCAAGTATTTAGAGGCAGACTATCAGCCATTAATGGTGAGGCTACCGTTAAAGTAGATAAAAAGTCAGATAAAGCTGATGAAGAAGCAACTGAAGGGCGTAGAGGTGTTGGCAGAGAGTTAAGCCTAACTTGGCAGGAAGAGTTATCGCCACTAACAGAAGTCGTTAAAGGTCAGTGGTGGGATATCGGAGATGAAACACCGCAAGTTTCTGTTGAAGAAGATATTGCTGAAAGATTAGCAATTGAACTGGGTGACCAACTCACTTTCACTATTGGTTCTGATGAATTTACAGTACCTGTAACCAGTATTCGCGATGTTAATTGGCAAAGTAGGCAACTTAATTTTTATATGATATTTAACAAGTCGACTTTTAGTGAAATAGACAGCACGTCAATCTCAGCTTGGCGAGTAGCCGAAGAAACTAAACCTTTGATGTTCGACTTTTTGTCTCAGTATCCAAGTATTTCGATTATTGATATTGATGCCATCATGAAGCAGTTAACCAACATGATTGATCAAATGTCGATTGCGATTGAGCTTATTCTTGTGCTGGTTGTACTTGCGGGTAGTTTAGTGTTGGTTGCTCAAGTACAAGCGAGTATGGAAGAAAGAGAGCGAGAACTTGCAATATTAAGAACATTGGGTGCTAAAGGCTCATTATTACGTAATAGTGTTTTATTTGAGTTTGTTGCTTTAGGTGCTATTGCAGGATTAATGGCAAGTATAGCAATGGAAATTGCAGTGTTCTTTTTACAAACACAAGTGTTTGATATGGACTTTAGTTTACATTTCGAGTTTTGGTTAATTGGTATAACTGCTGGTGCTGCTTTTGTTGGTATTATTGGTATGCTAAGTTGTTGGCGTTTATTGAATTTATCGAGTGTTACCTTGATAAGACGCACAATGTAAATGAAAAATAAAACAGCTTTTATTTTATATAAAAGCTGTTTTATTAGTTTAATTATATGTGTGTTATATATGTTTTATATTTCTATAAGATTATTATTAACAGAGCTGTTCAAGCCTAAGCTCTAAAATTGAATAAGCTCTAAAGCTGAGAAAAACCTAAACTAAAACTTTCTTGAAATATTCAAACTAGCTTGACGACCTGGGTTTTCAAAACCTACACCTTCTTCATGGTCACTATCAAAAGTATTTTGCATATTTATTCGGACACTTGTTTTATCATTTACAGCCCAACGAGCCGATACATCTAATTGGTTAAAACCTTCCAGTTCAATCATACCTGTAGGGATAGAACTATCATAATAACCTTCATTCACCACAAATCTACTTGTTAAACTAAACGTCTCGATAGGGCGGTAAGTTAGTGTAATACTGCCTTTCCACTCTGGTCGTCTTCGAAGAGTTACATCTTGTTCAAATGTATCTATTTTAGTATGTGTTACCTGTGTAGCCAGATTGATTTTTTCAGATAAAGGAAGCTTTAGCTGTGCTTCTAAGCCCTTAGCTCTTACTTTTGAACGGTTAACATTTATAAACGCAATAGGATCAAAATCTACAAGGTTTGAATAGGTATTTTGATAAGCACTTAAACGAAGTTCTCCGTCGGTAAATACTTTACTTTGCAAATTGACTTCAATGTTTTCACTTTCTTCCGGTTTTAGCTCGCTGTTACCCACAAATGGATGCGCTAAAGCAAAAAAGCTTGGTAGCTTAAAACCTTTACTTACATGAGCTGATAAAGAAACAGCTGGATTCAGCTGATAACTAACAATGATTTTATGAGTATTCGCTTGTAACTTATCGGTTTTATCATGTCGTGCACCCAGCAGTATATTAAGTTGATCGTTGGGGTTAACAGCTGCTTCAGCAAATACGGCTCGCGTTTGACGATCTAGGGCATAATCTGCAGGTACAGGAGCACCAAAGTCGATAATACTTTGCATTTCTCCTTCTTCATCAGACCATGCAATACCTAGTGCTAAATCAACAATATCTGACGCTGTATAGTGACCAACAGCGCTCACATCAAAGCGATCGTAGTTACTGTTACTATCGATAGCTGGTACGCCGTCTAAAACTCCCGTTGCGATACCTGGATTACTTATGTCTTCTTCTCGTTGAGCCCAAGCAGCTGAGAAATTAACATTAAATTTGTTATCTATTTTTTGTTGGATATCTGCTTTTAGGCTGTTTTGAGTAAACTCCCTTGTTTCAGGCGTACGGATCACAGATAAACGATCACCACCGCTATCTTCAGGGAAGCTTGCACTTTTGCCTTGGCTATAAAACCCACCAATTTGCCATTGAGTATCTGAGTTGGCGTACGATTGGATTGAGGTAATCAACTGTTTACGCTTAAACTCGTCACTAAACGTATTATCGTCACCATCTTGTACCGATGCACTAACACTTAATTCAGCTACATCTAACACGGGAATTGCGAGTTTCACACTAGCACCAATACTTTGATCTGCACTAACCGTTAAACTTGCTTGACCTATTTCTCCTGGTTGGAAGCCTTTGGTTTTAATGCTAACAATACCAGAGAGGGCATCCGTACCATATACACTTGAAAAGCCGCCATAGAATACTTGAATACTCTCGACTAAAGCAGGGTCTATACTCGCTAAATCAAATGCGCCACCACGGCTATTCGTTGGGTCATTCACTTTAACGCCATCAATTAATATCACGACAAAATTTGGATCGCCACCACGAATAGATAAAAAGGTTAAGCCACCAGCACCGCCTTGTTGGCTAATATCTATGCCTGCTTCACCACGTAACACATCGGCGATGCTATTGGTTGCGAGTGCATCTATGGTCTCTTTGTTGATAGTGATAGAGGGAATGGCTCCCATTAATACGCTATTTTCAATATGAGTTCCTTCAACTGTAATATTTTCAATATCTTGAGCAAAAGCAGAATGAGATGAATAAAAAGCTAAACAAGCTAAGAATAAAGGTGATAATTTATTTTTCATGGGTAATTTAGGGTTCCATTTTATACTTGAGTCTATAGATCTATAAGGGGAATGTTTTATTGGGTTTAAAACCGGTTAAATCAGTGCGAGCATTGATAAACATTATTCTATTAATAAAAAACACGAGTTATTAGTTCCAATATAATTTATGTATTAACAAGATTTTGTCTGTAATAAGCCGATTCTTTTTGAATGAACTAAAGAATCTGTACTTGTTTGAAATTTATAGTGGATTATTGGCTGTTGGAAGGATTAACTTTAATTCCCAGACACTGACTTGTGTAACATCAACATACACTAATAGACCTTAGTGTCTATATTGCCACAACTAGAAATTCAGAAATAATAAATATTAAGTGGTGGATTAATCATAATTATCCTTTGTAAAGTATGCATATTGAGGTCTGAAGGGTATACTCTTATCCATTATTGTTTAAGAATAAAACAAGGCTTCTCATGAGCTTATTAGAAAAGACTGCAAAAATGAACTCTCAAGGTGTTGTAAAAGCCTTACTTGTTACTGCTTCTCTATTTGTTGTGTTAGCAGGTTTAAAAATAGCGGCAAATATTGTCGTACCTTTTTTATTATCTATCTTTATCGCGATTATCTGTAATCCTCTCATTGTTAAAGCTGCCAAATATAAAATACCTAAACCTATCGCTATTGTTGCCATTATAGCGACTATTTTGATGTTGGTTTTGCTGCTTGGTGGACTTGTTGGGCAATCAGCGCAAGAATTATCAGAATTATTACCTCAGTACAAAGCGCAATTGAAAGAACAGTTTGTTTGGTTAACCTCAAGACTTGCTGAGTTTAATATTCATATTTCTTCAGATGTTCTTATTGAGTATTTGGACCCTAGTGCTGCTATGGGATTTGCTGCAAGTTTATTAAGTGGTTTAGGTGGAGTAATGGCTAATCTGTTATTAATCATTATTACTGTCATCTTTATGTTGTTTGAAGCTCCTTCATTGCCACGAAAAATTCATCATGCGCTAGATGATCCTGATATGAAAATGAACCAAATTGATCGTTTTTTATCTTCAGTGAATAATTACCTCGCGATTAAAACCTTGGTAAGTATTGCTACTGGTGTTTGTGTATCTTTAATGCTTTGGTTATTTGGACTTGAGTTTTATCTGCTGTGGGGTGTGTTAGCGTTTCTTTTAAACTATATTCCCAATATAGGGTCAATGATTGCTGCAGTACCAGCCGTGTCTCTAGCTGCGTTACAGTTAGGATTAGGGCCAGCAGGTGCGATTGGCTTAGGTTACGTAACGATTAATATGATAATGGGTAATGTTATAGAGCCTAAATATTTAGGAAAAGGCTTAGGTTTATCAACTCTCGTGGTATTTTTATCGCTAATTTTTTGGGGATGGCTTTTTGGTACGGTAGGAATGTTGTTATCAGTTCCGTTAACAATGATCATCAAAATAGCATTAGAAAATTCTGAAGAAGGGCGTTGGTTTTCTATTTTATTAGCTAACGAAACATAAGACCTTAAGTTAACAAAAAGAGAGCAGGCTAATACTTATTAGCCTGCTGTGGTGTTCAGCTACAATCTCTTAAATTTTATTGATTTAAGCTTTAAGCGAATACACTTTTTACCTTCCCAAATACTTTGCTCATTAAGTTTTCACTTTGTGGAGCTTCAATATATTCATAAGGTGTTTCTAATAATGTTAAACGTAACGAGAGGGTAGAACCATGACCCCAAGGCCATAAAAGTGAAACAACACTTTTTTCATTCTCCGATGGAGAGTTTGTAAAAGCGCGTTGATCTTTTACAAGTTTTGCGTAATTACCTAATTCTAGAATAATGGAATTAGGTGCATATTTGATAGACTTTCTGTTCCATTCATCAGCATAGTATTTATTTAATATAGCGACAACTTGCTCAGTTTTACCGCTTGCAAATTCGGCTAATAAAACATGTTTTTCTTCTTCCCAGCGCCAAACCAATAACTCACCAAACAACTCTATTAAAGGCGTTGCTGCAATTCTAATCTCTTGTTCTGTATATGACATTGTTTTCACTTAATGACTATTTTGTTATTTATTAAATCTTTCTTCTAACCACTGATTCATTTCATCACTAGATAGAAAGCTCCATGCAATAAATCTGCTTATTTTATTACCTTGTTCCATTTTTATTACTTTAACTTGGTTACAGTTTGCTTTTTTAAGTGCTAACTGAAGTGGGCGAAGGTGATCTTTTTTTGAGACTAAACAAGTAAACCATAAAACTTGAGATGAAAAAAGGCGACTTTCTTTGATCATTTTATGGATAAAGCTAACTTCTCCCCCTTCACACCATAATTCATTGCTGGTGCCACCAAAGTTTAATTGACTATTGTCACTAGACTCATTAGCTTTATTTTGGTTCAGATTATTCCATTTACGTTGCGAACCTTTTGTAGCTTCTGCTTCTGAAGCATGGAAAGGTGGGTTGCATAAGGTTAAATCGTACTTTTCGTTTTCTTTAATGACACCATTAAATATTGAATGTTTAGATAGCTGTTTTCTTATTTCTACTTTGTTCATCAAAGAATTATTATGTTGAACAATATTTTGTGCCGATGTGATTGAAAGAGCATTAACATCGGTACCAACAAATTCCCACTGGTATTGAGAAGCGCCGATAATAGGATAAATACAATTTGCCCCAGTGCCTATATCTAAAACCTTGATGGCTTTATTATGGGGGATTTTATTGTGATTTGTTTCTTTTAATAAATCGGCTAAGTAATGAATGTAGTCAGCCCTACCTGGAATAGGTGGACATAAACTTCCCTTGGGGATATCCCAAAATGAAAGTCCATAATTGGCAATCAATAAGCTTTTGTTGAGCAATAACACTGCTTCATCATTTGAAAAATCAATGGTTTCATTATTATATTGATTGGTAAAAACATACGGCTTTAATTCAGGCGTATGAGAACATAACTCAGCAAAGTCATAATTGTTTTTATGCTTATTTCTTGGGTGCAGTTTATTTTTAGAGACCGTTGGTTTAGTAGCGTTATCTATTGAATTATTGATAAAGTTCTACCCTTTAGAGCCAGTTTTGAAGGTACCATTTGATAAAAATTGCACGGTTTCTTTTCTTTTCTTACCAATTAAAATTGTACCGTCATCCATAAACAAAAAGTTTTTCCAACAACGCTTGAAGGTTGCCCAAGTTGTTTCAATAACATTATTTCGGGCACTGCAAAAATAAACAACAGTATTATTATCCCATGTAATATGTTCTAGAATGAGCTCAGGTAATTCTGTTCTATCACTATCCCAATCACGTTCCCAATTTGCTGTATCAATCCAGTTTGCTTGGTTAAATGCCCAATCACCTTTTTTGAAAAAGTCGGGATGATCAACTTGTTTGCTAATAAAAGTATCCCATAAGGTATTTGCTCGGGTGACTTGCATAGGTTTAATTTTATTTAAGTCGGCAGGGGCAAGGGGTAAACTTTTATGTTTAAAAATCCAAGCATTTTTTAATTCTTCAAGAGGGATATAGTTCATAAGGTTTTATTTTTAAGTGGGTACCGAGCAATTAATCAGCTTAGTATTATACAGACATTAGAGTAAACTGTTAATGAAAGTCTGATTTGAAAAATAGGTATAAAAAAACCAGCAATTAGCTGGTTTTCTTTTTAATATGTAATGACTTAATATTTGTAATTACAATTAAACGTTAAATCTGAAGTGAACCACGTCACCATCTTTAACTTTGTATTCTTTACCTTCTAAACGCCATTTACCTGCTTCTTTAGCGCCAGATTCACCGTTAAATTCAATAAAGTCGTCGTACGCGATAACTTCAGCACGAATAAATCCTTTTTCAAAATCGGTATGTATAACACCAGCAGCTTGAGGAGCTGTAGCATTTTGCTTAACGGTCCATGCTCTTACTTCTTTTACACCAGCAGTAAAGTAGGTTTGTAAGTTAAGTAAAGAATAACCTGCATTGATAACACGATTAAGTCCAGGTTCTTCTAAACCAAGATCTGCCATAAATTCAACACGGTCTTCATCATCCATTTCAGATAATTCGCTTTCAATTTCTGCACAAACGGCAACTACAATAGCGCCTTCGTTGTCAGCTATCTTTTGTACTTGATCTAGATATGGATTATTTTCAAAACCATCATCATTAACATTTGCAATGTACATTGTAGGTTTAATGGTTAAAAAGTTAAGGTAGTCAACAGCTGCCTTTTCTTCTTTAGATAAATCTAAAGAACGCACCATATTACCTTCTTCTACATGCTTTAATATTTTTTCTAATATAGGCATTTCAAACTTAGCGTCAGAATCTCCGCCTTTAGCTTTTTTAGCTAAACGGAAAATTGCACGTTCGGCTGTATCCATATCAGATAAAGCTAACTCAGTATTAATTACTTCAATATCATCAAGAGGGCTGATCTTATTGGCAACATGAATAATATTGTCGTTATCAAAACAACGAACTACATGTCCAATAGCATCTGTTTCACGGATGTTAGCTAAGAATTTATTACCTAAACCTTCACCTTTTGATGCCCCTGCAACTAAACCGGCAATATCAACAAATTCCATTGTAGTTGCTAATACACGCTCTGGTTTAACTATCGCAGAAAGTGCATCTAAACGAGGATCAGGTACAGGAACAACACCCGTGTTTGGCTCTATGGTACAAAAAGGGAAGTTCGCTGCTTCGATACCAGCTTTGGTTAAAGCATTAAAAAGGGTAGATTTCCCAACGTTTGGTAAACCAACGATACCACATTTGAATCCCATGAGATTATTCCTATTAAAGTTTGAATGCTGTTTTATGTTTATTCTATAACTGATTATTTACCGTTATAGAAAATAAATTTATTATAGTGCTTTGAAAGAATGTAAACGATTTTGAGCTTTTTTCAGATCGTCTTTTTGCCATATTTCAAAGCAACGACTTGCTTCGTCAACACATTGGTCAATTAAGCTTTGCTCGTTCGCTGGCGCTTTGCCAAGCACATGTCCTGTTACGCGATCTCTATGGCCTGGATGGCCAATGCCGAGGCGTAAACGGTAGAATTCTTTATTATTAGCCATACGAGCAATTATATCTCGTAAGCCATTATGGCCGCCATGGCCTCCGCCTTTCTTAATTTTACAAACACCAGGTTCCATGTCTAATTCATCGTGTGCTACAAGAATATCTTCTACGGGGATACGATAAAAATTAGCAAGGGGTGCAACTGCCTGACCACTTCGATTCATGAAAGTCGTGGGAATAAGTAAATGAACAAGTTGTTCACCTATATAACCTTTACCATAAAGGCCAAAGTATTTTTTTTCAGGTCTTAAAGATATGTTGTAACGAGATGCAAGTTCTTCTACAAACCATACACCGGCATTATGGCGGGTTTTAGTATATTCGGGGCCTGGATTTCCCAGGCCCACTACTAACTGAATAGTCATCTAAGGATAAGTCCTAAGAATTATTATTCAGCAGCGGCTTCTTCAGATGCAGCTTCTTCATCTTCATCAGATGAACCTTTAGGTGCATTTAATGAAGCAACAGCTTGGTCATGGCTTTCACCTTTAGCAAGCTCATCAGAAGTAACGCCTTTAGGAAGAACGATATCTGATAAATGTAAAGTGTCACCAACTTCTAACGTACTAAGATCAACTTCGATGAACTCAGGTAAGTCAGCTGGTAAACAAGTTACAGCGATTTCGTTTACAAGATGAGAAATTACACCACCTTTCTTAACTGCAGCTTCTTCGTTTATGAAGTGAATAGGTGCGTTAGTTTGAACAGCGTGAGTTGCGTCAATGCGTAAGAAATCTAAGTGCATTACAACTTGCTTGAACGGGTGACGTTGCATGTCTTTAATTAAACACTCAACTGGCTTGCCAGCAATGTTTAATGTAATAACTTGCGTGTAGAATGCTTCTTCTTGTTGTGCACGAAAAACGTTTTTGTGCTCTAAAGTTAAAGAAATTGGATCTTTACCTTCACCGTATAGAATTGCTGGAACTTTGTTCGCGTGACGTAGGCGGCGGCTCGCACCTTTCCCTAGGTCTGTACGTACTTCAGCATCTAAAGTTAATAAATCAGTCATATTATACTCTTTATAAAATAAGTTAATTAGGTGTTATTTTTTGCGACCAAAAATAACGATATTCCTTTTATATATAAATGATGAGTGTTCATCACCTAAAAAAGGCGCGCAATAGTAACATTTTGAATAGGGCAAAGCCAAGCTTATATAGAAGAAAAAGTGCCTTTATGGTGTACTTTGTCAATAACAGTATTAATTCATCTGTTTATTGGTTTTGAATATAGTAATTAATAAAGTTAATACTTGAACTTGTAGCAATGTAAAAATACATTGCTGAACTGAGTATTATTAAAACCCAGAGCTAAAAAAAGCGCTTAACGCGCTTTTTAAATTCATATTTGATTTGATAACTTACTTATCATCAAACATCGCTGATATTGATTCTTCATTACAAACACGACGAATAGCTTCTGAAAGCATACCGCTTAATGTAAGTTGGCGAACAATACCAATAGCTTTAATTTCATCAGTAAGAGGAATTGAGTCAGTTACAACCAGTTCATCTAACATTGAATTTTTAAGATTCTCAACAGCGTTACCCGATAAAACTGGGTGAGTAGCATAAGCAATAACACGTTTAGCACCATGTTCTTTTAATGCTTCAGCTGCTTTAGCTAATGTTCCGCCAGTATCAATCATGTCGTCAACAATAATACAGTCACGACCAGCAACATCACCAATAATATGCATAACTTGAGCAATGTTAGCTTTTGGACGACGTTTGTCGATAATAGCTAAATCTGCATCATTTAATAGTTTAGCAACAGCACGAGCTCTTACTACACCACCAATATCTGGAGATACAACAATAGGATTGTCTAATTCACGGTTTTTCATATCTTCCAATAAGATAGGCGTACCGAATACGTTATCTACTGGTACATCGAAGAAACCTTGAATTTGTTCGGCATGAAGGTCTACCGTTAATACACGGTCAACACCAACACTTGAAAGGAAGTCAGCAACAACTTTCGCTGTAATTGGTACACGAGCACTGCGTACACGTCTATCTTGGCGAGCATATCCAAAGTAAGGTATAACCGCAGTTATACGACCCGCAGAAGCTCTACGTAATGCGTCAATCATAACGATAAGTTCCATTAGGTTATCGTTAGTTGGAGCACAAGTTGATTGAATTATGAATACATCCGCACCACGAACATTTTCAGTTATTTCAACACTAATCTCACCATCACTAAAACTTCCAATTTTCGCTTCGCCAAGAGTAATGTAAAGGCGGTTAGCTATTTGTTTGGCCAGTTCAGGGGTGGCGTTACCCGCAAATATCTTCATGTCAGGCACAGAGTGTTCCTCAGAAACTTTTGACATTAAAATTACAACGCTGCATTTAAATAAATGTCAGCAAACTATGTTATTCAACCAGAATTGTGGTTAAGCATTAAAATTCTTATTATTCATTGGCTAAATTATTTATAACATCAATAAGTGGAGATTGATTAATGCCTTTAGCAACAAAAGATTCAACACCTTCAGGAAGTTTAGATTGTACCGCGAGTGCCTCGTTTTCAGAGTTAAATCGCGAAAAAATACAAGCACCTGTACCAGTCATTCTTGACGGCGCGTATTCTACCAACCAAGCCAGTAGCTTGGCAACCTTAGGATAGTTTTTTATTACGATAGTTTCGCAATCGTTATGGCAGCTTTGGATGTTTATTTGCTTAGTTACATCGCTACTTGTGTTATTTAATAGGAGTTTAGGTGTATTTCTTACTAGCTCAGCCGAACCAAATACATCTTGCGTTGAAATGCTGCAATCAGGTTTAGCAACTAAATACCAATGCTCATCAGGATTTATTGGCGTTAGTATTTCACCTATACCTTGAGCAAAAGCAGCATAACCGTGAATAAATATGGGAACATCTGCACCTAAAGCTAAACCTAGTTCCGCTAATTTATTAATAGGTAAGTTGATTCCCCAAATCTTATTTAACGCTAATAAAATAGTAGCAGCATTCGATGAACCACCACCTAAACCTCCGCCCATAGGCAGTATTTTATTCATTTTTATTTTAACGCCACAGTTAAAGCTTACTTGCTCTTGTAATATTTTTGCTGCTTTGTAGATCAAGTTATCAGTATTTTTTACACCTGCTATAGGCGTTAAAATATCAATATCTTTATTTAAGTTATTTGTGCTCAGCTCAATGGTATCGCCATAATCTAGAAATTGAAATACGGTTTCTAGTTCATGATAGCCATTAGGTCGTTGACCCACCACATGTAAAAATAAGTTAAGTTTAGCGGGAGATGGAAATGAAATAAAAGTGTCTTGGCTCACTATTTGGCTCTCTATATAGTCCAATCGTTAATGGCGATATTAATGGTTAAATCAGCTGAGGTTATTTTGATTTTATTAGGTAAAGTTATTGTTATATCGCCTTTTTGAATAGTTTGATAAGAAGAATACTGAATTAACCAATGATAACCATTGTATTGGCTGGTTAAAGTCTTAGGTAATTGAGACTCAGGACTGAAGGTAAAAGAATCATTGTTATTATAAGGAATAGCTTTTATCCAATATGATAGTGCTTCAGTTGGGAATCTCATATCAATCAAAGATTCAATTAAACTATCTAAGTTTTCATCTTGATAAGATTCACCGTCAACTTCAATAGTATGCATACTGTCGACAGAAGTTAACTTAAGAACATTAATGCCTAGGTAAGTAGTTAAATTTAATTGTTGGTTAGTGTTTGATTTATTCCAGAATAGAGAAGCACTTTTTCGTTCTACACTATTAATAAAGGCTATTTTGCCTTTAACTTGCCAAGTTGTTAATTGAGCTAAGGTTTTTTCTCTTTTCAGGATATCGCTTGTGTAGCCTGGTTTTATATCGTTAATAGGTTGAGTTGTCGTACAAGCTGACAGAAGAGTGATCAACACAAGAAACAAAAAGTTGAATTTGTTAGCTAAGTACCTAGATGAAAAGTAGAGATAAGAGTAAAACTTGTTATTAAGCACAATAGCCGACCTGAATAGATTAACCTGAATTCGTTAAGTATATTTGACCACAAATAGGAAGGTGCTTTCAATCAATCTCTATCTTTCGTAAAATTACTTTATTATTTAATCATATTTCGCTGTTAATTTGAGCGTTTGATTAAAGTCATCGATTTTTAAATTCAAATAAGCTTTATTAGTTAGCTATAGCTCAGCTTTATAAAAGTATAATTCAAAAAATTAATAACTAATATCACTAAAATATGGCGCAAATTTAGTGCTGATTAGTTATAATATAAAACTATTATATTTTTTATCTTAGTGTTTCATAAAAAATATAAATGTTTTTCTACGAAGCAGAAGATACAAAAATTAATCAAACTTTCTAATTAAGGCCTTAATAAATAGCGTTATGTCTATTGTTGCTGTTGGTATAAATCACAAAACTGCTCCTGTATCGGTTAGAGAGAAAATCTCTTTTAATCCTGATGCATTATCTACTGCGCTTCAAAGTATGCTAAATACAGTGAAATGCAAAGAAGCCGTTATTTTATCAACGTGTAACCGCACTGAATTATATTTAGTACAAGATGAAGCTCTAGATATAACCCAAGAACGCCTTATCAATTGGCTTGAGCAATACCATAATGTTCCAGCCTCAACTATTTTACCTAGTTTATATGTACACCAAGGCCAACAAGCCGTTAATCACATGATGCGTGTTGCTTGTGGTTTAGACTCTCTCGTTTTAGGCGAACCTCAAATATTAGGTCAAATGAAACAAGCATATGGCCAAGCTAAAGCTGCAGGCTCTATGGCTTTAGTGATGGATCGTTTATTTCAACGCACCTTTGGTGTTGCTAAACAAGTAAGAACAGAAACTGAAATAGGTGCAAGTGCCGTTTCAGTTGCCTTTGCATCGGTTAATTTAGCTAAACACATCTTTGCTAATTTAGAAAAAGTTCGTGTATTACTGGTTGGCGCTGGTGAAACAATTGAGTTAGTGGCTAAGCACCTTTATGAAAATAAAGTTGGCAAAATAACTGTAGCTAACCGAACTATTGCAAGAGCCGAAGTAATGGCTGAAAAGTTTGGTGGTAAAGCGATTACTCTGGCTCAAATACCAGAGCAAATGATCCATTCAGATATTGTTATTACTTCAACGGGTAGTACATTGCCGTTGATTGGTAAAGGTATGGTTGAAGGCGCTTTAGCAAAACGAAAACATCAACCTATCTTTATGGTAGATTTAGCTGTACCGCGTGATATTGAAGAACAAGTTGCTGATTTAGAAGATGTCTTTCTTTATACCGTTGATGATCTACAAAGCATTATTGCCAAGAATATGGAAAACCGTAGGAAAGCGGCTGTAGAAGCTGAAAGTATTGTTAATATTCAAGCTAATAGTTTTATGTCTTGGTTACGAGGTTTAAATACTCAAGATACTGTGGTTAGTTATCGTAAACAGTGTTTAGAAGAACGTGATCAACTACTGAAAAGAGCGCTTCTTCAGCTAGAGAGTGATAAAGATCCGGCAGCTGTGGTCGCAGAGTTAGCAACTAAACTAACCAACAAATTTATGCATGCTCCAACAAGTGCTTTGCAAAGTGCAGCGCAAGGTGGAGAGTTAGACAAACTTATTTATTTAAGAGATATTTTTGATATAGATAAAAAACCTTAGCTACTTTCCTTATCATAATATTTGTTTTTGTTTAAAAAACATGCAAACCATCGTACATTTACTTAATTTTCGTGATAAAAAATTTACTGTCAGTTTGAATAGCACTAGAATACTGCAACTTTAGCTCGACTAAATTTTCCCAATAAAAGAATAATTTAATGAAAAACTCAGTTTATCAAAAGCTTGAAATTATTTCTGAACGTTTCGAAGAAGTTCAAGCGTTACTTTCTGATCCTGAAACAATCTCAGATCAAGAAAAGTTTAGAGCCTTATCTAAAGAATTTTCACAGTTAGAAATTATAACTAACGCTTTTAATGCCTATAAAGATGCTGTTGACGATTTTGAAACAGCAGAAGAAATGCTAAAGGATGATGATCCTGATATGCGTGATATGGCACAAGAAGAATTTAAAAGTGCTAAAAAAGCGGTAGAAGAAAAAACTGATGAGCTACAAATTTTATTACTACCAAGAGATCCTAAAGACGATAATAACTGTTTCGTAGAAATACGAGCAGGTGCTGGTGGTGATGAAGCGGCTATATTTGCGGGTGACTTATACCGCATGTATACACGTTATGCTGAAAAGAAAGGTTGGAGAATCGAATTAATGAACTCTAACGAAAGTGAGCAGGGCGGCTTCAAAGAAATTGTTATGAAAGTTGACGGCGAAGGTGTTTATGGACACATGAAATTTGAATCGGGCGGCCATCGTGTACAACGCGTACCTGAAACAGAATCTCAAGGTCGCGTACATACATCTGCTTGTACCGTTGTTGTAATGCCTGAAATACCAGAATCTGAAGCGATTGAAATTAACAAAGCTGATTTAAAAGTTGATACTTTCAGAGCATCAGGTGCAGGTGGACAACACGTTAACAAAACTGATTCGGCTATACGTATTACGCATATACCATCAGGTGTTGTTGTTGAATGTCAGGATCAACGTTCACAACATAAAAACAGAGCACAAGCTATGTCTGTTTTACAAGCGCGATTACAACAAGCTGAAGATGAAAAACGTAGAAGCGAAGAAGAGTCTTCTCGTCGTAACTTAGTGGCAAGTGGTGATCGTTCTGAACGTATTCGTACTTACAACTTCCCACAAGGTCGTATGAGTGATCACAGAATCAACTTAACTCTTTATCGTTTAAATGAAATTATGGAAGGTAATTTGCAGTTGATCATGGAACCTATCATGCAAGAAAACCAAGCTGATTTATTAGCTGAAGTTTCTGATTAACTTGTTCATCTGTTTAATCAATAAAAGACCTTTCAATGCTAACTGAAAAAAATAGCATAAAAACGCAAATAGAGTTTGGTACTGCATTACTTGAAAAAGTATCTGACAGCGCCAAGCTCGATTCTCAAGTCTTGCTTAGTTTTGTTTTAGATAAAGAAATAAACTACCTATACACTTGGCCTGAAAAATTACTAACCGAAGACCAATACATTTCCTATTCCTCTTTACTTCAAGAACGTTTATTAGGTAAACCAATCGCCTATATTACAGGCATTAAAGAGTTTTGGTCTTTACCGTTTTATTGTGATGAATCTACTTTAATTCCGCGTCCAGATACCGAAGTACTCATTGAAATAATTTTAGAGGAAGTAGAAGAAAATATAGAGTCTAAGTCAAATAGCATAAGTTGTATTGATTTAGGTACCGGCACTGGAGCAATAGCACTTGCCTTAGCGTCTGAAAAACCTAAGTGGGATATTGAAGCGATTGACTACAATAAAAATGCTGTTGCCTTAGCGCAAAGAAATGCCAAGCATTTAGCTATTAATAACGTTAATATTTACCAAAGTGATTGGTTTTTAAGTGTAAGCACAGATAAACGCTTCGATGTTATTATTAGTAATCCACCTTATATAGATGAAAACGATATTCACTTATCTCAAGGTGATGTGAGATTTGAACCTTTAACTGCCTTAGTTGCCGAAGACCAAGGATTAGCTGATATCACTAAAATAGTGAATCAAGCTATACCTTATTTAAAGCAAGGTGGTTATCTATTCTTTGAACACGGTTACAACCAAGGTGAAGCAGTGAGAAATATTATGCTGGCATCAGGTTTTAGTAAGGTTCAAACAATACAAGATTACGGTGAAAACGACAGAGTAACCTTTGCTACTTTTCACCAATAAACTCATTGATTTAAATGGCTGATTGAAAAGCTAGTTAGTTCAGTGATTAAACGACAAAATTCAATTTAGATTAATAATTCAAACAATAATCAAGGATTTCCATGAAACATTTACATATGACATTGGCTTTACTTAGTGTTCTTTTATTTACATTACGTTTTGCTTGGTTACTAATGAACTCTGATCAACTTAATAAAAAATGGGTGAAAATCGCACCACATGTTATCGACACTTTCTTATTAGCTATCGGTATCGGTATGGCAGTTAAATTATCAATTAATCCATTTGAACAGTTATGGTTAGGTGAAAAAGTTCTCGCTGTTGTTGCATACATTTTTACTGCTTTTTATACCTTAAAACTTGCTAAAAATAACACCATGCGAATTATTGGTTATTTAGGTGCGTTAGGCTGGATCATGTTAGTGGTAAGAATTGCGATAAGTAAAGAAGGCGTTTTCTTTTAATCAACCCTTTTAAAACCGCAAGTTTCCCCCATATAACATATATAAAATGAAACAAGCCTAAAGTGTATGTAGTTGTTTAAAGTAACTATATACACGGTAAACCTAACTAACGGAAAAATATAACTATTTTGAAGAACGAATTGTTGTTATCTGAATTGCAATCAGACGAAAAAAGCTTGCTAGATCTATTCTTGTTAGTCGAAGAATTTGTGTTTGATACAAGTAATACGTCGATTCAGAACATTGAAGATATTATTGAAAGCTGTCAATTAGCAATTTCTGACGTTGAAAGTCCATTAGAAAAAGTGGAAATTCTAATTAACGAATTGTTTGTTGAGCATATGTTTATCGATAAGCAAAAAGCCTTTTGGCCTGTTGTTACTTTTCAAATAGAAACCGCAGTGGATTACCGTGTGTTAGCTCCAACCCTTAAGGCGGTTATTCTGCAATATGTAGTAGAACGCTGTGACTTTGAAACCGATATAGTTTTCTTGCCTGATAACACCATGATCAGAATATCATGTGATGATCATTACGCTATTATATTTGACCCTGTAACTGGCGAATCTATTGATTGGCACCAACTTGATCACCGTATGGATGATTTAGAAGGTGATCCAAGTGAATTGGAGTTATTGCCAATAGAGCAAAGCGCTTTAATTATTGAGCATCTAACAGCACTTAAGAACTCACTTATTAAAGAGGGTGGCTTTAACCAAGCGCTCAAATGTGTCGACTTATTGATTGGCCTGCGTCCTGAAGATCCCTTTGAAAGAAGAGACCGAGGTTTTTTATTACATCAATTAGATTGTTTTAAAGTGGCGTATGACGATTATCAATATTTTGTAGATCAGTGTCCTAAAGATCCTGCGGCGCAGTTGTTAAAAATTCAGTTAGAAAAAATAACTGTTGTCGATAACGTACTTCACTAATTAAAGTGTAGTGCGTAGTTACTTTATCTTATTACAAACATAAGTTGGATACTTTATGCTACAGGAAGTTGTAAATGAAACCGTTGTATTAAACGACCCACTTATTACAAACGATGCGACTATTCTTGGTTTTATAGCCATTATGCTCGGTGTGATCTTTTATACCGCCAATAGTAGTCATCATCTTTGGAAAAAATTTTACGGTATAGTTCCCGCTGTATTACTTTGTTATTTCCTTCCTTCACTTTTGAATACTTTTGGTGTGATTAATGGTGATGAATCAAACCTTTATTATGTTGCATCTCGTTATCTTCTTCCTGCTTGTTTAGTATTACTCACCCTTAGCGTTGATCTAAAAGGGATAGCTAAATTAGGCAATAAAGCGGTTATTCTCTTTCTAACGGGTACATTAGGCATTGTTATTGGCGGGCCTATTGCCTTACTTATTGTTTCTAGTATTTGGCCTGAATTATTAAATGTTACCGGACCTGAAGCTGTTTGGAGAGGCATGACAACGGTTGCTGGCAGCTGGATTGGTGGTGGTGCTAATCAAGCTGCAATGAAAGAGATATATGGTGCAGGTGATCAAATATTTTCTGCAATGGTAACGGTGGATGTAATCGTTGCAAACCTTTGGATGGCGGTATTACTTATTATGGCTTCCAAAGCTAAAAGTATTGACGCAAAAACAGGCGCCGATACCTCTGCAATAGAAGCTCTTAAAAATAAAGTAGAATCTTTTAATGCTGAACATAGCCGTATTCCTCAATTAACAGACATCATGATAATCCTCAGCATCGGTTTAGGTGTTACAGGTTTTGCCCATTTATTTTCAGATAATATAACCCCTTACTTTATTGCTAATTATCCCGATTTAGGTCGTTTCAGTTTTCATAGTAAATTTTTCTGGATGATTGTGTTTGCAACAACCGTTGGCCTAATTTTATCGTTTACCAAAGCAAGAAACTTAGAAGGCGTAGGTGCATCTAAAGTTGGTTCATCTTTTTTGTATATTTTAATTGCTACTATAGGCATGAAGATGGATATACGTATGATTCTTGATGCACCTGTTTACTTCATTTTAGGCGCTATTTGGATGCTGATTCACGCTGGTTTAATGCTTGTTGTTGCGAAATTGATCAAAGCGCCATTGTTTTATATGGCTGTAGGTAGCCAAGCAAATGTAGGTGGTGCAGCGTCTGCACCTATTGTCGCATCATCATTCCATCCATCACTTGCACCGGTAGGCGTACTTCTCGCTGTATTAGGTTATACCGTTGGAACTTATATGGCATGGCTATGTGGACAAATATTACAAAGTATTGGGTAAATCATTTTGAAACTTGTGTAAACTGATGTCGATTTTACACATTAAATACTACAATTTTTCATACTCACATTTATATACATAATTATTAAGGATCAAAAATGGCGTTATCGTCTATCCAACTAAACAATATTAATATTTCTAACGATCAACCGTTTACCTTATTTGGTGGTATGAACGTACTTGAATCGCGTGATTTAGCCATGACTATCGCTGAACATTACGTAGAAGTTACACAAAAGCTGAATATACCTTACGTATTTAAAGCATCTTTTGACAAAGCTAACAGATCATCAATTAACTCTTACCGTGGTCCAGGTTTAGATGAAGGTTTAAAAATCTTTGAAGAAATTAAATCTACATTCAATGTTCCAATTATTACCGATGTACATGAATGTCACCAAGCACAGCCTGTAGCTGAAGTGGTTGATATTATTCAATTACCAGCATTTTTAGCTCGTCAAACTGACTTAGTTGTTGCCATGGCGAAAACCAATGCCATCATCAACATTAAAAAACCACAGTTTTTAGCGGCACATGAAATGCGTCATATTATTACTAAGTTTGCTGAAGCTGGTAATGAGAAAATGATCTTATGTGAACGTGGCAGCTGTTACGGTTACAACAACTTAGTTGTAGACATGTTGGCGATGGACGAAATGAAAAGCTACGCCCCTGTAATTTTTGATGCGACTCATGCATTACAAAAGCCAGGTGGTAGAAGTGACTCTGCCGATGGTAGAAGAGCACAAGCTTCTCAATTAGCTAGAAGTGGTATGGCAATTGGTATTGCAGGTTTATTTATTGAAGCGCATCCTGATCCTTCTCAAGCTAAGTGTGATGGACCGTGTGCATTACCACTTGATAAACTTCAACCTTACTTAGAACAAATGAAAGCGATTGATGACGTTGTTAAAGGTTTTGAACCTTTGATTACAGGCTAATACGCAGATTAACGATAGTTATTGAGTTTTAAATAAAAAATAAAAGGGTGATAGAGAAATCTATCACCCTTTTTTATAAGTTTGAAATGCTAAGTATCAGTTTTTAATATTATAAATATAAAGTTCAAATGTTAGAACTTTATAGATGCGCTATTAAGCAACTTTTACTGAAGTTTTACGGCGTTTAAAGCCAGCTAAAGCTACCATACCAATAGCAAATAAGCCTGCGCTTGCTGGTACTGGAACTTGTACTTGATTAACCGTAATACGCGCTACTTCGAAACCTTGTGCAGTAAAGTCAGCAGCAGCTTGATCGATTGAATAACCTGCCGGTGTATTACCGCCAAAAATAGATAAACCACCTGCTAAAACAGTTAAACCAGCATGTTGGCTAATTACACCATTTTCATCTTGTCTTTCTTCTGCATCAGCACCTGCTAAGAAAGGAGCGCCATAACCTCTGTTTAATTCAGTACCTGAATCCCAAACATCAGAGCCTAATACTAAAATATCTAATCCAACAAATTCATTGTTCATATCAAATAATGAATAGGCTGTTCCGCTGTCGTTACCTATAAACGCATCATTTGTTGGTATTAGCATTGATAAGAAACTGAAATAGCCACTATCTGTTGCGTTTATTTCAAATATACCTGAAGTTGCAGATTCGCCCGGTTCGAATACTGGAGCGCCAGCAAAGCCGTCAGGAGCTAATATAGCGCCTTGTTCACCATTAGTATTACTCGCAGTAAAGTCAGCCATAACACCAGAAACATCGCCATTTTCAGCTAAAGCTTGTAAAGAAGAAGATGAAGAAGCACCAACATCGAAAGAGTCGAAAGTACCGTCATGAAAACCAACCCAAACAGGTGTTAAGGCTAAACCACCGGCATTAAATAAGTTACTTACTTCTACTTCAACCATTGCTGCTTGTGATGCACCAGACAACAAAGCGCTTGCTGTTAAACTGGTTAATAATGCTTTTTTTATTATTTTCATATTAAATTTTCCCCAAAATATAAATTGTGCTAATTACAATTAATTAGCATTTCATTTACATAATAAGAAACAGTTATCACAGAGTTATCACGAAGTCATAACAAAAAGCTCAAGATATACCGTGCAAAGAGTTATAATCATGGATTGCGTCTTTTAGATTGTTAAGTTTTAACTTAATCTTTCATAATTAAGAAAAATTAAGCATTATCTCATTACGTTACTGGAGAATTGTGTGACCTTATTGTTTGTTGTTATTTTATCAACATTACTTGCTGGGCTAGGTATGACAGCCGGGGCTGCGATAGCCTGTTTTAAAATGCGTTGGATAAATAATGAGGTACAACATGGCATTGTTGCTTTTGGTGGTGGCGCTTTATTGTCTGCAGTTGCTTTAGTATTAGTACCAGAAGGTATGAAGCACACTACGCCATTTACAGCTTGTGCCTTTTTTATATTGGGTGGCTTATGTTTTATGTTTTTGGATATATTTCTTAAAAAACGAAATACGCCAGCCAGTCAACTTGCCGCAATGGTTTCTGACTTTATTCCAGAATCAATAGCTTTAGGCGCTGCTTTTGCAACAGGTAGTAATGGAGCATTTTTACTTGCGGGCTTAATTGCTTTGCAAAATATCCCTGAAGGCTTTAGTGCGTATCGCGAATTAAATGAATCACCATCTTTTAATACCAAAAAAATACTTATTATATTTACTCTTTTAGCTTTTTTAGGTCCTGTTGCTGGGGCATCTGGTTATCTTTGGCTTTCCGGATCTCCTGTGATAATCGCGTGCATTATGTTGTTTGCTTCAGGTGGAATTCTTTACTCAATATTCCAAGATTTAGCTCCTAAAGTTATATTGAAAAATCACTTAGCACCACCTATGGGGGCAGTATTAGGCTTTGTATTTGGCATGTTAGGTTTTATGCTGACTGCAGCCTAATTATATTTAACCTCAACTCGGGGTAATGGATTTAATTACTTATTGATTTATTAAAGTATCGATTAACTTTATCTGAATTAAGCACAAAAAAGCCTTAATTCTCTCAATGATGAAATTTATATAGAGAACAATTATGACATATCCAATCAAAGGGTCTTGCCAATGTGGCAACATCACTTACACATTAAAAGCCAAGCCTAAAAAAGTTATGGCTTGCCATTGCCAAGAATGTAGAAAGTTATCAACCAGCGCGTTTAGTATTACAACCGTTGTTGAAAGTAAAGATATAGAGTTTAGCGGCACTTTAGATGAGTGGGTTCGTATAGCTGATAGCGGTAAGAAAAATCACGCTAAGTTTTGTACAGGTTGTGGTAACAGAGTTTATCACTACAACCCAAATGACTTATCTAGCATCAGATTAAAGTTACAGCCGGTCAATGTAACAGACGACACTATTTTTCAACCCAGTGTTCATGTGTGGGTAAGTGAGAAGCTAAGTTGGTTTGTTATTCCTGAAGGTATGCCGAGTTTTCCTGGTCAGCCTTAATATAGCTTTGCTGTTTTATTAATGTTTGCGTGAAATAAAGTTACCGTTCCTATAAAAGAGAAAGACCACCATAAATATGGTGGTCTTTTGGAATTTACATTATGTGCTAAGTCACAAAGGTTAATTCAGAACAATTAGAGTTAACTGCTTAAGTGTTTCAATTCCTGAAGATCTCGCCTTAATTTTTTAAAAGCTTGTCATGAGGAATTCGTTATCAGAAATTAACAAACCTTTTACAGCTTAGATTATTTACCTAAAACATTGGTTGTTGTTTTTTTAGCTGTTTTTGCCGCTTTTTTCTCTTTTGCGGTTAATAATGGTTTCTTTTTAGCACTTTTCTTGTTGTCTTGTCCTTTACTCATGATATTTCCTTTAAAGGTTAATCTATTGAACCTGAAGACGGCTTTAGCCAACTCAAGGACTAGGGTTACGCAGTGCTTTATATAAACCGAAGATACGTAACAATATCAGTATGGTCTTATACAAGCGTAATAGATATGACTTTATTGTGATTGATCAAGATATCTTTAAGCAACCAGCAACTGAACCTTGCAAGCCTAAAGTACTAGGTATATAGGTTGCAGGAAAAAAGGTGTATTTGGCAAAAAGATTTAAAGTGAAGAGAAGTATTTAACATTTACTTAAATAGCTAAAACATAAGAAGAGTGACTAACGTTTGTTAGTCACTCTTCTTATGTTTAAAAGTGAAAATAATAGGGTTAAAAATACAGGTTAACTAACTTATTTTTTTGAGTAATTCTTTATATGCTTCGCTGTGTTTATCTTGTGCTTGGCAAACACTCAATACGTCATCAATAAAATGCTTTAAAGCACGCGCTTCTATTTTCTGAATTAATAACTGCTGTTCACTTGTTAGCATGTGGTACATAGTTGCAGCACCAAAGTCGCCAAATATAATATTGGCTTCATCATCAAACAGGGTGTTATGGGCATACAAATCACCATGAGAAACTTGGTTGCTATGTAAATGTTCAAACACCTCTTGCATCTGCGATACAATTTTACTTATTTGCTGAATACTTAACGTAAAGTCAGCAGGAAAAGTATCTCGAGTGCAGCTTTTCAAAGAAGGAGGTAAACCTAAGTTATTATATCCTTCAGGAATCAAACTCATAATAAGTGCTAAGTAACCCTGTTCGTTCACTTGTGCTAATGATCGAACAATATTCTTGTGATTTCCTGTTTTTAAACACACTTGTAGTTCATCTTTTGGGTAACCATCACTGGTTATTTCACCTTTAAAAACTTTAACTGCAATCTCTGCTGGAAACTGTTCTTGGGCTTCTTTCCATACGGCACGTGAAATAACACCTGATGCGCCCCGACCAAGTTCGTTCTGCAAAATATAACTTGATGATGCCACTACAGGAACTGAAGCTTGAGGGCTTTGTTTATGAATATCATCTTTATTAATATGTGTTTCAGTAAGTTCAGAATTATTAAGTTCAGAATTACTAAAAGGGTTACCTGAAAAAGCCAGCCAAGCAAGTTTAGGTAATTGTAATAAGTGAGTAGGGCATCGAGTTAATTGATTAGCTGAAATTCGAACCAACTCAAGATTTGTTAGTTTTGCCATGGATAACGGTAATTCAGTTAATTGATTACCTGCCAGCATAAGTTTTTGTAATTGACTACATTCACCTAAAGTATCAGGTAAAACTTCAATACAATTGTCCGTTAATATTAACCAGCGTAAATTTTTCGGTAAGGCACTTTCAGGAACGGTTTTAATTTTATTAGCTTTAAAACCAATCATCTCTAAATTTTCACATTGCCCAAGTACTTCAGGCAAAGAGGTAAAAGGATTGTCTGAGGCAAATATAATTTTCAATTTAGTTAATTGTACTAACTCTTTTGGTAACGAGGTTAATTGATTATTCGATAAATCTAACACCTCTAAGCTGTCTGCCAAGCTTAAAATTTCTAAAGGAAACGAAGTTAGGTTTTCAGAAAGTGCTAAACGTTTAACGCCCAGTAAGTCACCATTTTTTAATTGAGATAGAGTCTGCATAGAGATTTTGCCGCTTATAGATAATTATCGCGGTGTAGTTTACTTCAAGCGAAAGTTTAATGCTTAATAATTTCCATTAACTCTTGTTTGGCTTAAATAACTTTTAAAATGGTTTCGGTCAGTTACCACGAATCTTGATATAATCTTATCAATAGAAAACATCAGCTCAGTAATACCAAAGCGTAAACAGGATATATAACATGCATTCAGCAATGCAAATGAACAAAGACGATCTCAGAAAAACCAAACCTAGTAGAGATGAGTACCTCCAAAAGCCCAAACTTCCATTAATTGTTGTATTAGATAATGTAACCAACAGCTATAACATCGGCTCGTTTATTCGATTAGCGGATGCTTTTGCCATAGAAAAAATTATTGTTTGTGGCGAACTGACTATCTCGGATAAGAAATTAAGAAAAGCCTCTCGCAACGAAGCGAAATGGGTAACCGTTGAATACAGCGATAGCACCACTAACAGCTTACAAACCTTATTAGATGATAACTATACGGTATTTAGTGTTGAGCTTTGCCATGAATCTGTTGATTACAAAGAAATTAGCTATCCTAAAGCGAGTGTTTTGGTATTAGGTAATGAACGTAAAGGTGTCAGTGAAGCCGCATTAAAATTAAGCCATCATCAAATACACATACCCATGTTTGGCATGGGAAATTCTTTGAATGTTTCAACGGCTGGTGCGATTGTTTTAGCTGAATGTGCCAGCCAAGTGCGCAAGTTAGGTTAATAACCACCTCTCAATAAAAAATTAAGATTAAAAAAACCTATTAAAAAGCCTCTAATTACATTGCGTAAAAAGAGGCTTTTGCTTCGAAGAGTTAACTTATTTAACTTTACTTCAATTTAGCTTAATTTAGCGTGTACGAGTAATAGTAATCTTTGCTGTTGGGTTGTTCCAACGATGACTTTCATCTAACACTGAAGTACTTAAACCTTCCAAACTTGCGTCTGTAACATTCGCATTTGAAACAATACCTCTGTGGAAGTGAACACGGTCAAACAAATCATCACGAGCCGCATTAAAACCAGCTGCAGCTCCACCGCCACCAGCAGCACTTGCCGCAGGACCCGGAACTGTAGAAGCTGACTCAAGGTTTGCTTCTGTACCAGCATCCCATGTAGGTGCCATAAATGAAGTCGATTGACCCACAGTCATGCTACTTACGTCCATAGCATTTAAGCCAGTAAAACCATCGTTTGTATTACCTAACATGCTAGCAAAGCTAAGACGTAGGTTATCAACATCAAGATCCGGTACTATTAAAGTAGCCGTTGAACTTGTAGAGCGAGGGTTTGTACCGCCACTTGTTGTAGTTGAATCTAAGTAATTAGCTGAAGCACTTGCTTCGCTTATTAACATTACTGGATCAGCAGCTTCCGCTAACATTTCAATACCAACACTGGCAACTTCGCCATCGGTAAATGCGTGGTAGCCTGGTTCATGTAAAATAACAGCCGCAGGACTCATTGGTTGATTGTAAGTTAAGTTAGTAAAATGCACTGTGTAAACTGCTGAGTTACCATTTGTACCCGGAGCACCATCTTCACCATCAATACCGTCTATTCCATCGATACCGTCAGCACCATCTGCACCGGCAGGGCCAACAGCACCTGTAGCACCAGTGGCACCTACAGCACCGTCATCACCATCGAAGGTACAAGCGGAAGTTATAGTAACTAACATTGCTAGTAAGCTTACTTTGAATAATTGATTTTTCATATTGAGTTTCCTTCGATTAAGACGCTGGAACTGTAATAGTTACACGAGCAACAGGGTTTAACCAACGGTGAGCAGTTGAATCTAAATCACTTGCTCCGCCTGTAAGGCTAGTATCACCTAAAATACCTCTGTGAATATGAACTGGGCCATCTGTACCATCTTCAAGTTCACCATTTTCTATTAGAGCACCAACACCTGTACCACCATCACCTAAAGGTACTGGAGACGCGCCAACACCAGCAACACCTGGTAAACCATAGCCGCCTAAAGCATTACCTGTTCCAGCTTCTACAACGTCAGTACGTGTACTGTTTATTTCGTCATTTAATTCTGTACCAGCATCATATGCGTGTAATGTGTAAGAATAAGTACCTGGTGTTGTTGGAATTTCTATACTATCTAAGCCAGCAAAAGCATCGTTCGTAGGAACTAACATAGTTAATAGTGATAAGTAAGGCTTATCCATAGTATCGAATGGGTAACTTAAAGAAGCAGATGGACCTAAAGTGCCACCAAATCTGTGCCATGTGTTAGCACCGTTATCTGTATCAACAGGACCAAGCTCAGCTTCAAAGTTTTGGCCACTAGAATCTGCATTTTGTGCATCATCAATAACACCAGCTTCAGCTAACCATGCAAGTGCAGTAGATGCATCTTGACCTGGTTCAAAAGCATCGTAGGTTGCATCATGAGCAATAACTAAACGTGGAGTAAATGTTTGAGCGTGCGTTAAGTTTGTTATTTCTACATCTACTACAACTGCATTTGCAGAACCTGATGCTGCCATTGCTAAGATTGCAGCAGAAGCTAGTTTTGTTAATTTCATATTGTTTTCCTTTATAATTTGGGGAGTGCTAGTTGTTGAACTGGCTACAATATAAATTTTGCCTTGAAGGAATACCTCACGAAGTTATCACAATTTCATAACAAGTAATTATTTTGTTTTATTTCATGGGTTTATAGTTAAAATTATTTTAACTAAATATTTGGTTAATATTTTTTGTGGGTGGAGTAAGTAGTAACTTCACTTAATAATTTAGGGTTTATAACCAAAGGAAAGGGGTATTACCGTTTTGCATTTATGGCTTTCGCTAACATCATAACGACATAGTAGGCTTATAATTAAGTAGTAGTACTTAGTTATGTGTAGTGAGATAGGAGCGGGGATTAAATAAATCCCCTTAAACTGGAAAGGTCATACTCTTAAATTGCGCTAATTAAACTTATAAGCCTCGTTGCCATTCTTGTCTAAGAGGAATATGTGCTGATTTGTCTATCGCCATTTGTACAGTGTTAACTAGCGTTGCTTTGTCTTTACCTAACACACCTTTTAATACTAAATAGTTTGAAGCGTGGTCTGATCTAAAAATCGTTTTTTCTAACTCAAGTTCAGACAGTAATAATTTCATTTCTTGAAACAACTCTTGTTGATCTAACAAGCGAAATGGCAGATGGTTATTTTCTACAAAGTTTTTAGCAAAACGTTCTTCACCTAAAGGGAAGCTAACCACTAAGGTGGATAAAAAGTCTGGCTGAGCTGCATTCATTAATCGAGCTGAATTTATCGCATGTTGCTTTGATAATTCAGGGCCGCCTAAACCATTTAAAATCATCACTGAGCTTTTCATTCCGGCTTGCTTGATTTTATTTAAGGCGATTAAAGAGCTTTCGTAGGTTTCACCTTTTTCAATTAACTGTAAAACCTCATCATCGCCACTTTCACAACCCACATAAACTAAGGTTAAGCCTAAAGCGCGTAATTCTGTTAATTGTTCTACGGTTTTATTAGTTAAGTTTCTAGGTAAACAATAACTTGAAACTCGGGTGACTTGTGGCAAGTGAGTTTTAATAAGAAGTAAAATTTCTTTTAAGCGATTAAAAGGTAGCATCATGGCATCGCCATCAGCCAAAAACACACGGCCTACAGGTAAGCCAGAAGCAACTATTTGCAGTAATTCTTGTTCGATTACATCTGTTTTTTTAGGCTTGAATTTTTTACTGTCAGCCGTATACATGTCGCAAAAAGTACACTTATTATAAGAACAGCCATTAGTGACTTGTAGTATTAGGCTTTTCCATTCACTTGGTGGGCGAAAAACAGGTTCTATATAATTTAGTGGGTACATATTATGCTCTTTGTTTTAACGTTTTTGCTTTTGTTACTTACAAATTGTTTTTACTAGAGTTGTTTTACACAACTCTAGCGTATTTTACTTATCATCAAACAGATAAGCTAAGTCTTCATCGTCATCTGCATGGAAATCATAACCACCATCAAAGTCATCGTGTAATTCATTCATTACAGAAACTGGAAGCTCTAAGATATCAGGGATGAAAATAGAGATATCCATTTGTTGTTCAATTAAACCTTTAAGATCGCTAAACTCTAATAAATTAAGCTCATCTAAATAGTCTCTTGCAGCAACAGGTAGCTGTTTAGTGATGTTTTCGATACACGTTTCTAGTTTGTCAAAAATATCCACTTGATCACTTGTTGTTAGGTAGGAAATTAACTCTTCGTATAAGCTATTGGTATATTTCTTTTTATCTGTATCTATTAATAATAAAGTTACCGCAGAGTTTAAAAACTTCTGTATTTCAAACTGCAGCATTTCTTCATCGTTATCAATGAGAATGGTATTTGCACAATAAACTGATGCGATGCTTTTATAAATATTTAATAGCATGGCACTTTCGTTACCGGTTTTTTCTATGGCGTTATGCATTAATCGGATATCAGAAGTATCGTTAACTGATTGTGCATAATTGGTGATTGATACTTCCTCAAAGTACGAAGGAGATATTTGCTTTAATTTAGCGTATTTAGCCCAACCCGCTCTAAAGCAATAAACTATACCTTGGGTGAGTAATATCTCTTTGGCTTTTTCTGTGTCGTTATCGCAAAGATCTAACAAACCTAAATTGCTCATACCGAGTACAATTTCACAACCTTTTCTAATTTGATCGGCATAAATAATTGATAAGTTATCTGACGCTATACGTAACGACATATCAGACAATTGCTGCTTAGTTTTATGCATGTATTCTGGCGTAAAATAGCCTTCACTTTCTCCATCTTTTAACACTAAAAGAAGAAAAGGATGATTACGTAACTCTGCTATTTTCATTAATGGTTCCTAATCAAATAATACTGATGATAATGCGTTAATATTCTATATAAATCTTTAATTATTAATTGGTTATAAAATTAAAGTGGCGCGAACATATCGTCTGTATCCATTTCAATAGCGGTAACGCGTTGCTTGTTAGCGTTCTGTTTTAATGATTTTTCAATGTTTTCAAGTGTACCATTTGTACTGATTGTCATCACTTCACGGTAAGCTTCTTCACTTAACGATTTTATCTTCATTAATAGCTCTTCAACGCTGCCAGATGTTTGCTCTTCGTCTTCTTCTATTTCTGAAAAATCGTGACCAACAAAAGGTAAAGATAAATATAAAAGTCCAAAGTCGTCGTGCAATATAGCGTTCAATACTTCAAGTTGTTTTTCTTCATCATCTGTCGATAAGAATATTTGCGTTAATAAACTATGTGCTTCGGTTTGTGCGCAAAATACTTCGTCTTCTTCCATGTTTTGCCAGTACGAAGGTTCAACATTAAGTAGCTGCTTAATTGATTCTGCGTCCATTAACCAAGTAGCAATTGATGGAATAGTCGCATCATGCTCTCGAACAATTTTAGCAACAGTTAAAATATCCATCTCCGTTAATACGGCAAGCATAGTTTCGTCACCTTGTTCTGAAGCTATGGCTTCTAAAGATGTGCCAGCACGTCTACCGCTTTGTTGCGCTTGTTCAATAATATCGGTGGCTAGAATTAATGCGTTTTTAGTCAAGGGAGTTCCTTAAAGCTTATGTTTGTTATTTTATTTATTAAGTTTTTTATATGTTTCTAGTAGAGCTAGCATGTTGCTATAAAACTAATAGTTCTCATCATAATCGTCAGATTCATATCCGTTTGAACCATAATCATCGTCGTCATCATCATTTTCTTCAGCTTTTAATGGTGTAGCATCGTAGCCGTTATAAAAATGAATCAATAAAATAGCGGTTTTTAAATCTTGCTCAGCATTTTCCATTATCTCTGTAATGCAAGCTCTTGCATCAGCATGTACGCCAACAAAGGCTTTAACATCTGCCCATGTTGGTTCTTCAGATAACTCAATTTTTGCTAAGCTTTTGCTGTCGATTCTTACTTTTGTTGCAATGGCCATAGCAAGTTGATCAGGCATGCCTGTAAATAGTAACGGCATTTCTTGCAATTGCTTGAACAAATTAGATAAATAATTGGTTAACAGATCCGGATTTTCAGGATCAGCTAAAGAGTTCATATTTTCTAAATACATAGAAAAATCACCGCTTAAATATTCAGGTATGCTTACTTCGGTTTGCATTTGTTATTTCCAGTTGGAGAGTCTGAGTAAAATCGTTAATTTATATTATTAAATAAATGCTTAGCTTAATGCACCATTCCAAAATGCATCAGCCACTTCGCGTGGATCTGTGATGATGGTGTAATTACTTTTTAAATATAAAGCACGTTTTTTAGGGTCAACAATCGCATCGTAAGCTTGTTGAATTAATTGGAATTTTTCTTTGGCTTCTTCACCGTCATTTCTGTCGGGATGATACTTATTAGCAAGCTTGCGATAAGCTTTTTTTATTTCAATGGTAGTTGCTGCTCTACCTACACCTAATTGTTCAAAATGATCCATAAATATACCGCTACCTTTTGCTAAACAACATTTAAATGCGTGTTGCTATAATAAGGCTAATTCTACCTTCGCAGCTGTATTATTCAAATCTTTATGTTTGCTTATTTTCGATTAAGGTTTGATTTGAGACTTATTTAAGCAACTTGATGAGTAAAAGATATCGAAGAGCATTTCTGATCTCCGATATCTGTCTTTAGCTGTAACAGCTTTGAGTTATACAAAGTACTAACTAAAAATTATACGTTCCTGTAATGGTATAGGTGCGAGGTGGATCTATTGCAACCCAATAAGCAAATGCATTACCTGGTAAATCTTGTGATGAACGTACCACTTGCTCGTCTGTTAAGTTTTTAGCTAACAAGGCAACACTCCATTTTCCATCGTTTGCATCACTTAGCCCGATACGAAAGTTAAGCTTAGCAAACGAGTCTTGCTTAGATTGTTCGTCTAAATCTGACGCGGTGTAAAACGATGAAGAGTAGCTTACCGATAAGTTACTTGATAACAACACAGAGCTTGTTACTTCATCGTCGTAATTTAATGAAAAACTTGCTGTTACTTCAGGTGCATAAACGCCACGTCTGCCAGTTAAGTTTTGCCCACCTAAGCCTTCTACCTTGTCTTGCCATACGGTAGCCACTCCATTTTCAAAACTATCGTATTCAAAATCTAAGTAAGCAGCAGCGCCAGACACGTACAAGTAATCGTTTAATATAAAGGTGAAGTCTGTTTCAAGCCCTTGTACGATAGATTTTGCAGCATTATCTACTACATAACTTTGCCCATCCCACGCAGATACTTGCATGTTGTCAAACTGGGTATAGTAGTAAGCAACATTGAATCTACCTCTGCCATCTAAAATATCTGACTTTAAGCCTATTTCAAATGCAGTCGCTTCTTCATCTTCATATTCAAACGAGTCTGCTGGAATAACCGCAGGATTGAAGTGATTATATGGGTCGCCAGAAGGTGAGCTTGTACCCATACTGCCTGTGTTATTTAATAAGGTTCCGTCGAATCCACCACCTTTACTACCAACAGTTGCGCTGGCGTAATACATCAGGTTTTTGTTTTCTTGATAGCTTAATTTTAAGCTAGGTGAAAAATGCGTTTCATCACGTTCTTCATCAAGTAGATGATTACCTGCGCCAAATGCCGCCAAAATAGTATCTGCTAAACCTAATGCGTTAGCTTCGGGTAGCCCAAAGTCTGCGGTGTAGGTTTCTTGAGATGAAGTTACTGTTTTATTTTCTTTGTCGAAACGTAAACCTAAATCGAGTTTAAGCTTTTCGTTTACCTGCCAACCTATCGAAATAAAGGCAGCAATGCTCCATTCGTCTAATGCAAAATCAGAAAATAAGCCGTAGCGACTGTCTGGAATAGGCGCAGATGGAAACTCAAACATATCCGCATTTTGGTTCAAGTCTAAGTTCTGGCGAGTGTAAAATAAACCTGCAATATAATCGAATTCTCCTACCTCAGCTTCAGGCGTTACAAAACGGAACTCTTGGGTAAGCTGATCAAAGTTTTCGGTTCTATCAAGAGCAACCCAGTTTTGTTCTGAATAAGTAGGATCGTAAGCGTTATTCCAAGTGTAATCTTGATAACTGGTGATTGAGGTGAGGGTATTGTTATTTAAATCGTATTCTAGGGTTAAAACCGCGGTATCGCTTTCAAAGTTGTCGTTAAAAGGAGATTGATCGCCCGCAGTATCATCAAACTCTACTCGTTGATCTATTATCGCGTTAGGATCTAACAAAGCCGTAAGTCCAGCTTGATGACCTTGATCTATCGCAGCAGCTAGTGCTTCGTTATCAACATAATATTGTCGAGAGCTCAGCTCAAAGTCCGATTCTGAATGTTCAACTTTAAAACCAATAGATAAACCATTATCTAAGTCGCCTTGTAGGGAAAGTCTTACGCCTGAGTTTTCTTGTCCGTCGATATGATCTACGCCTCGAATATCATTATTGTCGAGGTTGTTATCCATAAAACCATCTGTGGTTTTAAGCACTGCAGCAATACGAGCAGACCAATTGTCATTAATCGCAGTATTGAACATACCTTCAAGACTTAAAGTAGAGTGAGAACCATAGCTTGCACTGAATGAACCTTCCGTGTCGTTAATTGCGCCTTTAGTCATGGTTGAAATAACACCCGCGGTGGCATTTTTGCCAAACATAATACTTTGTGCGCCTTTAAGTACTTCAATTCTTTCTACATCAAATACCGGTGCTCTAGCCATAATAGCTCGGCCCATATAAATATTATCTTTAAATTGGGCAACAGATTGCTCAAAGCCATAATTAATACCTGCGCCAATGCCTCGCATATATATTTGCGGCATAGAACTCGTGCTCGATATTTCTACATTAGGCATCATGTCTGACGCATCAACTAAGCTAGTGATATGGTTGTTTGTAAGTTGTTCGCCAGTAAAGGCACTCACTGAAACGGGCACTTCTTGAATGTTTTGCGTACGTTTTTGTGCGGTAATTTCGATTCGCTCAAGTTGACTGCTTTCAACGTCTGCTGTGTCTTGAGCATAACTTTGTACAGATAAGACCGTAATGATGGCTGTAGATAGTAATTTAAACTGAAATTTTCTTGCTTCCATGTTGCAACTCCCCAGTTATTGTTTTTTATTTTATCGACTTAATTTGTCACATAGATTAATAATAGTACAGTTATCAATATACCCATGAGTTTTTAGCCAGATAACTGATAAATATTAAAAACAACATTTTTCTATTTTTAATTTATTGAAAAGTAAAAGATTAATTTGAGTTGTTCTAGATTTAGCATAACCTAATATACGAAGATCTAGCTCAGGATATGTATAAACTAGATCTAATAAGAAGACCGCCTATACTCTGATCACTAAGTAATGACTTAGTATCAAGTTTGAAGTGCAACAAGAGTTAAGCAAGGACACATATTACGCGTTTAAAAGAAGTAAATACTATTCATAAAACCAAGTAGTAGCTGAGGATAAATAATGGAAATATATAAAAACAAACTGATCACATTGCTCGTTATGGTTACCACATTAAGCTTTTCGTCAATCAGCATGGCTGAAAATTACGATTTAGTGATTAAAAATGGCCGAGTGATAGATCCCGAAACAGGATTAGACGCCAAACGTTGGCTAGGTATTTCTGCAGGTAAAATCGCTAAAATATCGGAATCATCCATTAAAGGTAAAAAGATCATTGATGCTACCGGCTTAGTGGTTTCGCCAGGCTTTATTGATTTACATGCACATGGCCAATTATTACCTTCAGCTCGTTTACAAGCCTTCGACGGTGTAACAACTGCATTAGAATTAGAAGCAGGTGTACTCGAAGTTGATAAGTTTTACAGCAATATAGCCAAAGAAGGGCGACCTATAAATTATGGCGCTTCAGCTAATTGGTCGATGGCACGTGCAATGGTGTTAGATGGCGCAACCTTTAATGGTGTTCCGGGTGAAGCCTTAGGTGTGTTTTCTTTACCTAACTGGAGCTCAAAGCTCACCACAAAAGCACAACAAGATGAAATTATAACGATTGTTGAAAAAGCCATTGATGCTGGCGCGCTAGGTGTAGGGATTTTGTCGGGCTATAGTCCTAATTCTAATAGAAAAGAATATTATCAACTGCACAAGTTAGCGGCTAAACATAATGTATCTACCTTTAACCACATTCGTTTTGCTAGTGCAGAAGAGCCTAAAAGCGCTTTTGAAGCCTATCAAGAATTGATTTCTGTAGCGGCAAGTACAGGTGCTCATGCACATATTTCTCATTTAAACAGTACCAGTGCACGCGATATAGAAGATGTAGCCGAACTTGTATTAAATGCGCAAAAGCAGGGCGTTAATATTTCTGTTGAAGCCTATCCATATTCAGCTGCAAGTACCGCTATTGGCGCACAAATGTTTCGTGGCGAAAATTGGAAAGAGCGATTAGGTAATGCTAGCGAAAGCGACTTCTCATTTAACGGACAAACCCTTAACGCTAAAACCTTTAAAGAGTTACAAGATAAAGATCCGCGTTCTATTATCATCTTCCGTTATTTAGATCCTGAACATTCAGAGTCAGACCAACACTTATACGACATCTCGCAACTGTTTCCTAACGGTGCTGTTGCTTCAGACGGTATGCCATTAATTGATTCTAAAACACGCAGAATGGTAACTGGTGACGTTTGGCCTTTACCTGAAAGCGCTAAAACACATCCAAGATCAGCAGGCACGTATTCGCGCTTCATTAGAGAGTTTGTTAAAGAAAGCAAAAAAGTATCGTTAAGTGAAGCCATCAGAAAAATGTCGTTAATACCTGCACAAATTTTAGAAGGCAGTGTGGCTCAAATGAAATTTAAAGGTCGAATTCAAGAAGGTGCCGACGCTGATATCGTAATTTTCAATTTTGCAGAACTGACCGACAGAGCAACATTCGCTCAACCTATATTAACGTCTACAGGCATGAAAACCGTTATAGTAAACGGCACGCCTATTATCGAAAATGGCGAATTAATAAGAACAGCTATGCCAGGAAAAGCGATTAGAAGAGAAGTTAAATAGGGAAGTGAAATAGGTAGGTAAATAAAAGTTAACTTTTTATTATCATCAATCACTAACAACTCAATATTAGCTCTTATTTTTAGGAGCTAACATGAACAAAGGAGAGAAAATGAAAAAATTATCAACCATTATTACGCTGGCGACACTTTTATTCACAAGTCATCTTTATGCAGGTTCAAGCGCTAAAGTTGAGTATTTAGATACAAGTAGTGTGTTTCCTAAATCAGCGAATATGCCATTTTCAGAAGCTGTTCGTGTTGACAACACACTGTATATTTCAGGTCAACTTGCCGTTACTCCAGGTACACTTAAACTTGTTGAAGGTGGTATTGATGCTGAAACCACACAAACCATGAATAACATTAAAACAATACTTGCTGCTCACGACTTAACCATGAAAAACGTTGTTAAATGTACGGTTATGTTAGCTGATATGAAAGACTGGCCGCGTTTTAACGAAATTTACACCTCATTTTTCAGCAAGCCATATCCAGCGCGTAGTGCTTTTGGTGCAAATGGATTAGGTTTAGGCGCAAAAGTTGAAGTGGAATGTATTGCTGTTTTTAGTTAATTATTAACTGATAAATTATCAAGTTAACTTTAGAGCGTTAAGTTATATTTTGGTAGTAGCTAGAATGATATAAAGGAATATATTAATGGCAGTCAAAATTTCACATATTACTCATGTCAGTAACTTAGCAAGTATTATAGAGCAGGATTGTTTATGGTCAGACTATAAACGTATTGAACTCGGTTTAGTTAATCAAAATATTGGTTATAATCATATTAAACAACGTCGTTTAGTTAGACCAGTATCTGTGGCGGCTGGCGGTACTATTGGGCAGTACGTACCATTTAATTTTTGCCCTCGCTCAGTTATGCTTTATGTAATTCATTGCCGTCATGATGACTTTCAAGAAGGACAAGAGCGAGTTCTGCATTTAATAAGTGATATAGACACGATTAAGCTAACCAACGAAAATTGTTTCTTTACCGATATTCATGCTGATCTTGATTATGCTGAACAAATAGATGATTTTACTCGTATTAATGAGCTAAACATTCAGCGAATAATCAATGAACGCTATTGGCAAGATTTTAAAGAAGAAAAACAAGCTGAATTTTTGGCATTTGAGTCAGTAAAATAGCACACTATTCATCAAGTTGGCGTTAAAAATCAAGCAATAGCAGATGAAGTCGCTGTATCATTACTAAGTTCTCAGCATAAGCCTGAAATTCTTATTCGCCCGGAGTGGTATTATTAGAGATTATTATGATTACGTATCAAAAAGGTAATATTTTACATGATCAATCTGACGCTATAATTAATACAGTTAATACTGTAGGTGTTATGGGTAAAGGATTAGCATTACAGTTTAAAAAAGCCTTCCCTGATAATTTTAAACAATACAAAAAAGCTTGTGATGATAACGTGATTCGTACAGGACAAGTTTTTTCTGTTCCTCTAAATTCGATGAGCGCACCATTCTATATTATAAACTTTCCAACTAAAGCCCATTGGAAAGGCAAGTCGACACTTGAATATATTGAACAAGGTCTGAGTAGTTTAAAAGCTGATGTTATTAAATTAAAACTTAAATCAGTCGCTATTCCTGCCTTAGGTAGTGGCTTAGGTGGTTTATCTTGGCAAGATGTTGAGCCTCTTATACAAAAATCTTTGGCTGAACTTCCAGATGTTAATTGGCATCTGTATCCTCCTCAAGAAGCTCCTAAAGCAGACGTTATGTTAAATAATACCAAACGACCTAAAATGACTATTGGTCGTGCTGCTGTTATTGGTTTAATTGATCGTTATGTTTCTACCGGTTTTGACTATCGTTTGTCTTTACTTGAAGTACAAAAACTTGTTTATTTTTTAACTGCTGTTGGTGAGCCTTTAAATAAAGTAGTGTTTAAAAAGCATCACTTTGGTCCTTATGCTGATGTATTGCGACATGTTTTAGACAAAATGGAAGGTCATTTTATTAGTGGGTATGCGGATGGTTTAAATAAACCTGAAACATCTATCGAACTGAAAGCTGATGCAGCAAAAGAAGCTTTAGCTTACTTAAGTGAAAATAAAGAAACGAAAGAAAGATTTGATCGTGTAGCACAACTTATTGAAGGCTTTGAATCACAATATGGTATGGAGTTACTTTCTACTGTCCATTGGGTTTTAACACAAGAGTCTGATAATAAAATACAAACAAATGAAAGCTTAATTGAAAAAGTTCATGGTTGGAACAATAGAAAAGCTCAAATGAAACCTGCACATATTTTAGCTGCTTGGAAGCGTTTAAAAGAGCAAGATTGGCTTGAGAATAAAGCACCTGCAATAGTCTAATATTTATAACAGATAAAGTAACATGGAGGGGGATGGTTGCTTTTTCATCCCTCAATCAGCAATGTTGTTGCGTCTTTAGCGCTTCGCTTATTTACCTGATGGAAATTATACCTTAGTAGGTATACACCAATTTCATACCTTATATTGATATAAAATCAGATCTGAGTATGTGTTGTTTTTAGCTAATGACTAACAACCTATTTTAGGAATATCACGCCAACTACTTGTATATTGTGGCGATAAAAAGCTACGTCGCATTTGCCATTTTTCTGCTTTACCTTCACTCGCTAGTGTTATTGCCCCTTGTCCATATCGGTTATTTACCTTATCAAAACAATCCATAATTAAAGGGCTAGGTTGTATCGGTGAGAATAAATCGGGTTGCTGATATTGCTCACTTTCTAGTGCAACAGCACCTACACCGCAGCGATAAAACTGAATACCTGTTTGGAATATTTCACGTAAAAGAATATTGATAGCAGAGGCTATTTGGCTGTTGTTATTGGTGGCTAGCTGAAATTCAAAAATCAGCGATCTTTTATAATACTGCGTATCGTGTGGCGAACTAGCAGCAAAAACCAGTAAACGTTTTACTAAGGATCCTTGCCTACGCAGCTTTTTACCGACAATAACGCCATGAGTGACTAAGGCAAACATGAGCGTTTCATAATCAGTCACTCGTTCACCAAAACTCCGCGTAGAGAATATTTCTTGCTTAGGCGCTTTAACTTTATCCCAAGACAAACAAGCAACACCATTAAGCTCATTCACCGTTTGTTCAACCAACACGCTAAACTGTTTTCGCATGTGCTGAGGCGACTGTTGAGCTAATTGTTGTGCTGTGTTTATGCCTAACAAATTAAGCTTTTTACCTAACCTGTTGCCAATGCCCCATACATCGGTAACGCTCATTTTTTGTAATATAGGCAAGCTTGATTGTTGGCTATCAATCACCGCTACACCGTCAAACCCTGCTAACTTCTTGGCTGCATGATTAGCGGCTTTCGCTAATGTTGGCGTTGTACCAAAACCTACACCCACAGGTAAGCGCGTTTCTTTCCAAATGGCTCTACGTATTTCGTGTCCGTATTTATGCCAATCGGTAATTAAACCATCGTATTGTTTAAACTCTAAAAAAGACTCATCAATCGAATAGATATATTGGTTGTCGCAGTAACGGGCAATCACATTCATCATGCGTTCGCTTAAATCGGCATATAGCTCATAATTTGACGAGCGCACAACAACGCCATGCTTACTTAAAAAGTTTTTAATTTGAAAGTAAGGAATAAATTTAGGAATACCTAAGCGTTTAGCAATAGGGCATACCGCACAAACACAGCCGTCGTTATTGGTAAGAACAACAACAGGTCTGTTACGGATGCTGGGATCGAATACTTTCTCTGCACTGGCATAAAAAGATACCGCATCAACTAGTGCGTACATAACGTAATTTCAGGCGACTTTTGATGTAACCGAATTGAGCGAGTAACTATACCTTCTAGCTGAAACTCATCTTCAGGTTTAATCTGCACAGGCGGATGTTCGCTTGAAGCCGACAGCAAGCGCGCTTGTGTTTTATCAATAAGCTTACACACAAAACAGCCATTGTAATTAGCCACAATAATATCGCCATTTTTTGCTGTTAATGATCTATCTACAATTAGCAAATCACCATTGAAAATACCCACACCTTGCATAGAATCACCGTTTGCTTGACCAATAAATGTCGCATTAGGGTGCTTAATTAATAATTGATCTAACGACAAACCTAACTCTTTATACTCGGCCGCTGGCGATTCAAAACCACTAATGCCAGCTTCTGCAAATATCGGAATAACTTTCATAAAACATCTATACCTTTCACAAAAAACTAAATGCTGTATTTTTGTACAGTATAGTTGTCGTTATTCAAAATAGAAAGATAAAACCGACTATTCTCTAACAGGTAGCTAATCGCTCCCTAACAAATAACGAATAAACACCTAGCAGAGTGTTTAATTAAAAGCCGAATACAGGAATAGTTTCGATAAACCTTGAAGCATTAGAAAATATAGCGAGAATCGTGCAAGGTTTTATTTTTATTGAGTTTATAAAGTGCAATTATTAGAAACACAATGTTTAGGAAAAACATTACGCCTAGAAGGTTCAATGGCAGGGTGGCAGCAACTTTTTTGGGACGATCAATGTGTATCGCAAATAGATGCAAGTGCCGACAGCGACACTTTTGTACATAAGTTTCCTCTGCAAAACGCACAAGGCGAACTTCACGTAGAGCTTAATGGTTCTTTAGAATGGCAGCCATTTGATCTGCAATTTTATCTACAATCAGTAAATCACCATTAAAAATACCTACACCTTACTTAGTATCGACCATCAGCATTAAGTGGTAAAAGCTTATTTCAAGGATATTTGCAATGGTAATGCACTTGCATTACCATAGTTTTATATACTTAACCTTTTGGAGGTTGTTATGTTACAAAAAAATTTAGAAACAGAATCTACATTAACAGATCGTTTTCAAACAACAGTGCCGAGTGTTGTTCGTCAAGCATTGCACTTAGAAAAAAAAGATAAAATTAAATTTACAGTTCAGCCGAACGGTAGTGTGTTATTAACACGCGTTGAAGCATCTGAAGAAGATCCTGTGGTTGAATCATTTTTATCATTCATTGCTGATGATATGCGTGAGCACCCGGAAAAGCTTCAGCCACTTACGGCCAGTATGCGTGAACGTATTGAATCATTAACCGCTGATGTTACGCTTGATTTAGACACACCACTATTGGATGAGGACGAGTAATCTTGTCTGATAATAATGCACTTATTGTTAATGGATGGACACTCTATGCCCATCCATTATTTGTAGAGCAAGTTGAGGCTCTTGAGAAAAAGGTTGAGGCGCTAAAAGTAAAAGATCCTGTTGGATATATCAAAAAAAATGATACGAAGAGGTTAGCTGCTATTAACAAGCTGGCTTATGAAATTATTCCTCAAGATCCTACTAAACCTGATTACCGTCAAGGTAAAACATTAGGTGAACAAAATAAGCATTGGTTCAGAGCAAAGTTCTTTCAACAATACCGATTGTTTTTTCGTTTTCATGTACCGTCTAAAGTGATTGTTTTCGCCTGGGTCAACGATGAAAAAAATAAACGAGCGTATGAAAGTAAAAATGATGTCTATAAGGTATTTTCTAAGATGTTGAAAGCGGGAAATCCACCTGATAGTTGGGATGACCTTTTAAAGTCAACTAAAAAATAAAGATCTCAAAAAAGCCTTGTTAAAGAGCTACAGAATTAAGGAATAGCGGTTCGTAAAATCAATTACTGTATATAAAGGCACGATACTATGATCCAGTTATTGGGCGTTTCTCCTCGAATGATTCGACGGATATGCTCGAAGTGATTCGAAGAGGCTAACCTGTCCATGGATTCAATTGATATGTTAATGTTGATACTACTACAACCGTTGCAAGTGTTTTAGGAGGAGGTCTTGTTGCGAAGGGGGTTGCGAATATGACAATGAAACCAGTCGAGGGTTAAGCACTGCCCCAAGATAAAACCGACTATTCTCTAACAGATAGCTAATCGCTCCCTAACAAATAACTAATAAAGACTTAGCAGAGTGTTCAATTAAAAGCCGAATACAGGAATAGTTTCGATAAACCTTGAAGCATTAGAAAATATAGCGATAATCGTGCAAGGTTTTATTTTTATTGAGTTTATAAAGTGCAATTATTAGAAACACAATGTTTAGGAAAAACATTACGCCTAGAAGGTTCAATGGCAGGGTGGCAGCAACTTTTTTGGGACGATCAATGTGTATCGCAAATAGATGCAAGTGCCGACAGCGACACTTTTGTGCATAAATTTCCTCTGCAAAACGCACAAGGCGAACTTCACGTAGAGCTTAATGGTTCATTAGAATGGCAGCCATTTGATCTGCAATTCAAACTACTGATTAACGACGAACTTGTTGAAGAAAGCACACTCAACGAAAAAGACATAGAACAACGCGACGTTAGCCAAAATAAAAAACAGTCTTTTAAATTTAGCTTTGTAGGCATGGCAGGCTTAGGTTTAAAACTCCTTAAAAGCGCAAAAATAGTTAAAGTATTATTTGCCGCAGGTAGTTTGGCAGCCTACAGCTGGTTGTTTTCAATTGAATTCGCCATCGCACTAATTCTTTGTTTAGTGTTTCACGAATATGGTCATATTAAAGCCATGAAATACTTTGGACTAAAAACCAAAGGCATTTACCTTATTCCTTTTGTGGGCGGTTTAGCACTTAGCGACGACAAAATTAACACCCGTTGGCAAGACGTTGTTATATCCATCATGGGACCGTTTTTTGGTTTGATCCTCTCGGTAGCCGCGTTAATTGGCTATTGGATAACCGACATAGAAATACTGGCAGGCATCGCCGTATTTAACGCACTACTTAACTTATTTAACCTACTGCCTGTATTGCCGTTAGATGGCGGACACGTACTGAAAAGCATCGCATTCTCTATAAATTCACGCATTGGTTTAGTGGCATGTATATTAGGCGCAGCACTGGGTATTTACATCAGCTACCAGTTTGGCTTAGCACTGTTAGGCTTTTTGCTCGCTATTGGTTGTGTTGAAATATTCTTTGAATACAAACGCCGACACTTAAGCCAACTACTACCACTTAACCGCTACGCGCAAATCGTTTCAGGTGTTTGGTATGTATTAACAGTAGGTGGTTTAAGCGCGATTATTTGGTTAGTAGGGCAAACTGATAACGGAGCATTGTCGCTACCGCTTAAAATATTGAATAGTTAGGTTGTGCTTTAATAAGCGTTAACCTAAATGGTTTTCAAAGATTAAAGAACAAAAGACTTTCATATCTCTAGGAATAACAGTGTTTGAACCTTATAAATTTCTTACATGGTACGCTCATAAAGAAGGTCGAATTCTTTTCGCTGCTTTTTTTATTCCTTTGATTATAGTTACCATTTGGGGAAGCTATCCAGATTACCAATATAAGAAAAAAACTGAGGAGTTAAGCGAATATTTTTTCAAAGAAAACTTAACCTTTATTATTTCTCATAGCTCTGGCAATGGAGTGTTCATAAAACTAAATTATTCTGACGGAAATCCTAAAAGAAATAATAATGATCAAATTAAGCAAGACTATAGAAAATTCATAATCCAAAAGGTTTGTAACTACCCTCATTATATTAAGAAGTTAAAAATGGTAGGAACATTTCAATTGACCTTATTGATAAAGATAACTTTAAACCATTTTTTAATTTAAATATCAAATCTGAAGATTGTGGGATATAGCGAATACCTCAACGAGATACATGTATGAAACCAAAAGAAGCGTATGCGTTATACATTCTGAACAACTTGAACAGTAATGAAATAGTTGAACTTGCAAATGAATGGCTCTTGAATGGTTTCTTCACAGATAGTCTTACAGATCTCATTTTTGAAAAAGAACCTGAAATGTATATTGTTGGGCCTATGTTTGAAGCACTTATGGAAGAGTTAAATATTCCATCATTAACTAGGCTTGAAGCTGCTCACATTGCTATAAAAAGAATTTTGACACGTATTGTTAATAATGAAATAGGGCCTAGAGCGGGCGCATCTTCTATTTATTATGATGTTTGGAGTGAAATCGAAGAAGAGTATCCAGCCATTAAATATCTTGGAGATAGTTTAGGTCTAGAGTTTATATTTTGTTGGCTTCGTGAAATATGGGATTGCCGTGATGGCTCTATGATCTTGTATTATTCGGATCTACCTCGTGACCAAGCAGAGCAAAAATTTGAAGAACACCTTATTGAAGAGGCTAGAAATTGGTTAACTAAAGCTAGATAATATGGATCTGTTAACTGAAATATTAATGGCTAACTTGTAGATTTATAAAAAACCAGAAGTCTCTACTAAAGAACTTCTGGTTTTTTTTGTTTAAATTAAAGTTAAATCTACTTCAATTCTACAATCGCACTTATTTCAACTGCCCAGTTAGCTGGTAAGCTACTCATTCCTACAGCGGCTCTTGCAGCCTTGCCATCGTCGCCAAACGCGGTAACAAACATGTCTGAGAAGCCGTTAATCACTTTAGGGTGATCGGTAAATGAAGAGGTGGCGTTTACCATGCCTGAAATTTGTAATACTTGTTTCACTTTAGACAAATCACCTATGGCAGATTTTATTGTTGCTAATGCACATAAACCTACTTGTTGTGAGGCTTCATATCCTTGTTTTACATTAAGGGTGTCGCCAAGCTTACCTAATACGCTTTTACCTTCACAAGCTCCGTGTCCTGATAGATATAAGGTTTTACCAGACAGTCGCCATGTTACGTAGTTGCCAATAGGCTTAGTGGCTTCAGGTAATACAAAACCTGCTTTTTCAATACGCTGTTCTGGCGTTGTTGATTGAGCACTTACACTTAATGGTAGAACTAAGGCAGCAGATAACATTGAGCAAAAGATAAGTTTTTTCATAGTGTTCCTAATTTTATTGAAGGTAATGGTTATTTATTTAAGTGACGATTTATTAAAGTATTTTAAGCAAGCGCTTGCATGGCTTTTACCAGTTGTTGCACTTCTGTAGCAGATATAAATATTTGTGGTGTGATACGCATACAGCAGCCACTGGCTAGGCCTTTACGTAAAACGGTAAATACACCAAATTCATTTTCTAGTCGTTTTTGTAAATGCTTGGCGTCATCTAGCGATGTTTTTCCTCGTAAGCGAAATGAGCACATACCGGTAGACGATTCTTCATCTAAACCACCAAGTACTTCGATGTGAGGCATGTTTTTAGCTTCGCTTGTCCACAGTGAGCGTAAGTGTCGTAATCGAGCTTCTTTATTTGCGGGTCCGATAGACTGATGAAAGTTAATCGCAGCAGGTATGGTTAAAATTGAGGCGAAGTTTGTTGTAGCTGTATGAACTCTGGTGCTGGCATTTATGTTGTTTGCATCGTGTTCTCCGGGGTAGGGCGATATTTTTTCCAGTGAGCCTTTTTTCATATAAAGCGCACCAACACCTACAGGCGAACCAATCCATTTATGTAAATTGAAACCTGCCCAATCTACACCGAGGTCGGTTATTTTAAAGTTAAGTAAACCCCAAGATTGAGCACAATCACAAATAACATCAATGCCGCGTTGTTTTGCTGCTTTAGCGATTTTTTTAACGGGTAATACTAAACCGTGTTGATTACTCACGTGGGTAAGTAACATCAGTTTTAGGTTGGGGTGTTGATCAAAAGCTTGTATATATAAATCTAAAATTTGTTGTTGGTTAGCTTGTGCTGGAAGTACAACTTCTACTGCTTTCTGGTTACGCGAGCTGGCTAACCATTGCATGGTTTCTTTAAAACTAGGATAGTCGATATCAGTGAACAGCACAGTGTCGTTTTCACCCAATGCGTTGTATTGTCTAATTAAGTTGTGAATAGATTCTGTAGCATTACGGGTAAGAACAATTTCTTCTGCTTCTGCACCTAGGGCTTTAGCGACTTTTATTGTGCTAAGTTCATTATCTTTTGAAAAACTTTTGCGAGCATAAAAAGAGAGTTCAGTATTAACCTTTTGAGTGGCTTCAATAAAAGTAGATTGCACGGGACGAGACATTTTGCCCCAAAAGCCATGTTCAAGATTAACAATGCCTTGAGCTTTGTCATAAAGGAGTGCAACTTTAGCCCAAAATGATTCATCTTGTGCTAATAATACAGGAGAAATATCTGCGGGTATTTTGGGAAGATCAAGATCGTTAGTTGTGTTTTTTTGTGTACTAGCATGCGTTAATCCAGAAGCGGTTATTGAGTATGCGGCGCCAGCTGCTAAGGTTTTTAGTACATTTCTACGACTTAGATTTCTTGTTTTTTTGCTCACCACAATAACTCCTTTTTTGATGCGTACTTATATAGTTAGGTATTCGTTATAGTAAAGTTGTCGTAGTTCAAGCATAACGCGAGCCAATATAATAGAAAGTGTGTTTTGTAGTGTAAGTAAATGTTATGGGTTTGGGTTTTAAGGAGCTTGATCACTTTCGCTGTGTAGCAGAAGTAGCATTTAAATTTTGTTACTAAGATGATTAGTAAGGTAAAGTTTGAAGGTATTATAGTGGTGCTGTAGTGCTGTTGTAGTGAAATGGTTGGATTGTGTATTTTGCGTTTATTACTAAGGGTTTTAATAAAAATATAAGTAAAGGGAGAGGTTAACCTCTCCCTTTTTTGCTTAAATAGGCTTAATAACTGTTTAAGTTAAAACGTATAAGTTAATCCTACTTGCATACGACGGTCATTTAAGAAGCTAGAGCGTTGGTAACGAGTACCCGCTTCATCAATTTGCGTTTCTGACTTGTTTTTCTCGTCAGTGATGTTTGCAATTAAAAGATTTGCCGTTAGGTTGTCATTAAAGTGATATCTAACAGACGCATCAAAGAATCCAGTCGCTTTTTGGAAAACAGGGTTGCCCGTTACAAAGTCACGATATGAATTTAGATATTCTGAACGGTAGTTATAAATTAAACGAATTTCTAAATTATCATCTTGATAAATACCAATTAGGTTACCTGTGTGCTCTGACTGTCCAAGCAGATTATCTAAACCAAAACGGAAAGTCGTATCTGCCGAGTCTGGAACTCCATCGTCATCAGCATCTAAAAACTGTGGCGGTGGTGTTGCTGACGCGTCAACAAAGGTGTAGTTGGCTTGAATACCAAAGTTTTTCCATATACCTGGTAATCCAGTAAAGAAATCTTGATAAGCAACTTCAAAACCTGATACTTCGGCTTCAGCTAAGTTAAGTTGACCATTGAAGTTAACATTAACTTGTGTGTTGTCTAAGTTGATTGTGTCTACCGGTTTTACGCCATATTGCACGATGTTTTTAATATCTTTGTGAAACACACCAAAGGTAATAAAGCCTGTTTCAAAGTACCATTCATATGATATGTCAAAGCTATTCGCTGTAGTTGCTACAAGGTCAGGGTTACCACCATTAATACGAATATTTTGTAAGGTACCATTAATTAAACCACGAGGAACATCAATGTTTGGATCATCAGGTTCAAGATTGGCAAAACGTTCAACACTTGTTTTGGCACTGATTGATTGAGTAGCGTTAAGGTCTGACATGTTTGGACGAGTAACACCTTTGCTCGCACCAAAACGAATAAGCATATCGTCGTTAAGGTTTAATTTAACATTTAATGAAGGCAACCAATGCTCATCTTCTACATCAACTCTTCGTACTGAATCTGCAGTTTTTAAATATGCTTCAGTTTCAGGCAAGAAGTCGTTTATTTCATCGATATCTTCAACTTCTTGTGTGTAACCTGGATACGTCACAGGATCGTCAAGCTCTTGTCTATCTTCACTGAATTCGTTGTAGCTAAGCTTTCCATTTGAACCCAATGTATTTTTAACATAACGTAAACCTACATTACCGTCTATCCACATTCCGTTGTCAAAATCTTGAGCAAATTTTACCATGGCATATAAATTAATTGTCTCTTCAACAACATCTGAAATCCCGCCTGGCTGATAAATTTTAGTATAGTTGCCATCGTTTGTGCGACGCAGTTGGTCTGGATTAGCTGGATTGTCAGGGTTAAGATCTGTAGTCGCGAATGGCGAATAGAACGATGTTGCGAAATCAGGTTCAGCCTGCAAGTAATCGTAGAATGACTCTGGGTTACGCAACAGGCTAGCTTTAGGGTAAAGTAGTGTTGTATTTTCACCACCTACCACGCCACCACGGAAGAAATCACTAAAATTAACTTCGTCGTAAATATTTTCCTCTAACGAATTTAAAGGTGCTACACCGCCGCCCCATAATGGGCTAACGCCTTTCCAGTTACCACCAGCATCTTTGTTAACTTGTTCACGTTCAGAGTAGCGTACACCCATTTTAACAGATTGAAACCAACCGTCTGTGTCGTCAAGTGCATATTCAACATCAAGCTTAACTGCCTGTAAATCGCCTTCGCCTTCACGGAATGTATCGTTCGCAAAGCCAACATAAGAACCTGAAGGATCTGCTGGGTTAGTTGGTGCTACGTACGGAACTTGAACCGTGCCGCCGTCTTGACGGTTGCCTTCAGCTATATTGGTACGTGGATCAACAGAAAATTCTAAATATGGATTATCCAAATCAGGACGAGAAAATACGTTTAAGAATGTATTTACACCAATCCATTGTTCTTCGAAAGACGCTTCAGCTGTTGTTCTATGAGCATCAAATTCAACAGTTAGTTGATCAGTAGCACGCCATTTTACGTTAATACTAATATCATCAGTTTTCGAATATTCTTGCTTACCTATACCTAGGTTAGATACTCGTAATCCGTACGCGCCAGCCCAGCTTCGGAAGTCATCTGTTATGAGTCCTTCTTCCATTAAACCACCTGAAACAGGGATTAGTTCGTCACATTCGCCAGCAAATTCTTCGTTGCTACCATTACATTTAGGAATACCGTTTGATGTAAATGGCGACACAACCAAATCGCTAACTTCTACGCCTCCTGATCTAACGGTTTCTGCGTCAGCATACCATTCAGAAGTACGTTCAAGACCATTTACTTCATTTTCTACAGTTACGTATTTAACCAATACTTCAAGGTTGTCGTCAGCACTACGCCATTGCCCAGCAAGGTAGTAACTTTCTCTTTCGCGATCAACTTCGTTAGTACGTAAATTGAAACCCGGTGTTAGGGCAACAGTGCCTACAGGGTTACTTACATCTTGACCATCAGCAAAGCTTTCGCCTGTTACATTATCGCGAGGAACAACCATACCTGCTTGATAACCATTAATGTCTGACTGTAATTCAGATGAAGAAAATGAACCTACAAATCCAAACTTGCCGTTGTCGGTATCAAAGTTTTTACCAAATATACCGCTATAGGTTGGGCTCCATTCTTCGCGTATATCGGTATAAACGGTATCAGCAGCAATTTGCGCTATACCGTCTTCGTTATCAAATGGTGCAAGTGTTTGTAGGTTAATCGTTCCACCAATACCACCTTCAATAAGGTCAGCTTGTTGGTTCTTGAAAACGTCTACACGGCCTACAAGTTGTGTAGGTACAGCAGACCAATCTAAAGCTCTGCCGCCGTTTGCTGAGAACGCATCACGACCATTAAATTCTGAACGAATAAAGCCAAGACCACGAATTAAGTTGCCTGAACCTTCTGGAGAAGGGAAATCACCAGCTGTTCCACCAGCGGTAAAACGAGAAACTGTTAGCCCTGGGATACGCGAAAGGGCTTCAGCAACTGATAAGTCAGGAATAGCAGATGCGTCAGATGCGGTAATAGAGTCAACAAATGTGGATGATTCACGTTTAATTTCAGCTGCATTAGCTAGCGCACCACGAATACCGGTAACTTGGATAACTTCAACCGCTTGTACTGGGGCTACAGCTTCTTCTTCAGCCTCTTGAGCGTATCCCAACGTGGATACGGTCATCGATCCTAGCGCAGCTAAGATGGAGGTGGTTAATATCTTTTTATTAAACATTTAAATCCCCTTATTGTTTTATATGTTTTATGTATTTTATGTTTACTTTTGTTATTGTCTAAATGACAATTACATTTTTAGCACATTATATTCAATATGACAATAAGGCGCGATAACTAAAGTTTAATTTATAATTCGAAATATTTATTTACAATATAGTATATATTAACGTTAATATGTTAGCGTTAACATTGTTTTGGTAGCATCATGCCAAACATTATTAACAATGTTTTTTGAATTTGCGGTACTTATGAAAACAAAAGTTAAATTTAATAATAAAAAACAGGTTGAATTATGCACTTATGTATAGTGGGAGGAGGCTCTGCTGGATGGATGACCGCGGCTGCACTTGCAAAGAAGTTTTCAAGGCAGAAAGTTCAAATTACCCTAGTTGAATCAGAAGAAATTGGTACGGTTGGAGTTGGTGAAGCTACCTTGCCACATATAAGGTTTTTCAATCAAACTTTAGGTATAGATGAGCGTGATTTTATGCGCAAAACCAAAGCTACATTTAAACTAGGCATCGAATTTGTTAATTGGGGAAGCAAAGGGCAGAGTTATATTCATCCTTTTGGTGATTTTGGCGAAAAAATAAATTCAGTCGACTTTTATCAGTATTGGTTATTAGCTCAAAAAAATAATGACATTGGTAATTTAGAGGATTACGCCTTTGGTATTGCCGCCGCAAAAGCGAATAAATTCAATATACCTGAGCTGGGAGCACCCGATTTAAAAAACTCTTTTGGTTATGCCTACCAATTTGACTCAAGCCTGTATGCGAAATACCTACGCGAATTTTCATGCAAACTTGGGGTTAATAGAATAGAAGGTAAAATCGTTAACACCTCGTTAAATGGAGAAAATGGCAATATTTCAGAGATAACGCTGGAGAATGGACAACGTATTAGCGCTGATCTATTTGTTGATTGTTCAGGTTTTAGAGGTTTACTGATTGAGCAGAGTTTAAAGTCGGGCTACCAAGATTGGTCTAATTGGTTGCCATGTGACCGAGCTATTGCTGTACCTTGTGAACGTACAGAAGAGTTAAATCCTTTTACCCGTTCAACAGCTCAAGAAGCGGGTTGGATATGGCGAATTCCGTTACAGCATCGTACTGGAAATGGTCATGTGTATTGCAGCAATTTTATTAGCGACGATGCAGCGCAAAACTCACTTTTAGAGCAATTAGACGGTAAAGTGTTGGCGGAACCTCGCAAACTAAGGTTTAAAACAGGCCGCAGAAATCACTTTTGGAAAAACAATGTTATTGCTATTGGATTGTCGGCAGGCTTTTTAGAGCCACTCGAATCAACATCCATTCATTTAATTCAAGAAGGGATTACTAAGTTAATTGAGCTATTCCCAGCGTGTGATGATCAACAAAACTCCTCAAATATACTGACAATAAATGCACTAGATATTAAAGAATATAACACTCAGATGAGCTTAGAATATGAACGTATTCGAGATTTCCTGTTATTACACTATGTTGCAAATGACCGAAGTGATAGCCCTATGTGGGCATATTTTAAAAATATGACACTACCCGATAGTCTGCAAGAAAAACTAGATTTGTGGATGCATCGTGCCTACATTCAACGTTATGAAATAGGCGCATTTTTACCTCCAAGTTGGGTTGCTGTTTTGCTTGGACAAAACTTGATGCCTCATAATGTTTATCCTAGAGTACAAGCGTTTGGTGCTGATCATATACGCTCTAAAGCAAATGCGATGCGCGAAGATATCAAGCTAGGTTTAGATCAGGCTCAAGAACATCAAGCCTTTTTGAATCGCTATTTATCATAACTTTGCCGAAGTATCGTAAGGAATATTGTAAATGAATAAAAATGAAGTGCCGAAGGCCAACCCCGATAATATATCGAATTCAAAGAAACTAGATATAGTGATATATGGTCATAGTATTGCTGCTTTCATGTCGGCTTTGGCAATAGATAACTCACTTGCTGATCAAGTGTCGCTTTCACTTATATTACCTGCTGAACAGACACACAGCGATATATTATATGGTGGTACAAGTTCTCCTGATGCTTATAATTTTCATTTGGCCATGGGGATTTCTGAACCAGAGTTATTTCAACAAACTCATTCCAGTTTTTCGTTTGGCACTCATTATAAAAATTGGAGTGGAGAAGAGTTTGATTGGGTACAAGCCTTTAGTTTGCCATTTACCTTGGAATACGGCGTCAACTTTCATCAGGTTTTGTTAAAACACCAACAAGACTTGCAAGCATACTTAGTAGGCGCTCAATCTGTTTTACATGACAAGTTTGCTCATCCACCTCAGAATCAACCAGCATCGCCATTGTCTAGGGCTGAATATAGCTATAATTTTGATTATCAAGATTACGCTCGGTTTCTACTAAATAAGCTTAAGCAGAAAAAAATAAAACTGATTCAGTCAGATGTTTTAGCAGCCAAGGTTGAAGATGAACATATTACTAGCCTGCAACTAAATGATAACTCGTGCATTAGCGCAGACTTATTTATTGACTGTTCAGGCGCTAATGCTAAATTAATGAGCGCTTTGGGCTCGAAGAAACAAGTACATTCGCAAATAAATCTTTCGTTATTAACTAACGAAAATGACACACAGATGAAACCCTGTAATCGAGTGTCAGGAGATATTAATGCTTGGCAGTCGACTCTTTATTTACAAAACTCTAGTCAGGTATTTCAAGCTGTAAGTACAGAATCTACTTCTGTAGAAAATAAATGTTCTGCTAACAGCCTTGTATCAATAAGCGCTGAGGTTGGCGAACAAGAACAAGCTTGGGTTGGTAATTGTGTTGCTATTAGCCTGAGTGCCGCTGTACTTGAGCCATTTTCCAATGCGCCGTTCAGATTACTTAAGCTTGATGTTGAGCGCCTCTTAGAGCTAATTCCTTTCTCGAATAATATGGCTATGGAACAAAAAGAGTACAATCGGCGCTATCGTTCAGACGTTCAACACGCCAAACTATTTAACTTGGCATTGACGGATACAAGGCATCTTTTGCGACATGATCACGCCACACAAAATCAGATTGCCGCTAGTGATCTTGATAACGACATACGAGCATTACTTGATAGAAAATTAGAGCAATATTTGCACCGAGGATTAATGGTTACCTATGACTTTGAACCTTTCAATACGGAAGATTGGATAATACTTCACTTTGGTATGCAGCGTGTTCCAAAACGCCTCAATAGTTTATGCGACAACATCGACAATCCCAATGTTAAACAACATTTATTACATACAAAAAATGCAATAGCAGCCATTGTGCCCAAAATGCCAAGCTGTTCACTATATACAGAAAAGTTTTTGAATTATTTAAAGAGGCAATCATGAATCAGTCATCTAGCAATCGTATCCGGAAAATCGTTATCGCTGGCGGTGGAACCGCAGGTTGGATGTCTGCAGCGGCACTAGCAAGTATGCTAAGCCCTGATAACGTGCAAATTGTGCTAGTAGAATCTGAGGAAATTGGCACGGTTGGAGTTGGTGAAGCGACTATTCCCGATATTATAAGCTTCAATCGTATGTTGGGCATTGATGAAGCTGAATTTTTAAAGGCAACCAACGGTACTTTTAAGTTGGGAATAGAGTTTAGTGACTGGGGTAAACTTGGCGACAAATACTTTCATCCATTTGGTAACCATGGCGCAGATATGAACGGTATTGATTTCCATCAATATTGGCTGCATACAAGGCAAGCTGGCAACAGCAACAGTTTAGAAGAATACAGCATGTGTGCAGTAGCTGCTAAAAACATGAAGTTTGCGCTACCTAACGACAATCCTCGATCGCTTTTATCACAAATTGGTTATGCCTATCATTTTGATGCTACTGCATACGCATTATTTCTAAGAGACTACGCAGAAAAGCGTGGTGTGATACGAATAGAAGGGCGTATTGAGCAGATAGTACAAGACGAAAAAACTGAAAATATTTCAGCGCTTGTTATGCAAAATAATCAACGTGTTGAGGGTGATTTCTTTTTTGATTGCACGGGTTTTAAAGCTAAGTTGTTAGGCGAAACACTTGGCGTACCATTTCACGATTGGTCAAAGTGGCTGCCATGCAACAGTGCTCAAGCCGTAGCAAGCGAACGCCGTGGTGAATTATTACCTTACACTAAGTCGATGGCAAAAAGCGCTGGTTGGCAATGGCGAATTCCAACTCAGCATAGAACTGGAAACGGGCATATTTATTGCGCTGACTTTATGGATGATCAGCAAGCTATCGATGTACTTATGCAAGGACTTGATGCTCCGGCACTTTCTGATCCTCGTACCATAAGGTTTACCACTGGGTGTCGAGACAAGTTCTGGCATAAAAACTGTATGGCCATTGGCCTTTCTAGTGGGTTTTTAGAGCCTTTAGAGTCAACTTCTATTTTTCTAATACAGCAGGGAATAAGCCGCTTTATTGCGTTATATCCGTCATTAACGCCAGCCGCAAAAGTAGTAGAAGAATACAACCGTTTAATGACACGTGAATTTAATCAAGTTAGAGATTTTATTATATTGCATTACAAAGCCACTCAACGCACAGACAGTGAGTTTTGGCGCTATTGTAAAAACATGTCGATACCTGATTCTTTGCAACACAAAATGGAGTTATTTCAGTGTGCAGGACGAGTATTCAGAGATGATCACGAGTTATTCTCAACTTCTAGCTGGGTAGCCGTAATGACTGGGCAAAATATTTATCCTGAAACCCCAGAACCCATGTTGCTTGGTGTGCCTATACAAAATATTGAACAAAGCTTACAAAGTATGCAAAGAGCAATGCAACAAACAAGCATACAAATGCCAACACATGCCGAGTTTATAAAGAATTATGCTGGTTCTTCGATTTAAATTTAAGCAGTTAATTAAATAGGTAATTTTATGCAAAGTATGGATGTTAAAAATGTTGTCATCGTTGGTGGTGGAACTGCAGGGTGGATGTCAGCAGCAGGCATGTCCAAACTACTTGGCAACAGAAAAATCAATATACGCGTCATTGAATCTGAATCGATAGGTACCGTTGGTGTCGGCGAAGCCACCGTTCCGCATATTCAATACTTTAATCGACTGTTAGGCATTGATGAAAACAGCTTTATTAAAAAAACAAATGCGACCTTTAAATACGGGATAGAGTTTGTTGATTGGCATAAACTTGGTGAATCTTATTTTCATTCATTTGGCCCTTATGGCATGGACATGGAAGGTATTCATTTTCATCATATGTGGTTACGCCAGAACAAAGCGGGAACAGCTAAACCCATCGACGAATTTAACCTACAAATTCAAGCATCTAAAGCGGGGAAATACATGCCTGCACGTCCTGAGTTGCAGGGTAGTCCATTAAGTGCACTTTCGTATGCCTTTCAATTTGATGCAGTATTATACGCGGCCTTTTTACGTGATTTTTCTGAAAATAACGGAGTGATAAGAACCGAAGGTAAAATTGTTAAGGTTACACAAGCAGAAAACACTGGCCACATTGAATCAGTTACATTGGAAAATGGCGAATGTATTAAAGGTGACTTGTTTATTGATTGCTCTGGTTTTAAGGGCTTATTGATCGAAGAAACGTTAAAGACTGGATATGATGATTGGTCGCATTACTTGCCTTGCGACAGTGCTGTCACGCGTCTTAGCGAGCGCATGACAAAGCTTCCTCCATATACCCGAGCGACGGCTAAAACTGCAGGTTGGCAATGGCGTATTCCACTACAATCAAGAACTGGAAATGGTTATGTATACTCAAGCCAATTTTTAAGTGACGAGGATGCAATCGAAAGCTTAAACCAAGACATTGATACTGCGGCCATCTCAGAACCTCGTCAGTTAAGGTTTAAAACAGGAATTAGAAAGCAACCGTGGAACAAAAATGTGGTTTCGATAGGCCTTTCGTCTGGTTTTTTAGAGCCTCTTGAATCAACATCTATTCACTTAATACAAACGGCTATTGCTAGATTAATGACTAACTTCCCGGATATGTCATTTAATCAGCCCGATATTGATTATTATAATGAACGTACAAAGAATGAATATGTACAAATCAGAGATTTCTTAATTCTACATTATAAAGCAACTACACGTGACGATAGCCCTTTCTGGAACTACGTACGCGAAATGGATATTCCAGAGTCGCTAGAGAAGCGCATCGCTATTTATAAAGAAAACGCGCGCTTATATAGTGAAGATAAAGAGTTATTTAATCACAGCAGTTGGTTTGCCGTATTTAATGGCCAAGGTATTCACCCACAACGTTATCATCCTATCGCCAATTTGTTAGAAGAAAAAGAGATGGAAAGGCGTATGACAGAAATTCATACCGTGACACAAAAATGCTTAAGCATCATGCCATCGCATGAAGATTTTTTAGCGAAGTTACCTTAGTTTTTTAAATTTTGTTTCAAAGAACTTGCATCCTTATCAGGTACCTAGCGAGAATGTTTATTTAAGATACGGTGAAAACTATATAGTTTCGAACTGAGCAACGGAAAAGTAATTACTATGCATCGTGTGAGTGGTTAGATATTAAATACTTAATCGATAATAAAGTGAATTAATGTATTTAGAAGTACTGCAGGTTACTTGATTTGTCTGGTACCGCTTTTAGTACTACTAAAAAGATAAATCAAACCTAATAATATTGATATTCAGCAGACATAAAAAAACCAGAAGCCTTTATTACTAAAGAGTTTCTGGTTTTTTTTAGGTTCTAAGAACCCTAATTTGGTGCGCTACTGGACTCTTCTGTATTGCTTAATTTATTGATAAATAAGTATTTGATTGGTTCGTTTTGTTTGTGGTACTACTATTGGTACTACTAAAAAAGAAAGTCACTTATTTTTTTGATAAATTTTAGCTGTTTTGAAATGTTTACAAAATGAGTGATTAAAGTTTAATACATAAGTAATAAATATATTTTTATATAATAACATCAAGTTTATTAAGAGATTACCTTTTCCTATAAGGTGTTAACTGCTACAGTTTATTTTGTCTGAATTTCGTACAAAAGGATTTTTAATGGCAGAGCCGTATTCACCAAAGCAATTTTTTAGAAATGTATATAATGTATTTTTGATTCAATACTTTGAAAAGAATAATATTGAGTTTCCTTTAGATCTTTATGCGATAAAGGAAAAACAAGTTGCTGTTATCTTCGATGCCTTTTTAACTTTAGATGATGATACCCGACACAAAATTGAATCAGACTTTCAAAAAGTTCATGCTTTAGCTACCGACGCTGGTATTATTTCATTAATTGAAGAGGCCAAAGAATTTGAAAACCATAAATTTATTGATACCTTACAAGGGATTTCTGGTTTACACGCTAAAGCAATGTGGGCTTTTATCGATAGTCCAGAATATTGGCAAGGTGCGTCAATATTATATCAAACTAAGATTATCCCTTCGTCATATTGGGTTAAAATCAATGAATTACCAGCACTAGAGCAGCCTTATACATCTAAAGATGTTGAATTTTTAGCTCAAGCGATAGGTGAATATTTTTTTAATAATGAAGGACGTGGCAAGCGGTGTAAAATTGATCACTATAAGCGGGGGAAAAATGATTACTTTTTTGCCTTTCCTGAAGATTTTGCTAAAACAGCAGTAGAGTGGCTTGATAATGACTTACAAAGTATACCGCATCAGATGGCCTTTGAAATAGTTTTTGTATATTGTGAACACACGGCAACTTTAGATTTATATGCAAGAAAAAATGCTAAAAATATTCCTCATTTACAAGAGCTGTTTGCTTTATATATTTTGAAAGCTAAATTAACTAACTTTACCCCCTTCGTTGAAAATAAAAGCTATGATCTTGAACCTATTTTCGAAGCAGGTTTTGAATTTAACATTCCAGATAAATCAGATGTTTATACAGTGCAAATATTATCGGCAGAAGTCACTTGTAAAAATAACCCTTCAAGCCACGTAACAGTAACTATATCCCCAAATAAGAACAAGGATGCTGTTCGTGATAGGTTGTTAAAAATACGCACCCAAACAGAATATGTTAGTGGCGTAAAATTAAAAGTGTTTTTTAAGCCTAATGGAATGAGAACGAAACCCGCCAAAGTAGTCACAATATCAATGCCAGATAAATGTAACTTAGGCTGTAGTGACGATGATATATTAATTAGTGAAATTTTATCCGCTTCAGGTATTGAGCCGCAACCGATAAACATGAGCTTACCATGCCTGTAGATCAGGTTTTATTATTACTATTAAATTCACTTTCACTAAAGAACCATAAACTTGTTTTAAGCTGGTTTTCGGTTAACTTATGGGAAGATCAAGCATTTAGTTTAATGCTTGATAATAAGCTGATAACGCCAGTTTCAAAAGCCAAGAGCATCCAATGCAGATATTGTGAAAAGAATTGCACCCTAGATGTTATCCCGCATTCATACCCTAATAAAACGATCTATTATGCTATTTGTGATGACCCAATAATGAATGAGCAAGTAGGACGAATGACTATTCCACCTGAGCAGCTTAACCAGTGGAAAATAAGTATTAAGCAACTTGCGGTATCTATTGCTGATTTATTGGGTTTACCTTGTGATATTAGCTATAACGCGGATCAAAGGAGCATTGTATTAGGCGCATTAAAGAGTAAGACGGCAGGGCGTAAAAGTGTTCTTTTAAATGTAGAACCTTTATCATTACTTATTAACCAAAGTGAGTTACTGATTAATGAAGTCCTATACTTTGAAAACAATAAGCTAGCGTTAGATAAAGAACAAATTGACCATGCTTTAAACCTTAAGCAATTATCTTCTGTTAAACCCTACCGCGCTAATACCGATAAAAAAGAACAACGTAAAGCTAACACTCAAGCCATGTATCAAGACTGGCAGGAGCAGGCTTTAAAGCTTCATAAACTTAATCCCACTAAGTCCAAAACGTGGCTATCACAACAAATTGCAAAAATGGCAATAGCAAAAGGTAAAAGCCCCGAAACAATAAGAAGAAATATCAATATTTAGCATAAAGTTGGGGGCAAACTTTGCGCCCAAAATACCTATCCTAACCTGTTGTTTTTAATAAGCTTAAAAACACACCTCAATTAAAGTGATATTTTTTAAACTCCCTTACCTGAATAATATCAATGAGTTAACGTGAGTTACTTACGTTGGTACATATCTTTTATCGCCCAAATCGCACACTTAATCTTTTAGCCGTTCCTACAAACTACTAAGAGATTTAAATATGTCTAATAAGATCATTCGCTTACCAGCGGTTAAAGAAAAAACAGGTTTATCACGCAGCAGTATTTACTTACGCATGACTAAAAACGATTTCCCCAAGAGTATTTCTTTAGGGGAACGTGCTATTGGTTGGCTTGAAAGTGATATTGAACAATGGCTTGATGAGCGTATCTCAGCATCTAAGGCGGCTAGCCATGAGTAGTCGTAATAACCCTAACCGTATCAAAATCCACCGTAGTTATACCGTTATTGATGTTAGTGAAACATTGGGTGTTCATCCCAAAACTGTGCGTAATTGGATTCGTGTTGGATTACCTGTTTTCGATGAAAAACGTCCACTCTTAATTCGTGGTATTGACTTAAAAATTTATTTAAAACAGAAACGAAAAACTTACATGCATCAATGTGAAGTACATGAAATGTATTGTTTCAAATGCAGACAACCTAATAACCCGAATATTGAATCACTTCAATTCATAGCTAAGCCTGCTGGAATGGCTCAAATGACAGGGGGTTGTGAAGTGTGTGGATGCAAAGCAAATAAGTATGTTTCTTGGCGTGATGTAAATCAAATTTGGCTTGAACTAGGAGGGAAATTCCCGATAGCTGAAAAACACTTAAACCTGAGAGGAAAAGCTCTCTTAAATTGTCCTTTAAATAAGGTATTTAATGATGAATAAAAGTAGCACAAATAATGTCAGAATTTTGCATGAATACATCAAGTATTTGAGAGATGCAAAACGCCAAGATCATTCAACAATTGATGGTGCATTAAAGTCAATTAATCGCTTTGAAAACTATTCGGGCTATCTTGATTTCAATAAGTTTAAGGCAAAGCATGCTATTGGATTTAAGAAGCACCTTCTTACTCAAAAATCACTTGTGACAGGGGAAAAGTTAAGTAAAGCAACGATGCTAACAGCCACTCGACACTTAAAAATGTTTTTCCAATATCTTGTCACACAAAAAGGCTATCGAGCAAAAATAAACTACAGCGATATTGAATATTTCAATTTGTCTGAAAAAGATACTCGCATTGCTAATGCCAAGCGTAAGAGAAATGTGGCGACAATTGAGCAAATAATGAAAACCTTGGAAGCTATGCCTTACTCTACTGAGATTGAAATGCGTGACAGAGCTTTAATTGCCTTTATTATATTAACAGGCGCAAGAGACAGTGCTGTTGCTTCAGCTAAGATTAAGCATATTGATATGGATGAACAAAGCTTTTATCAGGATGCAAGGGAGGTAAATACAAAGTTTAGTAAAACCTTTACTACTTACTTTTTTCCTGTGGATGAATTGCCATCAAAGATTTTGATTAAATGGATTGAGTATTTGAATAAAGAGCTTGGGTTTAAGCAAAGTGATCCATTATTTCCAAAAACTAAATTGGCACACAACAAAAATCAACAATTTGAAGCCGTTGGTTTACTTAAAGAACATTGGAGTAATGCAAACCCAATTCGCAAGGTCTTTAAACAAGCCTTTGAATCTGCTGATTTACCTTATTTTAACCCCCACAGCTTCCGTAATACTTTGGTAAGGCTAGGTGAAAGCCTTTGCCGAACGCCTGAAGAATTTAAAGCATGGAGTCAAAACTTAGGTCATGAAAGCGTGCTGACTAGCTTTTATAGTTATGGGGATGTACCAGATTACAAACAAGCTGAACTATTGCGTAAATTAACTAAGCCAGCTGAAAGTATTTCTTTAGATATGGAAGAGAAGTTTAAGCAATTTATGGCATTTCAAGAAATGATGGATAACAAATAAAGCCCATCTCAATGACTTGATTATCTGGTATCAATAAACAGTCGGATATTGATGCCAGTTTTTCAATAAGATATTTAATGTACATTTTAGGCATAGTCAAAGTGTACGTTCATCATTAATTGCTATTGTGTTCATTTTAAGTTGCTTTAGATTAAGTGTACGTATATTGTTATGACACCTAAAACTTAAAGTGAACACTTTTCAAGGAATAAATATGAGTGGTAAACAAATCGGGTATATTCGTGTTTCGACAATAGAACAAAACACCGAACGACAATTAAATGAAATCCCACTAGATGAAACGTTCACTGATAAGTGTAGTGGTAAAGATACAAACCGACCTGCTCTGAAGGAACTTATAAAATTTGTAAGAAAGGACGATACGGTTCATGTGCATGATATCAGCCGAATGGCTCGTAATACTGAAAATCTTCTTACACTTGTTAAAGAGTTAACTGATAAAGGTGTAAAGCTTATATTTCACAAAGAATCACTAACGTTCACTGGCGAAGATAATCCAATGCAGCAACTAATGCTGACAATGTTAGGTGGTATCTATCAATTTGAGCGTTCTATGATGCTTGAACGTCAACGTGAAGGTATAGCGATAGCCAAGCAGAAAGGGAAATATAAAGGTAAACCTGTCAATATTGAATTAAATGAAAGTATCTGTGCACTTGCGAATACAGGTATTAATAAATCTCAAATAGCTAAAAAGCTCAATTGTTCACGGACAACGGTTTACAAGGCTCTTTCTAACTAGTACGCAGTAGTCGAAAAGCTAAATATTGAGCTTTTTGGAAGAAAAACTGGCAATACTAAAACTTCCTTTTTCAGTACAGACGAGCATTGATACTCAAATGGTAGCTTTTTCCCTAATTTTCCCATATTCTCTCAATAGGTCTTTTGAGAGAATAATAATGACTGAACATATCATGACCTTGAAAGAGGTAGCAAAGTATCTAAAGCTCACCGAAAAAACTGCTTATCGCCTAGCTGCGGAGAAGAAGTTGCCTGGTTTCAAAGTGGGCGGTTCTTGGCGTTTTAAAAGTGAAGATTTAGAAACATGGATAGAAGAACAAAAGGACAAGGAATGATCCCAAATTATCAACAATTTATGCGTCCCTTCCTTGAGATAGCAAAAACAGCTAATAATTCACCTGAAAATAATAACGAAGTTAAACTTCGTGATGTTATTAATGAGTTGGCTGAAGTATTTAACCTATCTGAAGAGGATAAAGCTGAAACACTACCTAGTGGCAAGCAAAGCATTCTCGATAATCGAGTAGGTTGGGCACGTACTTATCTAACAAAAGCAGGTTTACTGGAAGTTACTAGACGAGCTCACTTCATTATTACCGAGCGGGGTATAAAAGCACTTAAAGATAAAAATGTCGTTATTGATAACAAATATCTAAAGCAGTTTGATGAGTTTATTACATTTAAAGATCAAAAAAATGTAGCTAGCGACAATGTTATTGAAACCATTGAAGGCACAGATGATATTACTCCTGATGAAGTCCTTCGTTCTGCTTATAAAAAAATTAATGACGCACTAGCCACCGATATACTCGACCGTACACGTAAGGTAACTCCTGATTTCTTCGAAGACTTACTTATCGAATTGCTACTTGCTATGGGGTATGGCGGCACTGGTGAAGGTGCAGCTCATGCTTTAGGAAAAACGGGTGACAATGGTATTGATGGCGTAATAGACCAAGACCCGCTTGGCGTAGACCAAATATACATACAAGCTAAACGTTATGCTCAAGGTAATAATATTGGTTCAGGTGATATAAGAGACTTCTTCGGTGCTTTAAGTCTTAAAAAAGCACAAAAAGGCATATTCATTACGACATCAGACTTCACACCATCCGCAGTACAAACCGCCAAAGACTTAGGCATGCGTATTGTACTTATCAACGGTAAAGAATTAGCCAAACTCATGCTGCGATACAACATCGGTAGTCGAGACGAACAAATACTGCACCTAAAGAAAATCGACGAAGAATTTTTTGAAATATAAATTTCAATAACCAATTTAAAAGAGAATAGAATGAACATTTTACAATACGAATCAAAAATATGGGCTACTGCTGACTTACTCCGAGGTAGCGGCATTAAAGAGTCTGAATGGCCATCGTTTATGATGCCATTTTTTGCTTTAGTCATGATTGAAAGCCGACTTATTCGTATGTTTGAAGAGCTCAAAACTGAAGTTGGTGAAGAAGCTTTTGGTCAAATTCAAAAGGAAGATCTCTACGACCTTATTAAAGACAAAGGGCAAGGTTATAACTCATATATCTTCGAAAAAGATCTATCCCTTCAAGGAATTTGTCAAAATGATAAATCTTTTGAAACTGACCTTGATGGTTATCTCAAAGGATTTGATGGTGAAACAAAAGATTTATTAGGCGTTGATGCCGGCGACGGAGAGAAATTCCTAGATATCAGAGGTGTAATAACCAAGCTAAAAGCCAAAAAAGTACTGCTTGGCTACACCAAGTTGTGGGCAGAAATTGATTTAAAACCATTTAACAACTCAGAAATCACAACACTCGAAGAGCATATTAAGCGCAAATGGGCAGACATCTCTGCTGAAACTGCTGGGGAGCAATATACCCCCGATGACGTCATAGCGCTTATAAGTGAAATAGTGGCTTCAAAAATTGAAGAGTCTGACAAACTCCTAAAAATATACGACTGTACCTGTGGTGGTGGCAACATGTTGTTTGGTGTTGAAGATCGTATAAACCAAAAATTTAAACGTCTCACACAAACTTATGGCCAAGATTGGAACGACGCTCTTTATGCTCTGGCAAAAATTGAAAGCCGATTTCGGCCAGACTCAAAAATAGAACACGGCAATACCTTAGTTGATGATAAATTCGACAACGAAGAATTTGATGTGGTTATTGCTAACCCGCCTTATGGTGTTAGTTGGTCTGGTTACTCTAAAGACATACAAAACGACAAAACCGAACGCTTTAAATTCCTTCCATCTATATCTGATGGCCAACTCCTTTTTATGCAACATCTGATATCTAAACTAGATTCAAATGGTATTGGGGTTGTTGTTCACAATGGTTCAAGCTTATTCAGTGGAGAGGCGGGTTCTTCTGAAAGTAACATTAGAAAATGGATGCTAGATAATGATCTTGTTGAGGCATTAATCCAATTACCAACTGAAGAATTCTTCAACACCAATATTTATACTTATCTCTGGGTATTAAACAAACGAAAGGATCATATAAAACAAGGTAAAGTTCTTCTAATAGATGCAAGTAATAGCGCTACACCACTAAAAAAGAAAAAAGGAGAGAAGAAAAAGGAATTGGCCAAGGCGGCAATCCAAACCGTAGTGGATAGTTTAACCTCATACACAGACAACTCTTTATCTAAACTTGTTAAGAAAGAACACCTGTATTTTAATAAGCAAACCATTATGCTTACTAACGTCGATGTAAATGGATTAAGTTTTGAATCTCAGCTTCCATTAAAGGAAGATAAGAAAACAAGCGAAAAGAAACAAGCTTCCTCAATGGTATTAACGCCTGTTTTGTTAACAGATGGTGAGCGTGAGTTAACTGAGTTCAGCATCACGACGTTTGATGAAGATCGATATACTTCCTTATTAGATTATTTTGAACTAAATATCAAACCGTTCATTTCGGCATTAGACTACAAAGAGCAGCCACTTAAAGTATCGACACCATTGCTGTCATACTGGTATGACAATGCTCAGGAAACTCTGATAAAAGAAGACCTAAAAACAGGTAAAAAAGAGAACTTAGGTTGTGGCAAAATAATCATTAAGTCTACTTATAAAAAAAAGACAAAAAAATTACCTGAGCGTATAGCTATTAGTATTGAGTTAACGCCAAACTATGAGAAAGACTATGAAATTACTCCTTTTGACAAAGATGAGTCGATTAATCAGCAAATCATAAGTAAGCATATGAATAAATACGTTGGACGACAATTCAAATATTTAGAAAATACAGTTGGCGTTGAGATTAACTTTAAAAAAGAGTTTTATAGGAAGACAAAGCTTAGGAGTACAAAGGATATTCAGTCAGAACTCATAAAATTAAATAAAAAACTAATTGAACTAGAAAATGAGTTTTTCTTGTGAAAATAATCGATAAGAGCAATACCTACATTAATTCTGATCTAAATTGGTTAGCAGATATACCTGCAAACTGGAGCATAAAAAGAATAAAGGAAATTATGTTAAGGCTAGACCAAGGATGGAGCCCTAATGCTGCTCCTTGGCCAACAATGTCTAATTCCTATGGCGTGCTTAAATTGTCAGCGATATCAAATAACCAGTTTTTTGAATTGGAAAATAAAGAAATTCCCCCGGATGAAGTATCTAGTGATGTCCTTCTAGCTGAAAAAGGTCGAGTACTGATGACAAGGTCAAACACTCCCGACCTTGTAGGGGAGGCGTGCTTTATTCGTAAAACGCCATATGCAAAACTTATTGTACCGGATCTCATTTTCTCATTACTGCTTAATCCAAATAAAGTTTCCTCATCCTATTTCGCCTACTTAATTAACAGTCATTCGTTTAGCTACTTAAAAACTATTTCTGCGAGAGGCTTGAACGACTCAATGGTCAAAATTTCTCAGGCTACTGTCAAAAATTGGAAAATTTGTTTACCGCCAAAAGATGTTCAACAGAAAATAGCCAATTACATTGAAATGCAATTAACGGATATCAATAAGACAATTGATATCCTTGAAGGGAAAATAGAACTTTATGAAAGCCTTCGGCTGAACATGATTTTTGATTGTGTAACAAAGGGAATCAATTTTAACAACAATAATATGACTGACACAGAAAGTAATTGGCTGGAAAAAATCCCCAAAGGATGGAAGATGTTGCCTGTCAGGAATGTTCTTAATAATATTTCAGTAAAAAATAAAAACTCTATTAATAATAATTATCTGTCTTTAGTGGCAAAAATAGGTGTAATTCCTTACGCCGAAAAAGGTAAGTTGGGAAATAAAAAGCCAGATAATCTCGAAAAATGCAAAGTTGTGTCTTGTGGTGACTTGGTTCTCAATACTATGAATTTCAGCATAGGGAGTTTCGGATTATCAAAATATAACGGAGTATGTAGCTCTGTTTACTTGGTTTTAAGAGCAAATAAAAACTGCAACGGTAATTATTTGTACAGAATATTTCAAACAAAGCACTTCCAAAACTACGTGTCCTCATTTGGAAAAGGAATATTGGATATAAGAATGGCTATAAAGTGGGAGTCGTTAAAAAACATTGAAATACCTATACCATCTGAAGAAGAGCAAATCAAAATAGCACACTATATAGATATAAAAGAAACTGAGATCAACAATGTTATAAAAAACATGAAGAAACAAGTCTCTTGTTTGAAAGAGCTTTCTATAGCCTTCGTTGATGAGGTTACGACAGGGAAGAGAACGTTTACTTATGAAAAGGATATATAAAAATGAACGAACTACACCTACAAGATAAGTTTTTAATACCTTTCTTCTGTAATGATCTCGTCTATAAAGAGGTTAAAGCGAATACGGTAACTAACTCATTGATCATAGAAGAGGATCTTGAAACTTTTATAAGCCAAACGGCCCTTAATGAAAAGGCATATGAATCGCTATTAAAGAAATACAAAGGTAACAAGGCTAAATTATTACAAGAGCTAATTGCCTTGATTCAGGAGCGTATTGGTAGCAGCCGAAATATGGCGCTGTTTATTAACGTCAATAAATCCATAACTCTGCAAGGTGTAAAGCTCCATCTATTTTACCCTAGCGATAGTATTACTCATGGCAATGAGATGTTTAATGAAAACATCTTTTCAGTCGTACAAGAGTTGTCTTATAAGTTTAAATTTCAGGGCGAAAAAATATTCTCATTTCGGCCTGACATTGTGCTTTTTGTTAACGGTATTTACCTTGGATACAGTGAATTAAAAAACAACTATACTAGCCAAAATGCCAACAAAAATGGCCGTGGTAAAGTTATTAAAGACTATTTTGAAGCCGTAAAAGTTTACCATCAACATATTGATAGCAATAACATGCTTAGTGAGAATGAAAAGCTATCTCAGCGCAAAGACTTCTTAAAGATTTTTGAAAAAGCTATTCATATTACCACCACCGATATCGGTGAAACCTATGTTATTCGGACTATTTCTGATTATTTTGACGAAATCCTAACAACTTGTCGTGAAGGTAAATTTGATCGAGAAGAAGTAGAAAAAAAGGCTCAAAGTGTTTTTAAGCTGTATCCGTTAATAAAGCCAGATGCTGACAAAAAAGATAAGCTGAAAGAACTATTTAATGCCTTGTACAGCAAGTTCATGATTGAGAAAGAGATACTCTACTACAATTTTATTGAACGTGATGTATATGTTAAAAAAGGTGTTAAGGAAGTCAAGAATGAGCAGGGCTTTCTTATTTCCCCAAGACCAAAGCAAAAGTTTGGCACTGATAAAATCATGGCTAAGATCGATGAACTCTTAGAGCATGAACAAGAACCCGATTACTTTGAAAAGCTACTTGAGAAGCAATTGTCTGGTGTTAGTGAATCAAAAAGGACTGAACTGTTACTAAAGCGTAGAGCTTACTCAAATAACAAAAATGTATATTCACTGCTAATGCAGTATGCGGCAGGCTTTGGGAAATCGAACATCATCGGCTGGTCAGCGCTGCAATTAAAAGATCTACTTCGTCCTGATGCTAATGGCAATATGAAGTATGTTTACGATAAAGTCATGATAGTTGTGGACCGTTTGCAATTGCGCAGCCAGATTGACTCATTAATGCTCAATATGAACATTGATAAGCGCTTGGTTGTTGAGGCAACCAATAAGAAAACATTTCAAAACGCTTTGGCCTCTGATAGTCGCATAGTAATCGTGAACTTACAAAAATTCGGTGCGGTTAAAGAGATGATGGGAGCCGAGGTGTTAGAAAGACTAGCTAAAATGCGTATAGCTTTTCTAATAGACGAAATTCACCGTTCTAACAGTGGCGACCAACATGAAGATATGGTGAGCATTTTTGATGAGCTACAAAGCCCATTTGATAGTAGTAAATATGCAGCTATAACCACCAAGAAAAACTTGATTGTCGGCTTTACCGCTACCCCAGACGACCACACGCTAGCAAGATTTGGTGAATTTAGTGGCTACGCTGAAAGCGAAAAGCTTTGGCGTCCGTTTGATAGTTTTACCATGAAAGAAGCGATTGAAGATGGCTTTATTCTTAACCCACTAAAAAATATTATTCCTGTCGCATCTAAAATGATATTTGATTTACCAGCTAACAAACTAGCTGGATTTACTGAAAAAGATTACAAAGATATCCCCAAGAAAAAAATCTACGAAGAACGTGAGCGTATTAATGCAAACGCTCATTACGTAGCGGACCTATTGGTAAAAGATGTTTATCGCCAAATTCGAGGAACGGGTAAAGCAATGCTTGCCGTATATTCCATTAAATCAGCTATAGCTTACAAAGAATCGGTAACTAAATGTTTTAATGAGTTGGTAAAGCTGCCCAAATACGAGAAGTATGCTGAAGCGCCTATTCATATTGTTTATTCTAGTAATCAAGATGAGCAAAGTGCTAAAGGGCTTAATGGCGGCTTGTCTGAAGAGAAAGTACTAGAAAATTTTGCCTTGAAGAAAAATGGCTTAATAATTGTTGTAGATAAACTTCAAACTGGTTTTGACGAAAAGAAATTGCATACTTTATTTCTGGATAAAGAAATTCGTGGCATAAGTGCGATACAAACAATTTCACGTGTTAACAGAACTGCCAAACATAAAAATGACTGTAAAATTGTTGATTTCTCATACAACAATGTAAATGTACAAAATATAAAAGATGCTTTCGAGCATTTTTCTGATGTTGTGGTTAGTGACTTTGATCCTTTTGGAGATAAAAAGGTTTTAGATATTCTCCTGATTGAGCTAAATAAATCAGATACCTACGATAAATTTTTCAATGCCTTCATGTCGATTTATAAAGATCCCATTAAACAATACCTGCCTGAGTCTTACCTTGATTTTGAAAGTAGCCTGAAGAAGTATATTGAGGCCAATCCAAAACGAACTGCTGATACCAAAGCTAAAGCTGGACAGTACTTTACAATCCTTAATCGCATCGAGTTTGTGATTGCACTTGACGCTAAATACAGTGATTCTAGTTTTTTATTTTTTTGGCGAAAATTCAACACGCTCTATAACATGTTGCATCGAAGTGAAGACATTAAAGATTCGATTGCAGTTTATTTTGACAACAAAATTGGAATAGTAGAAGTCGTTGCAGAGGAAACTAAGAAAAAGAAAAAGAAACTGACTGAAGTTGCAACCGGAACAATTCCAGGTGAAAGTGGACAATACGATATACTTTCAATTATTGCAGCACGTAATAAGCAAGAGGAAAAAACTGGATTTCTTATTCAAGAATTCGAAAATAAAATATGCAAGTTTTTCGAATTTATAAAAAAATCCGACGAAGGCAAGAGATTAATTGTCAAGATCAAATCGAATAGTACAGAGGATGAGATATCTAGTGAGTTTGCTAAATTATATCGTCGTTATCGAGCATTATTCCGTTCAAAAGTTGGCGATTATTTCTTTAAAGAGATGGATGATCTAGTAGAAAAGCTCTGCGATGATTTCGAAAATATTATCAGAGAAGATATATTTGACGAATTAGCTAAAGCAAATTCACACTTATTCTTAAGCACTAATAACTTAGAGGAAGCTGAGAAAGTCTTTGAGCATTTTGAAAAATTTACTCAGAGTCTAGGTTTTACTATTGACAATAAAGGTAAGCTGGAGAAAGGTTCTTGGATTAAAAAGGGAATAGAAGCGATAAAACGAATCAGTAGTAGTGAAGAAGCAAATGAACTTTATGTAAAAGGAAAAAAAGCTTTAGAGCTGGCGTCAATTGACAAAGTCCAATCGGAAGTGAACAAAAATAATGCGGAAGCTGCTGCTGCATTATTTGTAGCACTTAAGGATATTGATCATGCTGCAATGAGGATAGGTTCATTAGTTCTTATAAAAACTAATGTCAACGGTCAATCTCAAGCCATAACTCATGTGTTATCAACTGAACAAGTTTTACTTCTTGAAAGTAAGCCTGAACTTTTGAATCAACCCTCGTTATTGCTGGAGTCGTTGGATCTATCATCTAGTGAAGCCAAACATTAACTTGTAAAGCTCAGGCTCTTATAAGGTGTAGTTTTATATGACAAACTTTGCATACCGATTATTGTTAACTATAACAGCAACGTCATTGTTGCTGATAATTTTTGCTGTACAAAAAGGTTATACGGTTGGACTTTCCTATCGCAAGCACTCTACTTTAACCCACTGTTTCTGTTATTTGGTTTTGAGTTTTATAACATCAAAACGAAAAGTGGAGCAACAATCTTTCTGATAAGCCGAGAACGCTATAAAACACCTTCTGATATCGTGATTGATAGAGCATATAGAATTAATAATTATACATTTATAGAGCGAGGATAGTTTATGGATCAAGTACTGACCAAAGTTAAAGGACATAGCAAAAAGACAATATTTAAATTGTTATCTGATCAAACACTTTTTGATGAGTTAGTTATCACGGATGATGCTTGTGTTGAGTATGTACCAGACCATAACTTGGATGAGGATTCTTGGTTCAAAATAGAAGGTTTTAGTGAAAAATCATATTGTATTGAAATACTAAAAAAAGATTTTGACTCTAAAGACTACGATGATTTACCTAAAGCGAAGTTTAAAGGTATAACTCAACTTTATGCTATCCAAGGTAATGATTTCTATTTTCAGAAAATCACTCCTTCTCTGTTCGTTAGTAAGAAGATGATTGCATTTGGTGAAGCTGCTACCTTAGAAAATATTGGTACGCGACTTGTTGTAAATACATTTCCGGATGCAGTTTACTTTAAAAACACCGATAAGTTAGTCTTTAAGAGTTTAGCAACCATCTCTAGCATTTTTAAAGGTATTGATGTTCTATATAAAGAAGCTACTAATGAAGAGGTTAAAACCTTTCTTGACGAAGATTTTATTGAGCTATCAGGTGATTTTAGTATAGATAAAGTATCAAAGCCAAATCGAAAAAGAGTTGCATTAGCTATGGATACACTTGCAGCTATGCCATCTGAAGATAGAGACCAAATGTGTTCTTATATTCATAGCTACTGTGAGAAAAAACTTAAGTTTGATAAGGGTAACAGTAAGTTTGAAGTAACAACTGATGATGAACTAAAGTACCTGCTATATGGTATCGAACAGAGATTTTATACAACACCATTAGGCCACGAGAAACGTTTAGCTAATTCAGTTCAGGCGATGGATTAATTTAGATACAATATGAGATATCAAAAGAATTGATAAATACATTAGTCAATTTTTAGTTTGGTAAATACAAAGAATTTTTCATTAAAGCATATGACTATATTGAAGAACCTTATTAAGGAAAGAGTAGTATGCCATGGACAAATCAACACCTGAAATGGTTAGAAGATACAGGTCAAATAATCACTACAGCTTGTGGTAAAACAGCTCCTATTTATACTTTCAATCCAGATATGACAGACGAAGCTACTTTGTCTGCTTGGGCAAAACATTTCAGAAACCATTATTGTGATGATAATGAAATTGATGACTTAAGAGATGGTACTGGACTGTCTAGAACAGAGTACTTACTAAAAACAAAACTCCCCGTTCAAAATGTTACTGCACCCCATGAGAAAACAGGCCCAGCTACTAGGTCAGGAGATTTCACAGAGATACTTGTATCAGACTTTCTCGAGTTTAATTTAAATTACTGGGTTCCAAGGACTCGCTATGAATTTAAAGTGAACCCAAACTTATCTGAAAATGGTTCTGATGTAATTGGTTTTAAGTTTTCTAATGATGGTAAACCTAATAATGATGAATTAATGATTTATGAAGTGAAAGGGTCATTAACTGGAAAAAAACCTTCCAACCGATTACAAATAGCAGTTAATGATTCAAATAAAGATCGCTTTAGAATTGCAGAATCTCTTAATGCAATAAAACAACGATTAAAATTAAAGGGACTTCAACAAGATGTTCCTAAAGTTCAGCGTTTTCAAAATATTGGAGATCGCCCATACAAAGAAAAATACGGGGCAGCATCTGTTTTAACTAATACAATGTACTCGGACGTTGAGTTGAATAAAACGGATACTACAGGACATGTTAATAACTCTTCTTTGAGTTTATTGGTTATAAAGGGAGATGCTTTAATGGATTTAGTTCATTTCTTATATCAGAGGGCTGCTGATGAAGCTTGAACGTAGCTCAAAAATATATCTGTCTATTACCAAATCTAAAGCAAAAATGTATGAATTTGGTGTAGAGGAAGAACACCATATTAAGTTAACTATTGAACCTCAAAAATTACTGCTATTAACTATTGGTATACTAGGCGATTTATCAGCTATAGAGGCTTCTGATTCAGCGCAAGATGAAAATAATGAAGAATATCTAGCCTTAAAAAGTCAATTGATAGATGTAAGCCAATATTTTGATTCTTTGAAAAACTCAAGATTAGAAAGTTCATTATCTGATTATCTAAATTTGTTAGGTTCAGCCTCGTATTACTTAGCTGATATGCCCGGTAGTTCTTTAGTTTTAATCAAGTATGTAAATTATAATATTGATGAACTCACTCCTTCCTATATTGAAGGCGTGTTGATCTGGCTGCTAAAAGGAGACTTAGAGCATGAGTGGTATGTTTATGAAGATGGCTCCTTTAAAGACGAGTTAGAATATTTCACATCTAGTATAATTAATTGCTTTAGACAAGTAGTGCCATTTGCCGAATTTTATCATTCAATAAAAAAATTAAGGAAGGCTGTATACGAAGGGGGTAATGCTCGTGAATTGCTGATTGTTGATATCTTGTCCGCTGTAGCTAAAAGAAAATTACAATATTCATCTTTAATTTGTCTGCCAAAATATACAGGTTTATCAGTGGATATTTGGAAGGCTGCACTAGCAAAAAATAATTTCATGAAGGAATTTTGGCCAGCGCAACGTCTATTAGGTGAAAAGGGGATCTTTGAAGGGAGATCAGCTGTAGTTCAGATGCCTACCAGTGCAGGTAAAACTAAATCAACAGAGTTAATGATACGTAGTTCTTTTTTATCAAAAAGAACAAATTTAGCTGTTGTTGTCGCCCCATTTAGAGCTTTGTGTAGGGAAATCGCTGACTCATTTAAAAAATCATTTTCAAATGAAAATATTAAAGTTAATGAACTGCAAGATGTTCCACAACTAAATCCCAATGATTTAGCAATGATTAACGACCTGCTGAATATAGAGGACGATGAAGATGTAAGTGATTCAGTCATTGTTTCAACACCAGAGAAATTAGTTTATTTACTACGCCATGAACCAGAATTGGCTTCTAATATAGGTTTGTTGATTTTTGATGAAGGTCATCAGTTTGATTCTGGCTCTAGAGGTATTACATATGAATTATTACTGGCATCCTTAAAGGCTAATATTCCTGTTGATTCCCAACTAATCCTTATTTCGGCTGTTATGTCTAACGCTGAAACTATCGGTGATTGGTTGTATGGGGAGAATGGAACAGAGGTTAAAGGTACTCATTGTTTGCCTACAATTAGATCAACAGCATTTGCCAGTTCAACAGGTAAGTTACAATACATAGATAAAGATTTTGTAAGAGAAAGGGAGTTTTTTGTTCCTAGAATAATAGAACAAGTAAATTTAGGAACTCGCGGTACAGAAAGCGTTGATCGAATATTTCCAAAAACAGGAGATAACTCGGCTATATCTGCGTATTTAGGTATTAAATTGGCTCAACAATCACCAACTGCTATATTTTGTGGAACGAAAACAATAATCACATCCATTTGTAAAACTCTTGTAGATTATTATTCAAGAGGATTAGAAATACCACCCCCTTTATCTAAAAGTGATCAACAAGAATTATCAAAAATTGCAAGTTTAAGCAGAAAGCATTTTGCAGATAAAAGTATATTCCCTGAAGCTATAGATTTAGGTATTTTACCTCATGGATCTAATATTCCAAATGGACTTAGAGTTTCAGCTGAATGGGCGATGGAGAATAATAAAGCTTCGCTTGTTGTTTGCACTTCAACATTAGCTCAAGGTGTAAACCTTCCAATTAAGTATTTAATCATTTCAAATACAGCTCAGGGTATAAATAAAATATCCACAAGAGATTTTCATAATCTTATAGGTAGGGCTGGGAGATCTGGCTATCACACTGAAGGTAGCGTTATTTTTGCCAATACAAAGCTATTTGATGAACGACTTACATGGGGTGGTGATAAAAGATGGCAAGAAGTAAGAGCTCTATTAGACCCTTCCAATTCAGAGGACTGTGTAAGTAGCTTAAAAGGGTTGATTGAACCAATTATAGTTGGCATGAGACAATTGGCAGCTATTGAGTTTATCAAAAGCCCTAATGAGTATAGAGATTTATGCATAAAAATTGCAATAGAAGATAAAATGACAAAGCAAGATTTAAAGGATTTATCATTTGAGTTAGAGAGTAAAAAAAAGACAATCAATGCTCTTGAAAGCTATATGATGTCTTTTCTGAAAGACGCACCAGACGATGATAATGAAACTGTCTTTTTAGATTTGGCTCAAGGTACATTGGCTCATCATTTGTGCTCTGACAAAGAGAAGCTCTTACTCATTGAAGCTTTTGAATTAATTTATCAATCTGTAATGCAAATTGCCCCAGAAAAATTATCTTTTTACGGTAAAGCACTATTAGGGATAGAAGACTTAATATTTATTGAAGAATGGTTAGAAGAAAACTATGAACATTTGTGTACTCAAGAAGATATATTTCAACTATTTAAATGCATTTGGCCACTGCTGCTAGATGTGTGCAAAAACGAACTGTTTGAAAAATTAAGCCCTTTGGAGGTGGTTTTAGAATCGTCGTGTTTATGGATATCAGGGGCTAGTTATAGTGAAATATTTAACTTTATGGATAAGAAAAAGGTTAAATACCAAGCAGGAAGACAATCTAGAAAAGTCACTATGGATCAAGTTGTTAAATATACTGATAACACGTTAGGCTATGATGCAATGTTGATAGTAGGCGCATTAGCTGACCTATGTAGCGGAAAATATGACAATGAAGATTTAGAAGAAAAGTTTAAACATTTGCAAAATAGTTTAAAGCTTGGTTTATCCGGTAATTTTGAATTATGGCTGTATTCAAAAGGTTATGTGGATAGAGAAATTTGTAAACAGCTTGCAAAAACCTTCATTTCAGCAGAGGTTAATATAGACAGCTTTCAAAATAATGTGTTAATTGAAAATGCTGAGTTAGTGCAGAAAGAATTAGCTAATTTTCCTACTTATTTCACACATGTGAAAACATAACTAATATATGATTGCCTAATTTAGTGTCATTATAAATAACGGGGTATAAGTAGGGGTATCTTTTAATTGCCTTTTATATATTTATTTACTTATCAAGTGGTTATGCTATGTTGGGCGGCATGATGTAGACTGCCCAATGTGGGCAGAATACAGCATTTGAAGCATTTATAATTTAAACTACTTTTAAATGCTTAAGGTTATCTTCAATACTAGTTTTTCCACTTGCTGCTGTTTCAATATGTTGTGACCACCAGCACATTAACACACGTCTACGTTCTAGGTATTCAGCGCGATTATAAGCGCGTCTTACTTCATTTTTATCTACATGTGCAAGGGCAGCTTCAATAACATCTGGATCATGCCCTTGTTCATTTAGTGTTGTACTGGCTAAAGCGCGTAAACCATGAGCCACTAACTTGTTTTTGTAACCCATACGACTTAATGCTTTATTTGCTGATTCAACATTACAGTGTTTATTGTGATCAATGTAAGAAGGGAATAGGTACTTTCTGTCACCACTTAGTGGCTTTAATCGCGTTAATATTTCAATGGTTTGTGGCGTTAAAGGGACTTTATGTTCAAGTCTCATTTTCATCCGCTCGGCTGGGATCGTCCAAAGCTGATTTTCAAAATCAATTTCAGACCATTGTGCTTTCGCGCTTTCACTAGGGCGAGTCATGGTATGTAGTTGCCATTCTAGTAAACACCTTGTGACTAATTTTATGCTGGCGTAACTTAGATCATTCATTAGCTTACCAAGCTCATTAGGTCTAATAGTTGCCATATTGGTAGCTTTGGCTGTTTGAAATGCGCTACGAATACCAGACAAAGGATTATGGTGCAAAATGCCTGTATTAACTGCATGATTCATTACATTGTTTAAGTGACCAATTATTTTACCTGTTGTTTCTAAATTACCTTTAGCGGCTAAGGGCTTTAATGCTTCAATAGCTTCTGGCGCTAATATTTTATCAATAGGGCGGTGGCCTAACTTGGGGAAAACGTGGTTTTCAAACTTACGCCATAAACTTTTAGCGGTATTTTCTGCAATAGTCGTTTTCTTAATAGCAAACCAGTCGGTAGCTACACTTTTAAATGTATTGCTGGCGGAAAGTAGTTGTTCGCGGTGTTTATCGTCTTTGAATTCTTTGGGGTCAATGTCTTTGGCTAATAGCTCCCTTGCGACTACTCGTTTTTTCCTCGCTTCAGCTAATGAAACTTCGGGATATGTGCCAAAGCCCATTGAGCTTCTTTTTTTAGTAATAGGCTTAAAATAGTCAAACAACCAAGATTTAGCTCCTGTTGTTTTCACTCTTAATTGTAAGCCACCACCATCAGCGAGCTTATAAAGCTTATCTTTAGGTTTTGCTTGTTTTACTTCGGTGTTTGTAAGAGGAGTAACGCTTCTAGCCATTTTAGTAGTACCGCTTGGTTGTAATTTGAACTGGTACTACTTACGGTACTACTAAAAAGCGTGGATTACAAAGAACATAATGAAATAGCTTAGGACATAAAAAAACCCGCAAGCCATGTTTTATATGGTATTGCGGGTCTTTAACGGCTCTTAATGAACCCTAATTTGGTGCTCGCTACTGGACTCGAACCAGTGACACCTTGCATGTCATGCAAGTACTCTAACCAACTGAGCTAAGCGAGCTTTTTTTTAAACAGCTAATGATATAAATTAAATAGCATGTTCGAACGAGGCGATATGTTAGCTATGTGTTTTGTTAGTTGCAAGCAGTTTGTTGGTTTCACATTAAAATATAGAGTTTAATGATTATTTAAGCAGCAACTTGCGCTAACTCTATACGGTTTTGTACTATTTTTAAGCGCCAGCCAAGTAATATAGCCGCTAACGTTAAACCTGTGATAAAGCCTACCCAAAAACCACCAGCGCCCATGCTTGGAATTATCCAATCTGTTAAGCCTAATATTAGGCCTGCACTTAATCCTACTATCCAATATGAAAAGAAGGTGATGTATAAAATGGCTTGCGTGTCTTTGTATCCTCTTAAGGCGCCAGCTGAAATAACTTGTATGGCGTCTGAGAACTGAAATAGGGCAGCTAAAAACATTAAGCTTGATGCTAGGGTGATCACTTCTAAATTGTTGGTGTAAATTTGTGACACTTGGGTACGAAATATAAGAGTTAAACCTGCTGTAAATATAGCAATAATTAAACCTAATATAATAGAGTACTTACAAAGTTCTTTGGCTTCTGCAAAGCTTTGTTTACCCACTGCAAAGCCAACTTTAATGGTTACAGCCATACCTAAAGATAAAGGCACCATAAATACGATACTAGAGAAGTTAAGCGCTATTTGATGGCTTGATACAACGGTGGGCCCAAAGGGCGCTAAAATTATCGCTACTACAGCAAATAAGCTCACTTCAAATAATAACGACAGTGAAATAGGAACGCCAATCGCTAATATGGTTTTTATTTGTGACCAGCTAGGTGCATAAAATTTAGCGAATAAAGGGGTATGAGCAAAAGCTTTGGCAAAATAAGTGTACACCAAAGTGCATACAAACATTAACCAGTACACTAGTGCTGTAGCTATACCACAACCTGCACCGCCATAAGCGGGAACACCAAATTCACCGTAAATGAAGATGTAGTTAGCTGGAATATTTATTAGCAGGCCTATTAAGCTAATGATCATAGTAGGTTTGGTATGAGACAAACCTTCAGAGAAGTTACGTAATACCAGGTATAAGAAGTAACCTGGCGCTCCCCAAATGATGTAACTAAGGTAATCAAATATTAAGGTTTTGAATGTAGGCTCTAAATCAATGCTGTTTTCTGCTATTGGCGCAACAATAAAGAATAAGCCAATAAATAACAGACCTAAAATAGCGGCAATCCAACCGGTTTGATGGGTGGCTTTAACCGCGTCTTCAAATTTATTTGCACCTGCGTACTGCGACACTATGCTGGCGAGTGCCATAATTAACCCAAATACGGTTAATACTAAAGGTAACCAAACACTACTTGCTATGGCTACAGCGGCTAAATCTGTAGGGCTTACTCTACCTGCCATTACCGTATCAGCAAAACCCATTAAGGTTTGCACTAGCTGGGCAATTAAAATTGGGTAGGCTAGTTTCATTAAGCTTTTAGTGCTTAGTACAAATTTGTTCACATTCATTTAGTGTTTATGTCTCGATGCTTATGCTGTTGAGGTTGTTATTTCTATTTAATCTTAGTTGATTAAGTGCCTTTTAAGGGGCTTATTTTAAAAGTTAATTCGCAGAAAGTAATCAGGAAAAAGTATTAAATTGTGAGTACTTATGTCTTGAACCTTATCTCTTTAAGTAGAGTTTGATATTATGCGAATCATAATAAATTTCATGGATCATATATGTTTACAGGTATTGTGCAATCTCAAGCTGAAGTTATTTCTATAAAAACTGAAAATCAGTTGAGTCGATTAGTGATTTCGGTAACGCCTTCACTTGTTTCTCAGTTGGAAATAGGTGCAAGTATTGCTATTAATGGTGTTTGCTTAACTGTAGTAGAATTCTCTGAACACACTGATAATACTTATGTTATAGCGTTTGATGTAATAGCTGAAACGTTACGCGTTACCAGTTTGGGCGATTTATCTGTTGGCTCTTGGGTGAATGTAGAGCGTTCATTAAAATTTGGCGATGAAATTGGTGGTCATATTGTTAGTGGGCACGTTCAATACAAATCTACCTTGATAAAAAAACAAGAAACACCTACCAATACTACTTTATATTTTGAATGTGCAGCCGCTTGGTTGAAGTACATTTTTGATAAAGGTTTTATTACTGTTAATGGTGCAAGCTTAACGGTTGGAAAAGTTGAAACTATGACGCTAGATGGCATAGAGAAAAATTGCTTCAGTGTGCATTTAATTCCTGAAACGCTGAGTCGTACAAATTTAGGAAAACTGAATGTGAGTGATGCTGTGAATCTTGAATTTGATCAGCAAACTATCACTATTGTGAAAACAATCGAGCGCTTAAATCTAAGCCATTTAAACATCACACAATAAATTATGGAAAAAGAATGAAATTTAGATTACTAACTGTGGCATTAAGTGCTGTTTCAATGTCGTGTGCTAATACGTCTACTTTACTTGAAACGAACAATACTTCAGAAACAAACAATAAAAGCGTTATTGCGAATGCAGCACAAATTAATTCATCAGTTGCAAATAGCGCGAACGTAAACTCTAACCTTAATGCTGACAGTGTTTCTGTTAATGATCAGAACAGCAAAGAGATAGAGATAACGTTAGAGCAAATTATGTCGGATCCTGATTGGTTTGGTCGTCAGGCTGAGTCTTGGTATTGGGGCGATAACAGCGATACCTTGTTTTATAAGCAAAAGCGCGAAGGTAATAATTTACGCGACTTATTTGTTCAACCTATTTCAGCTGCAAACAAAGGGGCTGAAAAAGTAGATTTAGCTGATATACATAAAGTATTAGATCAAAATGCTGTGCTTAATAGCGCTAAAACTCAAGAAGTGTATACCTTTGAGGGTAATGTATTTGTTAAAACTTTAGCGACAGGAAATGTACACCAGTTAACTTATACGTCGGCTGTTGAAAGCGATGCTATGTTTTTAACTAATGGTGATGTTGCCTATAGAGTGGGTAATGTTTTTTATCGTTTTGATAGTAAAAATAAACAAATTAAAGAACTCGCTAACATTGTGATGAACGAAGACAGTAGTCAAACCACTTTAGAAGATGACTATTTAGCGAAAGAACAAAATAAGCTGATCCAATATGTGGCTTTGCAGGCTAAAAATGCTCAGTTAGAAAAAGACCAAAAGCGTAATTTTCGGGTAAATAATAAATCTATTACGCAAACTAACTTTTATTTTAATAAAGATTTAAAAGTGGTGCATGCGAGTTTATCGCCATCAGGCACTAAAATTTTGGTGAGTGTTACAGATAAAGACAGCAGCATTTATGGTAAGGGTAAAGACAGCGATGTAATGCCAAACTATGTTTCTGACTCAGGCAATATTTCAATTATACCTGCACGCAGTCGAGTTTCAGCTAACAGTCAATATCATGAATATATGTATGTGCTTGATATTACCGATGGTACTAAAGAGTATTTAGCTTTTGATGCGCTACCAGGATTTGATGAAGATGTATTAGCGAGTGTGCGTAAAGAAAACTACAAAGCACAAGGGCATACCTACAAAAGTGAGAAGTCAGCACGATATATTCATGTGATGGAAGCGAATAATCCTATTCAGTGGAATAAAAGCGGAGACAATGTCGCAGTTTTATTTGAAGCATGGGATAACAAAGACAGATGGTTAGCAACAATCGACTTTGAAGCTAAGAAACTTGTTTCGCAACATAGATTACACGATAACGCTTGGATCAACTGGTCGTTTAATGAATTTGGTTGGTTAAATAAAGGAGCTGCTGATACGGCACAAAGTAACGATGCTTTATATTATTTATCAGAAGAGTCGGGTTACTCGCATGTTTATGTTAAGCCTTTAAATGGCAAAGCTAAGCAGTTTACTTCTGGTAAGTTTGAAGTGAATGATGTGACTTTGGCTAGTGATGAACAATCATTATTTTTCCGTGCGAATATCAAACATCCGGGCATATATGAAATTTATGAATTGGCTTTAGATTCAGCTGACATTACTCAGTTAACAAATTTAGGCGGCGATAACTATTATCAGTTAAGCCCTGATAACACTAAGTTACTTATTTCTCATTCAACCATTAATATGCCTCCTGAGCTTTATGTTGAAACAGTAGATGCTACACCTGAAGCAACACGCTTAACCTATACTGTTTCAGAAAAGTTTTTAGCTATGCCTTGGTCTATGCCTAGTGTTGTGGCGATTGAATCTAGTCATCAAGCGGCGCCAATTTATTCTAAAGTGTATTTACCTGAAGGTTATGATTCGTCTACAAGTAAAAATAAAGCGGTTATGTTTACTCATGGAGCCGGTTACTTACAAAACTCTCATTTAGGTTGGTCTGGTTATTTTAGAGAATATATGTTCCATAGCATGCTGGTTCAAAAAGGTTATGTTGTGATTGATATGGACTACAGAGCTTCAGCAGGTTACGGACGCGATTGGCGAACTGCGATTTATAGACACATGGGTAAGCCAGAAGTTGAAGATATGCGCGATGGCGTTAACTGGTTAGTAGAAAATGCTAATGTAGATCGCAACCGTGTAGGTACTTATGGTGGTTCTTACGGCGGGTTTTTAACCTTAATGTCGATGTTTACCCAGCCTGATTTATTTCAGTCGGGTTCGGCTTTACGTTTAGTGTCTGACTGGGCTTATTATAATCATGGTTATACTTCTAATATTTTGAATACACCTTTTGATGATCCTATTGCTTACGAGCGTAGTTCACCGATTTATTTTGCTGAAGGGTTACAAAAGCCATTGTTGATTAATGCTCCTATGATTGACGATAACGTGTTTTTTCAAGATACCGTGCGTTTAGTTCAACGTTTAATTGAGTTAGAGAAACAAGATTTTGAAACAGCGATATATCCTGTAGAGCCACATGGTTTTATACAACCTAGTTCTTGGTTAAATGAGTATCGTAGGATCTTTAAATTGTTTGAGACAACACTTTAAGCTGAACTTGAACTAAGTTTGACTTAGCGTTAAATAAAACAAAGAAGATTGAAACAAAGCAGCTGTAATGGCTGCTTTTTATATGAGTTTTGAAAAGTGCAGGTTTTTAAAGAGATGAAGCTGTAGAAGCATGAACCGAGTTATACTTTTCCTGATTTATAATAACGAACTAAGCTAACTATCCCAATTAGCGCACCACCAAACATTCCCCATAAATGCGCATCTATCGCTACATTGGCTGAAATGAGTGATGCAACACTTTCGCTGGCGCCATTGACTTGCTCGTGTGTTACTTTACCAACAACCGCGATAAGTAGGATAAAACCGGTTTTATCGTGATGTTCAATGTCCTTTATCGCTCCCCATATAAATATGCCATGTAAAACGCCTGACAAGCCAACATATTGCATAATTTCAGGTGAGAATACGTAAATACCAAAACTAGTGGTGATCGCTGAAACTATAAAAACTACTGAGTAATTGAGGAAATTATAATATTGCCCATGTAACGCCCACAGTAAAACAACCGCACTTATATTTAGCGCGTAGTGATTAAAATTAGTATGTAGAAAATGCCCAGTAAAACCTCGCCAAAATTCACCTTGGATAAATAACTCTCGATGAAAAGGTAATATGTCTGAGTTAAAGAAAAAAGCTAGGGTCGATAAAACGATAACAAGCAAAGGCAGGGCGATTTGATGCTTTTTTATCGGAAGTGATTTAATTGTGAGCATATAAATATTTAAACTTAATTTTTAGTATTCTTTTGTGTGAATGAATACGGTAATAGGAAATTATTTTGATAGTATACCTATTATATGTGAAATACACCTGTGCGATGAATAGGTGATATGTGGAATTAAAGTACTAATACGATGAAACGAGAATGTTGTAGTGTATGTTTAAGGGCAAAAGTAGGTTGTATTTGTCATTTATTTACCGAAATTAATAATGAGATCCATGTTGTTGTGCTTCAGCATCCAACTGAAGTAAGCCAAACCAAAGGTACCGTAACTTTGTTGGCTAATTCATTAACAAATTGTGACATTATTATAGGTGAAAATTTTTCGGGCAACGAAGCCTTTGTCGATCTTTTATCTCGTTATGAAAATGATATAGTACTTTTGTATCCAAGTGAAAACGCTGAAGTTATTGCTTCACCTGAGACTTTCATATCAGATCTTGCGGTTTCAAACTCAAATACGCTTGATGCAGATGAGGTTAAAGAACAAGACTCTGTAGGTTGCAAAACACGCTTACCAAAGTGTCTTATTTTGATCGATGGTACGTGGAAAAAGTCTTACAAAATGTACATGGTTAATGAGGCTTTGCATGCTATTCCTCATTTTAAATTACCTGATCATATTCAAGGTGATTACCGTATTAGAAAAACTCAAAAAGACCAGGCTTTATCTTCTTTAGAAGCTTGTACTTACGCATTGCTCTTATTAGAGAATAATGCAAAAAAATACCAACCATTGCTCAATAGTTTTAGTCAGTTTAATGATTTTCAATTGTCGTTTAAGCCAAGCAACTAGCTCATTAATTAAGTAGTTCGTTAATAAGGAAAGTTATGATTTCACCATTCAAACAATCACTTATCTTTAGTGCACTTTTCATGATCTCGTCATGTGGTAGCCATAGTGATCCAGCACAAAACACATCAAAAAGTTCTGCAACACAGGTAACTCAGAGTGCAGCAACAAAGTTAGTTAGGGAAGATCGTGAGCCTGAAGCTGCAACAGGGTTAATTGAAAATAATGATGTTTTTACTAAAAAGTTTATGGTGTCTGCGGCAAATCCTTACGCAAGCCGAGCGGGATATAATGTATTAGCTAAAGGTGGTAGTGCTGTTGATGCGGCTATTGCCGTGCAATTAGTATTAACGCTAGTTGAGCCTCAATCGTCAGGTATTGGTGGTGGGGCATTTATTTTACATTGGGATAAAGCGAATAAAAACTTAACGACTTTTGATGGTAGAGAAACCGCGCCTGAGTCTGCTACATCTGATTTGTTTTTAGATGAAAATGGTGAAGCTGTTCCATGGATAAAAGCCGTAGTAGGTGGACGCTCTGTTGGTACACCAGGTGTTTTAGCTGCTTTATATAAAGCTCATCAGCAATACGGGAAATTAGCTTGGAGCGAGTTGTTTGATGATGCGATTAAACTAGCAGAAGATGGTTTTATTGTTTCACCACGCTTAGCTAAGTTGATTGATTTAGCTTACAACCCTGGTGTGTTGAAATTACCAGAAATACATAATTACTTTTACCCTAACGGAGAAGCTATAAAAGCAGGAGACTTATTAAAGAACCCTAAGCTAGCAGCTGTATACAAAAGTATTTCAGCTGAAGGTATTTCAGTATTTTATGACGGTTGGATCGCAAAGAAGATTGTCGATAAAGTGCAAAACTCTGAAATTGCTCCGGGGCGTTTAGCGCTTAGTGATTTAAGTCGCTACAAACCGAATCAGATAGATGCGGTATGTGGTGCTTATAAAATTTATAATGTGTGTGGTATGGCACCGCCAAGTTCTGGTGGTGTTGCTATTATTCAAATGTTAGGTGTTTTAAGTCATTTTGATTTAGCTAGCCAAGCTCCTAACAGTACTGAAGCTCTACATTTATTTACGCAAAGTTCAAAGCTGGCGTTTGCTGACAGAGAAAAATATATTGCTGATCCTGCCTTTGCAGATATTCCTGTTGCTGGATTAATTGATGCAAGCTATTTGGCTGAGCGAGCTAAGTTAATTAGTTTAGATAAAGATATGGGCAAAGCCAAAGCAGGTGAACCAAAAGGTGCACTAGCAATGGGGTTAGATAATGCTATTGAACGCCCGAATACGAGTCATGTTTCAATTATTGATGCTGAAGGTAACTCAATATCGATGACTACAAGTATAGAAATGGCTTTTGGCTCAGCGGTTATGGTTGAAGGTTTTATTTTAAATAATCAATTAACTGACTTTTCATTATCACCGAAGCAAGATGGTAAATGGGTAGCAAACCGAGTTGAAGCTTTTAAACGTCCAAGAAGTTCAATGGCGCCAACTATGGTATTTGATCAAGACAACAATCTGAAATTAGTTATTGGTTCACCAGGTGGTAGCAGAATTATCAACTACGTAGCCAAAGCTATTGTAGGTGTTTTAGATTGGGACTTGTCGTTACAAGAAGCGATTAACTTACCTAATGTTACTAATCGTAATGATACTACAACCCTTGAAAGAGGAACTTCGATAGAAGCCTTAGCACCTACTTTAGAAGCTATGGGACACAAGGTTGCTATACGTGACTTGAACAGTGGTTTACATGGTATTAAAGTGCTTGAGAATGGCTTACAAGGTGGAGCAGACCCTAGACGTGAAGGTAAAGTGTTAGGACAGTAGTGATTTTATTAAATAAGGCCTAGCTTGGGAAATATATAAAGTGAGTGCCTAGAAAAAACAAAAGCTCGAACATTATGTTCGAGCTTTTTTGTATTTAGAGAATAGATATTTTTTTGTTAAGAGGTGTTCGATTATTTAAAACGGGTCTTTGAGGATTTTATCAATGATCCATTTATCATCTACTTGAACTAGCGATAACCGTTTAACGTCTTTTACCTTATCCCCGAGATAAGTACCCGATAAAAATACTGTAATTGTAGCTGCGTCTTTAAATTGTTCGCGAACTTTAACGCCACTGCTATCGGGGGCTACTTCTACTTTATCAAATTGCATGTTAAATAGATGTCTACCTACCGCTTGTGTAGATTTATAGTGGAGTATTATTCTTGATAATTTAGGTGCACATACACTTGCAGCTTTTTTAATATCTTTCTCATTATATAAAGCATTAAAAAACGCGATGGTAACTAACTCTGGATTGTCGATAACGGTAATATCGTCTTTATCTTGATTACATCCAGCAGTTAGTATGGCTAAACTTAGTAGTATATATTTTATAATGCTCATAATGTCCTTATGAAATGAAGTAACATAATTCATTGTAGGGATATTTTTGATAATAAAAAAGGCGCTTTCGCGCCTTTATCAATATTTGTTTTAGCTATTATTGAACAAGTTCTTTATCAGAAAATGTGTCTGTAAATAACGCACTCGATAAGTAACGTTCAGCTGAACTTGGTAATATAACCACAATATTTTTGTCTTTGTTTTCTGGCTTTTCAGCTAAGCGTTTAGCCGCTACCACTGCAGCGCCTGAAGAAATACCTGCTAAAATACCTTCTTCTTTCATTAGACGATGTGCCATTGCCATAGCATCTTCGTTAGATACTTGCTCTACAGCGTCAATAATATCTAGATCTAAGTTACCAGGAATGAAACCAGCCCCAATACCTTGAATTTTATGAGGACCAGGCTTTAATTCTTCGCCCGCTAATTTTTGTGAAATTACCGGTGAGTCAGTAGGTTCTACAGCTACAGCTAACATTGGTTTGTCTGATACACTTTTAAGGTAACGACTTGTACCTGTAATTGTTCCACCAGTACCAACACCAGCAACAAAAATATCAACGTTACCGTCAGTATCTTTCCAGATTTCAGGGCCAGTTGTTTTCTCGTGGATCTCAGGGTTTGCTGGGTTATCAAACTGTCCTAAAAGAATTGTGTTTTCAGGATCTGCATCTCTGATTTCTTGTGCTTTAGCAATGGCACCATTCATACCTTTAGCGCCGTCAGTTAGTTCAACTTTAGCACCTAACGCGGCTAAAAGTTTACGACGCTCTAAGCTCATCGTGCTTGGCATAGTTAGAGTAATGCCGTAACCACGAGCAGCAGCAACAAATGCTAATGCAATACCTGTGTTACCACTGGTAGGCTCTACAATGTTTTTACCAGGACTTAGTAAACCTTTTTTCTCTGCATCCCAAATCATATTTGCGCCAATACGACATTTAACGCTGAAGCTTGGGTTTCTTGCTTCTACTTTGGCGAAAACGTTACCTGTTGTTACGCGATTAAGCTTTACAAGTGGTGTGTTACCTACTGAAAGCGAGTTATCTTCAAATATATTTGTCATGCTAATTTCCTATCAATGTGGCTTTAAGTTTTGATTCTGACTTAACAGCACTTTATTTGGTATTAATTTTTTATCTTTAACGAATGATATTACTCGTAAAAAATTTACCCGTTAAGATTATATGCTTATGAATAAAAAAGAAGTGATATTTAGTTATAAGATATACGGGATAAATTGAATAGATAAATATGATGATACATAAAGTATAAATTTATAGTTTATTTATCACGATGAGAATTAATTATAAGAATCTATTTAAAAAGTAATTATTTATATAAATTTAAAATTAAGAATATGTAATTAATCCTGGAATGCTTTCAATATCGAAGTCATCTAGTTGTTCTGGATTTGCAAATTTGTTGATGTATTTTTCGTAAACCTTTGAACGAACAAAAATGGTAAATATATCGCCATCAAGATGATTTTTTACAACGAGATTACCTATAATGTTTAAACATTCACTTACCGGTTTTGCTTTTTTGTAAGGTCTGTCTGATGCAGACAAGGCTTCAAAAATATCAGCAATAGCCATTAGCCTGGCAGGTACAGACATTTGTTCCTTGGTTAAGCCTTTAGGATAGCCTTTACCGTCCATTGTTTCGTGATGACCTAGAGCGAATTCAGCAACTTTTGAAAGATGCTTAGGGAAAGGCAATGCTTCTAGGATATTGCTAGTTACTACCATATGATGTTGAATAATTAAACGCTCTTCATCGTTAAGTGTGCCGCGTTTTATAGAAAGGTTTTCTATTTCATCATCATTAAGAATGGGGACTTTAATTCCATTAATTTCAATTGTATAACGATTAGCTATTTTATTAATTTGAGCTTCATCAATATCAGATAAGAACTCACCACCAATGTTTATTTTTTGTATAAAAGCTTTATCTAAATTGAGCTGTTTATGTTTTACCATACAACCTCTTTCAAGCTGCTTTACTTCAATTGTTTTACCCGCTTTTAAAGCAGTAATAACTTTTTGTTGATGAAGTAAATCAATATCACGTTTAGCTATTTCAAACTTTGTATCTATAAAGTTAATGCGATCAAAAATTGTTTGAAGTTTAGTTGATTTGTCAATGATATGTTCTGGTGTCGCTATTTTTCCACAATCATGTAACCAACCAGCGATGTTAAGTTGATGCCTATCTTGTTCCGTTAATATGAAATCTGCTAGTGGGCCTTTATTTTCATTATGTACGGCATCGGCAATTAATAAAGTTAACTCGGGCACTCTTTTACAATGACCACCCGTATGAGGTGATTTTTCATCAATAACGGATGCTATTGTTTTGGCGAATGACTCAAATAACAACTCCATGTTAGATATCAAGGCTTTATTGGTTAATGCAATTGCCCCAAGAGATGCGAAAGATAGTATTTGTGTTTCAACATCAGCTGTAAATTCTACAGTTTTTAATTCGCCTTCAGGCGTTTCTTGTTGTGCATTGATTATTTGTATTGCACCTATGGTATCACCAATATGATCTTTTAAAGGGAAGGTGAGCATAGATTGGGTTCGATAACCTGTATCTTTATCAATCCGTCGTGCAGCGCTTAAATCATAAGGCAATTCGTCATAAACATCCTTGATGTTAATCACTTTACCACTATTAACCGCATGAGCTACCATGGCCGACTTATTTGGTTGGTCGTCAATGTATAAAGGAATACTTGGAAAAGTAATAGGTTTATTAGAACTTCCACCTAAATGCATCTTTAGGCTTGTATTGATAATAGTTCGAAATTCAATCTCTTTTGATTGATTAACCATATAGATTGAACCCGCATCAGCATTAGAAATAGTCATTGCTGCAATAAGGATTTTTTCCATCAATACTTCAGTGTTTTCTTCACTACTTAATTCAATACTAATTTTAAGCAGGTGTTGGAAAACTGTCTCGTCTAAAACTTTTTTATTCATAAGTCACTATTTTGATTGATGGGTGTATGTACCATCCCATTCCTTGGGAGGATTATCTTTTAATGATGCTAACCTATTTAAATATATATCATAAATAGTTGTTGTATAAAATTCATTTTGTTTTAATTGTGTAAATAGTTGGACAGCTAAATCCCATTGTCCCTGGTTATAAGCATTAATACCTTCTTGATGCAGTCGTAAATTTTGCTCTGTTTCTTGGTTGGTTTCTTCTACAAAAGCTAAAGGTTGATAAACGGTTACTGCTTGATTTTTCCCTTTCACTTTAATTTTATCAATTTGCCTACAGACAATTTTATTGGGTACTAATTGGTTGAATGTTTTTTCAGTGAATAATATATCTACACCGTAGAACTTAGTTAATGACTCAATACGAGATCCTAAATTAACTTCATCGCCCAGTACCGTATAAGCTTTACGATAAGTTGAACCCATATCACCAACGTTCATATCGCCAGAACTAATACCCACGCCAATATTGACACTTGGCCAATCTCTTTTATTAAATATAACAGATAATTTTTTAGTTGCTTGAATCATTTTCAAAGCGGTAATAACAGCGTGTGTTGCATGGTCTTCGTCATCTAGTGGGGCATTCCAAAATGCCATTACCATGTCGCCTACATATTTATCAATTGTGCCTTGGTTTTCAAAAATAATAGAGGTGACGTCAGTTAAGTAAATTTGCATAAATTCAGTTAACTCTTCAGGTGTAAAGTTTTCTGATAAATCAGTGAAGCTTCTTATGTCGGCGAACAATACTGACATATTTCTTTTTTCACTTTTTAGCTCTAAGTTTTTACCTTGTTTGATAAGTTTATCTATGTAGGCTGGAGGTACATATTGGTTAAACATACCTTTAATGTTTTTACGTTTGTAACTTTCTATCATAAAACCAATAGCTGCATAATAAAGGGTTAACAAGGTGATAAGTAATAGGTTTTGAAATAAAGGTAAGCTAACTTTTAAAGCACTCCACAAGTACCAATTAATACTAATGTGTATGATAATAAATACTAAACAAATCAGTACTATATTACCGGGTGTTTGCTTGGTCATTGAAAAAGAAAGAATGATACCTGTAAACGCCAACATTAATAATGACAGTGCTAAGCCGATGTCAGGTTCTACAGGAATAATTTCCGGATGAATTAAGCTTTCAAACACGTTAGCGTGTACTTCAACTCCAGGGTATTGAACACCTACCGAAGTTGTTCGTAAGTCAGCTAAACCAACCGCTGATGTGCCGACAAAGGCAATAGCACCTTCAAGGTAACCTTCAGCTAATCTTTCATTTAACACGTCGGTTGCCGAAATATATTCAAAGCTACGTGCTTCACCTCTAAACGGGATGATCACTTGGCCTTTTTCGTTGGTTGGAATTATATGTTTACCAAAACTTAAACCTTGTAACCAAGAGATATTTTGGCTTGACTCTGTAATTGCATTTATTGAATCGTTAAGTGTGTATACACGAGCCGCTTCTAGCGCTAATGAAGGATATAAGGTGTTATTATAGTTAAGTACAAGCGAGGCTTTTCTGATGAAACCATCGCTTTCTGGTAATGAATTAATAAAACCGGCACCAATCGCCGATGTTTGTAGCTGTTCTATATTCCCCAATACTTTATCGAAAGATTCTACTTGAGAGGTGTCGTATTGATTTTTCTGCCAAACAATGGAAGTGTCGGGTAAATAGCCTATTGTTTTTGCTTCGTTATCAAATAAGAAACCTAAAATAACTTCAGAATCGCTTAAGGTATTTGAGAATATGGTGTCAGCGTCAACTGAGCTGGAAAGGGCCGTTATTTGATCGATTAATTTATTGTCTAATTTTTTGTTGTTATTAAGTATTTCATCAACAGGGTTACGCTCTGGTTCGGCAAAAAATATATCGAATGCGATAACCAGTACACCAGCTTCGTGTAGCTTCTCAACTAACTGGGCGACTTTACTTCTGCTCCAAGGGTAGCGTCCTTGTTCTTGCATGCTTTTTTCATCAATATCAATAATAACTATTTGTTCATCAAACTGCCTTTCATCAGTGCTAAGAGTGGTATTTAAACGCAAATCGTAAAGCATGCCTTCAATACGTTCTAAAAAACCTTGTACTTGCGATAGGTTAATAAATTGAAGGCCAATGACTAAACAAGTTATACACATGCCCATAAAAAAACGGGTGGTGTAAAATCTTGAACGCATTGATTGGTATAGGTTAATAAAGAACATGAACGTTTTATTGAGCTCTTTTGCTGGTAACAGTACCAAGGACTTGAGTGTCTACTAAATATGAAGAACCTTCTTTTGCCCAAGTAATACTGAGAGTGTTTTTTAATTTATGTTGTAATTCTTTTTCATGGTCTTCTAATTCAGTGTCTGTAGCTGAAGGATCGTGACTTATAATAAACAATTTTTTTACATTTGCTTGCAATGCTAGTTCAGCCACTTGTTCATAAGTACTGTGTCCCCAACCATGCTTTAGAGGTAAATCTTTGTTGGTATATTGTGCATCGTGTATGAGTACATCGGCATCTTTAATAAACGCTACCCATTCATCCCAAGTGCTTGATTCTGTATAAGGTGGTTTAAGTTCATTATCTGTAACATAGGCAACTTTTTGGCCATCACCTTGTAAACAATAAGCTGTACCGCCATCTGGGTGATTAAGTGCTTGTGTCGTGACTTTAAAAGTATTTAGTGAAAATTCTTTCTGGTGAGCAAGTTCGGTATTTAATGTGATTTTTGAAGGGAGTTGGTCGTATTTTATTGGGTGATTAGACCCTGACATCTGCTTTAATATCATATCAGTGTCATTACTATCGGTGATGCCCGTTATTATTTCAATTGTTGTGTTTTCACTATAAATTGGCGCGAAATAAGGAAAACCTTGAATATGATCCCAGTGATTATGGGTAACTAATAAATGGATAGGGCGTTTGTAACTTTTAAATTTGCCGTTAAGTTTAGCAATTCCTGTACCTGAATCTAAAATAACATTGTTACCGTTACTTAATTCAAGATAGACGCACGAAGTATTGCCGCCATATACAACGGTATTTTCTCCGGGAGTTGGCATTGAACCTCTAACGCCATAAAATTCTATTTTCATTATGTTAATACCATTAATTATTCGTCATGGTTATTATGGCTAAAAAGTTACACTTATTTTCTAGATAGGTAAGCAGTAGTCTATCCTTCTAGTGTTTCGCCATTATAAAATATTTATATTTAATCTATTTTTATTATTACTCATTGCCTGAACTAAACTTTACAATGCTTAATCATCATCATCAGTTACTGTTATGTGAACAATGGCAGAAGATGTAGTTAGACCTGTATGTGAAACTGAATAAATAAATGTGTCTTCCCCTACAAAGTCATCGTCTGGTGTGTAAGTAAATTCACCGTCACTGTCTAAATAAAGAGTCCCATGCTCAACATCTTGTTGTTGCGTTACTATAAATGGTAATTCGCCTATAGTTATTCCAAGTACAACTAAGCCTACAGCATCGTCATTATCTAGTATTGAACTTCCATTTAACGTTCCTTCTTCTTCAACCGTGTAATAATCATCACGAGCAAAAGGCTGTAAAATTGTTGAGGTATTAGGTTCAACCACTATATTTACTATTCCTTCACTTTCACCGCCATTATTATCAATAGCTTTATAAGTAAAAATGTCTGAACCGACATAACCAAAATCAGGGGTATAAATAAAAGTTCCATCACCATTAAATATGACAGCACCATACAATGGCGAAGACACGAAAGAAGTATCTATAGTTAATGTATCACCATCAGCATCGGTATCGTTGTTGAGTACACTTGATGCATTGAGCGTTGTGTATTGAACCATAGAATAAAAGTCAGAGGTTGTTACCGGAGAATCATTTCCAAATTGATTATCTAATGGCGCTGTAACCGTTATAGTGACTGTGGCTAAATCAGTATTTCCACCTTGATCAGCTAATTCATAAATAAATTGATCTGTACCAATATAGCCAGTGTCGGGTGTGTATTCAAAGTCACCATGTTTACCTAATGTTAATTTACCATTTTCAGTATCAACAAATGGGTTTTCATTAATTTCTAAATGCAGGTTTTCAGGATCACTATCATTGTCGAGTAAAAAGTCACCTATATTTTGACCACTGTTCATTTCTACTGTAAAAACGTCGTCGATAGCAATAGGTGCGTCATCAATAGGGTTAATAGTAAGGTTAACTGTTGCAGTTGCTGATTTGTTGTAAATATTAGTGACTTGATATGAAAATGAATCATTACCGTAGTAATTTAGTTCTGGAGTGTAAGTAAACGAGCCATCACTAAAAAGTATCAGGCTGCCATTGCTTGCAGCCGTTACTGGTGCTAATGAAACAGTTAATATACTGGTATCAGAACTCTTATTTTGGTTAACAACATCGTTATCTAAAAGTGTTGTTTCCATTAATGAAAAGTCTTCATCAATTACATAATTATCTGTTCTCGCTAATGGATTACCTTGAGTATCAGGATCTGCCGATACGCTTATATTAATTAATCCTTCATCTTGTCCACCATTACCGTCATCTACTACATAACTAAATCTGTCTGATCCAAAGAAACCTATATTTGGCGTATAAGTAAAGCTACCGTCTTCTAAGAAAATAACAACGCCATCAGAAGGTTCAGATAGAAATGAAGTATCAAGAGTTAATACATCATTATCAGCATCCTTATCATTATCAAGCACAGTATCGCCATTTAGAACATTACCTTCAATCATATTGTAATTATCTGGGATGGCTTTTGGTGCAGTATTAACATTAATAACGGTAATACTTACTGAACCTGTAACAGATCCCCCATTACCATCTTCTAATTGGTAGTTAAATGTATCAACACCAAAGAAGTCTGTATCAGGGGTATAAGTAAATTCACCATCAGTATCAATAGATAAACTACCTGAAGTTGGATTCGTACTTGCACTTACATTAACTGTTAAATTGTCTTCGTCAGAATCACTATCATTGACTAATAAAGCATTAAAGTCGGAAGCTATAACAGTAAGGCTAGTGTTTTCTAGCATAGTGTAAGTATCAAACACCGCAATAGGGAGGTCATTAACTGGATTCACTGTTAATGTGACTTGAGCACTAGTAAAGCCACCTTGGCCGTCTGTTAATCTATAAGTAAAACTATCAGTACCACTAAAGTTAGCTTTAGGAGTGTAAGTGAATGTGCCATCTTCACCTAGTATTAATATACCATTGGAAACATTATTTAATGGGGTGGTTAATATAGATAAAGTTCCACCATCAGAGTCAGAGTCGTTATCTAACAAGGTATTATCTGTTAGTAGAGTATCTTCATTTAATGAATAAAAATCAGCAAGAGCAACAGGGTCACTATTTGAAGAACCAACTATATTAACTGTTACTTGCACGGTAGCACTACTTTCTACCCCTTCAGTATCAGCTATTGTGTAGTTAATTACAGCTACATCTCCGAAAGTTGTTACAGGGGTATAAAATAAAATATTGCTTACTGTATCTATGGATACAGTTCCAAACTCAGCTAATGTTGAAGCATCAATTATTGTTAAATTATCACCATCAACATCGATGTCATTACTGATAACATTAATTGCAAGTCGTGTTTCAGAGTTTGTTTGTGCGTTGTCATTTACCGCTTGTGGTGCATCATTAATTGCGTTTACTGTAATACTTGCTTGTGCTGTTGATGAAAGGCCACTTGTGTTAAGTATTTGATAAGTGAATGAATCAGAACCTTGATAATCACTGTTAGGTGTATAAATAAAACTACCGTCTGAATTTAATAAAACACTACCTTGCTGTGGTTTAACAAATGGTGATTGATTAACTGTTAATGTTCCACCATCAATACTCGAGTCGTTAGCTAATAAACCTTCATCAACGGCAATATCTAGAATGTTATCTTCATCTATTTGATAGCTATCAATGTTCGCTACTGGAATATCAGTAACTGGCTTAACTATAATACTAACAAAAGCTTGTGATGTTTCACCTAATGAATTCATTATCTCATATTGAAAACTGTCAAGCCCATAAAAATTGGTCTCCGGTATATAAGTAAATGTACCGTCTTCGCTTACATTTAATTCGCCATTTGAAGTTGTTGTGATAAGACTATTATTAAGTGTTAATTCAAGATTGTTGGGATCAGTATCATTAATTAAAATACTATTTTCTAGACGAACAATTAAGGTTTCATCTTCATCAATCTCATAAGTGTCGCTTACTGCGACAGGTGTTATATTTTCACTAGAAATTAATAATGTAACTGTTGCTGTGCTTGTTCCACCTTTGTTATCTGTTACTTGGTACTGAAAACTATCACTGCCTATAAATGTTCCATTATCTGAATACGTAAAACTACCATCAGAATTTAATTGTAAAGCACCATGTAAGGGCTCTGTTACAGCAACAGTATTAACAAAAAGAAAATCACCATCTATATCTAGATCATTTGCAATTAAAGCGCCTGAATCTGATGTAAATGTTTGATCAAAATCAAGACCAAAACTGTCATTAGCTGCGCTAGGTGAGTCATTAACATTATTTACGATGATAGATACATTTGCTTGAGCTAAGTTTCCTTCGTCATCAGAAATTTGATAAGTAAAACTGTCACTTCCGTTAAAATTTGTATTCGGGGTATAAGTAATTTCACCGTTTGTTTGACTGGTTAAAATACCATTAAATGGTTGTATTAAAATAGCGGTGAGAGTAAGTCCACTATTTTCAGGATCAATATCATTTGTTAATAGATTTGAACTAATAGTAGAATCTTCATCAACTTCAATTATGTCGTTAACGGCATAAGGTGCTTGATTGGCAACTTCAAGGGTTGAAGCTATTTTTAACGGTACATTTAAACCACTTTCACCATTCTCATCAATGCCTGTGATCACTACGTAATAACTTTCTGTAGGATCTTGATCATCAATTTCTATACTGGTTTCTGTTATAGCTAGTTGTTGTACGCCATGTTCTAAAGTAAGGGCATTGAGTGGTGTTAAATTGGGATCGGTAGCGGCATAAACGTTGTAACGTTGAAGAGATGCCTCGCCATTCCAGTTTATAGCTAGTTTGTCATTTTCACGAGTAATGTTTATTCCTGAAATACTAATAGGGCGCCAATTAACCGTTTGTGCGTCTAATTTTGCTGTGTTTTGTGCGCTATCTGTAACGAATAGTTCTATTGTTAAAGTACCTTCAGCCAATCCGTATAACTGAGGATTGTAGCCTATAATATTCTCACTGTATTCTGAGCCACAATTTTGAGAACATAAAACGATAGTTATTTGTACATCAGGTAAGTATATAGATATGTCTGTTATTTCATCAGGATCACTTACGTGAACGGAAAATGTAACATTACCAATAATGTCGGTTGTTTGGCCTTTATAAACAAATTCGCCAATCGCATTAGAAAATTCAGCATCAACAATGGCGTTTTGTTGTTTGATTACACCACTGACTTTTTGTACCTGTATTTCATTTTTAGCTGCAACACCGACTAGAGATAATGAGTTGTTGTCAGCAATATCAGGCTCGTTTTGTTCGCTTGTTGTCGGCAAAGTTACAGTAGGTGAAGTAATACTAGGTGATGTGATTTCTGGAGTGCTATTGGTAACTTCTTCAACTGAGTCACTTTCACCGCCTCCACAGCCAGCAAGTAGCAAGCTTGAAGTTATTAATGTTGAGGTAATAATACTGAATTGACGCATTGATTAAGTCCTAATTTTTATATTTATATCTGAAGTGGCTCTGTTATAAAATCTTATTTAATCTGAAAAGAGCCTTCAGTTGAAATTGATGTATCATCAACTTCCTGTAAATTAAATTCACCGGTAATTTCATCTAAACCATCTGAAAATACCGCAGTAATATCACCATCTGCGCGCTTATTAGCATGTGAAGCAAAGTTAACATTGAGTTCTAACTGATCTACATTGATCAAGCCCGAATATGAAGCAAACCATTCACCTTGAGCATCAGTTAAGCTTAATGAACCACCAGGAACGGTTCCATTGTCAAAATCGACAGCTAAGTTAAGAGATAAATCGCCTGCATTTCCAACCGATGAAGTTACGTCGCTTTGAGTGATTTCTGCGTAATTAAAAGTACCTGTACGCTCAGAGATAAGCTCTGCGATAGTTTGAATGTCTTCTATATCTACAATCTCTTCAGTTACGCTTTCTATTTCTTCAGATACCAAATCAGTGTAAACATCAGAGGCAACCAACTCTTCACTACTATTAACTTGTGTATTTGATGTTTCTGAATCCGATGCTTCTGAGGTATCATTTGTTGTTTCTGGAATAACATCAGTAGAAGCAACACTAGTGACTGGTGTAGCGTTACTATTTTCAGTCGGCACATCTTCATCTACAGCATCATCTGAGCTTTCTGACTGTGAAGTGTTATAGCCTAAGGATAAAATTTCAGGTGCTTTAGTAAATGGGGTAATTGTTCCTGATTGGCTAACCGATGCAAAAGCAAAACCTTCACTAACACCCAATGAAAGGGTTTGCTCATTGTCTAACTCTATATCTATATTGCCGCTATAAACGCCAAAATATACATCGTCGCCTGATACTTCTACAGCAAAGTGAGTTCCGCGAATACCAATCGAGCCTACAGGGGTTTTAACTTGATAGTCGCCACCTGTTTTTTTGATCAAACCACTGATTGAACGTAAACCACCGCTAATAACTTCTAAGGTTGCTGAACCTTGTTGTGTTTCTTCATCAAATACATAGTGGCTAACGTTAATTTCAGTATTCTCTTTTAAGGTGATTAATCCACCATCAGACATACTAAACTGGGCTTTACTATTTTCACCTGTAGTTATATGTTCAACAGACATTATTTTAGAGCGACGCTTTAAAGAACGACTATCGTTTGTCTCGGGATTAATAGCTTTAACATTGCCTTTAGCTAATAGTGTTTTACCCGCAACGATTTCTTCGGCAGCGAAGCTTGGGCCAACAGAACCTAAACAGCTAAGTAAAATAAGCGTAGGTGTCGTTTTTGTTAATAGAGCTTTAGTACGTATTCTCATATCAATTACCTCTAAAAGTTCATACTAGCGGTTAAGCTGATATCTGAACGTTGATAAGAAAAGAGCGATAAATTACTGTCTTTATCTTGTGCATTAATGTTTAAGTTATATGACCATTGTTTAGATTGATTGTATTGCAGACTTGCCGATGCTAGCCACATGTCATCGTCACGTTGTTCAAGAAAGAAAGGGTGTGAGTCTTGGTATTCTTTTTCTTGATAAGCAATCATTCCGCTAGCAATCCAAGCGTTGTTTATGATCCATACATTTGAATAGCTTACCGTTGTGATTTTTTGGCTATTGTAATCGTAGATATCTTTATCGCTATTTTCATCTGAGTAACTTAAACCAAAAGAATGTTTTAAGTTGTTAGAGAAGTAATGCCCCGCGAGGTTAACTGAAACGTTATCAGTATTTAATGCATCACTAATTTTATTATTGGTTTTGCCCACGTTTAAACCTGTTGTAACTAACCATTGAGGTGTTAGTTGCTTCTCAAAGCTAGTCGTTAAGGTAGTTCGGGTTCTATATAATTCGTCGTCCAACCATAAAGGCGTTAATTTAAGACCAACAGAAACACGTCCAAAATCAAAACTATGTTGATATTGAAGCGCGAGATCAGCAAACATTCGGTCGAATTGTGATTCGTCTTGGAATTTATGTATGGTGCCTTTACCTGAGAAAAGAATTTTTGATACTTGAGAAAAAACCTTACTTCCAGAAGCTTGATAACTAAGAGAACCATAATTATCGCTATTCTCTTTACTTTCTTCGGTTAATAGAAATGTATCGCCCGTTGATGGGATAAAAATGTTGTCTTCTGTTGTACCTGAATTAATGTTTGAGTCGTGTCCTAAACTTAATGATACCCGTTGTGATACATAGAAAGATTGTTTGTCTAATTTAGATTGAGATAAGCTCATTAAGGTATTAGCAGACTCTTTTAATTTCTCGGATGTCTTAGGGTTGCTTAATAATATTTGACTAGCGGTGATTGCCCCTTGGTAATTTGCAATTTTATAATTAGCTTTAGCTAACAAATATTGGGCGTCTAACCATTCAGGTTTATTAGCGGTAACACGCTCAAATGCAAAAACAGCATATTCAGCTTGATCCTTTGCTAGGGCGGTTAGACCATATAAAAAATCAAATGCTGGATCACCTAAGTATTCTTCTTTAAGTGTTTGGGCAGTCAGCCAAGCTGAATCAAAAGCGCTTTCGCTAACTTCTTTTTTTAACTTCTCTAAATTTGAATCGGCCTCTACTGTATTAGCTGATGCGTTGTGTGAAATACAACAAAGAGATAAAAATAAAGGAAAAAGTGTTTTTTTGATCATAATTACCTGCGGCTAAAAAGAGATATTTATTTAAAGATAAATTCATAACTCAACAGGTTAAGAATAATGAGTCATTCTTAAAGTTAAAGTTACCAGAGTTCTAACTATTTAAAGTGTAGTATTTATTCTTAAATAAGTTACAAATGTTTACATAAAGTTCGAATGAATTGTATCGTACCCCCAAAAAGGGGGGCAGATCAATATAAATAGAGTGGATTTTGAGGGATATAGAGGTATTTTATCTAATTGATTTTAATGGATAAAGTTTGCAATATTTGGTTAACTTAATTCACATTTCCCATTAACAATTTTATAACGACCAAGCATAACTGACTTTAGTGAAAAATGTTTTTTCTGCACGTGAAAGCTTTCTCAAATAATCATCTTGGAAGCTGTTGTCAGAATACCCTAAGAAAAATACGGTTTGAGGGTTCAACTTATATGAATATATTAACTGAGTAGATAAATCCTTATAAATATCACCTGTATCTATAAGTGGGTTATTTTCTGGGTTATATTCAACATCTATATAAGCTAAGCTGAATTTCAAATAGCTTTCTACATCAAACTGGTAGGAAATACGTAAATTACTTAAATTAGCGACAAATACATCATCGTTTGACAGGTTGGTGACGTGATCAGCTTTTAATCTGCTGTAAGTGTGATCAAATTCAATAAATAAATGGTCGGTAATATTACTCGTGATCTCAATATATACTTCATTGAAGCTACCTAAACGATTATTGTTATAGTCAACTTTGTCACCAAAATCATAGCCTATACCGGTAAATAATCGATTAAAAGGCTTAAATTCAGCGTATAATTTTACCTGTTGCTCGTCAAATAACGTAGTGTTATTAGCTAAAGTTAATACAGAGTCATCATGCCTTAAGCCTGTTTTTGTTGCTTGTACTATGTTTACACTTAATAGTGATAATTTAGGCCCAAATAACTCAATTCCACCATCAAATGAGCGTTCAAGAAAGTCACCTTCATCATTTTTAGTATTATACCAAGTGGCAAAGTAGAGGGTTTCTGACCAAAAGTCATCGTTATCACCGTAAAATAAACGAGAAAAACCGAGTTCATTTTTTTGATAGTCGACTTTTGTCATAAAGCCTAAATCAGCACGAAATAGGTTACTGATTTTTTCATGTGAAGCTTGGAAATCCCATAACTCAGTTTTAAATTGGTAATCAATTATGTAGGCATTATCACTAAAGTCGTCAGTGATATTAGTTCGGTTAACTTGTTCAGTAAATTCACAGTTACCGAATAAGCATTGTGTCGATGGTGTTAGACAAGAGTCACCTAAACAGAAACTTTCAAATAGGTCTTCTGGATATTCAGTGTCTGAATATAAATATTGAGCATTTACTGTATGGGAGTCATTAAACTTATATTTTGCATCTATACCTGCGACAGCATTATGATAATCATCTGCGCTTCTAAGAGTTGATATTAAGCCTAATGTGAGCTGCTTATTAAAATTATAACGATAGTTAAAAGCCGCAGAGTGGCTTTCGGTATTTAAGGTTGCAATATCATCACTGACATTACCTGGTACGATAAAGTTGGTTTGTTGATCGTTGGTAACAAATATACCGTAACTATATTTATCTGTTCTGCTGGTGAGCTTAGCACCATAATCTGGATCGGCAATATTACGTGTGTAAACGAGATCATAATTACTACTAAAGTAGTCTGAGTTTTCTAAAAAGAAACTACGTTTTTCATCGAAATATAACGAATTAATATTATTAACACTTAATTGACCAGAATCAGACTCTACCGTTGAAAAGTCTGGGTTGATTGTGGCGTTAAGTAAGGTATTTGCTGTTACTCCCCAACGAATATCTATACCCGCATCGATATCATTATTTTTAGCCCAATCAGAATTATTATCGTACGGATCTCTTTGTTGATTATTGGCAGCAACCATTGATGGGATAACTGTTAGGTTTTTACTTTCACTTAAATGTTCAAAGCCTGTGATTTCTGATACTTGGCATAACCAACAATCATTATCTTTATCAAGTTGAATATGCGAAATACGAAGGCGTTCATCTCGTGGATAGAATCTTACAAATTCAATTCCCCACGTTTTTTCACTGTTTTTAGCATCAAAGTTAAGAATATTATAAGGAATAGCTATTTCTACTTGGTAACCCGTACTCGTTTTTTTCCCAAATGATTGCCAGTTTCCATCCCATAATCGGTTTTCGTCACCATTAACTTCATTAGAGATTGAATCGTTCTGCACACCAAAAGGGTTAACAAAAAAGTTATAATTTAGTTGTTTACTATTAAATGTATCTAACTTGATACCAACGATGTCATCCCCCCAAGTAGTATCTCTGTCACCAAGAAAACCATGAATGTTGTCAGGGTTTGGATCTAAAGCAAGAAAGGAAATGTAGATGAATTTACCATCTTCAATGATTTTTGCTTCAGTTTTTACGGGGCTAGGAAGGTTATCCCAAGGACTATTAACAATATCTAAAGAAATATTGAGGGCATTTTTCCATACCAAATCGTCAAGTACACCATCAATAATGATTGCTTGATTGGTATTGGGGATAATTAACTTATTATCTTTATTAAGAGATTGTGCTGATGTAAACATCGAAATTAATAAGAATAAACCAGCTGAAAAATATAAACAGCTACTCCTTAGCTTTTCCATTTGTTCTCCAAATTTTAATTATTATTAGTCATCATCTTGTCTTTTTCACATGCTATATGTGTATGTTGTAAATTGTTACAAATATAATTTGTTTATACAACCTATACTTAGAGTCTTTTTTAACCTGAACGTTAAGATTTGTGATAGGCACAAAACCATTAATCTCGACGGGCATGATTTAGCCTAGCCTTCCAATATAATGAGGAGCTAAAATAGCTTAGCTTTTTATTTAACCTTCTGGACAGTATTGTCTGTTTGTTTCAAAGCCTTTTATCAAATATGTATGGAAATTACACGATTATAGGTTTTTACTCGATGTATGTAATATGAAAAGTTTATCTATTCAAATCAGCCAATGAAGGTTTTTTTTCATAATTAGTGAATGTTTTTATTTGGTTTTAACTGTTTTAAGCTCGAATCTTTTTTTTAGCTACTGCATAATATGAACAAAATCTACATACCGAAATCGAGAAAATGTCTTTATATCTATTAAACTGCGTCGCCTTATTTTGTTTTGTTACTTTTTGGGCAGGATATACTATATTTGCTCGTAAAAAGGCTAAAACAACAGATTGCCTTGCTAGAAGTTTAAATTATCATCGTATTTACTGGATGTATGGTGTTATTAAAAAAACTAATCGGGTAGGCGAAGCTGCGCTTATCTCCAATCTTGAGCGTAATATTGCTTTTTTTGCTTCTACAACACTATTAGTTTTAGCTGGTGTATTAACATTATTTAGTCGTACTGAGCAGCTACAAGAAGTCTTTCATGCAATACCTTATGCTGCTTTATCTGATGTAGCTATGTATCAACTTAAGCTTAGTATTTTAGCTTTAATATTTATTGTTTCTTTTTTCAAATTTACCTGGTCTATGAGGCAATATGGTTTTTTGAACGTTATGGTGGGAGCAGCTCCAATTGATGAGAGTGGGTTGAATGAAGACCTTAGAGCTTATGCTCGTCAAATGGCTAAAGTACATGACCAAGCTGCACACTCATATAATTATGGTTTACGTGCCTATTATTTCTCTATTCCTGTTATGTGTTGGTTTTATCATCCTCTGTTATCAATTTTTGCAACAATCTTTGTTGTTCATACTTTATATAATCGTGAATTTAAATCTAAAGCTCTTATTGCTATAACTCAGGCGAAAATGCATTTAGAGGATAATAAAGAAAAAAACTTTCCTGATGAATAAACAGCTATATTCTAATTACTCATTAAAAGACTTTAATCAATTTGATTGTCTGAAACTTTCTATAGGCATTTATGCGATATTAGCTTTTGTTACGCGGGGCTATATTGTATGGATAATGTCGATCTCAAATATGAATAATCAAACTGATACCATTGAGATGATTTTTCCTGATCCTAAGATGTTTTACCTTAGTTTAGTTTCAGGTGCTTTAGGTTTATTTGTATTTCTAATCATTAGCTTAAGGCGCCCGAATGCAGCTTTGTGGATTAAGTTTTGTTGGCAACATATAAGAAAGTTTTTACTTTGTGCGTTAGTTGTAGATTTAACTGTAAGTGTTATCGGTTATTTTTATTTATCTCTTTTATCTTACACATGGCTATTAATACAAATAGTTATAACGTTAGTCTTGGTGGTTTTCCTCTATACTAATAAAAAAGTAAAGTTAAATATTAAAGAATTCCCTGAAGAAATCGAAAAATAGAATATTCAATTAAAAGGCATTACACGTGAGTAACATTGAAAAAAAAGATGAACGATTAATTATTCTAGATACTGAAACAACGGGTATTAACCCAAGAGAAGGGCATCGTATCGTTGAAATTGGTTGTGTTGAAATGGTTAACCGCCAATTAACTGGTCGTAACTACCATGTTTATATCAACCCTCTCATTATAATGGAGCAGGAAGTTATTGATATTCATGGTTTAACTAACGAGTTTTTACAAGATAAACCTATATTTTCTCAAGTTGCTGATGACTTTATTAAATTTATTGATGGTGCTGAATTAGTTATCCATAACGCTAAGTTCGATGTGGGCTTTATGGACCATGAATTTTCAATGTTAACAAAAAAAGTACCTATGACGTACGACATGTGTACGGTTATAGATACATTGAAAGTATCTAAAGATGAATTTGGTTCTCCTAAAACCCTAGATTACTTAGCTAAATTTTATAAAGTGGATAAGTTAGTTGACCGTACTTATCATGGGGCATTAATTGATGCTCAGTTACTTGCATTTGTTTATGTAGAAATGACACGTAAGCAAGCAGCTTTTAATTTACTTGCTGGTGATGGTGAAAATGGGAACTCTGATGAAATAAGAAGATTGGATCCCAATAGAAGTAAATTAAAGGTTATTGGTGCAACTGCCGATGAACTAATAGCACATCAAGAACGTTTGGCTATTATAAAAGAAAAAGGTAGCTCACCAATATGGGGAAAATAAAAATGAGGAAAAATAATAAGATGTTAAATATCCTATTTCATATAAGTACGGTATTTCTTATTTTACCTTTATTTGTTTTTGCCGATAGTAATGTACCTCAAGTTAAATATTACGATTCAGACAATGTTACTAACCAAATCCCTTATTTTGATAATCGCTTTCGCATAGATTCTAATATCGAAGAAGTAAAACTTATTTTTTATCGTCAACGCGGCTCCCAACCCATTATTTTAGTAAAACCTGATGGCACTAAACTCAAAATAAATAGTCTGCCTGGTGACAATAGCGTTGAATGGTTTGATGATCGTACTTACGACATGATTAAAATAAAAAATCCAATGGCAGGACCTTGGCAAGCGATTGGGCAAATACTTCCAGGCAGTCAAATTCTTGTAGTAACAGATGTAATGATTGAGGTTGAACCTCTACCTAAAATATTACTTGCAGGTGAAACACTAAAAATTACAGGTAAACTAGTTAATGGTGAAAAAGGATTAACCGATCCATTATTTAGAGCGGTAGTAAATTTAGATATTGATTTTTTTAGCTCTAATAATAAGTTGTACGATAATTTTGGTGCAGCGCCTGTTAAATTAGGCTCATTTCTCGATGATGGCTATGATTACGATGAGAAAGCAGGGGACGGGGTATACACCGGAGAGTTTGTTCTAAACTTTGCTCCTGGTGAATGGTTACCTATTTATTATGTGAAAATGCCTATGATGAGTAGGGAGTTAAGACAAAAGCCTGTTGTTATTCAGCAATCTCCGGTAAGTATCACTGTTAAAGCAAGTGATGAAGAAGGGGTAAATCATATTGTTAAATTCCATATTGATCCTACTTATGTTGATCCTCAAAGTATTATATTGCAGGGGAAAATTGAGTATCCAGATAAACAAGAATTTGAATTTTCTTTGCTTGAAGAAGATAAAGACTTAAGAATAAAGGAATTTGAATACACTGAAGCAGGAATACATCGTATTAATGCAGATGTATTTGGCAAAACCATAACCGGTCGAGAATTTGTTTTAACTTTACCTCAATTTAATTTTAATGCTGAAAATAAAAATGGACTGTTAATATCTTCAATTGATGAAGAAGGTAATGAAATTTTAATACCTAGAAAAACCGCAGCGGAAATTTTAGCAGAAAAAGAAGCTTTAGCTGCCGAAACTTTAGCAATTGAACAAGCCAAAATGAAAGCTGAGGAAGAAGAAAAACAAAAACAAATGTATATAACCATAGGAATTATTAACGCAGTTATCATTATTTTAGGTATTTGCATTTTTGTTTTTATCGCAATACGTAAGAAGAAAGCAGCAAAAACTGAACTATCCTTATAAAATATGGCGAGTTTTCCAACGTATTGGTTATCAAATATCCATACAGTAAATTATATTAAAAAAGTGGTTGACTGACAGTCTTCATAACCGTATTATCTCCGCCGCATTCAACGACATGTTGTTGAAAGCGCGATTGATGTGTGGAGTGGTAGTTCAGTTGGTTAGAATACCGGCCTGTCACGCCGGGGGTCGCGGGTTCGAGTCCCGTCCACTCCGCCAATTAATCTAAGGTTAAGAATCCTGAAAAAAATCTGAAAAGCGATATAGCGGAGTGGTAGTTCAGTTGGTTAGAATACCGGCCTGTCACGCCGGGGGTCGCGGGTTCGAGTCCCGTCCACTCCGCCAATTTTATTTGTATTTTTCTCATTGTTTTATAGCTATTTAAAAATAGCGGAGTGGTAGTTCAGTTGGTTAGAATACCGGCCTGTCACGCCGGGGGTCGCGGGTTCGAGTCCCGTCCACTCCGCCAATTTTTAAAGTAGTTTTTGTCATTATCCTGTTAATGACAATGTAAGAATTTACATATACCCCATATGTAAATTATAAAATCCTCATAAATTCATATATAAATCTCACTAATATAAATTCTTTATTTATTTTTCTATTTATTCCTTTTAAATTTATTTTCTAAAACCATGTGATTTTAAAATGCTTAATTTTTGCTTTAAATAATATACCGAACTGCGCTTGCTTATTCATTGTCTTAACATTCTTAAATTCGTTATTTTCCCTTTTTTATACCTACAAACTTTTGTTGGATAAAATTAATTAACCCTAATTTTCTTTAAATTAAGGTTATTTTTTTAATTAAAAATAAGAGGTACGACCAGTTGACATGTTCTTAAAGTTATTGTCTACTTACAGGCAATAGTTTTATTCAAATTTTTAGGAGCATGTCTGATGCTAAGTTATAAAGCGCCAATAAAAGATATAAAGTTTTTGCTAGAAGATGTTTTTGATTACTACGGGCATTACGGAAAAATACCTGAGTATGAAGAAGCAACTCCAGATTTGGTTGATGCCATTATGGAAGAGTGTGCAAAATTTTGTGAGGGCGAATTATTACCATTAAATCAAAGTGGTGATAAAGAAGGTTGTACATTTAACGAAGGTAAAGTTACAACTCCTAAAGGTTTTAAAGAAGCTTATCAACAATATGTTGATGGCGGATGGCAGTCTTTATCTCATCCAGAAGGTTACGGTGGTCAAGGCTTACCATCTTCTTTAGGTATGGTTAAATCAGAAATGATGGGAACAGCTAATTGGTCGTTTGCTATGTATCCAGGTTTAAGCCATGGTGCAATGAACACGATTCATGAGCACGGTACAGACGAACAGAAAGAGCTTTACCTTACCAAGCTTACCGAAGGCGTTTGGACTGGCACCATGTGCTTAACAGAGCCTCAATGTGGTACAGATTTAGGGCAAGTAAAAACTAAAGCCGAACCTAATGATGATGGTTCTTATAACATCTCAGGTACTAAAATATTTATTTCTGCGGGTGAGCACGACTTAACTGACAATATTATTCATATTGTATTAGCACGTTTACCTAACGCACCAGCTGGCACTCGAGGTATTTCATTATTTATTGTACCTAAAATGCAGACTGATGAAGCTGGAAATGTAGGCGAACACAATAATGTAACTTGTGGCTCTATAGAAGACAAAATGGGGATCAAAGCTTCTTCAACAGCGGTTTTGAACTTTGATGAAGCGAAAGGTTATTTAATTGGACCTGAAAATAAAGGTCTTGAATGTATGTTCACCTTTATGAATACAGCTCGTGTGGGTACAGCACTGCAAGGTATTTGTGCTGCTGAGTTAGCTTACCAAAATTCACTTTTATATGCGAAAGAACGCCTTTCAATGCGTTCGTTAACAGGTAAGAAATTCCCTGACAAAGTAGCTGATCCTATTATTGTGCATCCAGATGTTCGTAAAATGCTGATGACACAAAAAGCTATTTCTGAAGGTGGTCGTGCAATGATTTATTATGCGGCTAAAATTGTTGATCAGATTGATGTGGCTAAAACCGATGAAGAGAAGCAAATTGCTGATACTAAACTTGGTTTTATTACACCTATCTTAAAGGCATTTTTAACTGAATTAGGTTTAGAAAGTGCTAACCATGGTCTGCAAATTTTTGGTGGTCATGGTTATATTAAAGAATGGGGTATGGAGCAAATTGTTCGTGATACTCGTATTGCAACACTTTACGAAGGCACTACAGGTATACAAGCTTTAGATCTGCTAGGTCGTAAAATATTATTGTCTCGAGGTCGTTCGTTAAAAGACTTCAGCTATGAGGTTTTATCTTTCTGTAAAGATAAAAGTATGATCTCAAGTAATCCACACAAACGCCAAATGAATAAGTTTATCTGGCCATTAAGTAAAGCTATTGCTAATTGGCAACAGTATTCATTTAGGTTAGCTCTGAAAGCTAAGAACAACAGAGATTTTGTTGGCTCTGCTTCAGTAGATTACCTAATGTACTCGGGTTATATTGTTATGGCTTACATGTGGGCACAAATGGCACAATCAGCTTACGAAAAATTAGCGGGTGATGTTGAAAACCGTGATTTCTACCGAGCTAAAATTAAAACTGCAGAGTTTTACTTTGAAAAAATGTTACCAAGAACTAAATCACTTGCCGCTACCATGATGGCAGATCCTAAAACATTGATGCAGCTTGACGAAGAGTTATTCTCTTTCCTTTAAAACCGTCTCTAAAAATATAGGGCCACACCCCCAACCGTGGCTCTGTATTTTCTTATATCTCCCTTTCATTTAATACTTTTATTCTTTTACTGTTCTGGTAAATATCTAACTAAAATCGATAAAATATAAATCTTGCTGATACTAACCTTTAAATAACATGTATAATTTAGCGCGTTAGTAAAATCAGCATACATTGAAGTATATCGATTGTTTTTTCATTAATTTTTTATATTCTTATTACTTAATTATCTGTTTTTAAATATAATTTAAAAGATTAATGAAAAAATTATTAAACTTAAGGGACGTTTTATCATGAAAATATTAGTAACAGGTGGCGCCGGATATATAGGTTCACACACTTGTATTGAATTATTAGCAGTTGGCCATGAAGTGGTTATTGTTGATAATTTAAGTAACAGTAGCGAAGAGTCTATGAGCCGAGTAGAAAAAATTTCGGGCAAGAAAATGACTTTTATTAATGCTGATATTCGTGATGAAGCTGCGCTTGATGCTGCTTTTTCTCAACATAAGGTTGATGCCGTTATCCACTTTGCTGGTTTAAAAGCTGTAGGCGAATCAACTGAACAACCATTAAAATATTATGACAACAACGTAAGCGGTTCACGTGTGCTTATGCAAGTGATGGAAAAGCATAATGTAAATACGTTAGTGTTTAGCTCGTCTGCTACCGTTTATGGTGATCCTGCTACGGTTCCAATTACCGAAGACTTCCCATTAAGTACAACCAACCCTTATGGTCAAACGAAACTTGTTGTAGAGCAAATGTGCCGTGAGACAGTTGTTGCTAATAATAAATTATCTGTTGTTTTACTCCGTTATTTTAATCCTGTAGGCGCACATATTTCGGGAACTATAGGTGAGGATCCAAAAGGTATTCCAAATAACTTGATGCCATTTATTACTCAGGTAGCCGTAGGGAAACGTGAATTTTTATCTGTGTTTGGTGACGATTACGATACAGTTGATGGTACAGGCGTTCGTGATTATATTCATGTTGTCGATTTAGCGAAAGGCCATGTACAAGCGATTGAAAAACTACATGGTCAAGCAGGTTGTCATACATTCAATTTAGGCACGGGCCAGGGTTATTCTGTTTTAGAAATGGTTGCTGCATTTTCTAAAGCATGTAATAAAGAAGTACCTTATAAGATTATTGAACGTAGAGCTGGTGATATTGGGCAATGCTATGCAGATCCTGCTTATGCTCAATCAGTTTTAGATTGGCAAGCTGAAAAAACATTAGATGATATGGTAAACGACTCGTGGCGCTGGCAATCAAATAACCCTGACGGTTATAACAGCTAGGCATTATTTATCTTTAACGATAAGTTATTCAAAGGTCACCGATAAAGCCAATTATTGAAAAGTAATTGGCTCTTTTATATCCTCGTCTTTATAAATAATTTCGCAGACAGTTAATTCAAGTTATAGTGATGATTAAGTCTTTCTTTAAATATCGCTAATTATCACTAATATTTAATAAATACTGAGTAAAATAAATTAATCCAATTACGGGTTACATAGGAAGTAAAATGCCAGAAGAAACTATATTTTCTAAAATTATTCGCCAAGAAATTCCAACGACACTTCTATACCAAGATGATCTTGTAAGTGCTTTTAGAGATATTTCCCCACAAGCTAAAACTCATATTCTTATTATTCCTAATAAACTGATCCCTACGGTAAATGATGTAACACAAGACGATGAGTTAGCTTTAGGGCGACTATTTACTGTTGCGCGTAAATTGGCAAAAGAAGAAGGCATAGATGAAAATGGCTATCGTTTAATTATGAATTGTAATAAGCATGGCGGCCAAGAGGTTTACCATATTCACATGCACTTAGTTGGCGGAGAGCCATTAGGTAAAATGTTGTCTATCTAAATTTGTAAGTTTTAGATTCATTAAAATCTCTAATTAAGGTTAAAACTTATCCTTTTCTTATAGCATTTTATTATGAGATACATAATAAAATGCTGAATTATCTTTATCTTATCTCGTTATTTTCTGTACATTCCGTTAGAAATTGTTAATATTCACGCCAAACCAAGGGGTGCCAATACAAGTTAACTGATTGTTAATGTATTTGCTGAGATGTGTTAAGCACAAACCCTAGAACCTGAACTGGATAATGCCAGCGTAGGAATGGGATAGAACACCGCCATTAATTGCGCTGGTTCCATATTATTTATATGAGAACCAAATGACAAACAAAGTATCTACAATCGCTTTAGCGATATCTTCAATTCTCTTAACTGCCCAAGCTGTAGCTGATGACACATCAGTGATGGAAGTGATCACTGTTAAAGGTGACTTCAGAGAAACCAATATTCAGACAATACCAAGTGCGGTTAGTTTATTATCAGAACAAGATATTAAACGACGTAATGCGCAAAACTTAGAAGAAATTATTGCTCTAACACCTAATGTTAACTTTGCAGGTGGTTCACAACGTGCAAGATATTATCAAATACGTGGTATAGGTGAACGTAGCCAGTTCCAGGAACCAATTAACCCATCAGTAGGTATTATTATTGATGAGGTGGATTTCACTGGTATTGGTAGTGTTTCATCGATGTTTGATGTTGAACAAACTGAAGTGTTTCGTGGGCCACAAGGTACACGCTTTGGTGCTAATGCTTTAGCAGGTATTGTAAATATTACTACAAACGCACCATCTGATACCTTTGAAGGCGCTATTAAAGCTACTGCGGGTAATTATGGCAGCAAAGGGTTAGGGCTTGTTGTATCTGGGCCTGCGGCTGAAAAAGTTAATTATCGCTTAGTTGCAGAGCAATATAAAAGTGATGGTTTTATGGAAAACCTTTATTTAGATCGTGATGATACAAGCAATCGTGACGAATTGAGCCTTAGAGGCAAGCTGGCAATTGAAGCAAGTGATGACTTAAACATTGATGTAACGGTGATGCATTTCGATTTTGATAACGGTTATGACGCATTTTCATTAGATAATAATCGTAATACTTATTCAGATGAGCCAGGTTTTGATACACAAAAAACTACAGCACTAGCGACTACTTTTAACTACAGCGGCTTCAATCAAGCAGATGTAAAACTAATAGCAAGTTACGCTGATAGTGAATTGGCTTATGGATATGATGAAGATTGGGCGTTTGGTCAATACGATTGGCAAACAGGTGCTTGTACTTCAGAAAGTTGTTTAGCTGATGCTTATGGTTACTCGTCAACAGATTATTACTTCCGTGATAAGAAAACACAAACGTTAGAGTTACGCGCCACCTCAAAAGAAGGTAATGAAATCTTTAATAATTCTACATCATGGGTAGCGGGTGTTTATTTCAAAAACGACGAGTCTGATTTAACTCGCATTTATACATGGGATCCTAGCTTCTCATCTAACTTTGAAACTACAACAACAGCGGTTTATGTTGAACTATCAACCATTTTATCTTCACAGTTAACGCTAACAACAGGTTTACGTTTAGAAGACCGTGATGCTGATTACACTAACAGCACTGATTTTAGCGCTTCTCCGTCAGATACTATGGTGGGTGGTAAAGTTGTGCTTGCATATCAGCTTGATCCATCATCTATGGTATACGCCTCAGTAAATCGTGGTTATAAAGCGGGTGGTGTTAATACCGATGGTTCTTTATTAGATGAACAACGTGAATTCGAACCTGAGTATTTATGGAACTACGAACTAGGTTATAAAGCTACATTCCTTGATGATGCAGCATACTTTAGAGCCGCAGCTTTTTACATGGACAGAGATGATGTTCAAGTAAAAATATCATATCAAAAAGAAGCAACAGCACCTGGTGAACAAGGCGAGTTTATTGAGTTTTTAGATAATGCTTCTTCAGGCTCTAACTTAGGACTTGAGCTAGAAGCCGGTTGGAACATCAATGATCATGTTGAAGTGTATGGCTCTGCAGGTTTACTTGATACAGAGTACAAGTCTTTTGATTACATAACAGAAGCGGGTGCTGTTTCTTTATCAGGAAGAGATCAAGCACATGCGCCGTCTTATCAAGCTAATTTAGGTCTTAACTATTACATCAATGATGAATGGTTATTTAATGTATCAATTGAAGCTAAAGATGAATTTTTCTTCTCGGATAGCCATGATGAAAAATCAGAAGCCGTTGAATTATTGAATGCGTCAGTAACCTATAGTGTAGATGATTGGAATATAGTGATTTGGGGACGTAATTTAACCGATGAAGATTACCAAACTCGTGGTTTTTACTTTGGTAATGACCCACGCGATGGTTATATTGATAAAGCATATTATCAATTAGGTGAACCTGCAGTGTTTGGTGCAACATTTAATTATAATTTTTAATTTATTTAAAAGCCGAGTTATAAACATTTGAGTTTATAACTCCGGTATAAATATTAATGAACTCTTGATAATAATGAAAACTTAACATTGAAGTTAACTGCATTTTTATCAAGGATTTAATCTAAATATAAGGTGAGTAGTATGGAAATTTCGATAGAGATCAGTTTATATCCATTGGCCGAAGAGAATTTCAAAAAAGACATATGGGATTTTATTAAAAAACTTCGCTTAGTTGATGGTTTAGAAGTTGTTACTAACGGTATGAGCACTCAGGTTTTTGGTGAATACGATCTTACCGTTAAACATGTTATGGCTGAAATCAAACATGTTCATGAAACTGTAGGCTCAGCTGTTTTTGTTTGTAAGTTTATTGGTGGAAATAGATCAGAAGTAGAACCTGAACTGTAATATTAAATTTGTAAGGGCTAGTGTAGTGGAAGATCTTTTAAATTATTATTCAACTTTATCGTTTTTAGAAATAATTGCTGTTATAAGTTCATTACTTTATGTCATTCTGGCTGCTAAAACTAATGTATGGTGTTGGCCTGCTGCTTTTATTAGTACCGCTATTTATACCTTTTTGTTTTATAGGTTTTATTTGTGGATGGACAGCTTTCTTCAGGTCTATTACATGGGAATGGCTCTTTATGGTTGGTATTGTTGGAATAAACATACTGAAGAATTTGATGCCAAAAAAGTCCAACTAAAGGTATATCAGCTAAAAACACATATAATTATTATTATTAGTTTGAGTGTTATTTCAATAATTGTAGGAGCTTTAATGGATGCATATACACCAACTGATTTTCCTTATTTAGATAGCACTACAACTGTATTCGCCGTATTTGCAACTTATTTAGTGGCACAAAAAGTGGTGGAAAATTGGCTTTATTGGATAGTGATTGACGCGGTATCTATTCATTTGTATGTAGAAAAAGATTTAATGCCTACTGCTTTTCTTTTCACAGTATTCATTGGTCTCGCGGCTTATGGATATTATAAATGGCGAAAAGAATATAAAACCTATGATGGTTTAACCGTTAACTTAGCTAGTTAACGCTGATGAATTTACATGAGCAAAAACAGCTTTGTGAAAGAATAAAAGTATTACCTTGTTTCAATCTATGTGATGGTGAAAGCTTGTCTGTTACAAAAATTGAAACAGGGCAGAGTAGTTCATGTTTTGACGTTTCAATTATAAATACCTCAGTTCATCAATCAGCCAAAAATCACTCAACGATTAAACGTTATTTTGTTAAGTATGAAACTAATTCAGAATCTTTTAAAAATGAACTGAAAGTTTCTAACGCGGCTTCTAAAATCAAATTATCACCAAAGCTTATTTATACTGACCAAAACTGGTTAGTGAATGAATTCATAGAAGCTGTAAGTTTAGATAAGGTTTTTAGCCATATTAAAAACAAAATAGAAATCGCTATAGAATTAATGAAGCAATGCCATACTTTAGATGTTTCAATTCCTGAGTTTAACTTCTCTGAGATCATTACACATATAATCAAGAGTAAAAGCTTCTCTGTTAGCCAAGTAAAGCATATTAAATTTGTATTGGATGTTATCTCTACTATCGAAAATAAACCTCAAAACAAGCCTCTGGTTTGTCATGGTGATGTAAATTTTTCTAATATAATGACATTAAACAATAAAGCGTGGTTGGTTGACTTTGAATGTGCTTGTTTAGCAGAAAAAGAATATGATCTAGCCATGTTTATGGCAATAAACTTTCTGAATGCCGATGAGCAAGCTTATACAGTTACGTGTTATGAGAAATTTAAGAGTCCTGATAATATTAAAGTAGATCAGAAAAAATTAGCACAATATCTAAGTTATGCTTATTTGATCAATGGTTTGTGGTATTTCGATAAAGCTCAAGGTTTACAGGGCTCTGAGATGACTGAATTTCATGATTTGGCTGTTCAGCAGTTAACACAGTTTGATAAAAGGAATCCTGAAAATACGGTGTTAAGTCAGTTATTCCCCTAGTGCTTTCTACTTATTTTATATTCTGTAATCCTTTAAGAATGTTTTGGATAGCTAATTTATTTTTGTAACTTTTATGGGGCACTTATTCTGATAGCATCAATGTTATTTTGCACCAAGAAAAACAGACAATAAAAAAGGTAGCTATTTAGCTACCTTTTTCGTTTCAACTAGATTACTTATTACGTAATTAGCTAAAGTGCTTGTCTTGTACAGTTAATATTTTAAGTGTATTTGTTGCACCAATTGTTTCCATTGAATCACCGTGAGTAAAGATAATTTTATCGCCCACTTGTAATTCTGATTTACCAATAACCTTTTTAAGTGTTTCAGCAGACAATTCATCGTTGCTACAAGAAGTAGAATCAAACTGAACTGGGTAAACACCACGGTAAATAGCCGATCTTGTTAACGTTTTGCTGTGTCTTGAAACCGAGTAAATCGGTAGGCCAGACGTAATACGAGACATAATTTTGCTCGTTTGACCTGATTCTGTAAGAGCAACAATTGCTTTAACACCATCTAAGTGGTTAGCTGCATACATTGCAGATAAGGCTAAAGTTTCTGATATTTCAGTAAACTTAAGTTCTAAACGGTGATTTGAACTATTTACTGAGCGATGTGTTTCAGCGCCAACACAAACAGCAGCCATTGCTTTAACTGTTTCTACAGGGTATTTACCTGCAGCAGTTTCAGCTGAAAGCATTACCGCATCAGTACCATCTAGTACAGCGTTTGAAACATCCATAACTTCCGCACGAGTCGGCATAGGTTGTTCAATCATCGTTTCCATCATTTGAGTTGCAGTAATTACAGCTCTGTTTAACTGACGGCTTCTAGCAATAATATGTTTTTGCTTACCAACTAATGCAGCATCACCAATCTCAACACCTAAATCACCACGAGCAACCATTACAACGTCAGACGCTAAAATAATATCATCTAATACTTGGTCATCGTTTACAGCTTCAGCACGTTCAATTTTAGACACTAATAATGCATCACAACCAGCTTCAACGGCTAAAGAGCGAGCTAAACGCATATCTGCAGCATCACGAGGGAATGAAACAGCTAAGAAATCAACGCCAATTTTAGCAGCCGTTAATATGTCAGCTTTATCTTTTTCAGTTAATGCTGGAGCAGTTAAGCCACCGCCTTGACGATTAATACCTTTATTGTTTGATAAAGGACCGCCAACAGTAACTTCAGTAAACACTACTGTATCAGTAGTACTTAATACTTTAAGTTGAACACGACCGTCATCAAGTAACAAAATGTCATCAACGTTTACGTCTTGAGGTAATTTCTTATAATCGATACCCACTTTCTCTTGAGTACCTTCACCTTTAGCAAGTTCAGCATTTAATTCAAATTTATCACCAACGGCTAATTTGATAGGACCATCTTTAAATGTAGATACGCGGATTTTAGGACCTTGTAAATCACCTAAAATACCAACATAAACACCTAACTCTTCAGATATTTCACGAACCATGTTTGCACGATCGATATGATCTTGAGCTGTACCGTGAGAAAAGTTAAGTCTTACAACGTTAACACCTGCTTTAATAACATCCTTTAATACTTCTCTACTTTCTGTTGCTGGACCTAACGTGGCAACTATCTTCGTTCTTCTAGGCATTTTAATCCTTAATTTTTTTAAATTTAATTTAATTGGTAAAGAGTAAGTCTTTATTCTTTTCTGTCAAATCTTGAGCTTCTTAAACTGTCTTTCACTTTTTTGAGGTTATCTCTAAACTTCGTACCTCGTCTTAATGTAAAGCCAGTTGCCAATATATCGATCAAGGTAAGTTGAGCAATACGTGAAGCCATCGGCATGTATAAATCTGTATCTTCAGCATCATCTATTGATAAAACGATATTACATTCTTTCGCTAGAGGTGATCCCGCAGCTGTAATACCGATAACGGTTGCATCATTTTCTTTTGCTAAACTAGCGACTTCGACTAAAGATTTTGTTCTACCTGTATGAGAGATAACAACTACAACATCACCTTGTCGGCTATTTATAGCACTCATGCGTTGCATTAATATGTCATCAAAATATACGACAGGAACATTAAATCTAAAGAACTTGTTCAATGCATCGTGTGCAACTACAGCGGAAGCGCCTAAACCAAAGAAGGAAATTTTATTAGCTTGAGTTAGAATATCTACAGAACGGTTTATTGAAGATGTGTCTAAACTTCTGCGTGCAAGTTCAAGGTTAGCCATGGTTGATTCAAAGATTTTGGTTGTATATTCATCAGCAGAATCGTTTTCATCAACATGTCTATTTACATAAGGTGTACCATTTGCAAGACTTTGTGCTAAATGTAATTTAAAATCAGGGTAACCTTTAGTATCTAATCGACGACAAAATCTATTTACCGTAGGTTCACTAATGTTTGCTTGTTTCGCCAAGGCAGCAATACTTGCATGTATAACTGTTCCAGGAGACGAAAGTATTACATCTGCAACTTTACGCTCTGATTTACTAAAGGTATCTAGTTCATTGGCGATTTTTTCTAATATGTTCATTAATTACTAACCCTAGATCTTAAACGTTATAAACGAATTGTAATTTATTTTCGCTATGATAACAGAAAAAATGAAAGTTTATTTCATAATTGTGAATAATATAATTAAAACGCGGTTTTTTGGCAATTATTTAATTGAAAATAGCCAATAATTTTTTACAAATAATGCTAAAGTAGATAGATAAACTATATATAATCGTCTCATAAATCGATTATGTAATAAAATTACAAAAAGTCCTTTACTGATGGACTAGCACACGATAAATTACACTATATATAGTGTTTCCCAGCAATAAACGAATTTAGAGAAATAATATTATGAGTATATTTGATAGCCAAGCTCCTAGTGAAGTTGTTATTTTCGGTGCATTAGGTGATTTATCTCGCCGTAAGTTGTTACCAGCCTTATACCAGTTAGATTGTGCTGGCCTATTAAATCCAGCTAGCCGAATCGTTGGTGTTGCTCGTCAAGAGCATGATTTAAAAGAGTTTGCAACAATAGTAAATGAGAATCTTACTAAATTTGTAAAAGAAGGATTAGATCCAGTTGTTCTTGAACGCTTTTTAAATCGTTTGGTATATCAACAACTCGACTTTAAAGAAACTAGCTCTTTCAATAAGTTATTTAAAACACTTAAAGGTGCTAATGAAACTCGTGTTTATTACTTCTCAACGGCTCCTGCTATTTTCGGTGATATTTGTGACGGGTTATATGCTGCGAACCTGATCACAGATAAAGACCGTGTTGTGATGGAAAAACCAATTGGTCATTGTTTAGAATCATCTAAAGTGATTAATGATCAAGTTTCACGCTTCTTTAAAGAAGAACAAATTTACCGTATCGATCATTACTTAGGTAAAGAGACAGTTCTTAATTTATTAGTATTACGTTTTGCCAACTCTTTATTTACAACCAACTGGGATAGAAACAGTATTGATCATGTTCAGATTACTGTTGCAGAAAGTGTTGGTATTGAAGGTCGTTGGGGATTTTATGATGACGCAGGTCAAATGCGTGACATGATCCAAAACCATTTACTTCAAGTTTTATCATTATTAGCAATGGAACCGCCTGCCGATTTAAGCGCAGATAGTATTCGTCTTGAGAAGTTAAAAGCAATAAAAGCGCTTGTTCCTATCGACAGAATGAATATTAAAGATAAAACAGTACGAGGCCAGTACGCAGATGGTTACCTAAATGGCAGCCCTGTACCAGGTTACTTGAACGAAGAGGGTGCTAAAGAAAATAGCAATACAGAAACATTCGTTGCTATTAAAGCTGAAATAGATAACTGGCGTTGGGCTGGTGTACCATTTTACCTAAGAACAGGTAAAAGAATGCCAGCTAAGCACAGTGAAATTGTTGTACATTTTAAAGAGCAACCACACAATATTTTCAAAGAAAGCTATTCAGAGCTACCTGCAAACAAACTAACAATTCGTCTACAACCAGATGAAGGTGTTGAATTGCAAATGATGAACAAAATTCCTGGTATAGCTTCTCAAATGCTTATCCAAGAAAATAAACTTGATTTAAGTTTCTCTGATACTTATGAAAATCAACGTGTTGTTGATGCTTATGAGCGTTTAATGCTTGAAGTAATTAACGGTAATCAATCATTGTTTGTGAGTCGTGATGAAGTAGAAGCTGCTTGGACATGGGCTGACAGTATTATTGAAGCATGGAAAGAAACAAACGAACCACCTAAACCTTATCCTGCAGGTTCTTGGGGGCCAGTTTCTTCTATAGCTCTTATCGCACGTGACGACAGACAGTGGGTTGAATAATGTATCAATTAAACGATTTTAATACACGAGAAGCGTTAGATGAAGCGTTAGCAAATAAAGTTGCTAACGAACTCACTCAAGCAATTGCTGAAAATGGAAAAGCAAGTTTAGCTGTTTCAGGTGGTTCAACACCTAAAGGTTTTTTTACTAAACTTTCTCAATTTGATTTAGCTTGGGACAAAGTAACGGTTACTCTTGCTGATGAACGTTGGGTTGAATTTGAAAGTGATGCAAGTAATACACGTTTAGTGCATGAAAGTTTATTACAAAACAATGCAGCGAAAGCTACTTTTTTTCATTTAAAAGTGGGTGAGTTAACAGAAGAAACATTAGCAGAACTCAATACACAAGCTAAAATAAAGGTATTACCTTTTGATGTATTGATTTTAGGCATGGGTGAAGATGGTCATACAGCATCTTTATTTCCATGTAGCGAACAAATTAAACAGGGTTTAGATGTATCTAATCAAGATGCGTTGATGAAAGTTGTCCCTAAAACTGCACCAAATGATCGAATTACGTTTACTTTTTCTCAATTAATTCAAAGTAAAAATATTATTCTTCATATGTGTGGTGACAACAAAAAAGTTGTATTAGACCAAGCAAATTCAGGTGATGACTTTTTTGAAATGCCAATTAGAGCTTTCTTACAAAACCAAAACACACAAACACAAGTTTACTGGGCTGAATAATGATGAAACAAGAAATTATAGATATTACTCAACGGATTATTGAACGTAGTAAAGGACCTAGAAGTGCTTACTTAGCAAAAATTCGTGCAGCAAAATCAAATACTGTTCATCGTGCAGGCTTATCGTGCGGTAACTTAGCTCATGGTTTTGCGGCATGTGGTAAAGAAGATAAGTTAAAGTTACGTGGTTTAAACCATTCTGATATCGCAATTATTTCAGCATATAACGATATGCTTTCTGCGCATCAGCCATACCAAACGTATCCAGATATTATTAAAGCTGCTGTTTCTGAAACCGGCGGCGTAGCTCAATTTGCTGGTGGTGTTCCTGCAATGTGTGACGGTGTTACACAAGGTCAACCGGGTATGGATTTAAGCTTGATGAGTCGTGATGTTATTGCGATGGCAACAGCTGTTGGCTTATCACATAACATGTTCGATGGCGCATTAATGCTTGGGATATGTGACAAAATCGTACCAGGTTTAATGATCGCAAGTATGACTTTTGGTCATTTACCTACAGTATTTGTTCCTGCTGGGCCTATGCCTTCAGGTATTCCAAATAAAGAAAAAGTACGTGTACGCCAACAGTTTGCTAAAGGCGAAGTGGGTAAAGAAGAGTTATTAGAAGCTGAGTCAGCTTCATATCATACTGCAGGTACTTGTACCTTCTTCGGAACAGCGAACTCAAATCAACTTGTTGTTGAAGTAATGGGATTACATCTTCCTGGCGCTTCATTTGTTGCTCCTAATGGCGCCCTTCGTGAAGAATTAACTAAAGCAGCAGCCCGCCAAGTGACTCGTTTAACTCAACAATCTGGTAATTATATGCCAATTGGTGAAATGATTGACGAACGTTCAATTGTTAACGCTATTGTTGGTTTAACGGCAACAGGTGGCTCAACAAACTTAACAATGCATATTATCGCATTTGCACGTGCTGCTGGTATCATTATTGACTTCCAAGATTTTAATGATATTTCGGATGTAGTACCGCTTATTACGCGTATTTACCCTAACGGTCACGCCGATATAAACCAATTTGAACAATCTGGTGGTATGGCACTTCTATTTAAAGAGTTAATAGAAGGTGGTTTAGTGCATGAAGATGTTGAAACTATTTGTGGTCGTGGTTTGTCACGCTACACTAAAAAACCAATACTTGATGAAGACGGCAAGCTAATTTGGGTTGATGGCGCTACGGAATCAGGCGATACAGAAGTTATTGCTACAGCGGCCAAACCATTTAAAGCGGATGGTGGTTTAAAAGTATTAAAAGGTAACTTAGGTATATCTGTTATCAAAACCTCTTCATTACGCCCTGGTTGTGAAATTGTTAAAGCACCAGCGGTTGTTTTTGAAGATCAAAACGACTTAGATGCTGCGTTTCAATCAGGCGAATTAGATAAAGATTTTGTTGCAGTAGTTCGCTTCCAAGGGCCAAAAGCTCGTGGTATGCCTGAGCTACACAAGTTAACTCCACCTTTAGGTGTGTTGCAAGATAAAGGCTTTAAAGTTGCTTTATTAACTGATGGCCGTATGTCTGGTGCATCAGGTAAAGTACCAGCTGCTATCCACTTATGTCCTGAAGCCTTAGATGGCGGCTTAATTGCCAAAATCCAAACAGGTGACATGATTTTACTTAACGGTGAAACAGGTGAATTAACGCTTCTAGTAAGTGAAGAAGAGTTGGCGCAACGTGAAAATGCACAGTTTGAAGTTAATGGCCATCATCAAGGTTTAGGGCGTGAGCTTTTCGGCTTTATGCGTAAATCATTAAGCTCAGCGAATACTGGCGCTTGTTCACTATTTGACGAAGATTTATAACAATGACTTTACCTATTAATTTAGTTGCAGATATTGGTGGTACTAATTTAAGAATTGGTACAACTGATGAAAAAGGCGTTATTAACAATATTGCTTTATATCAATGTAATCAATTTTCAGGTTTAGCCGAAATCATTCAAGATTATTTATCAAAGATTGATACAAGTGATGCGGAACTCAATGCCTGTTTTGCTATCGCTTGTCCTGTCGACAATGATTTGATTTCAATGACAAATTTACCGTGGAAGTTTTCTAAGAAAGAACTTCAACAAACGTTAAATTTAACGAAAATGTATTTCATTAACGACTACACCGCTATTGCTCATGCTGTGCCATTTTTAAATGATGAACAAAAAGTGCAAATTGGTGGTGGTAATGTTGTTGCAGGGAAACCTATTTCAATTTGCGGCCCAGGCACAGGTCTAGGTGTTGCTAATGTTGTTAATGTAAATAATCAATGGGTAAGTTTAGGCGGTGAGGGCGGTCATGTTGATTTTGCTCCAACCGACGAAACAGAAATAAAAATACTTAACTTCTTATTGACTAAGTACAAGCACGTTTCTTATGAGCAAGTACTTTCAGGTTTAGGTATTCAACAAATTTATCAAGCATTAATGTCTATTAAAGGTGAAGAGCCTGAAGCATTAGAAGCAAAAGATATTACACAAAGAGCAGTGAATAATGAATGTGATGTGTGTAAAGCAAGCTTAGATAAATTTTGTGCAATTTTAGGAAACTTTGCTGGAAACTTGTCGTTAACATTAGCGAGTTTTGGTGGAGTATACATTGCAGGGGGCATTGCTCCTCGCTTTATCGAATTTATTAAAACTAGTAACTTTAGAAGAAGTTTTGAAGCAAAGGGAAGGTTTGAGGCATTTAATCAAGCGATACCAACTTTTGTGATCATTGAACCACAACCTGGTTTATTGGGCGCATCTGCTTTTCTTGCACAACAATTAACTTCTACAAATGCATAAAGAGGAATTATGACGTTATCAAAATCAAACAACTGGAAATTACAGCCTAAAGATCTATTTGCTATGGGCCCAATCGTTCCTGTTCTTGTTATTAAAGATGTGGCAGATGCTTTACCTATCGCTGAAGCACTTTTAGCTGCTGATGTTAAAGTATTAGAAGTAACTTTAAGAACACCTGCAGCATTAGATGTAATTAGCATTATTGCAAAAGAACTACCTGAAGCTGTTGTAGGTGCTGGTACTATTACTAACAGAGCTATGTTACAGCAGTGTTATGATGCAGGTGCTAAATTTGCAATCAGCCCTGGTTTAACAAAAGATTTATTACAAGCTGGTCAAGAAGGTACTATGCCTCTTATCCCTGGTATTTCTTCTATCTCTGAATTAATGGATGGTATTGATTGTGGTTACGACCACCTTAAATTCTTCCCTGCAGAAGCTTCTGGTGGCGTTAAAGCGTTACAATCTATCGGTGGACCATTCCCTGATATTAAATTCTGTCCTACTGGTGGCATCAACATCAATAACGTGCGTGATTACTTAGCACTTCCTAATGTTGCTTGTTGTGGTGGTTCTTGGTTAGTATCTGACGAAATTATTGCAAACAAAAACTGGTCTGCAATTACAGATTTAGCTGGTCAAGCATTAGCACACGTAAAGTAAACTTTATGTAGGTGTACTAAAAAACCAAGCAGTGCTTGGTTTTTTTGTTTTTAATACTAAATTAAATTGTCGAGTTTTTTAAAAATTCTATAATCTCATCTGACTCATACAACCATACTGGCGCACTGTTATTTTTTACAATTTTTAAACAAGGAACTTGTCTTTTTCCGCCTTCTTGGATCAATGCGTTATTATGCTTCTTACTCTCATTAATATCTTTAAGGCTAACCTCTATATCGAGACTTTTGATTACTTTTATTGTTTTCACACAATAAGGACATGTGTCCATCTTATATAAAGCGAATGTAGTGTCTTTCATTTCTGTATCCTATAGTAACAAATGTCCGGTTTTAACGTAAATAATCGCACCATCGTCTTTAGTAAACGGTGTATGCTTGCTCAAATGTGGACTTCTAATCCATGTCCCTTGGGGGTAGCTTCCATGCTCATCATAAAAAGTGCCTTCAAGTACCAAGATTTCTTCACCACCCCAATGTTGATGAAGATTAAAAGTAGTATTAGGTGCCCATTTAACTAAAGCAACGTGTTCATGCTCAAATTCATGCAAAGGCATAACAGACAGACCCTGCATTAAACCCGGCAACCAATCTCCTGTATTCGTTTTTATAAATTTCTGTTCGCTATCTTTACTTTCAAATTGATGCAACTTAACAAAGATAGTAGCACCTTCTGCACTTATTTTAGGTGTGTGTTTTGTTCCTATTGGATTACGAACATAGCTGCCTTTAGGGTAATCATTATGCTCATCTGAGAACACACCATCTAATACGTAAAACTCTTCGCCACCTGAATGTAAATGTGATGAAAACTCACTATGAGGCTCGTACTTTACGATTGTTGTAGCTCGTGCAACTTCATCGCCTACTCGGTCTAACATCTTTCGAAATACATTAGGCATCGGAGAAGGTGTCCATTCTAAGTTGTCAGTTGAAATAACAACTCTTGCCTTAAAATCATCATTTATTCTTAAACTCATTATATTTCCTTTGGGTATCTATTAATAGATAGATACTTTTAATTAAATAAAGCCAATGAAATCATGTTTTATAAGCATCAGGTTATACATTACAAACAGGGGTGTTGGCTTATGTTGTTAAGCTTTTAATTGACCAATAGTATTATTCATTACATTAATTAGGTGCTCTGGTTCACCTTTAGCTCGTGCAATTAACATTGCACCTTCTATTACTGAAACAAAGCCTGTCGCTGTTGCTTTAGCTGAGATATCTTTTTTAATTAGGCTTTGCTCTTGACCTAATGTGATCGCTTCCTCAACCCAATTTTGCACGACTTCAAAAAAGAAAATAAGTTTGGCTACAGATGCATCACATATAGAGGTTAGCTCACTGGCTAACATACCGCACATACAAAATTTATTTTGTTTTACTACATCAATATAAACTTCTGTCATATTCTGTATTTGATCAACTCCTGAAGGGTATTGATCACGAATATTCAATAAGGCGATTTGAAAATTATTAACATAACGTTCGGTCATTGCTAGCGCTAAATGTTTTTTAGTCGGAAAGTAATAATGAATACTTGAGGTTTTAATGCCCATTTCAGTTTGAATATCTTTATAACTAAATGCATTAAAGCCTTTCGTTTGAGTGAAAAACTCAGCGATATCTAATATTTTATGGGCTGTATCATTTAACTTTTGCATAACGTATCTCTTATTAATATGGCGTTATTATGCCTAGTCATTAGGATAAGTCAATACTTACCTACTTGTAGATAGGTGTTTTGTATTGGTCTTTTTTAGATGGTTTTAATAAGAAAGGAATAGAGTAGAAAATGAAGATACAAAAAAGCCAAGCAATGCTTGGCTTTTCTTTCATTATTTTGTACTTAAATTACAAAATAGTTTATTTTTTAAAGTTTGATACAAATGCAGCTAGATCAAGAACTTTGTTTGAGTAACCAATTTCATTATCGTACCATGAAACTACTTTCACAAAAGTATCTGTTAGAGCAATACCAGCATTCGCATCGAATACAGATGTACAAGTTTCACCAATAAAGTCATTAGAAACAACTTGATCTTCAGTGTAACCTAAAACACCTTTCAAAGAGCCTTCAGAAGCTTCTTTCATTGCTGCACAAATTTCTTCATATGTAGCAGGTTTTTTCAAGTTAACTGTTAAATCTACAACTGAAACATCAGGAGTAGGAACACGGAAAGCCATACCTGTTAACTTGCCGTTAAGTTCAGGGATTACTTTACCAACAGCTTTTGCTGCACCAGTAGATGATGGAATGATGTTTTGACCAGCACCACGACCACCGCGCCAATCTTTAGCAGAAGGGCTATCAACAGTTTTTTGAGTAGCTGTTGTTGCGTGAACTGTAGTCATTAAACCGTCAGCAATACCCCACTTGTCATTTAATACTTTAGCAAGAGGCGCTAAACAGTTAGTCGTACAAGAAGCGTTAGAAACGATGTCTTGACCTTCATATTTATCAAAGTTAACACCAGAAACAAACATAGGCGTATCATCTTTAGAAGGAGCAGATAAGATAACTTTCTTAGCACCAGCTGTAATGTGTTTACGAGCAGTTTCGTCTGTTAAGAATAAGCCAGTAGACTCAATAACAACGTCAACACCGATCTCGTCCCACTTTAATTCTTCTGGGTTACGAACAGCAGTAACTCTGATAGTGTTACCGTTAACAATTAAATTGCCGTCTTTAACTTCTACTGTGCCATTAAAACGTCCATGCGTTGAGTCGTACTTAAGCATGTAAGCCATGTAATCAACATCAATTAAGTCGTTAATACCAACAATTTCAATGTCACTTCTTTCTGCTGCTGCTCTAAATACGAAGCGTCCGATACGGCCAAACCCGTTAATTCCAACTTTAATAGTCATAGTAAAAATCCTAAATAAAAATAATGTAGTAAAATTACACCATTCTGAAAAAAATTCAAGTTAAACTTACATAATATGTAATAAAAGTTGTTATATTTTTAATGTTACATAATAGCTGTTTACATCTGTTATTTCCTGTGTTTGTAATGTGTGTGTTGATGCTAACTTTTTATCTTTTGTACATTAAAAATATAGTACTAATATTGGTTTTAATATTGGTTTTAATATTGTCTGGAAAACGCTAAAGGCATTTTGTTATAGTGATTGTAGTTAATAAAAAAGGTAATACAAATGAACGATGAAGTTTATAAAGAAAAGCTCAGTGATGAGGCTTTTAAAGTATGTAGGCTAGCAGCTACAGAAAGACCATTTACCGGGATATATAATGATCATTGGTTAGATGGGACTTACTTATGTGCCTGTTGCGATACACCTTTGTTTTTATCTGAACATAAGTTTAATGCAGGTTGTGGCTGGCCAAGTTTTTTTGAATCTGTCGCTGAGAAAGTTACATATAAAGTCGATACGTCCCATGGAATGCAGCGTACCGAGATTGTTTGTTCGGCGTGTGATTCTCACCTAGGTCATGTGTTCGACGACGGACCAAAACCTACGGGTAAAAGATACTGTGTTAATTCTTTAAGCTTATCTTTTAAAAATGAAGCCTAAGTTGGAAAATATTTTTTGTAATTAATTTACTTAAGCTATTGCCACAAAATTAAGGCGCTTTGAATTCCCCTTCTAAAATAGTATTAAGAGTTTTAAGTGCAACCGTATCTAAAAACTCTTGATCTAAATTAAACGTTTGAGCATAGGATTGTAAATTAACGTTTTTTATCGTTTCATCTTCAGGAGAGTATGTCGCTAATATCTGAGACCAGATATACACTTGCGTATATTTCTTTTTATCTGCAAAAATAGTGGCTATTGATTTAAATATTTCAGTATTAACAACTTCATTTTCATTAGTTAGCTCTAATGCATGATACAAAAGCTTTAGAGTTTTACTTTGATCACGCTTAGCGTAATAAGTTGCTAAATTAAACTGTAAGTCAGGTGTTTCTAATTTATTTGTACTTTCTAAATCCAAAAATGTTTGTAGAGCATTTTTATTTAGATATCTGCTCCAATGGTAATAAAGAAGATGAGGGTGGTTTGAGTTCTCAGTTGCTTGAGATATCTCTTTTATTTTCTGTTTTGCTTTAACAACATTAGTAACCCGCATCGTTTGTTTTTCTTTAAACTTAATATGCTCTATTTTAGATGCGTGATTCATACATTGGGCATAATTTTCATAGCTAATTAATTGCTTATACTTTCCTGCATCATCTGGTTTTTGTTGGTGAGATAAATTAGCAAAACCTACAGCAATCCTTTCTTTTTTACACCATGTATCTTCTTTGAATTCATTACATATTTTGGGATTTTCGTCACACAAATCAGCAAAGGTTGGCGCTTTATTACAAGCGCTAATGGCAATGATTAAAATCACAAATAATGAAGAGGTTATATAAAGGCTTTTATGCATATTTCAAATATTCTCATTATTTTAAAAGTTATTATATGTAACCTATGGTGAAAGCTTTTATAATCACTTACAATATGTATGAGTTTTCTTATATCAATTAGTTAGTAATTAATCATAGCCTATAGCGCATTCAACAGAAATAAAAAGGTTTAAAAATGACAAGCAATCTTGAAGTAGAATATCAAAATAGTTGGCAAGAACGACAAACTTTAGCAGAAAACATGCAACCTATTATTGGTCAATTGTTTAGAAATAAAGGCATCGAAATTTCTATTCATGGTCGTCCTTTGGTTAATGCCTCTGCTATCGATATTATTAAAGCTCATAAATCAGTTGCTTTGCACGAAGAAACTAAATTAAGACTTAGAGAAAGCTATCCCTTTATAGAAGCTTTAAACAAGCTACCACTTTCAGCTGCACGTATTGATGTAGGTAAATTAGCTTACCGCTATTTATTTAAAGGTGAAGCTAAAGGTTTAAGTATTGAAGAGTTTTTAAACCAAGAATTAAATACAATAAGTAACAATGCACCAGCTGCTAAAGCACAAGATGTTGTTTTATATGGTTTTGGCCGAATTGGTCGCTTATTAGCACGTTTACTTATTGAGAGAACAGGACCAAGCAGCGCATTAAGCCTTAAAGCTATTGTTATTCGTCCTGGTAAAGCAGATGATCTTGAAAAACGCGCAAGTTTATTAAGAAGAGATTCTGTACACGGTGCATTTAACGGCAGCATTACTATAGATAAAGAAAACAATGTTATAAAAGCTAACGGTGCTTTTATTCAGGTTATTTATGCTAAATCACCTTCAGACATCGACTATACTTCTTATGGTATTAATGATGCCTTAGTAGTTGATAATACAGGTATTTGGAGTGATGAAGAAGGTTTGGGACAACATCTTAAATCTAAAGGGGTAAGTAAGGTTTTATTAACTGCTCCTGCTAAAGGCGATATTAAGAATGTGGTTTACGGTGTTAATCACAAGATGATTTTACCTGAAGACACTATTGTTTCAGCAGCTAGTTGTACAACAAATGCGATTACTCCTGTTTTAAAGGCCCTTAACGATAAGTTTGGTATTAAAAACGGTCATGTTGAAACTGTTCATTCATATACTAATGATCAAAATTTAATTGATAACTACCATCCAGCACCTCGCCGTGGTCGTAGTGCACCATTAAATATGGTTATTAGTACAACAGGTGCCGCTAAAGCTGTTGCTAAAGCATTACCAGAGTTAGCTGGTTTGCTAACAGGTAACGCGATCAGAGTACCAACGCCTAATGTTTCTATGGCAATAATGAATTTAAACCTGAAAGAAAGCACAACTAAGTCTGACTTGAATGATTATTTAAGACAAATTTCGTTAAATTCAGAATTACAAAACCAAGTTGATTACACTGCTTCAACTGAAATAGTATCTACAGATTTAGTCGGCTCGCGTTACGCTGGTGTTGTTGATTCACAAGCAACAATTGTTGATGGCGATAGAGCTGTGTTATACGTTTGGTATGATAACGAGTTTGGTTACAGTTGTCAGGTTGTTAGAGTGATGCTTGAAATGGCAGGTATTGAAATTCCAACATTACCTCAAGCATAAATAAAAAATAACACTTAGCCAAATGATTGCTGAGTAACTATAAGTCAGTTTAAGTAATAATTAAATGCAGTTTATCGCAAGATACGCTGCTTTTTTTATGCATCTTCTACAAATACAGTCTATAGTTATAACTCGATCTGAGTTTATACCAAACGGATTAATTTATTGAGCAACTTAGAACTACATTAGCAAGCTTAGAAGAATCAAAATTGATTAAACATAGTTATTTTATATTTTTTTAATTTTTTGATGTTATCAGTTTGCTAATGAGTTCCCGAAGGGCGAGAATTTAAAGGCTCATATGCCGCGTTATTGATTTTGACAAGGGAATAACCATTTTCTTCAATCAATGCCTCGCCTACATGGATGTAGGTGCTTAGGTTCAGTCTGGAACTATGAACCTGTGCCTCTAAGCCTTTAAATTCTCGCTAAGTGAGCAATAAATTAATCTGTTTGGTATTAGATAACTGAATACGTTTAGGACTTATATTATGTCAATCACAATGAACACATCAAATAGCTCTTTGTTTTTACAAACAGAAACGGCTCAGGGTTTGAAAACCATGGGGGTAGCTAAAAACCAGATGGAGTTAGAAGGGAAAATGGCTCTACAATTAATTCAATCTGCTAATGTTGTTGCACCTCAACAGTCGTCGAGCTCTAGCACGTTAGGTGGAACTGTAAATATAAGTGTATAGTTTTTTAAAGCTTATTCAGTTGAGTAGATAGCTAAAATGCTAACCTCATCCCCTTGATAGTAATACACCATTCTATATATAAGCTTGTTCATTAAAGCTTTTACACAACTTTACTTATAATCACTTTGATTAGCAGCAATCATTTTATCTTATAAACAACGAGCTGGTTTAGGTAAGCCCGCATATTTAGTTGCTTGCTTTGCGGGACCATCTGGGAACAATCTAAACAAGTATCGGCTACTGGCTTTATCTTCTCCAAACTTTGTTTTTAATGCTTTTGTTAAAGCTCTTATTGCAGGGGAAGTGTTGTAAGTTAAATAGAATTCACGCACAAATCGCACTATTTCCCAATGTGCTTCTGTTAATTCCATATTGTCTGACTTAGCTAACAGCGGAGCCATTTCCTCATTCCATTGTGTAAAATCGATTAAATAGCCATGCTTATCGGTAGGAATAACTTTTCCATTATATTCTAATACTGTTGTCATTTTTACTGCCACGTTATCGTTGAATCATATTCAAAGGTTAATTCAACCAACTGCGCCATAGCGATTGGTTGGGATTGTGAATTTTCTATTTTAACTGCTCTGGCTTGAGCGTGATCGTCAATGTGAAATATCTTAATATCAGGATGTTGGTTCTTAAGTGTATTAAACATTGAATGAGTCAAATTGTAGCAACCATCATCAATAAGCACTAAAGCATCGTTAGATTGAATTGTTGCAATACATTGAGCGAAATCATTTTTATCGAAAGCAGATGTTCTTTGTACATGTAAAATAGTCATATAAAAATATTAAAACCTTTAAGTATTAGAATCTCAAAATTACTTGATGCTGATGTAATGCTTTTGAAAAATCATCAGAGTTTAGTACCTGAACATTATCGAGATGAAATTCTTCTTTTAAACCTCGCTCAGCAAGTGAGGCTTTGCATGCATAAATATTTTCAATATCGTAAAACTCTAATGCCGCCATCGTTTTTAAATAATCTTTTATGCTAACAATTTCTACATTCTGATTATTAAGTAACTGTCGAACACCTTCACCTTGAAAAAATAAAGATGTTGTTTGTTCGTAGGAACCATAAATTAATGCTGCATCTAACGCTTCTTTACTCGCTTCATTTATGGTTGATGAAGCATTCAAAATTGCGATTTTTTTACTTGAAGTTAACATTAAAACTGCACCATTTTATCAGCTTTTGCTGTTAACTCTACTAATTCACCTAAGCCAGAAACAGTAAAGTATTGACTAATATTACTTTGACTTTCACTCGAACTATCAGCTAAATCATCACTGAGTCCTCTTTTCTCACATGCAGTAATGCAAACATGTAAATCAATACCATGATCTTGATTTAACGATTGCCATTGTTTATGTGTTTGATATTCATCGTTAGGTATAGATATATTTGCACTCGCGTTTAATACGCCATCTTGATAGAAGAATACACCAACAACATCAACGCCAGCATTAATAGCATGAGTAATGTAATCAATAGCTGTTATGGTTAAATAGCTAGAGGGTGGGGTAGTAATAACAACGGATAATGTTCGCACAAATATTTCCAAAACTTAAAAGTAAACTAAATAATAACGTAAAAAAAAGCCTCGCATTGCGAGGCTTTCATTATAAACTGATAATCACATTAAATTAATGATTATTAATCGTCGTTACCAAAAACACCTAAAAGACTAAGTAAGTGCACAAAAATATTATAAATATTTAAGTACAAAGATACTGTAGCTCTAATGTAGTTAGTTTCGCCACCATGAATAATACGGCTTGTATCAAATAAGATTAAGCCAGACATTACCATAATGATAGCGGCACTTACTGCTAAAGAAAGTGCTGGAATTTGGAAGAAAATGTTAGCAATACCTGCTACTAAAGCAACGATAAGACCAACCATTAAAAAACCACCCATAAACGAGAAGTCTTTTTTACTTGTTAATGCATAACCAGATAAAGCGAAAAAGATTAATGCAGTTCCACCAAGAGCTTGTAAAATTAGAGAACCACCATTAGGCATTGCTGCATAGTAGTTTAGCATTGGTCCTAAAGAAGCACCCATTAAGCCTGTGAAAGCGAAAATCCAGTAAATGCCGCTTGCTTGGTCAGCTTTTTTGTTAACAACAAATAATAAACCGAAAGCGCCTAGTGTCATAACCAATGCAACCATATGAGATAAACCCATGGCCATTGATACACTAGCAGTAACAGCACTAAAGGCTAATGTCATTGATAACAACATATAAGTATTTTTTAATACTTTATTAATCTCAATTGCAGAGCTTTTGCTTGCATTTAAACTAATATTTGATTGCATACTAATTCCTTAAAAAAACGTAGTTATACTTCTTAGATATGGTCATACTAATGAAGTTCAAGTATTTATACTACAAATCTTCGATAAACCATTGTGACATATTATGGCACGGGTTTTTTTAAATTGCTATGGTTAACCTTGTTGATATTCATTAATAATTTGTGAACGTTTGTAACAATCCATACTGTGGTCGTTTACCAGCCCACATGCCTGAATAAATGCATAACATGTTGTAGAACCTAAAAATTTAAATCCACGTTTCTTTAAGTCTTTACTTAATAAATCAGACAAAGGGGAGGTAGCGGGGTAATCTTCTTTCTTTTTAAAGCCATTCACTAAAGTTTTATTATTTACAAAACCCCATAAATAATGACTGAACGAACCAAACTCTTTTTGAATTAACATAAAGCATTTTGCATTATTGATAGTCGCTTCAATTTTACCTTTATGGCGAATAATTTTATCGTTAAGTAAAAGCTCATTAACTTTATCCGTACTAAACTGTGCGACTTCTTTAATATTGAATTCGTTAAAAGCTTCTTTATAACCTTCACGTCTTATAAGAATGGTGTACCAACTTAAACCAGCTTGAGCAGACTCTAAAGTAAGATATTCAAATAATTTTTGATCATCACGAACAGGAACTCCCCATTCATCATCGTGGTATTTTACGTAATCAGGCTTAGTTGTATCTAGCCAAGGACAACGACATTTTACATTTTCAGGCATGATTTTCTCTTTTACGGTATAAATAGAAAGCAAACTGATTAATTACTCAGCAAACAAACACTTAATGCAAATTAATACTTTACAAGTAATTTCCCACACTTTAATATTCGCCTCGTCTTAAGGCAAGCAGTTGCTTTATTACATTCAGGTGAGATGGCTGAGTGGTCGAAAGCACCGGTCTTGAAAACCGGCAAGGGTTTGTAGCCCTTCTAGAGTTCAAATCTCTATCTCACCGCCACATTCTAAAAAACCGCTAATTATTTAGCGGTTTTTTTTCGTCTAAAATTTAATGTTTAAGCCAGAGGGTTTGTAGCGCTAAACCTGATGTAGAGTTCAAATCTCTATCTCTTGGTTTTTATCACATCCATGTGAAAACCATATAACTTCATCCTTGAATAAAACCGCCACATTCTAAAAAACCGCTAATTATTTAGCGTTTTTTTTTCGTCTGGAATTTGATATTTTGTTAATATAGAGTCTAGTGTCTATAGCGCTAAAACTTCGTAGAGTCCAAATCTCAACACTTTCATTTAATTAATCACTTTTCTCAAAAACCGTATAACCTTTTTTATTTTCATTAAAACAGGCGAAAATTCGATTTTTAGTATTAAATTGCTATTGATAGTGGTTAAATAAAATACTGATTGAAATTTGCACTATAAAATTTATAACAACAATTATAATTTTAATTAAAGAGGGAGGTTAAATGAGTAACGATAAAAGTACTTTAATAATTAAAAATGAAAACCTATTTAGAACCTTAGTTTTTTCACCTGTCGCGATTTTATTAATAATATTTGGAGGGGATTTTTTAGCATCTTCGGGACTTTTATTATTTAAAGTTATCTACGTTTTAGTTGGCTTGTATTCTTCACTCTGTGCTTTGGCATATGGTGCTTATTATACAAATGATCTTTATGAAGGCGGAGAAGAAAGTTTTATTGAAAACGATAATCTATTTAAAGCTATTGTTTTTACGCCATTAGCCGTACTTTTTACATTTTTCGCTTTTGATTCAATAGCAGGTTCTAGCCATATAGTTTTTAATGTAATGTATATATTAATCGCTATGTACTTTATTCTGGGTGCACTTGCTTATGCTGCATTTTATAGTAACGATTATTACGCTGAAAAATACCATGAAGCCTGAACACTCTGGATATTAAGCTTTATTGTATCTGTTTCAGTAAATAAAGGCATTACAGTTAGATTGTAATGCCTTGAACTTATTAAATAATTCATACACAAACTTCTTCATTAATGAAACTTTAAATGATTTCCTTAACATTATTTCTCACTGTTTATAACTAACTCATACTCAATGATCTTTAATTCAAATAATAAGTACAATCCCTGCTTTTTTAACTGACTTATTAGTTTTACAATTAAACAACATAGAAGTGATTAACTATCGCTGGTTCAGAATTGTAAAACCTATAGATAAACGAGGCTAACTTGTCATCAATACAAATTGCACGCTACTTTATTGCTTTTTCTTGGTTATATCACGGAATATTCCCAAAACTTGTTCATGTTGCACCATTAGAAAAAGTAATAACGGCTAGTTTAGGTTTTTCAGATGAACTTTCCTATTTTGTCACCAAATCAGCAGGAGTTGCTGAAGTGATTTTTGGTTTGGTCTTTTTTGTTTTGTATCGCAACCAAACTATCGTATTACTAAATATTACAGCTTTAACTGGGTTATTATTCTTTGTCGCTTTGTTTCAACCACTGTTACTTATTGAAGCGTTTAATCCTGTAACGACTAATTTAGCCTTAATAGCTTTTAGTTTTATTTTGTTGAACGAAACTAAAAGGAACCTTAATGAACGATAATAAATATCCACCTCATATAACAGCTGGTGATTGCGTTATTTTATTTGATGGCGTATGCAAGCTTTGTAGTATTTGGAGTCAATTTATTATTAAGTACGACACACAAGGTCGCTTTAAGTTATGTAGTGTTCAATCACCCGAAGGACAAAGCATATTAAGGTATTTTGACATGCCGACTGGTCACTTTGACACCATGTTATATGTAGAAGGTAATCAATGTTTTGATAAAAGCGATGCTTTTTTAAATGTTATACGCAAGTTTGGCTATCCGTGGCGTTTGTTATACGTGTTCAAAATATTGCCTAAATGTATAAGAAATTGGTTTTATGATCGTATTGCTTTGAATCGGTATTCTTTATTTGGAAAATACGATACCTGTGTAGTTCCTTCTAAAGAAAATGAAAATAGATTTATAAAGAACGAGTCTGAAAACAGTTCCTGATATTAGTTTATATATAAATACCTGCCTTTAGCTTACGTTATTTCTAATTCTAGAGTGAATACTGAATCTATGTTTTAGATCAATATTATTAATGCAAGTACGTGTTAAAAATAATATGAGATAGTTAAAACTAGAGGAAAGGATGATGAGTTCTACATTTTATATGCCTGCTTTGAATATTATGGGAAGTGGTAGCCTAATAGAGGCTGTTAACTTTATTAAAGAGCAAGGATTTAAAAAGGCTTTAATTGTAACTGACAGTGCTTTAAACAAACTTGGTGTAGTAAAACAATTCACCGATTTACTAGAGCAGCAGAAAATTTTAAGTATTGTTTTTGATAAGACACAACCTAACCCTACTGTAGGAAATGTGAATGACGGGTTAAAAGTACTTAAAGAAAATAATTGTGATTTTGTTGTTTCGTTAGGCGGAGGATCTCCACATGACTGCGCTAAAGGCATAGCACTTGTTGCGAGCAATGGTGGAGAAATAAGTGATTACGAAGGTCTTGATCAATCTAAAAAACCTCAACTACCTTTAATCTCTATTAATACCACTGCTGGTACAGCTTCAGAAATGACACGTTTTGCAATAATTACAGATGAAAACAGACATGTAAAAATGGCTATTGTGGACAAGCATACTACGCCTATGCTGTCTGTGAATGATCCTTTATTGATGGTGGGAATGCCTGCCACATTAACGGCAGCAACAGGAATGGACGCATTAACTCATGCTATTGAAGCTTATGTTTCTACTGCCGCAACACCAATTACAGATGCTGTTTCCTTAAAAGCTATTGAGTTAATTAAAGATAATTTAGTCACAGCTGTTGAAGATGGTGAAAATATTCATGCACGAGAGCAAATGGCGTATGCGCAGTTTATGGCGGGTATGGCATTTAATAATGCATCGTTAGGTTATGTTCACGCTATGGCGCATCAACTTGGTGGGTTTTATGACCTGCCTCATGGTGTATGTAATGCAGTGCTTTTACCACATGTACAAAGATATAATGCGTCTGTTTGTCCTGCTCGCTTAAAAGAAGTTGCAGTTAGTTTAGGTGTTGATGTAACTGGAATGTCTGTAGAGCAGGGGGCAAATGCTGCTATTAGTGCTATAGAAACACTTTCGTTGCATGTAGGTATTCCTGTAGGTTTAGCATTATTAGGTGTTAACAAAGATGACATACCATTATTAGCTGAAAATGCTTTAAAAGATGTTTGTGGCTTAACTAATCCTAAACAAGCAAGTCATGATGATATTTGCCAGATTTACCTTTCTGCGATGTAAATTTAATTTCATCAAATATTGTTTACATGTTGCTTAGTAATACCAGCCCAATTAAGTTGTATTGGGTTGGTTAACACTTATTAATTAATTCTCCGTACTTTTGTCATTTTTTATCCTCTTTATAAGATTTTATATTTCTCTAACTTACAGGGCTTAAATAAGCTAAAATAGAGACAATTATTTTAGATTTAAGCCCTTTATATTAATGACCTCTGCTAAAAATACCGATACAACTAATACAACAACCGAAGCTTCAACTTCTATTAGCTTTAATGAGCTTGGACTTATTCCACCGTTATTAGCACGTTTAACTGAATTGGAATATAAACACCCAACACCTATACAAGCGCGAGCTATTCCTAGTGTATTAGCTGGACGCGATTTAATTGGCGGAGCTAATACCGGTTCAGGTAAAACAGCTACTTTTGCATTGCCTATTTTACAGCAGCTTTATAAAAGTAAAGACGCTGAAAAATCGTCAGGTAAAAACACCCGTTCTAAAGGTAATTTTGTTACTCAGCTTATTTTGGTTCCTACGCGCGAGTTAGCGAAGCAGGTTGCTGATAGTATTAAATCGTACGCCGTACATTTTAATGGCGAGATCAAAATACATGCAGTTTTTGGTGGAGTTTCAGCTAATACACAAATGTTAGCATTACGTGGTGGTACCGATATTTTAGTGGCAACACCTGGTCGTTTACTCGATTTAATTTCAAGTAATGCTATTAAGCTCGATAAAGTTAAAACCTTAGTACTTGATGAAGCCGACAGAATGTTAAGTTTAGGTTTTACTGAGGAGCTAACCGCGCTATTAGCTTTATTACCTAGCAAAAAACAAACCTTATTATTTTCTGCTACTTTTCCAGAGCAAGTTAAAGCGTTAACTCAAGAGTTATTGAATAACCCGATTGAAATACAAGTACAAAGTGCAGATGCAAGTACCTTAGTACAGCGCGTGTTTGAAGTGAATAAAGGTGAGAAAACCGCAGTATTAGCTCACTTAATTATTCAACATTCATGGCGACAAGCACTTATCTTTGTTAATGCTAAAAACAGCTGTGAACATTTAGCTTCAAAGCTTTCTAAGCGTGGTATTACTGCTGAAGTATTTCATGGCGATAAAGGGCAAGGCGCTCGTAGCCGTGTACTTGAAGGTTTTAAGAATGGCGAAATTGAAGTGTTGATTGCAACCGATATTGCTGCGCGTGGTTTAGATATTGAAAAGCTGCCTGTGGTTATAAATTTTGATTTACCAAGAAGCCCGTCTGATTACATGCATCGTATTGGTCGAAGTGGCCGTGCTGGTGAGGTAGGGTTAGCATTATCTTTGATTGATCACGAAGATTATCGTCATTTTAAAGTGATTGAGAAAAAGAATAAAATTTGGCTTGATCGTGAGCAAGTTGAAGGTTTTGAAGTTGATGAAGACACTATTGAAGCATTGTTAGCTGAAGTTGAAGCTCAATCAAAACCTATGGCTGCGCCTGAAGGTACAGGTAAGAAAAAGCGTAAAAAGAAAGCCACCATCAATGCTGATATTTGGTTGAATAGCGGTGATTCTGAGTAAATTAAGTCAACAATATTAATAGAGATACTGAATATGATTATAATAAAACATCATTAAATCAGTATCCTATATCACCGTTTAAGTTATATGAAAGTAAAACGACTTCGAGTAAACTTAATCAATAAATTAATTCACACACAACATTAAGTAATATTTAATTATGAGCATAAAAAACTTTTCAACTGCTGCACAGCAGTATTTAGCACGACGTGTTACGGGCACTAAAGCACAATGTTTACCAGAAAGTGAACGCCCAACTTCAATTGAAGATGCATTAGCGGTTCATCAAGAAATGATCAAACAACGTTCAGATACAGTAGGTGGGTGGAAGTGTTTATTACCACTTGCTGAAGATAAAATTATTGTTGCGCCTATTTTTAGCAACACGGTTCAATCAGGTGATGTATGTCACTTGATGATGGATAAAAACGTAGCTCGTATTGAGCCTGAAATTGTTTTCATGCTAAATAAAGATTTACCTGCCCGCGCTGAAGATTATTCTGAGCAAGAAATTGATGACGCTATTGGTGGTTGTTACATGGCTTTAGAATTAATGCAAAGCCGTTTTCATGAAGACGCTGGTAATGAGTTTGCTGAGAGCTTAGCCGATTGTATGTTAAACCAAGGTTTATTTATTGGACCTGAAATTGATAAAGCATTAGCTTATGCAGCTGCTGAAATTAACATTACGGTTACTCAAACAGAAGTTGAAGGTGACGATACAGTAAAAGTACTTGAAGGTAAGCATCCTAATCCATTACCTCAATTACCTGTGTACTGGTTAATTAACTTTATGAGTAAACGTGGTACTAGCTTTAAGAAAGGCGAAGCTATTACTACCGGTTCTTATAAAGGAATTGTTGAAGTTGATTTTGATAAGCCAACTGAAATTGTTTATGAAGGTTTAGGTAAATATAACGTTGAGTTTAAAACAATAGGAAAATCTGCTTAAGCTTTAAAAAAAACTTCAATGCATAGTCATTAAAATAGCTAACTTCAATTCGAGTTAGCTATTTTTTATCTATATTACTCGTACTTTTTTCTATTTTCCATTGAAACACTCTTCTAGTGCCGCAACAATACGTTTATTACTAGCGCGCAAGCGATAATCTTCAGATTGATCAATCCAGCGGATAATACCATTTTCATCAATCAATAATGATGTAGGGATAGACATTGACTTAAACTTTAATTGATTCAGTTTAGGGAAGGGTAAATCAAAAACAGTCATTACATCTTGCGAGTCTGCACCTAGTGCTTTGTGATGTTCAACACCATATTTTTTGACCACATCAAGCTGAGGATCGGCTAATAGTTTTAGACCTAAATTATCACGTTTTATATGAGCCATAGCCTCTTCTACACTATCACCAGAAAGCGCGATAACTTCTACATTATATTTGTTAAAGTCGCTCTGCATTTCATCAAACATTGTAAGTTCACGGCTACAGTATGGACACCAAGAGCCTCGAAAAAACTTCAGTAATATTTTTTTATTTTTTAAATCTTCTTGTGAAAAAGCATGTCCTTGCGCAGATGTGCTTTGAAAAGGAATGATCGAATCACCTATTTTTACTTTGATATTACCCAACGGTGTCTTTTTATTCATAAACACAAATAAGAATAAGCTACTTATAATAATGGATAATATCGCTGGAACAGCAATAGGGAGAACATTAATAATTTCATTAGGTATTGATAAGTAAAGTCCGTATATCGCAGAAGTAGTAGCAACAAAAATTGAAAAGAATAAGCCGATTGGAGTTTTTGGTACTTTGTTTTGTATAAGCTTATAAAAATAAACAGTGATACCTAAAATTAATACGATAAGTCCTGTGAGTGAAATTAGTAATGCTAATGTATTCATATTTGATCTCTTTGTTTTTTTGTACTAATTGGTAATGATTTGATTAATGTGCCGTTAGGTACAAAATTAGACAAGTAATAATAATTATAAACAACATATTAGTTGGTAAAAGTTAATAATAAGTATTAACTGTATAGTTCAACTGAAAATGTATGCTTTTAAACACACTTTAATAACGTTGAAATAAAGAAGTTGAAGGTGATGGTAAATATGAATGTGTGAAACAAATGTGAAAGGTATTAACCGTTGAGAATAGTTCTGACTGATTTTGAAAAGAGCTAAAATTTTCAGCGATAAAAAAGCCACTACAGAATATGTAATGGCGATTAACTTATAACTGAGCTTAAGGTTTAAGTTAAGCAGGATCCATAAACTCTTCAATGTCTTTAAGTGGTAACTCAGGTGTTGCACCATGACTCTGTGCCACCATTGCGCCAACAGCACAGGCAAAGTTAACTGCGTATTGTGCATTAGTGGTGTTACATAATTGATAGATTAATGAACCTAAAAACGAATCACCAGCGCCTACCGTATCAACAACTTTAATAAGAAAGCCGGAGTTGTAATAGTTTTGGTCATTAATTTTAAGTAAAGCACCATGCGAACCTTTAGTAACACAAAGATAAGGCGTATTCGTTTTCTCAGCGATAAACTCTAGATTTTGCTCTAACGAGTTGAATTTAGAACCCATAGCATGAGCTATTTCGTATAGTTCATCATCGTTTAACTTAACAAAATCAGCAACGTTCATTAGCTCTATCAAAGTTTCAAGTTCATAATGAGGCTTACGTAAGTTCACATCAAAAATTTTAAACTTGGCTACATTTATCAACTCTCTTAAGGTATTTAATGAGGTTGCTTGACGACCAATTAAACTACCAAAAACAAAAATGTCTGAAGCTTTTACTTGTTCAATAAGGGCAGGGGTTAAAACAATATTATCCCAAGCGGTATCAGCTACAATTTCGTAAGAGGCTGAGCCACTTTTATCTAAAGTTACTTCAACTGTACTGGTTTTCTTTTCAGAATTAACTGCAATAAAGTCGGTGTTCATTTGACGATCTTTGATTTGGTCTAAAATTTCATGACCTAAAGCATCATCACCAACAGCGCTTAGCATTTGTGCTTTTATACCAAGCGAGTTTAAACGTAAGCATACGTTTAATGGCGCGCCACCTAAACGTCTACCACTTTCAAAACAATCCCATAACACTTCACCAAAACAGTTAATGGTAATGTCGCTTGGCGCTTTATCATTGATGAATAAGCTATTCATTATAACTTCTCCGCTGCTAATTTTTGGCTAAGAGTATTTTTCATGATGTTTTTGATATTGCTTTCTGGTGAGTACAACTCATCAATAGCTTCTGAATATGCTTTGCTTAATGCAGGTTGCTCAATTAAATCAGCAAATAAGCTGTTAATTCTTAAGAAAGCAAGTTTGTCTTCAGTTGTTTTATGAGCGTACTCAGCAAGTTCGTCGTGTATTGCATCTTGAATATCTAAAGTTTCTAATGCTTGGTTAACTTGTTTATCGCTGTATAAACACCAAGTAGCTATAACTAAAGTGGCTAATGAGCAATCACGACCAACCGCTAAGTTTTCGTTTATAGTTGCTATTAAAAACTTAGGTAATTTAGCTGAACTTTCAGAACAAATACGCGCTAGGCTGTCTTTAATGTTTGGATTTGAAAAGCGTTCAATTAATGTATCTTTGTATTCTTCTAAATCAATACCATCTAATTCATCAAGTAATGGTGTAACTTCTAAGTCCATAAAAGCACGTAGATATTCAGCAAAGTCTTTGTCTGATACTGTTTCATCAATAGTTGCATAACCATGAATTGAACCTAGTAAGCCTAAAACTGAGTGACCAGCATTTAATAAGCGTATTTTCATCTTCTCAAATGGTGTTACGTCTGTTACAAATTGTGCACCTGTTAAATCCCAGTTAGGACGACCATCACTGAAATTATCTTCAATTACCCATTGTGAGAATGATTCACAAGTAATTGGCCATTCGTCCGTTAAACCAAAAGTTTCAGCAACGTATTCTATGTCGGCTTTTGTTGTTACCGGTGTGATGCGATCTACCATAGCATTTGGAAACTCAACATGGTTTTTAATCCATTGGCTTAACTCAGGATCTTGTTGTTGAGTAAAAGTAAGTAGCATTTTACGGGTTACTGCACCATTGTGTTGAATGTTGTCGCAAGACTGAACAGTGAAAGCTCGTTTACCTTGGCTTTTACGTATTTGTAATGCTGCTGCTATATAACCAAATGCGGTTGTAGGGTCATCTGGATTTGCAATGTCGTGTTTTATACTTTCATTATCTAAATCTAAATCACCTGTAATAGGGTTTAAGTTGTAACCACCCTCAGTAATCGTTAATGAAACAACTTTAGTGTCGCTATGAGCTAGCTTATCTATAACAGCTTGTTTGCTATCTGGAGCGAATAAAAAGTCGATCATCGAACCAATAACTTTATTATCTATTTGACCGTTAGGATGACGTACCACTAAAGAATATAAGTAGTCTTGTTTAACTAAAATATCACGTAAGCCGCGATTGTTTTCTAATAAACCTACACCACAAATTCCCCATTGTTCAGAACCTGGAGTTTTCAATAATTCATTAATATATACCGCTTGGTGTGCACGGTGAAAACCGCCCACGCCTATATGAACAATACCAGCTTTAAGCTTAGTTCGATCATAAGTTGGAATATCAATATGGCTAGGTAAATTAGCCAATGTTAATTGGTTTAACGAACTGCTTTGTGTTTCATTTAGTGGATTAGTCATGTGTTTGGCCTTACTTAATAGGATTAAACCTAAAAATAAATCTGAGTAACTTTAATTTTGCTACTCAATTTTGTTATGTTAAACACAACACACTGGCGTGTTGTAAGTTAGCTAAATCGCTAATGTGTGCGTATTTTATTGTTTAATTTACTTGGTTAGTTATTTAGTGCTTTTTGACGCTTAAGAGACATATAAGCACTAGCAAAGTAAACGATAGTAAAAATGAAACAGTAATGTTCAAACTGCACTTTGTTGGCGTCGTAAATGTCCATGGTTGAACTGAAGAACATAACTTGAGTAGCAAATGCAGCAATTATTAATAAAGAAACTGTAGATACAGTGTTTAATATTTTGCTGATTAAGCTTGTATCTTCAACAAAAGGTGTATCGTTAATTGCTTGTTCAGTTTGGTAAGCAATAATTTGTTTTTGCTCAAGGTTTTCAGCAGCTACTTCTTTTGTATAGTCTTTATCTGCACCGTATTTTTTAGCTAACACAGTGTATACAACAATACTGAAGATCCATGTAGGAATGAACAAGTAGTAGAAAGACATAACATCTAAAATATTTAAACCAAAACCGAAAACTAAAGCTAATGCCCAAGTCGCGATAGCAGGCACACTGCGTGATATGTTTTGATATTTAGCCCAGTAACGTGTTAAACCAATTTTTGGAAATAACACGTGCTCAGCAAATACGATACCGCCAACAGGTACAACTAATAAACCAGCGTACGTTAGTAGTGGTAACATTTGAGAGAATACAAATGGGAAACATGCAATAACTACAGTAACAACACCTACAATAAGCGTTGTTTTTTCACGAGATTGATTAACGAAAATAGACTGTGCCGCTAAACCTGCACGGTATAAATTAGCGTTAGCTGTTGTCCAACCAGCGATTATGATAATAACAAAACCTGTTAAACCTAATGCGTGGTAGGCAACATCACCTGGATCTAATGAGGTTATAGTGGTTTTAAGTAATACTGCAGCACCTGCACCCATAATACCTGCAGATATCCATGCTAAGTAGTGTCCAAAGAACATACCAACACCAGAAAATAAACCGTAACTTTTACGTTTAGCAAAACGGAATATGGCCATATCGATCAAACCGAAATGCGTAATAGAGTTAGCTGCCCATGCAAAACCAATAACTTCAAGTAGACCTATGCCTTCTTCACCATCACCGGTAAAGCCTGTCCAAATAGAACTGTCGCCTATGGTCATAAAGTCAGCCCAACCTGTAAGTGTTGTTGTACCTAATACATGATTAGATAGAGCAGGGAATAAGCTAAAAGAACCTGCGATAAAGATAACAAATAACCAAGGAGCACATATTTTAGAGAAGTCAGCAACAGTTGAGAAACCATACATAGCAACAAACACAACAATAGAGCCTACTGCTAAAACGATAGCCACAAACCAAAAGCTGCTTGGGTACCAGTTTAATTGTGCTGGTATATCAAATAAAAACCTTACAGCTGTGGAGGATACAGTGATCATCGCTGCGGATATTACTGAGAAGATAACGACGTTTGCCCAGTTATAAAGCTTGGTCATTGAATTACCTGCAATTTTATTTAGGTAATTGTATAAACTTAAACGGGTTTCAACAGCGATCGGCGCTGTTAATAACCACCAAGACATCATTGCTAATAAGTTACCGATTAATAAACCGAGTAAAATATCTTTTGTTGCAGCACCCAATGCGACAAAAGTTGCTCCGATCACAAATTCAGTTGCAGCTACATGCTCTCCAGCATATAAACCTGCGAAATGTTTCCAGCCGTGCAATTTGTTCTTTGCAACTGGCATTTGTTCCTCATTTACTTGACTAAATGAGTTCTCGTTATGAGTATTGGCCATTTTATCTTCCTTCTATCACGCTGCTAACAAACAGTGAGTGATATGTGATTTGAAATTTAAACGATTAACTACTGCTAATTAATGGTTTAATCTTTTTATTATAAATAGCGTTTCATCCAGTATTAAACTTAGAGTTTTAACTGTTTAAAACACTACCTGTTGGTTTTCTAATTACAGTTTGAGTATCGCCTTAGCGGTATATTCGTTTGTAATTAAAGAATTGATTAATTTACCTTTTAGTGCAGCATGCATGGCGGGAAGTTTTTCTGTACCAGCAGCAATACCATAAACAGGTTTACTTGCATTCACGGTTAAAGGTGAGCTAACTACGCGATCATTTGTTGAGTTACTCAGCAACTTACCATTTTGATCGTATAACCAACTGATGATTTCACCCTGAGCACCGTCATGTTTAACTGAATCAAGGTCTGACTCATTAATAAAACCATCAAGTAATAAAGGTGAGTTATCTGTGATTTGGCCAATGCCAACAAAGGTTGCGTCTGCTTGTTGGATCAAGCTGAAAATACTTTTTACTGGTTGAAGGCTGTGCAAAATATGTTTTTCTTCAACCGTTGATGCAATAACAGGAAGAGGCATCGGGAAGTGTTTGGCGTTAACGCGGTCTGCCATTGAAACTACAATATCAAATGCAGAAGCTGAACCATCAGTCATCATATTGCCTAACAGTGATACAATTTTGTGTTGTTGGCATTGCATGGTAGGTAACTCATCGATACAAGCTTTTAAAGCTCTACCTGTGCCAAAAGCTAATGTTTTTGGCGTTTCAGACTTCAAATAACGTTCTAGTATTGCTGCACCGCATTGTGCAAGACCATGAGCTGACTCAGGCTCTGCTGGATCACTAGGTACTATTTCACATTCAAGTAAGCCAAATTTATCTTTTAACTGCTGGGCAAGTTCCATACATGAGGTAATAGGGTGATCTAAACGAACTTTAATTAAACCTTCACTTACAGCTAAAGCCACTAAACGTTGCGCGGATTGACGTGAAACCTCTAACTTTTGAGCTATTTCGTCTTGCGTGTTTTTAGCAACATAATAAAGCCAAGCTGCGCGCGCGGCATCTTCTAAGCGTTTAAGCTCTGAATTTGATTTGTTGTTCATCTAATTACCCGTTATGTAGTTAATTTATATTATTTTTATATTTTTTTTTGTATTACTTTTTTATATTTTTCTAACTATTTTTACCACTAAGCTAATTCTTTAGTACTTAATGTTGGTTGTAACTTTATAAAATCATTCCAGTGTTGCATAACAGCCACTTGCGGATACTTTTCTGAAACCGCATGAGTCGCATCAGACATATGTAATCCACCTTTATAGTGGATAACTTGCATTCCAGCCGATATAGCCGCAGTAACACCTGCCATACTGTCTTCAATTACTAAACAATGCTCTGGTGATACCTTCATTGTATTTGCTGCATGTAAAAATAAATCAGGAGCTGGTTTGCCATTTTTAACTTCTGAGGCTGTAAAAACAGTACCTTCGAAATATGATGTTAAATCAACAATGCTCAATGCTTTTTCAGTGCGTTGAGGACTACTACTTGTTGCTAAACAAAATGGTACACTAAGCCCAGAAAGTACATTTTTTATACCTGCAGTTGTTTGTAACTCACTGTCAAACTGTTCCAGTAATGCAGTTCGGTAGTCATTTTCAAACGTGTCTTGTAGCTTTACATTAAATGCTTGGTATATTTTTTCTTTTACTGTGCTAAAACTACAACCTAAAAAATGCTGTTGAATATAGTCAATATCTATATTTATACCTATTATTGCTAGCTTATCGATTAACACATTTGCGCTAATTATTTCGCTATCAATTAATACACCGTCGCAGTCAAAAATTATTAATTCAATTGGTTTACTCATTTATTTACCTTTAAGGGCTGTTTTAATTTAATTAAGCATAGATTAATTATGTAACACTGAATACTATGTATAAATACAATTAAGCCTTAACTTGGTTTGTTTGATTTCATCATTAGTATGTTTAAAGAAATCTTCTTAGTTAATACTCAGGTAAAACCAGCCAAATGAGCTTTTGCTAACCGTGTGGGCATAAGCCCTCTTTTTGGGCATAATCCCACCAAGGGGAGAGAATGTCAATCATTGAAGAGGTGTTTTTTAAATGAAACATAACTTTTCTTGCATGCCTACTGTATATAATTCAATTTTTTCAATGCTTTATGGTTTGTTTCTTTTGAAATAAGTAGATAGTGTCCCTAATGACTATTCAAATTACTGATAGTGTTATTATTTCATTTCTTGTGTTTTTATATTCTGTATATTACTTATAGCTATATGATAATCATAACTTTTTTAAACCTCTTACTAACTAAAAGACGCATTTATAATGACGATCTAGTTATTAATTTTGAATGCTAAATTTAGGTATTATTTTTAATATTTTTTTAATATTTATTGAAAAGTTATGATGGAGTAGGTAGTTGCTTGTCAAATCAGATGATCTTGAACGTGTATTATTTAACCTCAGCTCAGGATGATGAATTTAATTACTTATTGATTTATTTAAATATCGCTGAGCTTTATTTAGATTAAAAACACAAAAAGACTTAATTCTCTCATCAATGATGAAATTTATTTGATTATCAAAGCATTTTTATAAACCAATAACTGGTTATTGGGCGTAAAAAATACAGTTTGTTATTACTGATAAAAACAAATAGCTACATTCATGTTGGCAACGTAGATAGATATTTAAATAGCATTATTTAGGATAGTTTATTATTGAAAAGAAAAAACCAGCCGAAGCTGGTTTTTTTAGTGACATAGAATTATTTCTAGTAAAACAAATTGAAAACAATAACGTCTGCTAAAAATAATGTTAGCTGCTAACGCGTTGGTTAGCTGCTTCTAATAGTGGTTGCGATCCGGATTGCATAAGAGCTAAGTTCTCTGAAACAACTCTCTTTGGTAATTTACTAATCATCAATGAGCCTGTTTCAACAGAGCCTTGCGCTGCTGCAAACACCAACAGGTTTTTACCATTACATTCAATACCACCAAAAATACTACGTATTTTTAGTTTATTAGTCTTTAAAAAAGAACGCATGCGCTTCTTGTCATCAGCGGCCACATATTCACAAACGCTTTGAGCGATGTTAACAGCTTGAGCTTTAGGTGTTGTTACAACAGACGTTAATGTTAAAGCAGTAATAGTAGAAACTAGTAATAATTTTTTCATTTTAATAACCTTTTAATTTATGAGTTAGTAAAAGAAAAAACCACGGGATGTACCTAATAGTTCGGTAACTCCGCTGTCATAGATTTACGAAATGTAAATCCTTAGACCGGTGGTTTTGCGTAACACGTTTTCGCGTGTCTTGCCTTTTCTTTGTCAAGATTAATTATTACTAAATATGTCAATAAAAGCAAGCGTATTTACTATTCAAATGAAATAAACTGTAGATATATCAGTTCGTTAATTGAATTTCAAAGTTAACATTGTGTTAATTTTTTTAAGGGTTGGATTCGTTTTTTTTATGAAAGCTATACTTTAAGCTTGTTCAAGAGCAGGTAGGAATATATTTAAATGTTATATAATTGTTACATATAAAAAAGCATTATTTATTAAGTGGTAGCAGTTATTTTTAAAAATACAATATTTTTATATTTAAATTATTCTAATAAATCAGTCTAATGATAAAAAATATTTAATAATGCATAGAAATTTTAAAATACTCTCCTCACACAAGTTCTATAAAATAAACATTAATACAAATAAAATATGAGGGTTCCACATGTCTGATGAAAATTGTGTAGTAATAGTATCCGCGGTTAGAACACCTATGGGAGGTTTTCAAGGAGGATTATCTACTATTGAATCTCCTCAACTGGGAGCTACAGCGATCGGTGGTGCTCTTAAAAAGGCTAATTTAGCTGATGACCAAATTGATGAAGTTATTATGGGCTGTGTTTTACCAGCAGGTCTAAAACAGGCTCCTGCTCGTCAAGCTGCTATAGGTGCAGGCCTAAGCTTATCTACAGTATGTACAACAATTAATAAAGTTTGTGGATCTGGGATGAAAGCTGCGATGCAAGCTCATGATGCAATTATTGCTGGGTCAATTAATGTTGCTATTGCTGGTGGTATGGAAAGTATGAGTAATGCGCCATATATGCTACCTAAAGCAAGAGCAGGCATGCGTATGGGGCATGGCCAAGTTGTTGACCATATGATGTTAGATGGTTTAGAGAATGCTTATGATGGTATTTCAATGGGCTGTTTTGCTCAAGCTACTGCCGATGAAGCTAATTTTAGCCGTGAAGAAATGGACGCATTCGCTATTCGATCTTTAACACGTGCTAACGCAGCGATTGACTCTGGTGCATTTAAGTCTGAAATTACGCCTGTCACTATTAGTACGCGTAAAGGTGATGTAATTTTTGATACCGATGAACAACCAGGTAATGCGCGTCCAGATAAAATACCTTCTCTTCGTCCAGCCTTTAAGAAAGACGGAACCATCACTGCCGCAAACTCTAGCTCTATATCAGATGGTGCTGCCGCACTTGTACTAATGAAAAAGTCTGAAGCAGAAGTTCGTGGTTTAACTCCATTATGTAAAATTGTTGCACATGCTACGCATGCACAAAAGCCTGAAGATTTTACTGTCGCGCCTGTAGGTGCTATGCAAAAGGTATTAAACAAAGCAGGCTGGACTACTGAAGATGTCGACTTATTCGAAATTAATGAAGCTTTTGCAATGGTAACTATGCTTGCTCTTAAGGAACTTTCTTTAGATGCAGAAAAAGTAAACGTTAATGGAGGTGCTTGTGCTTTAGGTCATCCTTTAGGCGCGAGTGGAGCCCGAATTATGGTAACGTTAATTCATGCGTTGAAAAATAAAGGTTTAACTAAAGGTGTTGCAGCGTTATGTATTGGTGGTGGTGAAGCTACTGCTATTGCACTAGAGATGTTATAACTTCTACATAAATATAAATATGTGATTTTTAAGCCTATGGTTTTCTTAACCATAGGCTTTTTAGGTTTTTGGGTATAAACTTTATGCCGTATTATTAGTAATCATTTTGTCCATCATAATTTGATACAGATAAAAGCGTGATAAAACTTATTTCCTGTTATATAAACAACAAATTATGAGTTGTAGAGTTGTTTGTTCATCTTTAAATGATGTAGATGTTTAGATTGCAAACTATTGTATTTAAAATGGGTTAAATCGAGTCTGAACTTTGTATAATATGATTTTATGGCAAGCGCACACATACATTATGATATTCACTTAACGAAAATACTTATTTACATATAACTATTGCTAAATCACATACTCTACCTTTTGGTACGCATCAAACATCTCGCTGCTGTTTTTACCAAAAGTTCAACATCTTCTGAGTTATATGAACGTGCTATCATTATCATAAGTTTTTGATATTTGTTTAGGTTCCTAGGTCGTTATTTTTACTTAATAAAAAATTTCAGCAGCTTATTAGGCAAACGTCCTTTTACTTAATGAATATTTGTTGATGTAAAAATATGAATAAGCTAGATCTGCTAATAGCAGCTAGTCAACAATCGTAATTATTTCAGATAAGAAATATTTGGCTTACTACTTTCTCAAATTATCTAAAGGTTAATGGTATAAAATTGTTATGAAAACTGAAGTAAATGAAAATTCCCACGTTTCTATAAACCATCAAAGCAAAGGTGGGCGAAGTCAGTCAGGTTTACGTATTCATAATGAGAGAAGAATACTTTCTATTATTAGAAAGGAAGGTGCTATATCTAAGGCTAAAATTTCGAATCAAACCGGGCTTTCGGCTCAAGCTGTCACCGTTATCATTAACGGTTTAGAGGCCGATAACCTTTTAGTTAGGAAAGAAATAAAAAAAGGTAGTGTTGGCCAACCATCAGTTCCTTTTTCTTTAAATCCTGATGGTGCCTTTGGCATTGGGTTAAAAATAGGCCGCAGAAACTTTGATCTAACCTTAATTGATTTCGTGGGTAATGTAAGAGCTACTTTACATCAAGTATTTGACTACCCAACAGTGCAAGGCTTATTAAGTTTTTTAGAGGATGGCATTAAACAAATCACATTAAACCTCCCTAGTGAATTTGCATCAAGAGTAAAAGGTATTGGAATTGCCACTCCCTACGAAATATGGGGATGGGCTGAAGAAGCTGGAGCCCCAACTGAAGCATTAAATGAATGGAAAGAATTTGATTTAGCCAACGGCGTTTCTAAGATCAGTTATTTACCTAGCTATATTTGCAACGATGATACCGCCGCATGTTCTGCCGAACTTAGTTTTGGTAACCCTCATGGCTTTACTCATTTTACATATGCTTTTATCGGTACTTTTATTGGTGGTGGTGTAGTGATCAATAATTCACTTCTTACAGGAAATGCAGGTGCGATAGGTTCTTTGCCTGTACCTGTTATTAAACCTAATGGTGAGTTAGCTACACAGCAATTAATTATGAAGTCGTCATTATTTGTTTTAGAGAATATGCTTAATGATGCTGGGTACGATAGTCATCAGATTCATAGTTCAGATTCATACTGGCAAGAATACGTTGATATTGTTGATGATTGGATAGAACAAGTTGCTGAAGGTTTAACTTATGTAGCATTAAATTCAGCGGCTGTTTTTGAAGCTCAAGCAATAGTGATAGATGGTATTTTTCCTGAAGATGTCCGTGATAAAATTGTTGAGAGAACAAATAATAAAATAGAAGCATCTGATTTAAGAGGGTTGTCTTCCTTAATGTGCGTTAACGGAGTTATAGGCAGTAAAGCTCAATCTGTTGGTAGTGCAAACTTACCTTTATTAGCCACTTATTTTCAAGAACTTGATTTATGATTGTAAATCCCACTTTAAGTTATATAACTTGATCGAAAAATTTACGAATGAATTTTCTATCTTCATAAAATAATCAATAATCTATTTTGATTGTTTTTTCATAATTAACCATTTTATTAGATTTAAGAAATAAAAATAAAAGCATTTTAATAAGGAATACATTTGTTTTTCGAAGGTTCTGAAAAGAAAGTTGAAGTGTTCATTAAAGACACTGGATTTTCATTGATCAATGATGTGCAGGATGAATTTTGGCATCAGTTGGTTAACAAAGCGAATGCTAAAATACTTTCATGTATTCAAAATGATGTTTGTAAAGCGTTTATCCTATCTGAATCAAGCCTATTTGTTTGGCATAATCGATTTATTGTTTTAACTTGCGGTGTAACTCACTTAGTTAATGCGGTTGAGTATTTTATTCAAAAGCAGGGCGTTGATGTTATAGAACACTTAACTTATCAGCGTAAAAACGAATATTATTCTCATGCGCAACCCAGTTGCTTTGGTGACGATGTTAAAATTCTCAGTCAATATATTAAAGGTAAAGCTTTAAGATTTGGAGAAATGGATAGCCATCATACCTTTTTATTTTATAACCAAGCCAACTTTCATCCAAAATATAAATCATATGAGTTATTAACTTATCAAATTAGTGACGAGGCTTCCGAAAAGCTTACTGATACTAATATTTCTGCTAGTGAAATAAGAAGTTTTTTACAGTTAGATGAATTACTTCCTGGTTATATTATTGATGATCATATATTTGAGCCTTATGGCTATTCTGTAAATGCAATTAAAGCGGGTAAGTATCTAACTATTCACATTACTCCTCAAGCAGAGAGTAGTTATGTTAGTTTTGAGTCTAATATAAATTTAATTGAGCTTGCTCCTACTATATTAAAGATACTTAAACCAAAATCATTTGATTTGTTAAGTTTCAATGATGAAGGTTTTGATCTCTTACTTGAACAATTTATTGATAAGAAATACATAAGTAAATCTCTGGTAAAGCATACTTTAAGTAATGGTCGTATAGTGCATTTTGCAAACTATGTTTTACCGCAACTAGAGTTTATGGCTGCAACAGAGTTTGATTTATCTGACAGTCATCATGAACTTTAAAATTGGTGTGTTGTGGTTATCTGAATTGAAAAATAGTAAGTAAAGCATTTGATTTCTTTAGTGTGAAGATTAGGAGTTCTAATATGACAGATATTATTTTTTCAGAATTATCGTGTAAGCACGGTTGTAAGATTGGTGTGATCGAACTTAATAAACCTAAAGCATTAAATGCCTTAAGCTTGAACATGATACGTTTAATGCACGAGAAACTTATTATGTGGGCATCAGACGATAAGATTCGTTTTATTATTATGCAAGGTGCAGGTGATAAAGCTTTTTGTGCAGGTGGTGATGTAGTGAGTTTATATCATGCTATTAAGTCGAGTACAGAGGCAAAAGCTGTATTAAACGATTATGAGATTATTAATAATCCGAGTGGTGAATTTTTTACACTAGAGTACAAGCTTGATTTATATATACATGAATATACAAAACCTATTTTAGCCTGGGGAGATGGGTATGTTTTTGGTGGTGGTTTAGGTTTATTTGCTGGCGCGACCCATCGTATAACAACTGAAAAAACTATTATGGCGATGCCTGAAACAGCTATCGGCTTATATCCTGATGTAGGTGCTAGCTGGTTTTTGAATCAAATGCCAAATAATTTAGGTTTATTTCTTGGCATTACGGGAGCTTTTTTTAATACAGCTGATGCCAAATATTTAGGTTTATCAGATTTTTCTATTGAAAGTTCAAAGAACAAAACTTTGATTAATGAACTTTGCCAAGTAGATTGGACTGTCCAGAATGATATATCAGATAAACTCGATAATATTCTTAGAGATTTTGAATCAAACTCTTGTTCTGTAATGCCTGTTTCAAAAATTCAAGAAAACGAATCGATTATTACTTCTTTAATATTACACAGTAATATTGATTCAATATATAACACTATAGTTAACGCTAGTTTTGAAGATAAATGGCTAAGAACAGCCCAACAGAAACTGTGTAGTGCTAGTGTATTAAGTATTTTAATAACTTATAAGCAGTTAGAATTATCAAAGAACTTTTCAATAGCTGAATGTTTTGAGGCTGAAAAAAACTTATCCTATAGATGTTGCCAATATACTGAGTTTTCAGAAGGCGTTAGAGCACAACTAGTTGATAAAGACAAAAATCCCCAGTGGGCATTTAATAAACTGAGCGACATTAACCCAGAGCTTATACAATGGTTTTTCACAAAAGTGACCAATACTTAATTTTTCATATCTGTTTTAATAGCGCTCTTATATCAAAAACATGTTTTTAAATCTTCAAAATACACATGAGCGCTAATCTTATTTTTGTTATCACAGAATAATAGTATTTATAGTAATCAGAATAACTGATTGGTTATTTATTTTTACCTATAAGATAAGTTAATGCTTTTAGTGTTAGTTCCTTTCTTGTTTAGTTCTATATATTTTTTAAATTATCAAAATTCATTTGTATCAATTAAGTTATTTAGTTGTATGAACCCAAATAATCTTATAATATAATTGGACAGACCAAATGTGAAATTTCTTTCTTAAGAAATACAATATTGGCTATTAACGAATAACGTTGGTAGTAAGGCTGTCTTAAATAATAAATATTATTGTATGGAGATTAAGCATGTTAGAAACTTGGCGCTGGTTCGGCCCAAATGATTCAGTAACCCTTAGCCACATTAAACAAGCTGGCGCGAAAGGGATCGTTACATCTTTACATCAAGTACCTACGGGTGATGTTTGGACTTTACCTGATATCTTAGCGCGTAAAAAAATTATCGAAGATGGTGATTTAGAATGGTCTGTTATTGAAAGTGTACCTCTTCACAACGACATTAAATTACGTACAGGCGATTTCGAGCAACATATTGAAAACTATAAAACTACAATTAAAAATGTTGGCGAAGCGGGTATAAAAACGATTTGTTATAACTTTATGCCTGTAGTTGACTGGACACGCACTAACTTGTCATATGCGTTACCAAATCAAGCTAAAGCATTGCGTTTTGAAATGTCAGACTTTGCTGCATATGATGTTTATTTATTAGAACGTGAAAATGCCCATTTAGATTATCCTGCTGACTTATTAGCTAAAGCGAAAGAGCGCTTTGACTTGATGTCGTCAGAAGAGAAACAATTATTAGAAGAAAATATCATTGCTGGTTTACCTGGCGGTGAAGGCTCTTACTCTAGAGAAAGTATAAGAGAAGCTATTGCTGAATTTATCCAGTTGGGTAATGAAGGAATGCGTCGTAACCTTATATTATTTTTAGAAGCTATTATTCCAACGGCTGAATCAGTTGGTGTGAAGATGTGTATTCATCCAGACGATCCACCGTTTTCATTATTTGGTTTACCACGTGTAGTTTCTACTGCAGATGATGCAAGGCAATTACTTAATGCGGTTCCTAGTAAGTCTAATGGTTTAACATTATGTGCAGGTTCATTTGGCGCTCGTTGCGATAATGACTTAGTTGCCATAGCTAAAGAATTTGCTGCTCAAATTCATTTTGTTCATCTTCGTAATGTTAAACGAGAAAGTGATGGTTCATTCTATGAATCGGAACATCTTGATGGTGACAACGATATGATTGGTCTTATCAATGCATTATTAGATGAGCAAGAACGTCGTAAAGCTGAAGGTCGTGAAGATGCGCTTATTCCAATGCGCCCAGATCATGGTCATCTAATGAGTGATGAATTAACTCGCGATGGTATCAATCCTGGCTATTCATTTGCAGGACGCTTAAAAGGGTTAGCTGAGCTTAGAGGTGTAATTGTAGCCTTGTCATCTATTCGAGCTTAGTATCATCATAGATTTATGTAGAATAATAAAAACCCAGTACACAATACTGGGTTTTTTATTATGAGAAGTTTAATCTGATACCAACATAATATAGGCATTTGCAACTTCATCTAAATGCATTTTCATCGCTAAACTCGCTCCTTTACCATCTCTTCTAGAAAGGTTTTCAAGAATATTGTAATGAGCTTTACTGTTAGAGTTAACACCATGATTTCGAATCTTCTTTGCAAAAACTCGACTAACTTCTGATGAATCCCTTAATTCCCATAACCATTCGATCATTGTTGAAATTGCACTGTTTCTACTTGATTGAGCGATAAGTAAATGAAATTTTCTATCAAAGCTTTCTGCTTCATCATATCTATTTTGGCGTAAAAGCGTATCAATCTGCTCTAAAAAGCTTCTTAGTTGTAATAACTCTTCGTTACTTATGCGATTAGCTGCAAGTTCAGTAGCTTGGCTCTCAAGTACATTGCGTGCTTCCATTATTTCTAATGGGCCTGGCGCATCTTCTTTGATTAATGAGCTTTTTATCTTATCTGATTTAATAACGTAAACACCCGAACCCGCCTTAATCTCAACTAAACCTGAAATTTCTAGTGCAATAAGTGCTTCTCTAATTGTTTGTCTACTTACATCAAATTTTGAAGAAAGTTCTCGTTCTGCAGGTAACCGAGTACCCACGAGTAATTTTTCATCTTTGATGAGTTGCGCTAAATTATTAGCTATTTGTAAATAAAGACGAGTCGTATTTTGTTGTGGTACGGAACTAGTATTATTGATACTTGTAATTGTCAAAGTATTGCCTTTAAATTGGACGGACCAAATGATAATATCACTATAATTAAGATCAATTTAGCTTTTTGGTAAGTAAAGTTCAACATTAACTTAATCAATAACATTCTCTGCTTGAATATTGGTAACCAAATCTTGAAAGGTAAATGTGCTAATAAATTAGTAGTACATGGTTGGATAGGTTTTTTAAATCTTCATTATATAAACTCAAGTAGTAAATAAAGCTTTATTAGAAGCTAATAAGAGTATTAGTAAAATAAACTATCACTTAGCCAAAAGGCTTGTACATCCGAGGTGTTTTAATGCAAACAAAACGTTTAAATGCAGCTTTAGCTGAAGAATTACAACTGACTCAAAAGCCATCTTCACAGGTAAAAGCAGCAAAACAAATAGTTCATTTAGGGCTAGGCGCTTTTCACCGTGCACACCAAGCGGTTTATACAGAGCAAGCCAATGGCTTATCTCAAGATAACTGGTCGATTATCGGCGTATCATTAAGAAGCCCAACTGTACGAGATCAACTTGTTCCACAAGACAGCTTATATTCTGTTATCGAAACAGACGTAATGGGCAATACGCACAATGTTATATCAGTAATTAAAGACGTTTTAGTTGCACCAGAAAATCCAGCAGCAGTACTTACTGCAATGGCACAAAGCAATACAGAAATTGTATCGCTTACTATTACTGAAAAAGGCTATTGCCACGACCCAGCAAGCGGTAACCTTGATAAAAACAATACAGATATTCAAGCAGATTTAGCACAGTTAAGCTCACCTAAAACAGCGATTGGCTTTTTAGTCAGTAGCTTAAAAGCACGATACGAACAGAATTTAGCACCTTTTACAGTATTGTGTTGCGACAACTTACCGAGCAACGGAAAAACCTTAGGTAAAATCGTTGTACAGTTTGCTCAGCTGATTGACCCTAAGTTAGCGCAGTGGATAAAGACCAAGGTTCCTTTCCCTAATACTATGGTAGACCGTATCGTACCGGCGACAACTGAAGCTGATATTAACGAATTTACCGAGCAAGCAGGCTATCAAGATTTAGCGATGGTGAAAACAGAGCGCTTTAGTCAATGGGTGATTGAAGACAACTTTGTCGCATCGAGACCCGATTGGGAAAAGGTTGGAGTCAGCTTAGTAGTTGACGTAGAGCCTTTTGAAAACGCCAAGTTAAGATTACTTAATGGCGCACATTCATCATTAGCTTACTTAGGCTATTTACGCGGTTATGATTACGTACATCAGGTAATGCAAGATAAAGACTTAGCGAGTTTCTTGAAAAACATGATGCAAAACGAAATCATTCCTACGATAGAAGCACCAGAAGGCATGGACTTGATTGCCTACAGCAATGAACTCTTACAACGCTTCTCAAACCCAGCGTTAAATCATCGTACGTATCAAATCGCGATGGATGGCTCACAAAAAATGCCACAGCGTTTATTACATACTATTGAAGACAAGCTTGCTCAGGACGGTTCGTTAGATAGTTTATGTTTTGCCGTAGCAGGGTGGTTACGTTACACCATGGGCTTTGACTTAAAAGGTGATCCAATCGAAGTACAAGATCCATTAGCTAATGAACTTTTAAAGATACAACAAGATAACGCTGGTGATATCGATAAGCTTGTTGATGGATATTTAAATTTCGATAAAGTATTTTCAACAACATTAAAAAATTCAGATGTATTCAAAACCAAGTTGAAACATTACTTGGGAATGATACTTGTTAATGGTGTTGAGCAGTCATTACAAACCTTATTAGCGGAATAGAATATAAACTTGAACGTGATAATTTCCACTAATAGTCATTTTTCTGTAATCAATAATAAGTTATTGAAACAAGATAATTATACTAGCAGCTTATATATGTAAGCTGCATAAAAAGAAAAGACGGGTTTTACTCGTCTTTTTTGTGTTTTAGAGCTTCGATACTTATAAATGAACAGACTTTAAATCCTATATCCACTAAATAAGCACTACTGTTATAAGTAAATAATTTTAACCTTCTTACTTCTGTTCAGCCAATTTACTAAATCGTTCGGAGGTAATTCTTATATACTTATATATTAGGTATATAATTATAGCTCGAAGAAAATAGGTAGTACTTATATCTGAGGCTTTTAAGTTTAATAAATAATATAAAGTTCTTAATGAGTAAAGCTATTATCTTTATTATGAAGGTAGCTACCAACAATTTATAATACTGACATATATTAATGGGCTTTTTTCAGTGATTTTTGACTAAAGAGGCAATAATTAATCTTTAGATCATCAAAACTAAGATATCAGTTTCTAGTGTCCTTCCTAGAAAATCACATTTCAATATTGTTTCTATCAATGATTTATATCAAATTTGAATGATTTTTGAATGATCTGATTGTTTAATAAACGCTTTGAAATTAAATTCAATTAATTCACAAAAAACAGTTGACGGCATCGCTTAAATCCTTAAAATGCGCTCCACTTCTTCAGGGAAACCAAGAGAAGTTAAGTATAGGAAATACTTAGTTCACTTCATATGGAAAGCCAAGTGAAAGTTTTGAAAGGTTTAGTTAAGCATTTATGTGTAATTAAACGGTAGATAACGTAGAATTTGATTTGAAATTAAATCAAAAAGAATTCAAAAAGTTGTTGACATCAAAACTGAGTTGCGTAGAATGCGCATCTC
>NZ_JAUPEC010000007.1 GCF_030551755.1 Pseudocolwellia sp. AS88
TTAATGAACCGCCCTGTGCGGAGCCGCATGCAGGGTGGTGTGGGGGCTGGAGGTTAGATACCTCCGGCTACCCGATTATGGATAATAACACCCACATCCATGTTCTTTTTCCAAACCAGTTTAGGTAAAGTGAGGCCCAAGCTTTGGCTGCAACCAAAGCCTTTTTATACGATAGTTCGATTGAATGATGGCTCCTCTGTTGAGAGACCGATAACAAGTAAGAACGTCGTATAAAACTCCAAGCACTAAACTCGAATAGTCAACGGGGCCTCGAGCCCGAATTAGCAAGGCGGAGTCAGCTTATTATGAATTGCAAAAATAATCAAAATGAAATTAACGTCGGGGTCGATACAGGTAAAACTCAACTCGACATTTACATACGCCCTTTAGATATTTACTTCACCGTATCCAACGATGAAAAAGGTATCAATAAAGCCATAAAAGAAATTAAAAAACACAAACCAACACGCATTGTGATTGAAGCAACAGGACGACTTGAGCAAGCCTTTATTATCGCTTGTGCAAACGAAAAATTACCGTTTGTTGTTGCCAACCCTGTCCGCATTAAAAAATTTGCAGGCTCTGTAGGGCAATTAGCGAAAACAGACAAGCTTGATGCTAAGTTGATTGCCTATTATAGCGAAGCGATAAAGCCCAAGCTATCTACGCTTAAGCCAGAAACTTTAAGAAAGATGAGTGACTTATTATCCAGACGTTGCCAGTTAATGGAAATACGCACAATGGAGAAAAATCGTCTTCAAATATTAACAAAATCACTAGAAAGTACGATAAATCCCATGCTCACCGTTATTAATAATCAACTCACAAAAATAGACAATAAAATGGTTAAACTCATTGAGCAATGTGAGGAATATCAAATAAAAAATGACATTATTCAGAGTGTTCCTGGCGTAGGAAATGTCGTTGCATTTAGCCTGCTAAGTAACATGCCTGAGCTTGGCTATATCACCAATAAAGAAGCCGCGGCCCTCGTTGGAGTAGCGCCAATTAACCGAGAAAGTGGCATATATAAAGGGAAACGAATGATACGTGGCGGACGTCATCAAATACGGACTGCGATGTTTATGTCCATGATGTCAGCGATGCAATGTAATCCCGTTTTTAAGGCAACATACCAGCGGCTTGTTGCCGCCGGAAAACCAAAGAAAATCGCGATTATTGCCTGTGTAAGAAAGATGATTGTGATCTTAAATTCGATGGTCAGAGATGGTGTATATTGGGATCCAAAAATGAATCAATAATTAAGATTTGACACCATAGTCACTTGTTATGCAACTTTTACATTCGTCAAATGGTTATTTATTTTATCAGTTAATGTCTCAACAAGATTTGTTTGAACTTTCGAACGTTCGGCTTCAGGCAATGTCTCACTTACTTTGAGCGCAATACCTATATTTTGAGTTAAAACGAGTTTAGAGTGATATTCACTCATCTTTTTAACTGTACTATTATATAAATAGAAAAAAACACCAGCTATAAACTCCCCTAAAATCCCACTAATTGTTGCTAAATTTGCTGTCGATTGCTTATCTAAAAATGACATGACTACGCCAGCCAAAATGAATAAAAATGATACTACAGCTACAAAAACAGTAATAGAAAAAGCACTTTTAGCCTGACTTTCGGTCCTATCATAGTAGCGATCTATGTATTTAAAATTAATTTCTACTAGCTTGGTGAAGAAATCATCTTTTAAATTTTCAGTTATTTTATTTGAGCCTATTACCAAAAGTTGGCGCTTATTATACTGAATACTTGATTTGCTTGAACTTCTCCAAACCCACCAACAAAACAAACCGAACAAAGAACCAAAAGTGATATTTAGAGTATTGTAGATAAAATTAAATTCTATTTGAGGGGACAGCCACGATATTAAAAATAGCAACGCGACAGGCACCAAAAACCATACTGGTAAATAAGTAGCGCTATAACGACCTTGTAAGTAACGCTCTTCTTTCGCGATATTATCTTCGTGTTGTTTAATTACATCTTGTATATTATTCATATTTACTGCGAATCATCCCTAGTTGCATAACAGTTTATTATGAGGATACAATCCGCCTTTCTACAAAGACTATTAATCCCCTTTAATTAATAATTAACATCAACATTACGCGATTGTTAATTATAGATCAATTAGTTAAAAATAATACATTAACTGGTTGATGTGTGAAAGGAGGATTGCATCCTCCTTTCTTGTAGAAAAGAGGATTAATTGCAAGCTGTATATAAAAACAGTGTAATTATGAATTTATTTAAATATTTAATACATCGTCATACTTCATTTCAACACTTGTGATTAGTTGGCTACCAAGAGAAGAATTTAGATGTATCTTATTGTTGATCATTTAGCTTAAAAGTTAACAAGACCTAACTTGCCGTAAACTTAAACTTAGCATCTAACTCACTAATACCTAAACCACTAACCTTTTTCACTTCAATTTGCACGGCGATACGTTGCTTTAATGTTTCAATATGGCTGATCACACCTATGGTTTTACCACTGGCATTTAAGTTATCTAAAGCATCTAGTGCCATTTCTAAGGTGTCATTATCTAAAGTACCAAAGCCTTCATCTAAAAATAGTGAATCAATACTGGTTTTTGCGCTAACTAAGTCAGATAAAGCCAAAGCTAAAGCTAAACTCACTAAAAAGCTTTCGCCGCCTGATAAAGTTTTTGTATCGCGCACGGTATCTGCTTGCCATGTATCAATTACTTCGAGGGCTAAGGTATCTTGCTCTTGTCGTTGTAACTGGTAACGTCCGTGAAGTTTAACAAGTTGTTGATTAGCTAAATAAACCAAGTGAGCCAATGTTAAACCTTGAGCGAAGCTTCTGAACTTACCGCCATCTCTTGAGCCAATTAAACCGTTCAAATGAGCTAAATCGTCAACCGTTTTTTGTTTTTCTACAATGCTATCAAGTAAAGCTTGTTGTTTAATTTTAAGTTTTTTATCTTGTGCCAAATGCTCAGTTTTTTGACCTAATAAAAGCTGCGTTTGCTTTAACTGCTCTGATAACAAAACAAGCTCTTGCTCTAGCTTTTCGTTATCAAAGTCTTCAATGCCCTTTTCTAACAATTGTGCTTTTTGCTTATTCAACTCTTCTAGCGTTTCGTTATGTTGACTCATTAAGATTTGCGACTGTTGCTTATTTCGTTGTAATGTTTCTTTAAGTTCAACTAAGGATTTACGTTGTTCTTCTGTCATTAACGCATTTTTAAAAGCAGTTTCATCATCAAACATACTTTTTTCAAGGGCTAATTCGAAGGTTTCTATCGCTGTTTTTTGCTCCATGTCTAATAACGAATATTGATCATTGCTGGCTTTATATTCGCCCTCAATACTCTGAAACTTTTTAACGAAGTCGTTATATTTAGTTTGCAGTTCGGTTAAAGCAGCTTGTTCAAGCTTACGTTGTTCTGCTATTTCATCTCTAACTTGGCTAACTAACTTATCTGCGAATAAGGCGGATCTTTCTGTTGTTGTTTTTGTAAACTCTTCTTCAAGAGCTGCTTTTTGAGCGGTTAATTGAGCAAGCTCTTGTTCTGTTTGTTGCTGCTGACTATTCACAATAGCGATTTGTTTTTCACATTCACTCAATTGTTCTTTTGTTTGATTGATTTGCAGCACATGTTGTTGATAAACAGTAATTTGTTCTGATTGTGCAATTAACCAAGCTTCTACTTGTTCAATTGGTGGTAATGTTAAACCAACTGAATTAAAGTCGACACTTAAAGCTTGTAAGCTTTGATTTATCTTGTCGTTTTGTTGAGATATTTGTTGGTTAATACTTGTTTGATTTTCATTGTTATCAACTATTTGCTTTTCTAAAGCCGTTAAAGCGCTAGAACCTTCAAGCTGTTGTTTCTCTAACGTATGTAATTCGTTCTGAATTAAGTTAAAGGATTGCGTAAGCCCACTAAGCTGATTAACTAACTGATTGATGTGGTGTAATTCAGCATCATTATTATTAAGAGTTTGCTCAATCACTTGATACTCTTTTAACTCACACATCAAACCAATAGCCATACGTTGTTTAGACCATTGATCAATTAAGGTATTTTGCTCTGTGACTTTATCGGTAATATCTTTTTCAGATGATGCTAAGTTAGTTTCAACTTTCGCTTTCTCTAAATTAAGTTGTGTACCTTTATCTTTTACTTTTTCTAAAGCCTGTTTTAATTGATTAAAGCGTTCTTGTGTTTCGTTCTGCTCAATACTTTTATATTGATCTATCGCAGGGTGATCAAATGAACCACACAAAGGACAAGCTTCACCCGCCTGTAGGTTATTTCGATGTTCTGTTAATTCAACAATTTTTTTATGTTGATTTAATATCGTTTCAACATCTTTAAACTGTTGGTTTATGGTTTTATATTCAATTCTTAACTGAGCTAGCTGAGCATCAAAATTTACAATAGATTGCTTAAAGTTTTGTGTTGTTTGAAGTGCTTGTTCAATACCTTGTTGCAATACAGAATATCGCTGCGCACATTGCATAATTTGCGCTTGAACATTTTGATTATTCTGTAAAAAAACTAACCTTTCATTTAAAAGGCGTTCGCCCTCTTCAATCGGATTATCGCTGTTGGTTACCGCTTCTTGTGTGCTTGAATTTTGCTGTAACAGTTCAAACTTATTTTGTATAACGTGTTCAAGCTTACTTCTAACCTCGTTATATTGATTAGTTGCTTGCTGGTTAGTTTGTACTTGATTGTCTTTTTGTATTAAAAGTTGTTGTGCTTGTTCAGCTTGTTTTTTCTGTTGTTGAGTCAAGTCTGCAATAGTTTGGTTTAAACCATTAATATGCTGAAATTGATTTTTCCATAACGGAAGCTTTTCAGGCAAAGTGCTTAATGATGAATTTTCTTCAATAAACTGTGTTGATGCGCTAATGCTTTCTTTAAAAGCGGCGACTTGAGTCTCGTGTGTTTGACGTTCGCTGTTTTGCTTACTGAGATTAACACTAGACTCTTCAAGGTTTTTACTCAGGTTTTCACGTTGTTTAGTGATTTGTGCTATTTCGCTATCAAGAGGAATTATTTTTTCAACAATTAAGCTTTCAGTTGCTACTCGTTCAGCTTCTGACTTTTGTTGCAGTATTTTTAATTCTTCAAGTTGGCTTTCAGTATATTTAGCATCTTTTTGTGCAAAAGCGAGTTGGTGTTTTAATTTTTCTTTAGCTGCTTTCTGTGCAATAATTTTTTTAGTTGTACGCTCTTTTAACTCGTAATCAGTTCTTAAACGTTCTGCAGGCTCTGAGGCTTTTAATTGTTCTAATTCATTTTGTGAATTTTTTTCTTTTTCCTCACTTTCAGTAAAGAGTTCTGTAGCTTTTGTTAATTTTAAAGTGGTTTCGTTAAAGCTAGTTGCCCACGTTTTAGCTTGTTGAGACAAAGTGAATTTTTGTTGAAGCACAAACTCTTTGTTATTACTTTCTTGAATGTCTTTTTCAATCGCTGATATTTCATCGTCTGACAACAAAGTAACGCCTTTACTTTCTGCTTGTAATAGCTTTAAGGCATCGTTTTCCGCTTTGTGTTGTTCAAACACTTTTTGCGACACAATACCGTAAATTTCTGTGCCAGTAAGCTCTTCTAATAACTCAGCTCGATCTTTTGCTGGAGCATTTAAAAATGCAGCAAAGTCACCTTGCGATAACATCATAGATTTTGTAAAACGAGGAAAATCTAAACCTGTTACCTTGGCAATTTCGGTTCGAACAGTTTGTAGTTTTTCAGCTAATATTTCGCCGTCTAGTGTTGCTAATTCGGCTTTCGCTGCTTGTAAGTTACCGTCGACTTTACCTTTGGCTTTACGCTGACTCCAAAATGCACGATAACCTTTGCCTTTTACTTCAAACTCAACTTCAGCTAAACACGTTGCTGTATGGCGTGTCATTAATTGATTTTGATTATCTGATACGGTTAATCGAGGAGTTCGGTGATAAAGAGCTAAACATATTGCATCTAAAATTGTAGTTTTACCGGCTCCCGTTTGACCTGTAATAGCAAATAAGGCGTTGTCTTTAAAAGGGCTTTGGGTGAAATCAATTTTCCACTCACCTTTTAATGAATTAATATTTTGAAAGCGTAAACTTAAAATTCTCATTGCGCTTTCTCCGTATTTTTCACTATTTTGCTATCAAGTTCTTCTTTTGCTAATTCAACAGCGTGCTGAAATAAATGGGTGATACGGGTTTTACGTTCTTTTTGTTCTTCAGTTTCCCAATTTTCATTCGCTAAACGACTTTCAAATACTTCATCTAACGAGAGTTCATTTAAGGTGATTTTCTTTTGATGACTTGGCATTGATTCACGTGATTTTTTACTACGTCTGATCAAAAGTACTTCTACTGGAAAATCTTCAATAAGGGTTTCAATACGCGCCGATAAGTCTTGTAAATATTCTGCACTGTTTACTTCAATATCTAACCAAATTTTCATAGGTTCTTTATTTGATTCTGGAATTAGCTCTTGAGTATCGTCAGTTGGCTTTTGTTCTTCAGCGAGAGATAAATACGGAGCGATATCTTTGTTCAATGATTCTAAATTTGTTTTTAAGGTCACTAAAGGCTGAAAACACGGTATTTCAATTTCAGTAATAACGCGTTCAAAGTTATCACTTTTTTCAGAAGCCGAGAATTCAACCATGATTATGCATTTGGTTTGACTGGTTTCATCAAAACTTAACGGAATAGGAGATCCACAGTAACGAATATGCTCAGTTTTAGCGACTTTTTGCGCTCGATGAATATGACCTAAAGCAATATAATCCGCATCAGGAAAAGCATTTGCTGGAAAAGCTTCTAGTGTACCAATATAAATATCACGAACAGATTCTGACGTAGTTACACCAACCGTCGTTAAATGCCCTGTCGCTATAATTGGATACTTACCTTGTGATAAGTTTTGAGCTTGATCGAATAAAGTTTGGTAATGACCGCTAATCGCTTGTTGTAACGATTGTTGTTTTTCAGAAGCTGATTGCCCTGCACTACTTTTAATAACATCACGCGGACGAATAAAAGGGATAGCGCAAATAACTGCTTGTGGTTCGCCTTGCTTATTATTTAAGGTAAATACTTGTTCTTCAATGTTATCGCTGACCGCTGGAATAACAGTGGTTGATAAACTTTTAAGTAAAGTTTTAGATTCACCTAGCATGGCCACTGAATCGTGATTACCCGCTAAAATAACAAGCTGACACTTTAGGATATGCATTTGACTAATAAAGTCGAAATACATTTCACGCGCATAACTTGGTGGAGTGCCTGTATCAAAAATATCGCCAGCAACAATCACAGCATCTATATCATTATCTTTAACTTGAGTAAGTAACCAATTAAGGAAATGTTGATGTTCTTTAGCACGACTTTTACCATAAAAGTGTTGCCCTAAATGCCAATCGGAGGTGTGCAGTATTTTCATAGAAATTATAACAAGTTATTAAGGTGAACTAGGTTTGGATTCTACCCGATTTCATTGAAAAATAATGTAGGTTTTACATATATTCTAATGAAAAGTAATACGAATAATGAGTAATGATATGTTTTCTCGAACGATGTATTAATAAATCGTTCGAGAATGAATAAAAGAGATGAGTTTTTAAGCTAAAAAGTTAACCGGTATTCACATATGAAAAGTAATTTTTTATTAATCCCACTTGAAGCATCTAATAATATAATGCCCACCCCATATGCCGAGTAACATGCCTGCAACAGCACCAAAGCCTGAAGGTGAAAGAGTTGGTAATGCTAATAGTAGTTGAACACTATTACCGCCCATCGCTATCGATGCTCCCACTCCCATTAAAGTTCCAGCTAATAGATGCTCAGATAAATATTTAAAACTAGCAGGAATAAAGATAAATCTTTTTGTACGCCATGCTGCCAAAAACATTCCTAAAAGTAGTGCAATAAAAAATAGATATTGTTCTGATGATGGCCAAGCATTTTGTTTACCGTCAATTAAGGAAAGGCTTATTTGATGTAATAAGGCGCTAGGCGGCCAGCGAGGTTGATAAATATAAATAAAACCAGACAGAAACCCTATACCCATCATACCAAACCAAAGTTTTATTCTTTTTTTATCTCCTAATAATGCCCAAACACTAATAGCGACAGTGACTATAATAAGTGGTACATAACTGATCTCTCCAGGTAAAGAACTTCTTACCACTTCAATTTTAGGAGGCCAACAAGCAAGGATCACCCATCCCACTAACCAACCTAATATAGTCGCGAACATTCTAGCATCACCACGCGCTAACCGGCTTAATGTAGAGACTCCACAACTTTTGTTCAGTGCTGCACCTAAGCCAAAAATAAAGCCACCTAAAATAAACCAAACACTTAAAGCATGCGTCCAAAAATTAAATTTTATATCGCTAAGGTAAGCAAAATATGCGGCCACCCAAGCAAGTACACCACTCAAAAGAATCGCTAATAAGAACTCTTTATTACCTGCTTTCCACTCATTCACGCCTCTTACCATACATAGGCCAGTTGTTTGAGCTAAATACCCTAGCAAGCAAACACATATAAAAACGCTAACAAACAACATAAATTGTCCTGTATCGCCATGCTGAATAACATTCAATGTTTATGAAACGTTTAAAAATGAGTGTAAGAAAACTCATTAATATACATAAATTTCTGAGGTTAATTATATTAAAAAGAGACATTTAGCCTCTTTTAAAATAGCTATTATCACTCAGACTTGCTGATCAAAACTACCAAGATGTAGCATTGGCTTGAGCCATGTCGTAGCGCCAATCTTCTGGTATTACAACTTCATCCAACAAAACATTTGCATTAATAGTAGGGTAAAGTTGCTCGTAGGTTTTAATGTTTATGCCTTCTACCCTACGATTCAGATGTTTAGGTTCAAGGTCTTCAACACCATTTAAACCAGCAGCTCCAATTAGCTCAACTAAGTTTTTAACAGTTTCACGTTGAAAGTTAGCAACACGTTGTGATTTATCAGTAACAATAATCGCTTTATTACGAGAAGGGTTTTGCGTCGCTATACCTGTAGGACAGTGATCGGTATTACAAGTACGTGCTTGAATACAGCCTAATGAAAGCATCATTCCACGAGCCGAGTTAACCGTGTCTGCACCTAACGCCATGGCTCTTAAAATATGAAATGCTGAAAACATTTTTCCTGAGGCAATAATGCGCATTTTGTCTCTAAGGCCAAAACCGATTAAAGCATTATTCACAAAAATTAAAGCGTCTTTTATAGGTGTTCCTACAGAGTTGGTCATTTCAGTAGGTGCAGCACCGGTTCCGCCTTCACCACCATCAACGGTAATAAAGTCAGGAGTAATCCCTGTTGCGATCATGCCTTTACAAATACCTAAAAACTCGTCACGACGACCTACACAAAACTTAAAACCTATAGGTTTGCCTCCTGACAATTCTCTTAACTGTTTAACAAAAAACAATAATTCTGTTGGATTTGAAAAAGCACTATGTGCAGGTGGTGAAACCACATCAGCTCCCATAGGAACATGACGAATAGCGGCTATTTCTTCAGTTAATTTGGCGGCAGGTAGTATGCCTCCATGCCCTGGTTTAGCACCTTGAGACAACTTAATCTCTATCATTTTCACAACATCTTTTGTTGCATTAGTTTTGAAGGTTTCAGGATTAAAGTTACCTTGGTCATCACGACAACCAAAATATCCCGTTCCAATTTGCCATACAATGTCTCCACCGTGCTCTAAATGATAAGGACTCATACTGCCCTCACCGGTATTATGTGAAAAACCACCAATTTTAGCGCCACGATTAAGTGACATAATGGCATTTTTACTTAATGCACCATAACTCATAGCAGAGATATTAAGTACAGAAGACATATAAGGTTTAGTACAGTCAGGACCACCAAACTTAACACGCGGATCAAAGTCAGTAAGATGTTTAGGCTGCATTGAATGGTTCACCCATTCATATCCTGCACGATTTACATCAAAAATGGTACCGAAAGGACGAGTATCTCTATCACCTTTAGCACGTTGATAAACTAATGATCTAAATTCTCTAGAAATTGGAGTTCCACTGGTATCAGATTCAACAAAATATTGTTGAATTTCAGGTCTAACAGCTTCTAACACATAACGAAATCGCCCGAATATAGGATATAAACGACGGATAGAATGTTTAATTTGTAATATGTCGTACAACCCCATCAAAATTACCGGACCGACAATAGCAAAAGCCCATAACCAAGTAGGTGATATAGCTGATAGTCCAATAATTAAAATGATAGATGTGAACATGAATGTGATAAAGATTTGACGCATAGTCATACAGGATTTTCCTTTATTTTTATTTTTTTTGAGTTGCTTTAGTTTTTTATAAGACAGTATCTTCGCTATTTAAATTTCAATAGAGATGATGTTACTGAATATTTCTAAAGGAAAATCTAAGGGCAAGAACTAAGATTTTTAATGATTAAGTTTAATAATCAATACTATATATTTTGTTTAACCTAGGCGGAGTTTCTCTATCAATTTTGATCATAGGCGATTAGAAAATAATATAAATTAATTTGTTAGAAGCGAGATTTAGATATGTTTTAGACGAATGATACTTAAACCAATAAGCATGGGAGGATTTTAAATTAGACTTTTTTATGAGAGATTCTCATATAGTGATTTAAAGTTTCTAAGGCTGATTGAAGTTTAATCGTTAAAATATTTAAAGATTTTTTAATAAAATAACCACTAAACATCAACAGGCTTTGAAACAAATAAAGTAGCTGTTAGCGACGATGTACCATTAATGTACCTGAAACATTGCCAACACTAATTTCGGAAAATGTTTGATAGTCAACATCGTTGAAGAAGTCTTGATATTTCTTAGTCGTTACATAAACCACAACACCTTCACTTTCAGCATCTTCTTCTAAAATAGTATTAATTGCGGCAACTAAATAATGACCAAAACCATGATGTTGGTGAAGTGGATGTATCGCAATGAATGACAACATATGAAACTTTTTCAATGGTACTGCGGCAAGTATTTTTTCTTCTTTTTCAATTAATTGCTTAGTGCTGTAATAACCAGCACCTAATAACATTTTTAAACGCCAATGCCAGAATCTTTCAGATCCCATGCCAACATCTGGTTTATTTAGGCAAGCAACGCCAACAATACTTTCACCTAAGTAAAGCCCAACCATAGGTTGTTGAGCTTTCCAGAAAGCATTAAGTTCTTCACGAATTGATGTTCTTAATCTCTGCTCGTAATCAGGTTTATCACCATTAAAAATGTCTAAAAAAACAGGGTCATCGTGGTAGGCTTGATACAATAAAGAAGCAGCAAGTTTTAAATCTTCAGGCGCTAAATACTCAGCCCGTACTTCTAAATCAGTTTTTGCAGATATTGTATCATTCATCCAAATTTCCTCAGTTTAACTTGTATATTTTATTATAGGTTTAATTTTTAAAATAACTAAAATTAACGCTTATTTGTTTTTAGATAACTATAGACTATATACAATATCAACATATTTTATAGTGAGCAAATATTGAGCATGAGGTGTATTTTTCTTTAAATCGCTTCTATACGTTGATAACTTCCACCAGAACCTATTTCAGTGAGAATATTGTTCTCAAACTGTAAGTATGTACATTCATCTTTACTAGTAACGCCATCTTTATGTAAGCGTTGAGTTCGATAATATATGACTTTCACCTCTTTACCTTTTACTTGATAAGACTCAGTAAAGTCTGCAACACCTAATAAAGTAGATGCCTGACTGTATTCACTATTTAAAGCTAAACTCTCAATATTTTTGCGATTTTCAAACTCATTGCTATGTTTCTTTTGAAAGCTATGCTCATCCTTATCTCCATCAATAGCTATAACACAACCTGTTAATCCAAATGTGATTGGAGCGACAATAAATAATGCGAGTAATGATTTTTTCATAATTATCCTTAAAGAGTTATAAATGTATTTTTGATGAAAAGATATTTAGTACCAAGCTGAATAATTAATTGATCAACTTGCTATAACATCGTTATTAAGACAGCAAATATCAAACCAGAAAACTAACTAATTGATTTTGTTTAGTTAATATTTAAATGAATAGAAAAACATATTTTTAATTAGTAAAATGCACTAAAATTTAGTGAATAAATTATTGGGTTTATATAAATGACTAACTTTGAAAGAATTACAATTATTGCTAATCAACTAGCAAATGCAGGAAAAAAACCAACAATAGCGTTAATTAAAGCAAAATTACCTAATCCTGTGCCACTTCCACAAATTATAGGCGCATTAAAAAGCTGGCATCATGAGCCCGAAAATTGTGTATTTCCTGAAGTTAAAACCATTGAAAGTTCAGGTGAAAGTAAAGTTGAAGAAAAAATAAAAAGCGAAGACAACACATTAACTCTAGAACAAGTTAATGCTTTAATAAATTCGGCATTATCGCCTGTAAAAGAAGAATTGGCTGAAGTAAAAAAACAACTACAGCAATTAAAACAGGCGAATAGCTAACAAAATACGTAAGAACTTATATAAGTATTTAAAGGATTAGTTAAACATCTTCATTTAGAGAGTTTGCAATAGGCGTTAAACTCTCTAAAAACTCAACAAGGTTATTAGCTAGTTTCTTATGAGGCACACAACCCACCTGCTCTACCCAAACCTCACCAGACTCATTATCTAATGAAATAATCATATCGTCTTCATCAGTAACCGCAAAAAACAGAGTAACATTTTGTTTAAGCTTCTGTTTCATCATGATGTGACCAATTAAGTTTTGTTGTAACCTTTCAAAATCATCTTTATTCCAAGGTAATAACAACGACAAATTACCGTCTTTGGATTCAGCATCAAGAGATTCGCTGTAAATACAAGTGAAATAGTCTTGTATATCTTGATGAATAGTAAGGCCTAGGGCTTTGCCTACATTATCAAAATTTAACTCATCTTCAATTACCACAGGTTGCCAATAAATTTCATGATCATTAACTTGTCCTTTCTCACAAGGCGAAATCCAGTCGGTATCGGCTTCAACACTAGGTAAATGTTGATGAGTTAACTGATAGTTTTCAATGTATGATGAAGTAAAAGCAAGCAGAGTATTCTTTACAGGAGTATTTGGTAATGTCATATCAGAGAAAGATCCTTTAAAATGGCTAAAATATTCAGCGTGCAAATTACGTTAACATAAACTTGATAACAAGCCCTTTATGACTTTATACAAAAATTCTATCGAACTAAATGGTTTATCTCTAGGTAAACCAACCGAATATTGTAGTGAATACAATCCATCTTTATTACAAGCTGTGCCTCGCTCTTTAAACCGTGATGGTCTAGGAATAAAAGCGAATGACCTTAAATTTAAAGGTGAAGATGTTTGGTACGGTTATGAACTTTCATGGCTTAACAGCAAAGGCAAACCTATTGTAGCGGTTGCAGAGTTTAGGTTTGATTGTACAAGCCCTAATATTGTTGAATCTAAATCTTTTAAGCTATATTTAAATAGCTTTAATCAAAGTAAATTCTCAAATTGGGATGAAGTAGAACAACACTTAACGCACGATCTTTCTCAAACATCGGGTACACAAGCAAAAGTAAGTTTATTTAAAGTTGATGAATGTGAGGCTTTAGCTATTGCGCCAATTTCAGCAAGCTGTATTGATGAATTAGATGTATCGATTGAAACATACGAGATTGATTCAAGCTTATTAGCCCTTTCAAATACAAATCAACAAGTTGAAAATAAAAAATTAATCAGCCATTTGTTAAAATCTAATTGTTTGATCACTAATCAGCCTGACTGGGCAAGTGTATATATTACTTATTCAGGATCTGAAATCGATGAAGCTGCATTATTACGCTACTTGATATCATTTAGACAACATAACGAATTTCACGAACAATGTGTGGAAAGAATATTCACCGATATTATGGCAACTTGTAAGCCAGATAAACTGAGTGTTTTTGCTCGTTATACTCGTAGAGGTGGTTTAGATATAAACCCTTACCGCTCTACTGAAACAAGCGTTGCTCCAGCACTTCGTACATTGCGCCAGTAATTAGGATTAAAAAGTATGTTGTAAACAAAAGGTAAGTTTAATGAAAAATTAATATTAACTAACAACTTACCTTTTATAGTTAGCTTGAAATATTCGGTGATATGTTTAACTTTAATATATACTCAAATTAATATAAGTTAAAAACATTCATCTCAATCTGAAAATTTATTTACTTTATTTTTAAGAATAGAAATAAAGTAGTAATTATTATATTTGCAGGAAATAATTATTTTTATGAGCGATAAATCATCACCTGATGCACAAATTATTCAATTAAAACGTAAATTAGAAGCAGCTATTGCTTCTCGTGCATTATTAGAAAATGATTTAAAAGCACAATCTTCGATGCTAATCGAATTTATTGCAAAGTTAACTCAAACCTGTAAAGGACAAGATAAAACACTTGATAACAAACTTGCTAATTTACGCTCTTTACTAAAAAAATCTGCAGCCTTAGCCGATATAGAAAAAGAAATAGCCCTTGTTTCACAACTGCTTCAAAAACATTCAAGCACTAATGCTGCCAATATAAAATCTCTACATACAGATTTTTTATCAGCAGGAAAGTCATTACAAAAAATTAATGGTTTACCTGGGGACTTAAGACGAGATTTACGTGCGTTAATAGAAAGCGCTGAAGATGAAAAAGATGCCGTTGTTCAATACGTCCCTATTTTAAATAAATTAATTGCTTTTTATACCATGGCGCTAGCCAGTAAAGTTAGTGAAAACACCGATAAAAGCACGAATAAATCTACTCAAGAGTTACCAATTTCCACTGCCGAAACTTCAACGATACAGCCTGTAAATAAAGCCTTTATCGATAAATTTTCAATTATATTGAATGAATTAGCCTTATCAGATATTAATACGAAACAGCTATCGACCGTAAAAGCTAAGATAAAACCTGATATGTCTAACGACAATTTATTAGACCGCTTCTTTGAAGTGTTTGATGTGATTGTTGAAGATTTAAAAAATGAACGAAACACAGCAAAAGTATTTTTATCAACGCTAAGTGAGACCTTATCTACAGTTCAATCTGCAGTTAAAACCACATTAGCTGTTAGTGCAGAATCAGGCTCAAAACACGAAAAACTCAATATTATTCTACAAAAGCAAGTGGGTGAAATGGCGACAGAAATTAGCAACGCTACTTCCCTATCAAGCATAAAGAATGACATTAATGAAAAATTAAAACGCATTGCTAGCACATTACAGAAAAAGTCTGAATTTGAAGTTGAACAAAATAGTTTATTACAATCTCAAATGAAAGATATGGCATCTAAAGTTGAAGCGCTTCAAGAAGAAAGCAGAACCTTTGAAAAGCGTATTCAAGAGCAACAAGCTCGCAGTATGCAAGATGCGTTAACTAAGTTAGCCAATAGAGCCTGCTTTGATGATTACTATGCAAAATCATTAATGAAATATCACAGCAAAAATTTTGAATTAGTCATAGTGGTTCTCGACTTAGACGACTTTAAACGTATAAACGACACTTATGGTCATACTGCTGGAGATAAAACCTTACAAGTCATAGCGAATACATTACAAAAGAATATAGGCGAAAATGCCTTTGTAGCGCGCTACGGTGGTGAAGAGTTTGTATTGATTATGTCTCATGTAAACGAAGCAGATGTTAAGCAACGTTTAGATGCTATAAGAAAACAGATCACTCGATTACCTTTTAAATTTAAAAACGATAAAGTAAGTATTACCATTTCGATAGGTGCAACTCACGTCACCCCTAAAGATAATACTCATACGGCATTCGAGCGAGCAGATGAAGCTTTGTATAAGGCTAAAGCTGAAGGCAAAAACCAAGTCATTTATGTATAGTTTTTCTTCACAAGATAACTTCATTTAACTTCCAATGCCTTGATATCAAAACCTGTAATAAACGGTTTTATGTCAGGATATCCCCTCAATCCGAAAAGGATTTAATATGCATACACAACTCGACCCTGTAGGAAATATGAAGCTACTTTCTCCTATGGAAGTAGACAAACTTCAACAATCGGCCACTAGTGATTTATATAAGCTTTACCGTAATTGTTCTTTGGCTGTATTAAATGCGGGTAGCCATACGGATAATGCCGAAGAAATTTACCAATTATCGCCAGATTTTCAAATAAAAATACTCCGCCGCGAACGTGGTATTAAATTAGATTTGCAAAACCCACCTGAACATGCTTTTGTCGATGGCACCATAATTAAAGGGATTCAAGAGCATTTATCAGCGGTTTTAAGAGACATATTGTTCACCAATACTAAATATAACAACATTAGCGACGATTCGAGCGAAATCACTCATGTCACCTTTGATATTTTGCGCAATGCCAATGTCATTAAGCCAGAAACAGATCCTAATTTAATCACTTGTTGGGGCGGTCACTCTATTAACCAAATTGAATATAAATACACCAAAGAAGTAGGTTATCAATTAGGTTTAAGAGGTTTTAATATTTGCACAGGTTGCGGACCTGGTGCTATGAAAGGACCAATGAAAGGTGCAACCATTAGTCATGCTAAACAACGTAATAACTTTGGTCGTTATATAGGTTTAACTGAACCAAGTATTATTGCAGCCGAGCCACCAAACCCGATAGTAAATGAACTAGTTATAATGCCTGATATTGAAAAACGATTAGAAGCATTTGTTCGTATATCTCATGGTATTATTATCTTCCCTGGCGGTGCTGGTACCTCTGAAGAACTACTTTACTTATTAGGCATAATGCTTAACACTAAAAATCAAGCGCAAAAGTTACCCATTATTTTAACGGGTCCAGTTGAAAGTAAAGCTTATTTTGAAGAGATTGACGCCTTCATTGGTGCTACATTAGGTGAGAAAGCTCAATCTCTGTATGAGATAATTATTGGTGACTCAGAAAAAGTAGCTAAAACACTCAAAGTAAAATTAGAAGATGTACTCACTTATAGAAAAGAAATAGGTGACTCTTACCACTTTAATTGGTCTTTAGTGATAGAGCCAGACTTTCAGCGCCCTTTTGAGCCAGATCATGAAAGTATGGCAAATCAAAACATTAGCTTTGATCAAGAAACATCAACGCTTGCAGCAAATTTACGACGAATATTTTCAGGTATTGTTGCTGGTAATGTAAAAGCTTCAGGTATAAAAGAAGTGAGAGAAAAAGGTCCATTTGATATTAAAGGCGATCCAAAGATAATGGCGCTAATGGACAAACTCTTAAAGTCTTTTGTCGAACAAGAACGCATGAAACTACCAGGCACAAAATATCAACCTTGTTATAGAGTTATCGGAGAATAACGAATGAGCGCACATCTTGTACTTATAGATGCTTTAAACTTGATTAGAAGAATTTATGCGGTACAAGAGCGCCCATTTTTGCTTAATAACGAATTAGCTGACAGCACAAAACAACAAGTATTGTTCAATACACAACAAGCAACCATCAATGCCGTTAAGAAAATAATAGAGCTTTTGCAGCCTACTCATATCCTAACGGTATTCGATAGTAAAAACCCTTGTTGGCGTTATGAAATTTTTCCTGACTATAAAAAAGGAAGAAAGAAGATGCCTGAGCACTTAGCTCAGCAGTTACCCTTTATTCAAGACGAATTGATGACAATGCGGGTTGACTCGTTAATATCTGAAACTGATGAAGCAGACGACCTTATCGCAACTCTTACTCAAAAAGTGGCGTTAAAAGGCAAAAACGTCACTATTGTTTCAACAGATAAGTGTTTCCTGTCGATGTTAAATGAACATATTCATGTTTATGATTATTTTAATAAGCGTTATTTAGATAAAGCTTATGTGGCAGAAAAGTTTAACGTTACACCAGAGCAACTTATCGACTTTTGGACATTAACTGGCGATAGTACCAATAAGATCCCAGGTGTTGCAGGTATAGGTCAAGTTACAGCGGCTAACTTATTAAATGAATATGGAACATTATCAGCCATTACTAACGCTCAAAATTTAAAAACTAGCATAGCTAAAAAACTTGAAGAACATACCGACACTATAGAATTGACAAGTAAATTACTTACTCTAAAAGATGACATTCCTTTAGGTTTTAATTTAAAAGATATTCGCTATCAGTAATTTATACCAACGTCTTATATCTGTATTTAAAATAATAATCTATAAATTAAAAACCCCAAGCCAAAAGCTTAGGGTTTAATGTTTGTTGATTCGCTTTATAACGAAATCATACTTAACCTGAATTCGGGATAATTAACCTCAACTCGGGTTAATGAATTTAATAACTCATTGATTTATTAAAGTATATTTTAGCTTTATCAAGATTAAGAACATAAAAGGCCTTAATTCTCTCTCAATGATGAAATTTATGTGATTATCAAGGCATTTTTATAAACCAATAGCTGGCTATTGGGCGTAAAAATACGGTTTTTTTATTCCTGATAAAAACCAAGTACCTGCATCCATACAGGCAACGTAGATAGGCGCTTAAATAGCATTATTGAGTAAAATAGCTTAACCCGAACTGAGGTTAATTAGTCAATTACAGGTAACGGAGATAACAGCCTTGCATGCACTGTAATTTCTTCACGATCGTAATATAAATGTTTAGCAAACAACTCATATTTAACATTGTAATGGCTAAACATATCTTTCATGGTTTGCAGATCTTCATTAACTTGTTGGTAACGACCTTTCATTGGAAGCTTTAAATTAAACATAGCTTCTTTACAGTAACCCTTCAATAACCACTCAGCCATAAGTTTAGCTACACGTTGTGGTTTTTCTATCATGTCGCACACTAACCAATAATTATTCTGCTTCATTGGCGTGTATTTAAAACCATCCATCATTTTATGTTTAACTTGGCCTGTTTCCATTAAAGATTCAGCCATTGGACCATTATCAATAGCGGTAACCATCATGCCACGTCTAACTAATTGATATGTCCAACCACCAGGAGCAGAACCTAAATCAACAGCTTTTAACCCTGATGTTAAACGTTCATTCCATTCATCTCTTGGAATGAAGTATAAAAACGCTTCATCAAGTTTAAGTGTAGAGCGACTCGGCGCAGCATTTGGAAATTTTAAACGCGGAATACCCATAACATGTGCTGAGCTATTATGCGCATACGAATAGCCTAAAATAACTTCGTTACCACTTAAAAATAAAGCATGTAAAATAGCGCCATCGTTATCGCCTTTTTCAGTTAAAGCACCTGACTTTCTTAATGCTTGTCTAAGCGGTACAGCAAGTTTACGACAAAATTTAGACAACTCTTTACCGTCATTAGTATCTGTCATTTCCATACGTAAATCAGCATATTGCCAATCTGCACCTAGTGCTTCAGTAATCGCTTCAACACGGTTGTAATCAGGTAAATCAAGTTTTTCTACGACACTTAAAAACCATTGGCGAGCAAAGATTAATCGTCGCAGTGGCATTTCACTTAAAAGCTTATCGCCCTCTTCTGCCACATTTAAGTGAAAGTAAACGAGCCCCTGATTTTTTTTCAATTCTAAGTAGCCGTAAACTTCATTCCACGCTGCTTTTTCTTGAATTTCTGCACCACACTCTTTTTCAAAGCCTGGGCGACAATATAATATAATAGAGGCCATATTTACTTTCTTATTTACTTTTAATGAATTAGGAATTTACCTAAAAGGGATCATGAATATTGTATTTTAGTTGTTTGGTTCAAGTACTTTCTTGCTCACAAATATGAGACACAACCAAGCTAAAGCTAATAACATACCACCAACAGGTGCTAATTTTCCGATAACAGCCCCGATACTTGTAAGAGCAAAAAATGTTTTCACATATAAGCTACCACTAAAGCACAAAATACCTAAACTGAAACATACTGCCGAACTAAGCAACCATTTAGAGGCTGTTCTTGTGTACCAAACAATCGACACAAATAAAGCAAGCGTATGAATAAACTGATAAAATTGCGCGTTTTCAATTCGCACTTTATCAACCACAGATAATGCTTGCCCAGCATGAGCAAACCAAGCGCCGAATAATACTGAAAAAGCACCACTTATACCAACAAAAAGCAATAATAAGCGTATTAAGTTAAGACTTCTCATGAATAAACCTAGTTAACTGTTCAGCAGCGGTTTTAAGGTGTTGAGCATGAGTATAGCCCGATTTCACTCTAGGCTTTAAATCATGATCACCGTCTTCAAAATAATAGACCTTACATAAAGGTGAAATATCATAGTTTTCTATTTCACTTTGGTCTCCTAAAGCATCTCTATCACCTTGAAGAATAAGTGTAGGTAAGAGAGTTTCTTGTAAAGGCTCTAAACGAAGCTTTTCAGGCTTTTTTTGAGGATGAAAAGGATAGCCAATACAAATTACGCCCATGATGCCTGCTGAAGCTTTTTCGTTTACTTGATAAACTAGCTCAGATGAAGAAAGTGTTGCAGCTACTCGCCCCCCCATAGATTTACCTCCAATAAAAATAGGTAAGTTATTTGGGTTATTATTAAGGTAATGTTTTACTACAGCTTCAAAACATTCAAGCAACAATGGCATTCTGTTAGGCGGGTATTTTCTACCATCAACTAAACGCTTATCCATGTAAGGAAAGTTAAAACGCACTACGTTAATATTTTTCTCATTTAATGCAGCGGTAAAGTTTTCCATAAAGTGATGACTTTTATCAGCACCTGCACCATGAGCAAAAATAAATAAAGCATTCGGTTGTTCAACAAAACTTTCAATAATTGATGGTTCAACTTTTATTGCTTCAATAACGTTAGTTTTAGTATTAATCGTCATATAAGTCTTCTTCTTGCTCTAATGCTACAGTTTCTAACACCCATTCTCTAAAGGCAGCTATTTTACCTAAATCACGTTGATGTTCACGACAAACAATGTAATGGGAATTTTTACTCACCAACACTTCATGGAATGGACAAATCAAACGCCCTGAATCAATATCTGGCTTAGCAAAAGCACTGTTTGCTAATGCCACACCTTGTCCATGAATAGCTGCCTGAACCACCATAGCGGAATGACTAAAGATAGGTCCATGATTTACATTCACACCTTTAACTTTTACTTTTTTAAACCATAAGGTCCAATCTTTACGAGATGTATCATGTAATAAAGTGTGGTTAGCTAAATCTTCAATTTTCTTCAGTGGTTTACCATGAGTGAATATAAGCGGTGAGCAAACCGGAATTAAATATTCTTGGTGAAGTTTTTCGGTATGTAAATCTCCCCAATCACCACGACCATAATAGATAGCTACATCGACATCTTCAGTTAATAAATTATCTGTTTGTTCTACAGCTTTTATTCTTACATCGATATCAGGATGTTCGAGACTAAAAGCATTTAATCGGGGAATTAACCATTGAATAGCAAAACTTGGCTGCAAACTAACGGTAATTGCCCCTTTATCACCTCGAGCAAATAGTTTCTCAGTTGCTTCCTGAATATTATTAAAAACATCTTTAATATCTAAATAGTAAGACTGTCCCTCTTCCGTTAAAAGAAGCGCTCTATTTTTCCGCATGAACAACTTAAGACCAATAAATTCTTCTAATGCTTTTATTTGATGACTAACCGCTGCCTGCGTAACAAAAAGCTCTTCTGCTGCACGGGTAAAACTTAGGTGTCTCGCTGACGCTTCAAACACCCTTAAAGCGTTCAGAGGCGGTAGTTTACTTGCCATTATTTTATTTCACTTAAATTGATAATCGTTAAGTAGACAAACTTATTTTTAATATAGTCATATTAGCTAAACAAGCAACAAGTATCCATTAGTTTTTCTAATGATTAACATTAATAATAGTCGTTTTTAATGTTGCCAACATTACCTTATTATACACAGCATAGATGAAGGACTTCATCTCAACCCCATAATTGGATGGGCTATAGAAAAAATTGTAAAGTACACATTACAATTAATATTGAGAAAATAGGTCCTAAAAAATCTATACGTAAATTAATGTATTATTTTTTAAAAAGGGTCCAAAATGAAAAACGTAAAAATGTTAATAACGACAATAGCACTAACTTTAGCTGCATCAGCTTCAGTACAAGCTATCGAGTTAGTACAAGTAGAAGATTTAAATAACAATGCTTTAGCAATCAATGTAAACACTGAGTTAGCACAATCATTAAAGAATATGAGCGCACTAACAATAAATGTTGAAAAATCTGCTCAAGAGATTCTTGTTATTCAAAGTGATGAACAGTTTAATTCAATCGACTTAGACTCTACATTAGTAGCTGTAGCTGAGTAATATATATCTTCTATTGGCTTCTCTAGGGCTAATTTTTGATAGCATACGCTAAGTGTTATTGGTGTAAAAATAGTAAATCCCAACCATAAAAAAAGGTGCTTAAAGCACCTTTTTTAGTATCTAAAATTGCTATTAACAATATTAAATATGATCAACAGCAATAATTTCATACTCAACAACGCCACCAGGGGTTGTTATTTCAATCTCAGTATCCACTTCTTTACCAATTAAGCCACGAGCTATTGGAGAGTTTAACGAGATACGACCCGTTTTAAAATCTGCTTCGTCATCACCAACAATTTGATATTTAACTTCTACTTCAGTCTCAATATTTAATAAAGTAACCGTTACGCCAAAAATCACTTTACCGTGATTAGGGATTTTTGTTACATCAATAATTTGAGCATTACAAAGACGCCCTTCAATATCTTGAATACGACCTTCACAAAAACCTTGTTCTTCTTTTGCTGCATGGTACTCAGCATTTTCTTTTAAGTCACCATGTTCGCGCGCGTCAGCAATGTCTTTAACAATACGTGGACGTTTTTCTGTTTTTAAAATTCTAAGCTCTTCTTTTAACTGTTCAGCACCAAGAAGTGTCATTGGATATTTGGTCATTTTATTTCTTCTTAATCTTTAATAACAAATAAAAAAGTGGTCTTTCGTTAGAAACACCACTTTTAAAAATAAATTTTACTCTACGGGAAATTATAATCCCAACGGCTTTATAAAAAAAGATATGTAGAGTAGTGATTTAACATAGTAAATCACTACTCATAATAAAGCTAGTTAGATATTACCTTAGTAATAACTACTTACAACGTAGATGTAATTCTTGAATAGAGTTAACCGTATTTCTATCGTCTGCGGCATGAGCTTGGCAAGCTGCAAAGGCTGCATTCAATGTTGTTGTATAGGCAACTTTATAGCGTAATGCGCCACCACGTAACACTTTAGAATCTTCAATCGCTTTACGACCTTCAGTGGTGTTTATGATGTAGCTATACTCGCTATTTTTAATTCTATCAAGAATATGTGGACGCCCTTCTTGTACTTTATTTACACGACGAACAGGAACACCAGCTTCGCGTAAAATAATTTCAGTACCGTGAGTAGCATCAAGCTCATAGCCTAATTCAACCATTTTCTTAGCTAAATCAACTACACGACCTTTATCACTGTTACGAACAGAGATTAAGGCGCGACCATCTTTAGGAACCGATACTCCAGCACCTAAGTTAGCTTTTGCAAAGGCTTCTTCAAACGTATCACCAACACCCATAACCTCACCTGTAGAACGCATTTCTGGTCCAACTAATGGGTCACTTCCGTGGAATTTGTTAAATGGAATAACAACTTCTTTAACAGAGAAGTACGGTGGAATAACTTCTTCCGTAATACCTAATTCTTTTAAGGTTTTACCTGCCATGACTTGTGCGCCAATTTTAGCTAAAGGTACACCTGTTGCTTTTGATACAAATGGAACCGTACGAGCAGCACGAGGGTTTACTTCAATAAGGTAAACTTCGCCATCTTTAACAGCCATTTGAGTATTCATTAAGCCAATAACACCTAACTCAAAAGCTAAATCTGTTACTTGCTTACGCATTACGTCTTGCACTTCTTGGCTTAAGCTATAAACAGGTAATGAACATGCTGAATCACCTGAGTGAACACCCGCTTGTTCAATGTGTTGCATAATACCGCCAATAACAACATCCGTACCGTCACAAATTACATCAATATCTACTTCAATCGCATCATCTAAGAAGTGATCAAGTAATACTGGAGAATCGTTAGAAACACTCACGGCTTCTGTCATGTAACGACGTAAATCATCTAGGTCATAAACAATTTCCATTGCACGACCACCTAATACGTATGAAGGACGAACAACCAGTGGGAAACCAATCGCTTCAGCTTTAGCCATCGCTTCATCAAGTGATGTTACTGTTGCGTTTTCAGGTTGTAGCAAACCTAAACGGTCAACAGCTTGTTGGAAGCGCTCTCTGTCTTCTGCGCGGTCAATCGCATCTGGAGATGTTCCAATAATTGGTACGCCAGCAGCTTCTAATGCACGAGCTAGTTTAAGAGGCGTTTGACCACCGTATTGAACAATAACGCCTTTTGGCTTTTCAATACGTACAATTTCAAGCACGTCTTCGAAGGTAATTGATTCAAAGTATAAACGATCAGACGTATCGTAATCTGTAGAAACCGTTTCAGGGTTACAGTTAACCATGATTGTTTCGTAGCCGTCTTCACGTAAAGCCAATGCTGCGTGAACACAACAGTAATCAAATTCAATACCTTGTCCGATTCTGTTCGGTCCGCCACCTAAGATCATGATTTTGTCATTATCTGTTGGGTTAGCTTCACATTCTTCATCATAAGTTGAATACATGTAAGCAGTATCTGAACTAAATTCAGCAGCACAAGTATCTACACGTTTGTATACAGGGAATATATTAGCTGCATGACGCTTTTTACGAATTTCAGATTCGTTAACACCAATAACATCAGCAAGACGAGAATCAGCAAAACCTTTACGTTTAAGTTTACGTAAGCGCTCAGGTGTTAATGACTTCATGCCACCTTCTGCAACACTCTTCTCTTCGAGAATTAAATCTTCAATTTGTACTAAGAACCAGCGGTCAATCTTAGTTGCATTGAAAACATCTTCGATAGTTAAACCTAAACGGAATGCATCAGCAACATACCAAATACGATCTGCACCAGCTTCTTGCAGCTCATGCATTATTTTCGTTTTAGCACCTTGTTTAGTCACATCAACAATTGGATCAAAACCATTTACGCCTACTTCTAGTCCACGTAATGCTTTTTGCAATGATTCTTGCTGGTTACGACCAATCGCCATAACTTCACCAACAGATTTCATTTGTGTTGTTAATCTGTCTTCAGAGCCCGCAAATTTTTCAAAGTTAAAACGTGGGATCTTAGTAACAACATAATCGATTGTTGGTTCGAATGATGCTGGAGTTGCACCACCCGTAATATCGTTTTGTAATTCATCAAGGGTATAACCTACAGCGAGCTTGGCTGCAATTTTAGCAATTGGGAAACCTGTAGCTTTAGAGGCTAATGCTGATGAACGAGAAACACGTGGGTTCATTTCAATGATAACCATACGACCAGTATTTGGACATATACCAAACTGAACGTTTGAACCACCTGTTTCAACACCAATTTCACGCAGTACCGCAACAGAAGCGTTACGCATGATTTGGTATTCTTTATCTGTTAATGTTTGAGCTGGTGCAACGGTGATTGAGTCACCCGTATGGATACCCATAGGGTCAAAGTTTTCAATTGAACAAATAATAATACAGTTATCATTTTTGTCACGAACCACTTCCATCTCATACTCTTTCCAACCAATTAATGATTCATCAATCAATAATTCAGAGGTTGGAGAAAGATCTAAGCCACGGGTACATATTTCATCAAATTCTTCGATGTTGTATGCAATACCGCCACCTGTTCCACCCATAGTAAATGATGGACGGATGATACAAGGGAAACCTAAGTTTTTGCTTGCAGCATGCGCTTCATCAATTGTGTGAACAATTTCAGCACGAGGACAATCAAGACCAATATTTTTCATGGCTTGGTCAAAACGTTCGCGGTTTTCAGCTTTGTCGATTGCATCAGCCGTTGCGCCAATCATTTCAACATTAAATTCAGCTAATACACCTTTAGCTTCTAATTCTAATGCACAGTTAAGCGCAGTTTGACCGCCCATTGTTGGTAATACAGCACAAGGACGTTCTTTTTCAATAATTTTACGAACAACTTCCCAATGAATCGGCTCGATGTAAGTAGCATCTGCCATTTCAGGATCAGTCATTATGGTTGCTGGGTTAGAGTTAACTAAAATAACTCGGTAACCTTCTTCGCGTAACGCTTTACAAGCTTGTGCACCTGAATAATCAAATTCACATGCTTGACCAATAACAATTGGTCCAGCGCCTAAGATCAAGATACTTTTTAAATCGGTACGTTTTGGCATTCTCTTTTCTCTCTCTTGTCTTAGCTTAAGCTTTAGCAGCTTTGATTAAATCAATAAAGTGGTCAAATAAAGGTGCCGCATCATGCGGACCTGGGCTCGCTTCAGGATGGCCTTGGAAACTAAATGCAGGCTTATCAGTTAAATGAATACCTTGAATAGTGCCATCAAATAACGACTTATGCGTTACTTTTATGTTTGCCGGCATGTTTGATTCATCAATAGCAAAACCGTGGTTTTGTGAAGTTATCATCACAACATCGCGGCTAAAATCTTTTACTGGGTGGTTAGCACCGTGATGACCATGACTCATTTTAATAGTAGATGCACCGTTTGCTAAACCAAGTAATTGATGTCCTAAACAAATGCCAAAAACAGGTAGGTTAGTAGCTAAAATTTCTTTAATAGCTTCAATAGCATAAGTACATGGCTCTGGGTCACCTGGTCCATTAGATAAAAACACACCATCTGGATTCATGGCTAAAACTTCTGATGCAGGCGTTTGAGCAGGTACAACAGTTAATTTACAACCACGGTCAACTAACATACGTAAAATATTACGTTTAGCACCAAAATCGTATGCAACAACATGATATGGTTTTTCAGCTGGGGTAACAAAGCCTTGACCTAAAACCCAACTACCTTCTGTCCATTCATATTGTTCTTTAGTAGAAACAACTTTAGCTAAATCCATACCTTTAAGACCTGGAAATGCTTTTGCTTGAGCAAGTGCACTGGCTTCGTCTAGTGCTTCGCCTTCAGCAAGGTCGCCAGCAATAATACAACCGTTTTGAGCGCCTTTTTCACGTAATATACGTGTAAGCTTACGTGTATCAATGTCAGCAATACCTAAAATATTATTGCGAGCTAAGTATTCACTTAGGTTTTCTTCATTTCTAAAATTACTTGCTAATAAAGGTAAATCTCTAATAACTAAACCTTTTGCTACAATATCACCCGACTCTTCGTCTTCTGAGTTAGTACCGGTATTACCAACATGTGGATAAGTAAGCGTAACAATTTGTTCTGCATATGATGGATCAGTAAGAATTTCTTGGTAACCAGTCATTGAAGTATTAAATACTACTTCTCCAACAGCCGCCCCATCTGCACCGATAGCGGTGCCTTTAAATACAGTGCCGTCTTCAAGCACTAAAATGGCAGATTTAGTCAATTTAACCTCCGTAAAGAAGAAAACAAACTTAATAATAAACAACTAAATAAATTCTATTATTAAGTATAAAGGTAACATCTAGTATATTTACTAAATGTTAGATATAAAAAATGCCAAAAAATCGCCCTATAAACTAAAAGACCTGAATTTTTGACAAAATCCACTTATTTTACGCTTGAATTGCATTTTCGTCTAGTTAAAAATGTAAAAAACAAGCTTTTATTTGAATTTTTATTCAAAACCGCCAAAAGTAGCAGTTATCTTAAAAAATACGTTATTTTAAACCTAATACATCTTGCATATCATAATAGCCATTATCAGCTTCACTCAACCAAAATGCGGCACGCATAGCACCTAAAGCAAATGTCATACGTGAACTTGCCTTATGAGTGATTTCTAAGCGCTCACCAATATCAGCAAAAAATGCAGTATGTTCACCTACTATGTCGCCAGCTCTTACAGTAGCAAAACCAATGGTTTCTTTATCACGTTCACCAGTGATACCTTCACGACCATATACAGCACATTTATTTAGGTCTCTACCTAGAGTGTCAGCAATCACCTGCCCCATTTTTACTGCGGTTCCAGACGGTGCATCTTTTTTAAATCTATGATGAGCTTCAAATATTTCAATATCAGTATGATCGCCAATGGCTTTAGCGGTGATCTCTAAAAGCTTGAATAACAAGTTAACTCCTACGCTTGTATTAGGCGCAAGTATCACTGGGATTTGCTCACCAGATTGTTTAATTTCATCCACTTGTTGGTCATTAAAGCCTGTAGTACCAATAACTAAAGCTTTATTATGTTGTTGACACCATTTTATATTCTCAAGTGTGGTTTCTATTGAGGTAAAATCAATAAAGACATCAGCTTCAAGTAGCTCATTTAGATCAACTGAGGTTTTAGAGCCTATAGCACCAATACCAGCTAGTTCACCTAAATCAAAATCAACAAACGAAGATGAAGCTCTTACACTACCACCAACTAATTCAATGGATTCATGTTCTATCGCTGCTTGAATTAAATTGCGGCCCATGCGACCACTACACCCTAATATGGCTACTTTTACTTTCATTCTTTATCTCTTTATTTCTTATAATCAAATATCTAAAATGCTTACGTTATTTTGAAAGGTTGCGCTAATTCAATTGAATTTTGTATCTCATGCGAAACAACACTAATTATCTTGCCAATACCTTCTGAACTTTCATCATTAGCGATATGATAAAAGGCGCTAAAGTCAGTGAAGAGTTCGTCATTTTCATCATAAAACAACCAATTTATACATACATCTAAAGAATGCTTTTGACAATATTGATAGCTGGCCTTATCGGCAACTATCTTTGAAATTTTGGCATGCTTTAAAATAGTAAATATATCTATAAATTCTTGTTTAAATTTTTCTTCGTTTTCTAAGTAGGCAATTTTTTCAGGTGTATGTAGTGTACAAGGTAAATGATAACAACTTAATGCTGCTGCCATATCGTATTGCTTGAATGCATTAACATAGCGTGTAAATAATTCATTTAACTCGTGTTCTACATTCATTAATCGACTAACCTAAAATATACCTAATAACAATGTGCTTAATATAAATTAAACAGATATAAAAAAGCCCTCAACGGAGGGCTTTAAAATAATAACTAGCTAACAATAGCTAATAATTCAACTTCAAATATCAACGTCGCGTATGGAGGGATAGCTCCTTGAGAACCACGCTCGCCGTATGCTAAGTTAAATGGAATGTATAAACGCCACTTAGAACCTTCAGTCATTAATTGTAATGCTTCAGTCCAACCAGCGATAACACCGCCAACTGGGAATTCAGCAGGTTGACCGCGATCTACAGAGCTATCAAAAACATCACCGCTAACTAATGAACCATGGTAATGCACACGAACAGTGCTTTGAGCTGTTGGCTTTTCGCCTTCGCCTGTTGCGATTACTTCGTATTGTAAACCTGACTCAGTAACAGTTACTTCATCACGCTTAGCATTTTCTAATAAAAATGCTTCGCCTTCAGCTGCTAATTCTTTAGCTGCTTCTTGCTCTTGCTCTTGTAATTTTTTAGAGACAATACCAAAAGCTTCATTTAAGTCTTCTTCGCTTACTTGGCTTGCAACGTCTGCAATAGCGTCAGCTATACCAGCTTGTACCGCTGTTACGTCGAAATCTTTAAAAGGGTTGTTACGTAATTGGTCACCTAATTGACGACCTACACCGTAACTTACACGTGCTTCGATTGATTCAAATTTGTTTTCAGACATTATTGGGTCTCTTTTATATTAGCTTGGCTTTTCCATGTTTAAATAATTAATTAACCCTCTTAACTTACGTTAATTGGCTAACTTTTAAACACCGATTAGCTTTAAATAAATTTCGCGCGAAATGATAGCATAGAACATATATCCAAGCCACTTGAAGATAGACGATTTAGACTTGAATACAAGATAGATTTTCGGAGATATTGTTAACAAATAATTCAACGTAAAGCGCCATATATAAAGCGAAGTTATTCTCAATTGAACATTTACCGTTATATCTAAAAATTCTGCGTTATTTAAAAATCAGATAAGCATAAGCTGAATATAGAGAGAATATAAGCTTGAATACATTTCCTAACACTTGAGCCTTTGAACAATAAAGTTAATAATACCAATCTGCACTCTTATTAGATTAGATTATGACTTCAAACACCAATTCACATGCACGAACATCTGAAGAAAAAAGCTTAATTAGTTTATTACCCTTTGGCGTATTTTTAGGATTATTTTTAGGGACTGGAATTGTTCTCACTTTAAATGGTGTTGACTTTGCTTTTTACCAACTGCCTGCCAGTATTGCGATAATTCCTGCCATTTTATTTGCAATATTTCTGGGTAAAGCCTCGATAAACACTCAAATTAACCAGTTTATTGATGGTGCAGGTCATAACAATATCATTACCATGTGCGTTATTTACTTGTTAGCTGGAGCTTTTGCCACAGTGGCTAAATCGACAGGTAGTGTTGATGCAAGTGTGCAGCTTGGCTTATCAGTATTCCCTGATTATCTTCTCTTACCTGGCTTATTTATTGTTGCTGCATTTTTATCTACTGCAATGGGTACATCAATGGGCACCATCGCAGCGATTGCTCCAATTGCATTAGGTTTTATTGAAACTGCTAATTTAGACGCGGGTATAGTTGCTGGTTGTATTATTTCTGGTGCTATATTTGGTGATAATTTATCTTTTATTTCTGACACCACAATCGCCTCTACCCGAAGCCAAGGTGCAAAGATGAACGATAAGTTTAAGGTTAACTTTAAGTTCGCTATCCCTGCTGCACTAATTTGTTTAGTGATATTTTTTGTTATTGGCGAAGATATTCCATTTGAACAAGCTAAAGATATTTCTTTAATTGGTCTTATACCTTACATGGTCATTCTAGTTTTAGCTTTATCTGGTGTTAATGTATTTATTGTATTAATAGTAGGGATTATTTTAGCGGCTATTATTGGAATGCTAAGTAATGACTACCAGATATCGAGTTGGGTTAATGACATAAATGCTGGCTTTTCAGGTATGCAAGACACCATGATATTAGCTTTGTTTATTGGTGGTTTAAGTGAATTAATTAAACAACAAGGTGGGCTAGCTGCATTAACTTCTGGCGTAAAATCATTAGCGAATAAGCTTTGTCCTAATAATAAAAAACGTTCAGCGGGTATAGGTATTGCTGGTTTAGCTTTTGCTTGTAACTTCTTCACTGCAAATAATACGGTTTCTATTATAGTAACAGGGGAAGCCGCTAAAAACTTGGCTACTGATGGTGATTTACCACCAGCTCATTCAGCCAGTATTTTAGATATATATGCTTGTATCAGCCAAGGTCTTTTGCCTTATGGCGCTCAAGCTTTATTATTAGGCGCTACACTGAAAATATCACCGGTTGAAGTAGTGCTTAGCTCTTTCTATCCTATGGTATTATTTTTTGTCGGTGGTTATGCATTCTGGCGAGCGACTAAATAATTAGATCTCGGTAAAATAAAATCATTTAGCATAATAAAAAGGCGTAAAACCTTAAGTTTTACGCCTTTTTTGTGTCTAAAAATATTATATGTAATCTTAACTTTTCGCTGCTTCAGCCACTTCAGAAATTGGAATATAACTTGGCTTTACACAAGACGGAGCTTTAGTGCCTACCATCAGTTTTTTAGATTCCGCCAAATGATCTGTTAACTGTTTTATACGCGTTTCATTAGATGGATGTGTTGACAAAAATTCAGGCTGAGATGAGGTTGAATTTTTTGCCATATTTTCCCAAAGTCGAATACTAGCACTCGGTTCAAAGCCTGATTTAGCCATTAAGTCTTGCCCTACAATATCAGCCTCACTTTCATGGGTTCTTCCATATGGCATTAAAATACCATATTGAACGCCTAAGCCTAATCCAGCCATCCAAAGTGCTTGATTTTCATTTTGTTGAATAGCAAGCGCCACACCTGCTAATGCTAAGCCACCTTGAGCCACTTGATTAGAAGACAAACGCTCGTTAGAGTGATGTTCAATAACATGCCCTACTTCGTGCCCCATAATGGCTGCGAGTTGATCTTGGTTTTCAGTAACATTTAAAATACCAGTATAAACACCTATTTTACCGCCAGGTAAAGCAAAAGCGTTTATTTGTGGAGAATCGAACACAACAACTTCCCAATCACCATCATGAGCTGATTTAGGAACATTCACGGTAATGGCATCAGCAACACATTGTACAAATTGATTTGTAGCAGGGTCTTTACTAATTTTAATTTCTGCTTTCATTTGTTCGAAAGATGTTGCTCCCATTTTGCTTAATTCTGTATTTGAATAAAGCATAATCTGGTTTCTTCCTGAAGAAGATGTACTACAAGCACTTAGTAACAATTGAGCGACAACAGCACCCAGTAATAATTTTTTCATGAAAATTCCTAATTCAATAATTTAATTGAAGATATGTTTATAATATTCAAATTTTGATGTGAGATCGACCTTTCAATCGAATATTAAATTTTTAAAGAACAAGTAATCGCTCTTAACGAATGTTTGGTAAATTTTTAGCTCTCTCTTTTAAAAGCTTTTTAATTAGGTGTAATGCGAATTTTAACTCATCTTCTGATTTGGCTGCCATTAATGAAATTCTTACAGCGGAGTGAGGTGTAAAACTATTAAGAACTTTAGTCGCTTTAGAGTTAATTGCTGTACTTTTAACTTTAAAATAATCAGCATTTGAAACTAGTACCCCCCTTTCTTCTAAAACTTTACTGAAGTCTTCACTTCTCCAATATTCAGGTAAAATTAACCACAGATGGAAGCTATTCATTTGCGAGCTTATGTTTACCAATAATTCATCATCATTAAATATATGTCGAGCAATGACTTGCCGTTTACAAGCGATATCTCTTTGCTGATGTTGAATAGCTAATGCCTGTCCTGAAAATATAAGTTTAGCTGCTATCGCTAGAGTAAGTGGCACTGGCATCCATATTGTATTTCGTATCGTTGCTTCAATTCGCTGTTTAAAAGCCTCAGGGAACACAATAAAACCAACACGTAACCCAGGAAATATACATTTAGATAAACTGCTTAAATAAAAACCATGTACTGGTGCAAGGTTAGACATGGCTGGTAACTCAGGACTCAAAAAACCATACACATCATCATCAACCAGCCAAATGTCGTGTTTAATCACTATGTCAGCAATAGCCTTTCTACGTTTAATAGACATGACAGATGCTGTTGGGTTTTGATGAGAAGCAACAACAATAATTAATCTAATATCATACTGTGCAATCGCATTTTCTAATGATTTAGGATTCATTCCTTCATCATCCATAGCCACAGGAATAAGTTTTCTGCCAAATTGTTCAGCTAAAGAAATGATCCCTGGATAACAAAACTCTTCAACAGCAATACAGTCACCATACTCAGTTAAAGTATTAATGAGTACCATCAAACCGTGCTGTGCTCCACTGCATATTGAAACCTTCTTACCCTCGAGCAAAACGCTTTGAGTACTAAGCCAATGAATCGCTGCTTGATGGTCAGTTAAACTGCCACCAGCCATGTTGTAATCCATTAAGTCTGATAACTGAGATTGTTCACTCAATTGCTTTATCTGATCGGTAAGTTGTTTATTGGATATATTAACTTGTGGCTTAATAATAGAAAGGTTAATACTTTTAAGATCATTCGCTTTAATAGCATGAGGCAATATAGGACAAGATGATATAAAGCTCCCTTTACCAACTTTTCCAATAATTAAACCTTTTCGTTCAGCTTCTTTATACACTTTAGTTACGGTAGCTACAGCAATACCTAATAGTGAAGCAAGTTGTCTATGAGTAGGAAGTTTTTCACCCGCCTTTAATTCACCTTGCTCGATAGCCGAGCTAATTTGTAAAAGAAGCGCTTGATGTAGACTAAAGTTAGTTTTTTTATGATCAAAGCCTTCTAACCATTTCAACGATTCAATCATCCCTTCCCCTTAGTAAATAAAGAATACCAATAACTCAAGTAGTACAATCACCCCATTGTACTACTTGAAGCGGTATAATATTTACTGTTTTAACGATTGTTTATTCAAAAGTGATGAAATAACACAAAACTCATCGCATATTTAAGTACTTACTGGTTAAATAATTCTATTGCTTTAATAAGTTTTTTAACGGAGAGAATTCAATGAAAGTAGCATTTATTGGTTTAGGTACTATGGGATATTATATGGCAGGTCATTTACAAAAAAATGGCTTACAGGTTACCGTTTATAATAGAACACAAGCAAAAGCTCTAGCGTGGAAAAACGAATATAACGGTACTACTGCATCTTCACTTAAAGATGCAGTAAAAGGTGCAAAATTAGTTATGTGCTGTGTTGGTAACGACAATGATTTACGCGATGTTTGTTTGAGTGAAAATGGAATATTAGCCGGATTAGAGTCTGGTGCTATTTTAGTTGATCATACAACCACATCAGCTGAAGTTGCCAAAGAAATATCTGAAGCTTGTCTCAAACAAAGTAATGTATTTTTAGATGCGCCAGTGTCTGGTGGCGAAATTGGGGCAAAAAACGGTGCATTAACCATAATGGTTGGTGGTAATGAAGAAAAATTTCAACAGATTGAAAGTACACTTAATATCTACGCTAAACAAGTTACCCTATTAGGTAACGTTGGCTCAGGACAAACCTGTAAAATGGTCAATCAATTATGTATTGCAGGTATATTACAAGGCTTGAGTGAAGGATTAACCTTAGCAAAGAAATCAGGTTTAGATTTAGTTACAGTCAGAGATGTGCTTAAGCACGGCGCAGCACAATCTTGGCAATTAGAACAACGAGCTCATACTATGGCTGCAGATGAGTTTGATTTTGGCTTTGCTATAGATTGGATGAGAAAAGATTTAGCCATATGTTTAGAGCAAGCTGAAAAATTAAGTGTAAATTTACCCGTAGCTAAAATGGTAGATGCTTCTTATGAACGTTTACAAAAACAAGGTTTTAATCGCTGTGATACCTCTGTACTCATCAAAGATATTTCGTAAAAACTAACAATCTGTCCTAGTACTAATTTAAGCAGTTAATCCTTGTTGAGGTTAACTGCTTCTTTAACTTTATATATTCAATATATAAAGTTAAAGACTTCTCTTTGTCAAACGTCCTATAAAATGGCTAAAACACATTTCATGACTTATATTTACATGTAATCAGCTAAAAAGCTGTTCTAAATAATTGGGGCTTGATATGAACATCAGAAACATAAAAATTAAACGTCGTTTACAGCTAAATTTAGTGATTGTATTTATATCGTTCTTCATTTCAATACTGCTTACTTTAAATGCATTTAAAACATCACTCTTACAACAAAAATACGAAAAAACTCAAAACTTAGTTGAAGTCGCCTACGAAATTATTCACCATAATTTTAATCGAATAAAAGTCGAAGGTATAAGCACAGAGCAAGCACAAAAATCAGCTAAAAATGCCATCAATGCACTTCGCTACGATAAAACCAATTACTATTGGATTAATGATTACTCTGCAACCATGGTAATGCATCCCATCAAACCAGCATTAATCGGCAAGGATCTGTCTGAATTTAAAGACCCAAACGGTTTAAAACTGTTTCAAGAAATGGTTGATATCGTGAAAAAACAAAAAGAAGGTTTTGTTCCATATTACTGGGCTAAGCAAGCAGGCGAAATACCCGTAGCTAAAATAAGTTATGTTAAAGGTTTTAATGAATGGGGCTGGATTGTAGGTTCAGGCATTTATCTTGATGATGTAGATGCTGAATTTGCGTCTATGGCAATACTCACCTCAAGTATTGGTGCTATTGCATTTATTATTTTTATTATTTTCACTGTGTTTATTCAACGCTCTATCCTTAGACCTCTTAATGAAACCGTTGATATGATCACTGACATTAGTGAAGGTGAAGGTGATTTAACCAAGCGTTTACAAGTTAAAGGAAATGACGAACTAACCAGTTTAACGCGTGGCTTTAATAAGTATTCTGAAAAAATATCACGCTTAGTGATTGACGTAGACTCAAGTGCTACACAAGTTAAGGATAATGCAAAGTCATTAGATAACCTAAATCAAAAAGCTAAGTACTTAGCTGAGCAGCAAAATGATCAAACAGGACAATTAGAAAATTCAATGCAGGAGATGCAAGCGACCATCAACGAAATAGCTAAAAATGCTGAATCAGCAGCACATGAAACAAATCAAGGTAAAGCGTTAGTCGATGAAGGCCAGAATATAGTAATTAATACTGTAAAAGAAATTGAAGCGTTATCTGTGAATGTACAAGAAGCTTCTGAAGTCATTAAAACCCTTGCTGATGAAACAGAAAACATAGGAACAGTGCTTGATGTTATAAGAAGTATAGCCGACCAAACTAATTTGCTTGCACTTAATGCCGCGATAGAAGCAGCAAGAGCCGGTGAACATGGTAGAGGTTTTGCTGTGGTTGCAGATGAAGTAAGAACATTAGCAAGCAGAACAGGACAATCTACGGAAGAAATACAAAAAATGATTTATAAACTTCAACAAGGCAGTAGTTCAGCTGTATCCGTTATAGAATCAAGTGCAACAAAAGCTATTGAAACAACCACTCATGTTAACCAAGCTAATGATTCGTTGGATAAAATTTCAGAAGTTATCCAACGAATTAACGACATGAATATGCAAATAGCCACTGCAGCTGAAGAACAATCATTATCTGCCAATGAAATTAATGAAAGTGTGCAACGTATTTCAAACTTATCACACGAATCTCTTGAAGGAACAGATTCAGCCGCACAACGTTCGTCTGAATTAAATGACATGGGAGAGAATTTATTACAGAAGCTAAGTTCTTTTAAAGTGAAATAGAGTTTTCATTAAGGTAATTAATACTACTTTTTCATGAGAATCGTAAAAGTAACAATAAATAAAGATATAAAAAAATGCTCAACTACTTGGTAGTTGAGCATTTTTATAATAACAAGCTACAAACCTGATTACAGAGGTAGTAAGATAAACCTACCTATTTGCAACCAAACAATTTGTTAGCTTTAATCTCTTCAACAGCAGCTTCAGGAACGGAACTTTCCCATCCTGGTGTTCCAGCCATTAATTGTTTTAATACTTCTCTAGAATAAATGCGACATAAATCAGTATCGCTACATTCGATACCAGAAATAAAGTTATTCTCTAATAAATGTTTATATAAATAACGTAAGTGATCTGGCACTCTCACTTTAGAGAAGTCAGTTAACTCACCTGCTTCGTCAAGCTCAGGGTAAACAAACATGCGCGTGTTATCTGGAAATAGCTTACCAAAAGCTTCAAGTATTCCACCTTCAACCCCACGGTAATATTGCTCATCAAATATTTGTCGCATATTCATCATACCTACCACAATACCAATTTGTAATTGTGTGTATTGACGGAAGTAGGCACGTAAAGAAAAGTAACGTGTATAATCTGAAATCATTACGCTATAACCTAATGAGTTAAGTAATCTAACTCGGGCAATAATATCAGCCTCTGGGACCTTAGCATCATTACCATATGGATCATTTAACGATATTTCAGCAATAGCTATTGTAGTTTTTCCATCTAAATTATTAAGTGCATTAAAAGAGTTTTTACCTTGCTCGATCATGTCGACATTTAATTTAGTAACAGGCTTAAACGACCCACGAATAGTTAATACATTCTTTTTGTACAACATATCTGCAGGAACAGTTACTGAACCATCAGGCTTGAACATAATGGCACGTGTTTTCCAACTACGAATTAAGTGAAGATTAATAGCACGGTTATCTATATCTTCAAAATATGGCCCTTCAAACTCAATGGCATCAATTTCTATACGATCTTTGCCAATATTATCTGTTAACGAATCGATAATGTTTTTAGGATTTTCAAAATAATAATAAGCGGCATAAATTAGATTTACACCTAAGTCTCCCAACGCTGCCTGCTGTAGTTCAGCATTTTCATCATGCATACGAACATGAATGGTGATATTTGACGGCTCTGCACCTGGGTACATTTGAACTCGAACACCACACCAAGCATGACATTCGTTTTTACGATTAAAACTTTTTGCTGCTACCGTTGCTGCATATGAAAAATAACGAGATGATTTAGAACGAATATCACCAACTCGATCAACAACCAAATCAAACTCTTGAGTCATCATTGCTTTTACACGAGCTTTACTTACATAACGTCTATCTTCTTGTACACCATATATAGCATCCGAAAACTTCATATCATAAGCAGACATCGTTTTAGCGATAGTACCTGCAGCTGCTCCTGCTAAAAAGAATTGCCTAGCAACTTCTTGTCCAGCACCTATTTCTACAATAGTACCGTATTTCTTTTCATCAAGATTAAGACGTAAGGCTTTGTTGATAGTACTGCGCGAGCTAACTTTTTTGTCCATGAGTTCTCCAAACTTCATCAATAGGTTCACAATAGCTTATTCAATTAAACTAAATTAAGTTAAAAAATAAACAACATGTAAGGATATAGTTTTTATCAATTATATATATTATAACGACTTCTTAGTACTTTGTTATTAAATATTATTTTCCTTTTGCACTATAAAAACAGAATAAAAGATTTATCAGGTAAAATAACGATAAAATTACAATTTATTGTAGATAAAAAAAGAGCTAAAAGGATCCAAAATTTATCTAATTCGATCTGAATATCAATAAAATTTAAGGTAAACAAATGTAGATTTATACACATTTACAATAAATAAAGTCATTTCATCCACAATTTAATTAAGTCACCTTAAATTTAGAAGATAATGAATACAAAATCTGTGGATAAAAACAACAAAAAAATAACCGTTCAAAAACAACACAACTAGGTTAAATCAATTAAAAACAGCAGGTTATTAGCAATATAAAGACTTGCTAACAATGATATCCACAGGTTTTGTGGATATCATTGCTATATTAATGAATAACAGGATCATTTCACCAGTAAATTCCTTAATTTTATACACAAAACCGATCCCTTTATATCTTTTAGATCCTTCTTAACACATTAGTGCTCTACCCTTTGATAAAGCTTTAATGCTAAAATAATTTTATTAAATAAAGAGTTAATAACTTCATTTAAATTTTAAAATACAAAGCAAGGGTTAATGATGACAACCATCTACGGCATAAAAAACTGTGATACGGTAAAAAAATCACTTAAATGGTTAGAAAAAAACAATATAGAATTTACATTTCATGATTTTAGAGTAGATGGTTTAACACCAGAGTTACTTTCTTCTTTTGTAGAGCGCAGTGATTGGAATGTATTACTAAACAAACGCAGTACCACATTTAGAAACTTACCTGCTGAAATAAAAGACAACTTAACTGATGACGTTATGTTTAAAGCAGTATTAGAACAACCTACATTATTAAAGCGCCCTATACTGATCAGAAATGACGTAACGTGTGTTGGCTTTAAAGACGATTTATATCAGGAAAACTTATTATGAGTAATAGCACACCCGTTATTGAACTAACTAAAGACCTTATTTCAAGAAAATCAGTAACACCTGAAGATGCTGGTTGCCAAGATTTGATATCTAGCCGTTTAGGCGCTTTAGGCTTTAATAACGAAACAATGGTTTTTGAAGACACGACAAATTTGTGGTCAAGAAAAGGTACACAAGATCCTGTATTTTGTTTTGCTGGTCATACCGACGTTGTTCCTGCTGGTAATTTAGACTTATGGGATACCCCCCCTTATGAACCAACCATTATAGACGGAATGTTATATGGTCGTGGTGCTGCTGATATGAAAGGTAGTTTAGCTGCCATGATCATAGCAACAGAAAGATTTGTAGCTGACTATCCAAATCACAAAGGTTCAATTACTTACCTTATTACCAGTGATGAAGAAGGCCCATTTATTAATGGTACAACACGTGTTATCGATACTTTAGAAGCACGAGATGAAAAAATCACTTATTGTATTGTTGGTGAACCATCAAGTACCGATCTCGTAGGCGATATTATTAAAAATGGCCGAAGAGGCTCTATATCTGGTGAATTAACAATTCATGGTAAACAAGGTCACGTGGCTTACCCTGAACATGTAAAAAACCCAATTCATAGTGCTATGCCAGCTTTAGCTGAACTGAGCCAATGCGAGTGGGATAATGGTAACGACTTCTTCCCTGCTACAAGCTTTCAAATTTCAAACATCAATTCAGGCACAGGTGCTACTAACGTAGTTCCAGGCCATATTACCGCATTATTCAACTTACGTTACAGTACTGAGCTAACCGACCAAAAGATTGTAGATAAGGTTCATTCGATACTTGATAAATATGACTTTGAATACACGATTGACTGGACTTTTAACGGTAAACCTTTCATCACAGAGCCAGGTCCATGGTTAGATGCTGTTACAGATGCAATTGAAAGTACTATGGGTAAACCTACTGAACTATCGACTGCTGGTGGTACATCTGATGGACGATTTATTGCACCTACAGGCGCTAAAGTTATAGAGTTAGGGCCATGTAACGCAACAATACATCAGGTTAATGAAAGTGTTTCGTGTGATGACTTAAACAACCTAGTTGATATTTATTATCAAACACTAGTCAATGTTTTAGGTAAATAAACAGTATGTCACTTGATCACCAACAACTTTGCGGGCTGAGTGATTCACATATCACTTGGCTTTCAGATCGCATTGGTATTCATAAAGAAATGAAATTAGCGTGGCAGTCATTAAGTGATGCTGCGTTAACAAAAGGTTTCGAGTTAAAAATTGCCAGTGGTTATCGCAGCTTTGACAGGCAATTATCCATTTGGAATAGAAAGTTTAATGGAGAACTTGCTACTAAAAATATAAACAATGAAGTGGTTAATTTAAGTGAACTGTCTGATGATGAAAAAGTTGATGCTATATTAACCTATTCCGCATTGCCAGGAACCAGCCGGCACCATTGGGGTAGCGATATAGATATTTACGCTGATAACTTATTAGCTAACGATAAAAAACTTCAATTAGAGCCTTGGGAATACCAACAAGGTGGACCATTTGAACAGCTCAGCCTATGGTTAGAAAAAGATGCTGCATCATTTGGTTTTTTTCATCCATATGATAAAGATCGAGGTGGCGTCGCAATAGAACCTTGGCACTTATCCTTTGCACCTATAGCGCAATCTTGTTTATGTGATATTTCAGTAGAAACATTAGCGCAAACCATCACACAAGCAGATATACTAGGTAAACAGGCAATTTTAAGTAAATTACCGAATATCTTTTCGCAGTATGTACAAAACATAAATAAAGGAACGTAAAATGGGTGAATGGCTTATTCCTATCGTAATTATCGGTGTGGTGTTGTTTTATATCGGTAACTTAAGTACCTTACAAAAAAATGCGAAAACACCTTTACGCAAAAAAGGCTTAAACGATTTAAAAGAAACGTTACCGCGTAATAATAAAACAGAACATAAATTACAAACTGTTGAAAACAAACCTAGCTCACCTTATAAAAAATAAGCTCTTCTTTATTTTATTTTTAGCACCTATATTTATAACTATTTCTTCCTATCATTATTCAATTTAAGCCGAGTTAAGGTTAATTTACACGAGTAAACACAAGAAACAAAAAAGCTCTACCGAGGTAGAGCTTTACATACATAATTAACCTAACTTTTATATTAATCTTTAGAATAAACTATCAAAAGATAAGCCTGTTTTAATAGCAGGTAGGATAATATCTAAAGTATCTGATGTTAGTGCCTCACCATCTTCGTCTAATATCGTTACTATCGTTTTCTCTTCAGACTCTTTAAATAAGAACTTGTACTTACCATCAGGAATGTTAAGTGTTGCTTCTTCATCACTCCACAAATTATCCCAGAAACTAGGTTCAGGACGTTTATAAGTTGTGAAGTAAATATTTTTACTTTCATTTAAATCTGTTACTTCAAAATGATTTTCTCTGAAGAAAGTTGGAACATTAGTCCACACAGAATCTAAATCCATATTAACTAAAATAGCAGGTTCGTTATCGCCATTAGTAGTTAAAGAAGCATCAATTTGCTTCGCTTTAGTTTGCAGTAATTTATGAGAATAAATACGGTATTGGTAATCAACTTCACCAATCAAGGTGTTTAACATCGCCATTTCTGCGCGATGCTTTTCAATTGAATTAATATCAGTGGTAGAGTTTAATAAATCAGTTTTCTTGTAATCAATTAATTCAACACTAATTGCCACACTTCTACCGTGTGACTTCTCTTCAAGTGTGTATCTAAAACGTTTAGATTCAGTTTCTACAACACTTTTAAAGAACCAATAACCACCCTCTTTTTCTTTCACGTACCAATCAGACTCAAATACAAGGTTGTTATCATCAACAGGCTTCAGTCCTACACCATCAGTTTTGAGTTGAGATTTAACGGCATCTCTTATGAAGTCTAATAGAACTTGATCATCAATAACTTGGTCAAACCAAACTTGAGGGTTTCCTTCATTACCTTCAATTCTTGAAGAAGCAGCCATAGGTATAACTAAAGAAGGAGCTCTAATATCCATTTCTTCACCAACAGGTGAATTAGTATCTGGAACTTGAGGAATAAAAAATTCATGCTTTTGTCTAGGTTCAACTAAGCCAGCAGGCGTTGTTAAAGGTTTAGCTTCGTCTCTGGTGGCGTAATCAAAATTCCCTTCAGCTTGGGTCCTGCTAATGTCATTACTACACGCTGTTATAGTTAAACTTAATAGCGATAAACAAAATAATTTACGATTCATTAAAACTCCTGCGGATACCATCTGAATCTTTTCTATCACGGCTAATTAGATAATATGATGTTAACCGATGAGAAATACATGTTGATAAGTAAGTTAAGTAAGCATTTATTTAAACTGACTTATTATTTAATAATTAATTTTTTGAACTATGGCTTTGATAACAAATAAAGAATTAAGTTCAAACAAAACTCAATCTACTACTAGCCGCCAAAATAATACAACATGGTACTTGCCTGTTTTTACAAACACAAGAAACCATATTAATAAATGTTAAATATTCTCACGGAGTTGTCACTTTTTCACATATAATTGCTGTTAAAGTACATAATTCGGTCTATTTAGTTAGAAATAACAAAAGTATAATTGTTAGCTTATTTATCTTACAAAAAGCCCTATAATTATATAAATGATAATTCATCAAGCACTAACTGAATAAATATAAAACTAATAGACGAAAAAACCTCCCTTTAATGTATCCTCCCTAGTGTTTAATAAAAATAATATGAGATACAATAGCCTCCTGAAAAACGATTAAACCATCAAATATTAAAAGGTTACTTCATTAATGTCTCAATATTTAGTGCTAAACGCTATGGGCTCAGATCGTACAGGTAGCGTTAGCGAAATCATAAAACTAGCGAGCAAATGTGGCTGTAATATTATTGACAGTAGAATGGCTATTTTTGGTGAAGAATTTACGTTAATCATGCTGCTTGAAGGCAGTGCTAAGTCGATTAACTTAATTGAGTCAAAATTTCCTATCGTGTCTCAAAAATTAGAGTTAATCACTATGATGAAGCGTACTTCAGGTTATAAGTCGCTAGATTTTACTCATCATTACGAAGTTGAATACGCTGGCATAGATCAACCAGGTATACTTAAATCAATTACAGCATTCCTAACAGCACGTAAAATCGATATTTCTTCTTTAAAATCTAAAATCAATCCAAAAGATAATACCACTAATGCAACTATCTTAATCGCCTTAACCGAAGATACTAGTATCGACACAATTGAAAGTGATTTTATCGAGTTATGTGCTCAAATAGGCGTGCAAGGCTGTATTAAACCAGCAAACCAAAATCTACTAAAATATTTTTCTTCTTAATTTAGATGTAAATAAGCGTGACACGTTTTACATTTTAACTGTATATAAGGTTTATTATGAACACACTTACTGTAGGTGATAAAGCACCACTTTTTACTTTACTGGATGAAAACGAAAAAGAAGTATCTTTAGCTTCTTACATAGGTAAAAAACAAGTTCTCGTTTATTTTTACCCTAAAGCTATGACACCGGGTTGCACGGTTCAAGCGCAAGGCTTGAGAGACAGTAAAGCAGACCTTGAAGCTTTAAACACTGTAGTTTTTGGTATAAGCCCTGATGAACCTAAACGTTTAGCCAAGTTCTGTGTTCGTGATGAATTAAACTTCACACTACTTTCAGATCCAGAACATAAAGTTGCTGACGACTTTGGGGTTTGGGGGCTAAAGAAATTTATGGGCAAAGAATATGACGGTATTCATCGTTTAAGCTTTTTAGTTGGCTTAGATGGCAACATAAGCTATGTATTTAATAAGTTTAAAACCAAAAACCATCACGAAGTTGTTCTTGAAGTGCTTAAAGGCTAGTTCATCATCCTTTTGAGTTTATTGAAAACATGCGTAAATACGTCAAAGCAGCCTATATCCAAATAAAGGCTGCTTTTTTAATGCCAATTTCTTTATGTATTTATTGCTTAAGCCTTTAGCTAAAAGTAATGAACAGCAGAAAGATCACCAAAGAAAGTTTCTACATGCCTTCCTTTCTTTTGCCAGCCTCTTAAAAGAAATACAGTTTTCTTAGATTTCATTGTCCAAGAAATGCCTCCACCAAGGGAATAAACATCTTCATTTCCTGAACGTTTGAGTTGTTCATTTTCTTCTAAATTGCGAAAGTAGCCTTTACCAAATTTAGCTTCAGCAAACATATGTATATTATTTTTTAAATTTACAGATAAAAGTGGCCCAATAGAAAAATCTAATGATTCAGCTCTAATTTTCTTTACTGTTCCTATATTATCTAAATAGTCTGGCTGAAAAATTAAATTTTCATCACTTTCTAACAACAAATTTTTATATGACCAACTACTAATTAAACTCAGACCAAATTCAGTCGATTGGCTCAATTTAGGACGATTTAAAAAGAAATGGTCAAAGAGTGACTCACCAAAAAATGTATATAAATCGTGTACACCAAATAACTCAAATTTAGTTGATTCTATATTAGAAGAAAAACGAGTCTCACGCTGCGACTCATTCAAAAGATTGAGTGCATTCGTGTTAAAACCTTCAAGTGTTTGGTAGTTTAAGGTGATTTTAGAGTTCTTAAAGCCTTTATATGAAAATAGAAAATCTTCCGTTTCAGTTTGAGTTCTATCGTTAATAAAGTCTGTTGCATATCCAATTTCAATACCGTTTAAGTCAACAAAAACGCCGAATCTTTCGTTGTTAACAGGTTCTAATTCAAAATTCACTTTCTCTCTAGTTGGATCGGACTGTGAGTAAATAAGTGAATGAAAGGTTTGTGGCTTTGAAAAAGTAAATCGTATCGAATTAACCTTCCAGTCAATGGAAGTAGCATTCGAGAAACTTGTATAGAAAGTTAAAACATAAAATAAAAGAACACGCATTATTTGATCCAAGAATAAAAACAGTATTACAAATAATATACGAGAATCATCAATAATAAAGGAGGTTAATTATCCTAAATTTATAACATTTCTATCACATTCGATAAAAACAATTGAAATAAGGTATTTAGCCTTACGAACGAAGACATAAAAAAGCTTGAGCTAAAGGATTAGGAATTAGAAGTATTTATTAACAGTATGATATTTAAAATAGCTAAGTATGAAGATATGTTGAGCCGACTTTGTTTATTATTTAGATATTTTGGTTGAATAAAGTAGCTAAAACAGCATTCAGTTTAACTACCTTATGACAAAACCCATACCTTAATTTTTACCTAAAATACTTTCTATTTCAGTTTTCAAACGTGTTAAAGCATCTAGATGAGTATTAGAGGATTTAGAGCCTTTCTCCTCCGCTCGTCTAGACTGTGAAAATTTCACAATACCTAATGCTATGTTTATTTTCTTTAATAACTCAGCTGCATCATCTGGAAGAGGATTAATCCATTGCAATGAAGACGCTAGATCTTCAGCACCTGTTTTTGATAACGATTTTATTAATTGATCGGAATGCATAAACACCCTTAGTTTTTATTATAAATATTTCAATGTAAGCTATTGTCTCATAGAGCAAGATAAATAGTGATTAACTTATTGAATACCTCTAAATATTGCTATCTTAATCTTGATTAGCTTTCTTCTCCGATAACCGTCGATAAAGTTAAAGCGCCGCCTAAAAATATAAACACACTACCTAGCAAGCGATTAACACATTTAATGTTAGACGACTTAGAGAGAAAAGGACTGATTTTTGAACCTAAACAAACGTACATAAACATAGATATACACTCAAGCACAAACCAAGTACTGGCCAAAATAATATATTGCTCTAAAGCAGGTAGTTCGGCATTCATAAAGCTTGGAAATAAAGCGATGAAAAACAATAAATCTTTTGGGTTACTTATACCAACCATAAAACCTTTTTGGTAACGCTTAAAAGCAGAATAGTTAATTTTTGGCTTAATATTTTCGTTGTTAACTTCTAACTTTATTCCCCCCTCTTTCCAAGCCATCAAACCTAAGTAAATTAAATAGGCTGCACCAAGCAGTTTAATAACAAGAAAAAGAGTTGTTGATGCAGCTAAGACAGTTCCGATCCCAATCGCAGAAATAGTCATAAGTAGAAGCGCTGAAGTTGCACCGCCTAAAACCGTTGGGATTGCTTTTCTGTGGCCAAATTTTAAGCCGTCAGATAAACATAATAAACCTGAAGGTCCAGGGCTTAAGAGCAAAACACTGATAACACTGATGTACAATAACCATGTACTTAAATCCATAAAACACTCTTTAATTAATTCTAAACTCAACCTATAAGATTCAACTTCATGACTCTATTTCTTTAATTTTAGGGAGCTTTTTTCGCTTGCTTTTCTTAGGTGGTTTTGGTGGCAATGAGTCGACAAAACTTACGCAAAGATTTATCCAATACTTTAATTCAGCATCAGACTCAAAACCGTCAGGTAATATATAAACTAAACCTTTTACAGGCTTTCCTGTAAAGTCCATTTCAGTGACATGAGGTTTATCTAAACAATCAGAATAATGATAAGGCCCAACACGCGCCATAATTTTATCACCAATTATCGCACAACACATATGTTCAGAAAGAATGTAACATAAACCTCCAAACATCTTCTTAACGACTAAATCATTCCTCGTTTCGAAGTATTCATATAGTCGTTCTTCTAAACCTCGATCAAAAGCCATAATGTATCAAATTTCTGTTAATTCTCATAAAGGGCAAATATTTCTTTTCCTATTTCAGCAATAGCTTTATTACGTTCAGGCAAAGTGGCTTTTGTTTGTGTTAAATAAATACTGATAATCAATGGTGATCTCGTTTCACTCCATACCACAGCCATTAAAGCTCTTGAGCCAAAGCCACCAGAACCTGAACGATCTGCTATTAACCATCCATTAGGAAGAACAGAACGGAACAAATCACCTGTAATTTTATTATCTAGCATCCACTGCTTTAGTTGAGATTTGGCACGTTGTGATAATACATCACCAAATAATAAAGTATGTAAACTTTTTACCATAGCATTAGGTGTTGATGTATCTCGATTATCACCGTCAAGTGCTTCATTTAACTCAGGTTCTATTCTGTCTAAACGCGTAATGTTATCGCCTATTGAACGCATAAATTGCGTTAAACCTTTAGGACCATCAATGCCCGCAAGTATAATGTTACTAGCTGTATTATCACTCATCGTCATCGCGGCTTCGCACGCCTGTTTTAAAGTGATTTTTTCTCCTATCTTATTTTTAGTAATTGGAGACCATTCAATCAAAGAAGCTGCAGAAATCACAGTAGTTGACTCTAAAGACTGCAAACCTTTCTCCGCATCAGATAATAATTTTGCACAAGCAAGTACTTTGAAAGTACTCATTAACGGAAAACGAATATCTCCGTTATGATCCCATAAGTTATTAGCAGAAACATCGAAAACTGATACACCAATTCGTGAGCCAAGCAGTTGTTCTTGCCCTTTTATTTTATCGGATAGTGTTTGAGCGTTTACATTAAAGCTAAAAGCTAAAGCAACAATAAAGATAAGAAAGTAAGGGCTGCACTTCACAAAATGTGTTTTAAGATTAAATCTCATAAATAGTTATCTCTATAAGTGTTTAAATAGCTGAAAATAAAAAATGTAAACTAGAAACAATCGTTCAAATCTTTATTGCAGTTTATAAATTATTAGAAAAAATACCAAGTTGCTTAATTAACGCTTAGCTAGAATTAAACGGCCTATATTTAAAGCTTCATAGCTCCTGAGTGTAAGTTATCAGCTTTATCTGTATCAACCTTGCAATATCATAACGCTAGAAGTAAAACTTTAACCTCGCTATTGGACCCCACTCTATTTACTATTCAAATGGGTACTAGTCATCAAGCAACCAGCCTTGGCTAACTGCATGTTCAATTTGACTATTTACATACAGCCATAATTTAGGTGCTAAACCTTCAAGAAAACGGTTACGTTTAAGCACTTGAGATTTTTTTACTTTGTGTCTTGCCCAACTTCCACCTTCATTTCTCATGTTTTGTAGAAGAGGTAAAACACTATCTATGGCTTTAGCAAATCGAGCATCTACCGTTTGTGCTTCTTCAAACTCTAGCCATAATTGGTTAAACATTTGAAATTGTTTATCCGGTAGCAAACCAAAAATACGTTCTGCTGCTGCAATTTCTTTATTAGCTTGTTCAGCAAGAGATTTTTCATCTGAAAAAGCGAAAAGATCTCCTGCATCAATTTCAACAATATCATGAACCAATAACATGCACATAACACGCGAGATGTTTACCTCTTCTACCGCATATTCATGCAAGATGTGAGAGGTTAATGTGATATGCCAACTGTGCTCAGCACTATTTTCAAACCTATTCTTATCAGACTTCACCAATGCTTGTCTGTAAACACCTTTAAGCCTATCTAATTCAATAATAAAGTCTAATTGCTTGTCTAAATATGAGCCTACTGTATGAGTATCTAATTGTTCCATTAATTTTTCCAAGATGTCGTTATATCTGTTGTGCAAAGCTTTGCTTCAACGATGATTAAAAGGTGATTTTCTTAAGAAATCTAAGCAGTGGTCTAATCACTGCTTTATGTATGAATGATAACTTAACCTGAGAATAGATTAAGTTATTTTGCTTCGTAATATATTTGAAGCACCTAATGAGACGAGTAAATATGGGCTTAAAGGGGAAAATAAAAACTGTTACATAATAAGACAATTACATATAAATAACCTCAGCTCGGATTAGGATGTTTTACTCAACAATGCTATTTAATCGCCTATCTATATTACCTGCATGAATGCAGGCATCTGGTTTTTATCGGGAATAAAAACCACGTCTTTATACGCCCAGTAGTTAGCTATTGGTTTATATAAAAACTTTGAAAATCACACAAATTTAATCATGTAGAAAAAATTAAAGCTTTTTATGATCTTAATCCAAATAACGCTAAACGATACTTAAATGAATCAATGCGTTATTAAATCCATCACCCCAAGTTGAGGTTAAATAGAATTAAACCGATTAAATGATCATTTATTAAGCTTTTTTACATGTAGAAGTATCAAGAGATAATTCAGTAATAAATTTACCTTCTTTTCCTAAATATCGATAAATCAATACTACACCTAAATCGATAAAGCCTTTCATATCCTTATTTAAACATATAGTATCAATAACATTTTCTTGAATAACTATATCCAACTGTTCAGCATCCATTTGCTCTGCAATATATTGAGTTAATGTGTTGGTATAGATAAATTGATTTCCTACTGTAGCAACAGAATCTAATCGAGTATCACTATCAATTATCATAGGTAGTTTTTCAGTGACAACTTTAGCCGTTTGGGTGAGTATATTCGATAGTTCTCGTTCTTCTTTGGTCTGTTGAGCAAAAGAAGAGGATGATATGAAACAAAAAGCAATGAACAGAATAGAAGCTGATATACGCAAAACATAATTCCTTTTATAAAAAAGTGAAGTTAAAAATCTTGTAAATACTTGAAGAAGTAAATCCAATACTTAAAAATAATATAACTAACTTACACATAACCTACAATTATAATTATTTGCCATAAGGTAAATGTTACCTATTAAAAACGCTTAAATATCGCTATAAAACAAAGTAAAAAAAACCAACTCAATTGTGTTGGTTTAAAAGACATCATTCACTCTAAAAGTTAGCAATAAATAGGCTTTATACGTTCAATTAAGCTTAAATCGGTAGAGTTAATACTGCCCTTCTGTAACCATGAGATAAAGCCAGCTTGCAAATCAACACTGTTACCTGAAACCATTTGCTCTTGCATTAATTGCACTTGAACTTGCATTCTTTGCGATTTGAATGATTCAGGAGATTCTTGTCCAGCAAAGATCTCAAGCTTTAATGTTTCTTCCTGCCTATCAACAGTTTTAGATTGTTGTGCAACATCCGTTAGACGTTTCTTCCATGCCGTTGATAATTGCATAAATGCTTCGGTTTCTTGCATTTCTTCAACATTCACTTCATCTTTAGCTATGATTTCTAAAACGCTAAAAATAGCCTGCCAAGTTTGCTTATCTTTATTGCTATGTATGTAACTAACTTTCAGTTCAATTTCTTTTATACATGCTTCAATTTTATGAACAAACTTTTTATTAATTGGTTTAATTGATAAGGCTTGAACTAATATTGCTTGAGCATTCGATTTAGATACATCTAACTCTTTAATGCTTTCATTAGTTTTTACAATATTCTGTAGATCGTCTAATTGCGTATTAAGTTGATCTAACAAAGTTTGTTGCTGTGCCTTGTTGGATTCATTTAACTCATCACGTTTACTAAACAAAGTATCGTTTATGGCTCTAAACTCTTTCCAAAGCTTATTTTCATGCTTAACACCACTATAACCAATGTTTTTCCACTGATTTTGCAAACCTTTTACTGTTTGTATGGCTGCAAAAACATCGTCGCTTTTAGAAGCTTCAATTGCACTTGCCACTAAAGCTTTCTTTAAAACAGCATTTTCATCGTTATAAGCACGTAATAACTTTTTAATAGGCTGAACAAGGTCATTATATTGAGCTTGAATTTCTTTATATTTAGTACGTTCAACTTCACCAGCGCTTTGCCACTTTTGTTGAAATTTATTGAGTTGAACATCTACATGCTTCCAATCTATAGGTTCTTGAGCATAAGACTGACTAAACGCGCGAACGTCTTCAATAACAGCTAAACGAGCAGCTAAATGTTGCTCTCTAATTTTCTCTTGTTCTTTATAAAACAAGCGACAAGGAGCGAAAGCTTGCTCACAATATTCATTAAATTCATTATTCAACTGGCGCTCAACATCATCTTCAGCATGACCTAAAGAATTCCATATTTGACGGTATTCTTTAACTTTAGCTGCTTGGTCGTTCGGATTATCAAGAGGCACTTTAACTAATTGCTGTATATCTTCTATAAGTTTTTGTTTGCGAGGCGTTGCAATGTAGTGTTCCCAATCACTCAGTTCTGCCATCTTTTCACTGACAGCATCAAAGTCTTTTTGGATCCTGATTTTTTGCTTTTCAGACAGTTGCTCAACTATTTTTTCAATGCGTTTAAATACACCAAAAGCAATATTAAATTTACCACTAGAAATAATACGTTTTAATTCGTTAATTTTCTTTTGAGCTTGGTTTAATTGAGCTTTTTGATCGGCTACAAATGGCGCTAAACCTTTATTCCATGAAGAGGCTATTTCTTTTTGTGCATTGGTTATAGATTCAGGCAAAACACCTGATGATTGCTTTTCTACCGCACGCCATTGCTCTAACCAATCATTAAATATTGGCTGACGTTCGTTAAACTCTTGGTTATTAGTAGGTAAAGCTAATTGAGATATTTTAGCGATTAACTGGGTTGCATCAGTAACTGACTGAGCAATAAGTGGTATTTTTGTTAGTTTATGTTGTTCTTGTTTTAACGCTTTTGAAAGATAACCTTTGTCAGCATTGCTTAATACGGAATCATTTAGTTGCTGCATCAGACTTGTAAAAGTTAATTCAAACAGTGTTTCATCAACTTCAGCTTGCTCAAAAATAGCAGTAGTTAATGACTGACTGATTTTAGCAATTTCAGTATTAAAAAACGCTTTTGCTTCTTTTTGCTCTTGTTCAAGTTTTTCAGCAATAAGTTGTTGTTGGTAAGCTTCAGCTTTAGGTGCAAAAAGTTTTTCTACTTGCGCTTCGATGGTTTTGTGTTTAGCAATGAAAATGTCTCTATCTTCTTTGGCTAAATAATCAAACTCAAGTAACAAGCTTTGCCATTCATCAACTAATGGCACTTTTTTACTTAACATTACGCCATAATCAGCAACATCAGTTAAAGCTAAAAACTTAGATAAATTAAGTTGAGCTTTTTTACTAATGGTTTTCGGTAATTCAATTAAACGGTCTATTTCAGTTATTTTGTCAGTTATCTTTGCTGAAATGTCTTCGTTACAAGCTTTTTTAAGCAGTTTTTCAAGCTGAGATTTTTCAGTCACTTGTTTTAATAAGTGGTGCTGAATTTCTGCTTGCGGTTTTTGAGAAAATACAGACATTAATAACTGAGGTTTATTAATTTTATCAAATAATGCAATTACCAAGCTTGTATCAGTTTCTGATGTTAACCAAGCTTCTAAACCCAATAAGCTGTTTGCTGTTTGAATATATTGAAGCTTCTTATCGTTTGATAAAGAAATACTATGCTCACCCGTTAATATTTGAGTGACTTGTTTTCGTGAGAATTCTTTTATCTTTTTATTTGTGTTGTTTTCGCTTTCGTTTAAAAAAATATCAAAATCAGCTAATTTGATTAATGCGGTACGTCTTACAAGTTCGCTTTCGTCATGTTGTAGAAGATCTTTAAGAATCACAAGGTGTTCAGGTGTATTTACATCTAAGTCATTATTTATAGCGGTAATACGTACATTGCTGTCTTTGTGTTGCCATTTTGCTTTGAAAAAATTAGAAAAAATCATAAATCAGAAAACCTAGCAATATTGTTTTGATCGGAAAACTCTTTTTTAAGTTCACGTTTGGTTTTAGTGACTATTTCACCATCAGCACCAACTGTTAACATTTCATCTGAGTTTAAGTGTTTAGCTTGATATGCCATTACAATTTGCAAGGCTGAATCTCGCTGAGCTTGTTCTACTTTTGTACCTTCTGGCCATTTACCTGTTTCTGCTGCATGTTTAAGTCGTAAATACATGCTTTCATCCATATTCTCAACAAGCTGTATAATATTCATACGTGTACTCTACCCAGTGTTAATTACATTAATATTTAGGAGTCAAAGTGATTTTAATTAACTCCTGATAAACGATATTTTTTACCAGGAGTATTAGTGTTTTATTAATATTAGAACGTAATATACATAAACAATTTAGTGCTAAGTTTAGTACAGATTAAGTTCTAAGAAATTGATATTAGCTATGAACACCTAATATCGAAGTCAGGTTATTTACTACGCTTTAATAGAAGAAGTCTTACACGAGTAACAAGATATAAAATAAAACCCAGTACAGTGCTCGCGATTGAAGCGATATATTCAATAGTGCCTGGCTGAGCATCTTTTAGATAAAAGAATAAAAAGCCACCACAGAATAGCAACATGGCAATGAAAGAATGTGTCATTAAGCTTTGTTGTTGCTTGATAGCATTCGTTTGCTTGATAAGCGCTAATTTGTCTTGATCGATACCAGCTATTTGAACATCACAATGATTACAGGTTTTTGCTTTATCAGATATTTTCTTTTTGCAGCTAGGACAATTAATTACGGCCATAATTTTCTCACACAATAAATTCCCCTGTATTCTACAAAAAAAAACGCCTCGATGGGCGTTTAATTTAAAGATTTTAGGTAAAATTTAAGAATTTTTCTTAAATCTTTTTTCCCAAAATGTTGCATTTTTAATTCCAAGAGATTCTGGATCGAATGTGTATTTCTCTACACCCGCTTTTTGTTGTTTTTCATAATCTCTTAATGCTGCAATTGCTGGTTTAGCGATGAAGAATATAATGATAATTCCCACAATATTTAACCAAGCCATTAAACCAACGCCAACATCGCCCATACCCCATGCAATATCTGCTGCTTTTACGGTTCCATAAAAAGTAGCAACCATAATAAGTACTTTTAGAGCAAACATCATACCTGGTATTTTTACAGTACGACGAATGTAAGCAACGTTGTTTTCAGCAATAAAGTAATAAGCAAGAATAGTAGTAAAGGCAAAGAAGAATAATGCTAAGGCAATAAACGGCTTACCAAAACCAGAAAACATACTGTCTACAGCAATTTGAGTAAAGGCTGGACTGTTTGCTGCAATATCACCTGCTATGTTTTGCACAATAAAGCTTGTTGTTCCTTCCAACTGCACATTATACGACTCTGTAATTAAAATCATAAATGCTGTTGCAGAACAAACAAATAAGGTATCGATGTACACTGAAAATGCTTGTACTAAACCTTGTTGTGCAGGATGTTCTACTTCAGCTGCTGCTGCAGCATGAGGACCTGTGCCTTGACCTGCTTCGTTTGAATATATACCACGTTTAACACCCCAACCAATTGCAGCACCAACACCAGCCATTGGAGAAAAAGCATCATTTACAATCAGCATAAATACGCCAGGTAAGCGATCAATATGTAACCCAAGGATCACACAAGCAATAATGATATAAGCAAACGCCATAAATGGCACAACAACTTGTGTAAAGCTAGCGATACGTTTAATACCACCAAAAATAATAAAACCAAGCATTAGTACTATAGCAAGCGCCGTAAGTAGTTTAGTTAGAGCAATATCACCAATAGCTGTATGAATGATATCGCCAGTACCAAACACCATCACAACAGCTTCACCAATACTATTTGATTGAACAGTTGGAAGTAATGCACCACATGCTAAAATTGTAGATAAAGCAAATACCCACGAATACCATTTTTGCCCCATAGCTTTTTCAATATAATAAGCTGGACCACCACGATAAATACCGTTGTCTTCTTCTTTATAAATTTGTGCATTTGCAGATTCAATATAAGCAGTTGCCGCTCCGAAAAATGCAACAACCCACATCCAAAATACAGCGCCTGGTCCACCAAAACCAATTGCAGCAGCAACACCAGCAATATTACCTGTACCAACACGACCAGATAACGACACAGCTAAAGCTTGAAAAGATGAAATACCTTTTGCTGAGCTTTTACCTGAAACTAATAAGCGCCACATTTCTTTTATTTGACGTAACTGTACAAATCGAGTAAGTACAGTAAAAAATACGCCCGCTCCTAAACATAAATAAATTAATGCCGGACTCCAAATAAAACCATTGAGTGTATTGACTAATTCTTGCACTAAATTCTCCTACCTATTTTTATCGTTCTTATTTTTTAATTTAAACATCATGTTTCACATAATGGATAATCTTTTAAAGTCACTTTCAATAAACCTTTAGGCTTATTGAAAAATGAGCTTTTCCCAAAAAAACTCTGACTTGTGTTCCCTGATATCTTTTCTTTATTATGTTTTAAGTTGTTCTATTATTATTTTTTAATGGAGGTTTTATATATCATCACTCACGTGATAGATAGCGGTTAAAAAGTCGCGTCCAAATAAACTACTTCTTTCATCAGACCAACCAACCGCAGGATCTGGTAATAAATCATTATCTTTGAACGGCATTTCAATCGTGTACGCTAAACATTTGAATTGCTCACCAACCCAATTTGATGCAAGGGTTAAGTTTGCTTGACCAGGTGCATCTTTCTCATACCCCTTGTCGTCTTGAAATTCAGGTGTTGTAGCCAAAAGAATAGCTTTAAATTTGTCTTCTAAATTTTTAAGGCGTGCGTCGTATGATGGAATACCTTCACCACCAGCTAAAAAGTTGTAAGGTAATGCCTCATCACCATGTACATCTAAAAATAGATCCACACCTATTTCTAGCATTTTCTCACGAACTAAAAATACTTCAGGGCTTTTATCTAAAGTCGGAGTTTGCCACTCTCTATTTAAGTTAACACCCACAGCATTTGTTCTTAAGTGACCTCGAACGCTACCATCAGGATTCATGTTAGGCACAATATAAAATACCGCTTTATTTAATAAAGCGCGTGCAACACCATCATCGTTATCAAGTAATCGGTCGATAAAGCCTTCCATAAACCATTCTGCCATGGTTTCACCTGGATGTTGCCTTGCTGTTAGCCAAATATTCTTTTTATCAGCACTTGGCTCACCAACGACAAGTAATGACATATCACGACCATCTAAGGTTTGACCTAAAACGTCTAACTGACAATGTGTATTTAATTGTGCTGAATGTAAAAGATTTTGATGGCGTTCGTAGCTATAAGGGCAAAAGTAAGCAAAGTAAACGGAATCAAATTCAGGTGTTAACGTAATGGTTAACTGTTTACCATCGAATGTAGTTGGTACACGAAACCATTCTTGTCGATCGTAAGATGCAACGGCTTGGTAGTTTTCCCAGCCTTTAACATAAGCAGACTGAGCAGCATTGGTTATATGTAAAACGTGTTCACAACGATTAGTGTTATGTAACTTAAAATGAAACCACTGAAAGTATTCTGATTGATGATCTTGCTTGATTTCTAATTGAATATTTGACGGGTTAGAAGCATCTACGACATGGATATTTCCGCTGTCGAAATTAGAGGTTATTTGCATAGAATGTAAGCTTTTGGAAATTTAAAAATATCAGTGTACACAATCATTCAGCAAATCAGAAGTACTAAAGCGTTCGTAAATACATTCCAGCTTCAGTTGAATAGCCTACTGATTTGCTAATCACTCTATTATTTTCATCAAAAACATAATAACTAGGATAAGCACCTATGCTAAATTTATGTTTGATTTTTTCGGTACCTAGGGCAATAGGAAATGTTAATTGGTGCTCTTGTGTGAAGCCTCTTACTTGATCAACATCCATATAATCTAAAGCCACAGCCACTACATTAACATCTTGATTCTCAAGATAAAACTCTTCAAGATTTTCAATACTCAAATGACATATTTGACACCAAGGCGCAAAAAAATAAATCACTGTCTTTTTGTTATTTGATAATAACTCAATAGGCGTATCCATAATGGTATTTAGGACCAACGACTCTTCTGCCATTTGTGTATCAGTCGACAACATAGACGTTGTTTTAAACCATGAAACAAGATTAAAAATTCCAACAAATATAACCACTTGAATAGCCAGATTGCGTATCACGAAATGTCCTTAATAAAATTAGCAAAAAATAATTAAAAGCTTTGATAGCTATATGACCTGATTTTTGTATTTAACATTCATTTTATTTTGAATAAAAAAATCCGATGATAAACATCGGATTTTCATGGGATAAAGCACAGTAATACCAAGTGGCTTATTATTTACTTAATATAAAGCTAACCTATGCTTTTTAAACCTTTCATGTAAGGTTGCAGTACTTCTGGAATTTCAACACTGCCATCAGCTTGCTGATAGTTTTCAAGTACAGCAACTAATGTACGACCAACAGCTAAACCTGAACCATTTAATGTATGAACAAGTTCTGGCTTTTTAGAGTCTGCACTTCTGTAACGAGCTTGCATACGACGCGCTTGAAAATCCCCCATATTTGAACAAGATGAAATTTCACGGTACGTATTTTGTGCAGGTAACCACACTTCAATATCAAATGTTTTGGTTGCACTAAAACCAATATCGCCAGTACATAAAACTACAGTACGGTAAGGTAAACCTAGTTTTTCAAGAATTGCTTCAGCATGACCTGTTAACTTCTCTAGAGCTTCAAAAGAATCTTCTGGCTTAACGATTTGAACCATTTCAACTTTGTCGAATTGATGCTGACGAATAAGACCACGAATATCTCTTCCGTAAGAACCTGCTTCACTTCTAAAACATGGTGTATGAGCACACATTTTGATTGGTAAATCAGCTTCTTCAACAATTTCGTCTCTAACAAGGTTAGTTAACGGAACTTCTGCAGTAGGGATAAGCGAAAAAGTTTTGTTATTTAAATCGGTATGGAATAAGTCTTCACCAAATTTAGGTAGCTGACCTGTACCAAAGAGTGAATCATGGTTCACTAAATAAGGCACATACATTTCTTCGTAGCCATGCTCTTCACTGTGTGTGTCTAGCATAAACTGTGCTAATGCACGGTGTAACTTAGCAATGTTACCTCGCATAACAGCAAAACGTGTTCCCGCTAATTTAGCACCACTTTCAAAATCTAAACCTTTATCCATTGCACCCGCAACATCAACATGGTCTTTAACTTCAAAATCAAATTCGCGTGGCGTACCCCAACGTTTAATTTCAACGTTATCATCTTCAGATTTACCTTGCGGTACTGATTCATGAATTAAGTTAGGTACTGCTGCAGTGATGTCATTAATCTTTTGTAAAATAAGATTCTGCTCTTCTTTAGCTGCTTCAAGTTCATCACCTAATTGGCTCACTTCAGCTAATAATGGCTGAATATCTTCGCCACGAGCTTTCGCTTGTCCAATCGATTTTGAACGCGTATTACGTTGGCTTTGCAATTCTTGAGTTTTAACCTGTATTTCTTTACGTGTTGCTTCAAGCTCTGACAATGTTGCCGTATCAAGTTGGTAACCACGTAAAGCTAATAATTCAGCTGTTTTTTCAATATCTGTTCTAAATAGTTTTGGATCTAGCATGTCAAATCACGTTTATCTTTATTTGTTAAAAATGGAAACAAGAAACATTCCTAATCCAGCAGCTAAAATACATAAGCTGACATTTAGTAATATGTTTATCATCGCTTTAAAATATTCACCTTGTTGTAAAATCAAAAAGGTGTCTAATGAAAATGTTGAAAATGTTGTAAAAGCACCCAAAAAGCCAACGCCTATAAGGGTTCTGTAAACCGAAATTTCAATTATACCTTGTTCAATTAAACCGTATAACACTCCCATTACAAGAGAACCCGAAATATTAACCGCCAGCGTCGCAAAAGGGAATCCTTTTCCTCCCCAATTTAAAATTAATTGATAAACAAAAAATCGTAAACTGGCTCCACATGCACCGCCTAAAGCGACAAAAAGATAGAGTGATAAATTACTTATACCGGTGCTCATTACTATTCCTATTTAATGAATTCAAATAATTGAGTTTTTCTCTTAGCTGTTTTTCTAATCCGCGGTCTGTAGGCTCATAAAGTTGTGTGCTCGCAATTTCAGGTGGAAAATAACATTCACCTGCAGCAAAAGCGTTAGGTTCGTTGTGAGCATAACGATATTCATCACCGTGACCTAAGTCTTTTGTTATAGAGCTTGTCGCATTTTTTAAATGAAAAGGTACATCAAGGTCTGATGTCTGTTTAGCTAATTCTTTAGCACGACTAAAAGCCATATATACAGCATTACTCTTTGGTGCTAATGCCATATAAACAGTGGCTTGAGCAATTGCACGTTCTCCTTCGCTTGGTCCAACACGAAGAAAAGTGTCCCATGCATTTAATCCTAACTGCATCGCTCTTGGATCAGCATTACCAATGTCTTCACTAGCAATAGCAAGTAAGCGTCTGGCTACATATAACGGATCGCCACCGCCAGTTAAAATTCTCGCATACCAATACAATGCCGCATCGGGATCTGAACCTCGTACCGATTTGTGAAAGGCACTAATCAAGTCATAAAAAGCATCGCCACCTTTGTCGTACATCGCAATTTTATCGCCAGCAACTTTAATAACAGTTTCAATATTAATGTTTTTTTGCTGATTAAGGGGTTCAATAACTTCTAAACTATTTTCAAAAAGATTAAGTAAGCGACGAGCATCTCCGCTAGCACTTGCAAAAAGTTGTTTTTTTGCACCTTCATCTATTTTGATTTTAAATTTGCTAACGGCACTACTTTCTTCAAACTCAATGGCTTTGGCTAATACCACAGCTAAGTTTTCTTCGGTGAGCTTTTTAAGTGTATACACTCGAGCTCGAGATAAAATAGCTTGGTTAAGTTCAAATGCAGGATTTTCAGTAGTCGCGCCAATAAAGATAATCGTACCGTCTTCAATATGCGGTAAAAAAGCATCTTGCTGACTTTTATTAAAACGATGGACTTCATCAACAAATAAAACTGTTCTTTTTTGCTGATGAATAGCACGCTGCTTTGCGCTATCAATTGCTTGACGAATTTCTTTAATACCAGAGGTTACGGCAGATACACGTTCAATTTCAGCATTTGAATGGCTAGCAATAATTTCAGCTAACGTAGTTTTACCTGTGCCTGGAGGTCCCCAAAAAATGAGTGAATGACAACGTCCCTGTTCGATTGCAAGTCGAAGTGGCATCCCCATTCCTAATATATGCTCTTGGCCAACATAATCAGCTAAAGTTTTAGGCCTTAATTTGGCGGCAAGCGGAAGAAATTGCGGATCTTCTTCAAAACTCAGATCAAGAGTGCCATTAGCGCTGGTCATCTAAATGAGCGCCTTCAGGAATATTAAATTTGAAAAGAGATGCATCTATATCTGATGATAAATTCATATTATTAAGAGACACTTTACTCAATTGACCTGTGGCATCAAGGAAAGTAAAACCTGATAATTCACTTTTGTTATTAAAGTTAATTTCTAAGGTTTTAATACGGCTATTAATATCATTTGCATGTATCACATAATTGTTAGTTGATATGCGACTGACTGAGTATTGCTCCCACAATGTGGCATCATTGCTTGTGATCAACAAAATAGGTGTATTAGCGATAGCGCCATCAAGTTTATAAGCTGTTACTTGCTCAATAAACGGGTCAAACAGAAAAATTGATTCGCCATCTGACACAATCAAAGATTCGTCAGGTGATGTGGTATTCCAATGAACCAGGTTAGGGCGTTTTACGGCTAAATCCCCTCCTCCTGTTTGTAAAACATTGCCTGCATTATCAATAACTTCTTGTTCGAATGCGGCACTGAATTGTTCAATATGGTTAAGCTTTTCCATCAATTCTGTTTTATACTCAACTGATGTTTCCGCCACTATATTACTTTGTTGGACTAAAACTTCTTTAGCAACAGGTGGAAGGCTCAAATCAGCAGCAACACTCGATAATGTAAGCGGAGAGCTAATAGAAAAGACTAATGCAGCTACTGTGAAATTCTTTTTATTCATCGTTAAAATCCTTAATAGGAGGTGGCGCTAATACTTCTCGAGCACCATTATTACCTGGCGTGGTTACTATGCCCTGCATTTCCATTTGTTCAACAACACGTGCCGCTCTGTTGTATCCGATTCTAAATTTACGTTGTACGCTTGAAATAGATACTCGGCGTGATGCAGTAACAAAGTTAACGGCTTCATCAAATAAAGTATCTAGCTCTTCATCATCAGAGCTTTCTGAAACTTCACCGGGTAATAAAATTTCTTGATCACTACCGCCTGACAGAATATCTTCAATATAATTAGGCTCTGCTCTTGATTTCCAATCATTAACCACTGCATGCACTTCATGGTCATCAACAAAAGCGCCATGTACTCGAATGGGTACAGCTTCACCTGGCGGTAAATAAAACATATCACCCATTCCTAAAAGTTGATCTGCACCTTGTTGATCTAAAATGATGCGCGATTCTATTCTAGATTGAACTCTTAGCGCCATACGCGTCGGAATATTGGCTTTAATTAATCCCGTAATAACATCAGCAGATGGACGTTGTGTCGCTAGAATTAAATGAATACCTGCAGCACGTGCCTTTTGTGCAATACGGGCAATAAGTTCTTCAACTTTTTTACCCACAATCATCATCATGTCAGCAAACTCATCAACAATAATCACAATTGACGACAATTTTGTTAATAAGGGCGGTGTTTGGCTAAAAGCATCCTTGGGTTCCCATAAAGGATCAATTAACGGTTCACCGGCCTCTATCGCCTTAGCAACTTTGTCGTTATAACCTTTAAGATTTCTGACACCAAGCTTTGACATTAACTGATAACGTCGCTCCATTTCTCCTACACACCAACGCAGTGCATTTGCTGCTTCTTTCATGTCTGTAACTACCTCTGATAATAAATGAGGTATACCGTCGTAAACTGATAATTCTACTTGCTTGGGATCTATCATGATCATACGTACATCTTCAGGCGAAGATTTATATAAAATACTAACAATCATGGTATTAACTGCTACGGATTTACCTGAGCCTGTGGTACCCGCAACGAGTAGATGTGGCATTTTAGCTAGGTCAGCAATAACCGGCTCTCCTGATATATCACTCCCAATGGCCATCGCCAAATTTGAGCTTGACTCAGAGAATTTTTCACAAGAAATAACGTCGGCAAAGAATACAGTTTCACGGTGTTTGTTCGGTAATTCGATACCGATCACGGACTTACCTTCGATAACTTCAACAACACGAACACTTTTTGCTGATAGCGACCGAGCTAAATCTTTCGATAAGTTGGTAATTTTACTGGCTTTAACGCCTGGGGCTAAATTCAATTCAAACCGGGTAATCACCGGTCCAGGGAAAACACCAACCACTTCGGCTATAATCCCAAACTCAAGTAACTTTTCTTCGACTAAGCGAGAAACTCGATCGAGTTGTTCTTGATCAATGGGGTGTTTAGCACGGTCTGGGCGATCTAATAAGTCAAGTCCAGGCATTCCTTTGTACTTGTCTTCTATGTCTGTCGATGGCGCTTGAGCTGCTGGCTTAGTGGAAACGGGCATGACTATCTTTTCTACATCTTCAAAAGCAGCTACAATCTCGTCAGCATTAACATGCTCTTGAACATTAATTGCTAATGGCTCACCCATGATGTCGTTAATATCAACAAAAGGTTCAAGCTCATCATCAAGTTGATATGGGATATCATTATTACTTTGACTAATGATTTCATCATCCTTATTAGCTGACAAAGATGAAAACGCATGTTCAACATCATGCTTATTTTTGTCGATATCTGATGGCTCTTTCTTAGCAGTAATTTTTGCAGCTACACTCGATATTTTTTGTTTAAATTTAGAAGGTGTCGCTGGTGTTTTGTCTTCTATAACTGTCTGTTCAGGCTCTGGAGTATCATCTTCTTTTTCTTCAGTCCCAGAAGTGCCAAAATGCTCTTTTAGTAAACTAGGAAAACCTACTAGATACTGCATAGCACGTATTGTGTACAAGCCAATAGTGTCAATAAAAGCTAGTAAAGAAAAACCAGTTAACAACACAAAGCCTGTGCCGCAAAGTAAAAGAAATATTAACGTGCTTCCTACAAATGAAAAGTAAGGTAATAAAGTATTACTTAGCACATCACCTATAATCCCACCCGCTGAAAAATAAAAAATGTCGTCAAAGTTCATACTCGCGATCGAGGTAATGCCAACATACAATAAAATAAAGCCAATAAATTTTAACCCTAAAGTTAAATAATCAAGCTGCATTAATTTGTGATATTTTTGGAAAATTAGCCAACCCGTTAGTGCAATAACAAAAGGTAAGCTGTAAGCCACAACGCCAAAGAGGTTAAGAAGTAAATCAGATAAGTAGGCACCAACAGCTCCCCCCATATTACGAATAGCGGTTTGATAACCCGTTTGTGCCCAGCCTGGATCTGCAGAATCAAAAGTGAATAAGATAAGCATCATGTACATAGCGAAAACACATGAAACCAGCAATCCGGCTTCAAGTAGGCGTTGAACGCCATTTAATTTAGAAGATTCTTGAGACAATATATCTACCATGAAAAATTGAAGAATTTAATACCTTATAAAATAACAAAATATTGGCCATATTAACATTTTTTTAGCGTTTAATTGGTAACACATTGTTAGCTTTTACTTCTTCCATAACCACATAACTACGACTTTCACTTACAGAAGGTAACCTTAGTAATGTTTCACCGAGTAAATCGCGATATGCTGACATATCTTTTACTCTAGTTTTAAGTAAAAAGTCGAAGTTACCAGACACCAGATGGCACTCTTGTATCACATCTAATGTTTGCACGGCTTTAGAAAAGTCATCAAACACATCAGGGCTGGTTTTAGTCAAAGTAATTTCTACAAACACTAATAAAGCAGCATCTAAATATTGTGCATTTAACTTTGCATTATACCCAAGAATAAATTTATCAGCCTCTAATCGCTTAACTCTTTCTAAACAAGGAGTTGGACTTAGCCCTACTTGTTTAGATAAATCAATATTTGATAATCTTCCATTTTTTTGTAGTTCATACAAAATATTTTTATCAATCCTATCTAGCTTTCGCACCCAAACACCTCTCACAATATTTTTATCTAAAAAGTAAAACCCATACAGAATAATAATCTGATATTAACAAAATAACGACAGGTTAATCCAGTAAAACACAACTATACTAGCTTTAAATAAAACACTCACAAAAAACAGAGAAAACAATTATGATCATCGGTGTACCAAAAGAAATAAAAAACCACGAATACCGTATTGGCCTTACTCCAGCAGGTGTTAAAGAATTAACTGTAAATGGCCACGAAGTTATTGTTGAAAACAATGGCGGCGCAGCAATTGGCTTTGAAAACGATCAGTACGTAGCTGCTGGTGCAAAAATAATCGATACTGCTGAAGAGATTTTTGCAACGGCTGATATGATTATCAAAGTAAAAGAACCTCAACCAAATGAATGTAAAATGCTTCGCGCTGGCCAAGTATTATTTACTTATTTACATTTAGCACCAGATCCAAAGCAAACTGAATTACTTGTTGCCTCTGGCGCAACTTGTATTGCTTACGAAACAGTTACTGCTGCTGCTGGTGGTTTACCATTATTAGCACCTATGTCTGAAGTAGCTGGTCGTATGTCTATTCAAGCTGGTGCTCACGCACTTGAAAAAGCTCAAGGTGGTTTAGGTGCTTTATTAGGTGGTGTACCTGGTGTTGCTCCTGCAAAAGTATTAATCGTTGGTGGTGGTGTTGTTGGTACTCAAGCAGCTCGTATGGCTGTTGGTATGGGTGCTGATGTTACAATTCTTGACCGTTCACTTCCTCGTTTACGTCAACTTGATGTTGAATTTGATGGTCGTTTAAAAACTGTTTATTCAACTGCTGACGCTATGGATCAATTAATTGTAGAAGCTGACTTAGTTATTGGTGCTGTATTAATCCCTGGTGCTGCTGCTCCTAAACTAGTCACTGCTGAACACATCAAAATGATGAAGAAAGGCGCTGTAGTTGTAGATGTTGCGATTGACCAAGGCGGTTGTTTTGAAACGTCTAAAGCAACAACTCACCAAGATCCAACTTATGTTGTTGACGATGTTGTACATTACTGTGTAGCGAACATGCCTGGTGGCGTAGCACGTACTTCAACAATGGCGTTAACTAACGCAACTATGCCATTCGCTGTAACTTTAGCGAATAAAGGTGCTAAACAAGCAATGCTTGATGATGTTCATCTTATGAATGGCTTAAACGTTTTAGGTGGAAAAATCACTTACAAGCCAGTTGCTGATGTATTAGGTTATGACTACGTAGCTCCTGAAGAAGCAATTGCATCTTTATAGTAAAATAATGATAAATTAGATAGCACTAATAGTTGGTGCAATTTAATATTATTTGAAAACCTCTGTTATATTTCTGACAGAGGTTTTTTTTATCCATAGCTTAAAGCTGACCATATGGTTAGGTTGTGTTATATTCCAATAATCATGAAAATATTATAGAGGAAATTAATCATGCAAATTCAGGTTGTCGATTATCAAGATAAAGATGCTGGAAAATTATTTGTTCAAAGCTTAAGAGAAACTGGTTTTGGTGTATTAATAAATCACCCAATTCAGCAAGAGCTTGTAGAGTCTATTTATAAAAATTGGTATGAATACTTTAGCACTGAAGAAAAGCGTGAATTAAGTTTTGACCCAGAAAAACAAGATGGGTACTTTTCAACTGAAATATCAGAAACAGCTAAAGGCCATGCGAAAAAAGACATAAAGGAATATTTCCACGTTTATCCTTGGGGACGAATTCCTGAGCAACTAAAAAAAGAAATTCTCACTTATTATGACAACGCTTCTGAACTTGCCGCTGAATTACTTGATTGGGTAGAAAAATACGGCCCAGAAAATGTTTCGTCAAAGTATTCAGAAAAGCTGTCTAATATGATTAAAGATACGCCAAATACCTTATTAAGAATTTTACATTATCCGCCACTTAGCGGTGATGAAGAACCTGGAGCTGTAAGAGCCGCTGCTCATGAAGACATTAATTTGTTAACCATATTACCTGCAGCGAATGAACCAGGACTTCAAGTACAAAAACAAGATGGTTCATGGGTTGACGTACCTTCTGATTTTGGTAGCTTAATTATTAATATTGGCGATATGTTACAAGAAGCCTCGGGGGGATATTTTCCTTCAACCAGTCATCGTGTTATTAATCCTTCTGGCAAGGCAAGTGAAAAGTCTAGAATATCGTTGCCATTATTCCTACATCCTCGCAGTGAAGTTGTTCTATCTGAACGACATACTCAAAGAAGTTACCTTTTAGAAAGACTAAAAGAGCTAGGTGTTAAATAGTTATTTTTTTACGGCAAATAATGGGTTATAGCAATTTCAATAACCCATTAAACATTTATTCTTGTTTGAATGAGGGATCATATCGTTTCACATTTAATAATTAGAACAAATAGTTATCAAAATAAATGCGTTATTTTTAATCCTTTATTCTGTCTATAAAGTAGGTTAATTTATTAATGGGTTTAGCAAGCTTACGTCATCTCTGTACACATAAGCTTGCACTTATAAGATTTATTTATCAAAAAAGTAATTTACCCTCTTGTGATCTTTGCTTAAACTCCCAATTAATATCTTATATTTATCTTTCTCTTTACCTTTATCAATTTTTTGGAGTACACCATGAGCGAAACCAGACATTGTCCATTACTTATCCTAGGTTCAGGACCTGCTGGCTACACTGCTGCAGTATATGCGGCACGAGCAAACTTAAACCCTGTAATGATCACTGGTATGCAACAAGGTGGACAATTAACTACAACAACTGAAGTTGAAAACTGGCCAGGTGATGCTGATGACTTAACAGGTCCTGCACTTATGGAACGTATGCAAAAACATGCTGAAAAATTTGATACTGAAATAGTATTTGATCACATCAGTGAAGTTGATTTCAGCGAACGTCCTTTCAAATTAAAAGGTGATGTAGGTTCATACACTTGTGACGCACTAATTATCTGTACTGGAGCTTCAGCTCAATATTTAGGTTTACCTTCTGAAGAAGCTTTCATGGGTAAAGGTGTTTCAGCATGTGCTACTTGTGATGGTTTCTTTTACCGTAACCAAAAAGTTGCTGTTGTTGGTGGTGGTAATACTGCCGTTGAAGAAGCTTTATACTTAGCTAACATAGCTTCAGAAGTTCATTTAGTGCACAGACGTGACACTTTCCGCTCTGAAAAAATTCTTGCTGACCGTTTATATAAAAAAGTTGAAGAAGGTAAAATCATCCTACATTTAGATCGCACCTTAGACGAAGTTTTAGGTAATGATATGGGTGTAACAGGTATTCGCTTAAAAGATACTAAGTCTGATAAAACCGAAGACCTAGAAGTAATGGGTACTTTCATTGCTATTGGTCATAAGCCAAATACCGATATATTTAAAGATCAATTAGACATGAAAGATGGTTACTTAACGATTCAAAGTGGTACAGCTGGTAATGCAACACAAACAAGTGTTGAAGGTGTATTTGCTGCAGGTGATGTAGCTGACCATATTTACCGTCAAGCGATCACTTCTGCTGGTGCTGGCTGTATGGCTGCATTAGATGCAGAGCGTTATTTAGATGCTAAAAACTCTTAATTTTTAACATTCCTAATTTAATAACGATAAGTCTAGTAAAATGAATCAAACTCTTGAATTATTGAGCAACGAGAGTTTGGTATTCCCTCCTCTAGAAAATGCCTTAACAGAACCTAATGGTTTACTTGCTGTAGGTGGCGACTTAAGTGTTGAGCGTTTATGTAGCGCTTATCGTCATGGTGCTTTTCCTTGGTATTCAGATGAAGATCCTATTATGTGGTGGAGCCCTGACCCTAGAGCTATCATTACTACTTCATCGATCAAAATAAATAGAACCCTAAGAAAAGTTTTAAAACAGAAGAACTTCACTGTATCAATCAATAAAGCATTTGATGATGTGATAAGCCTTTGTGCAGATGCACCTTTTAGAAAAGAAGATACTTGGATTGTCTCTGACATGATCAAAGCTTATAAACAATTACATCAACAAGGTCATGCTCACAGTATTGAAGTATGGCAAAATGATGAATTAGTTGGCGGCTTGTATGGCGTAGCAGTGAGTGGATATTTCTCAGGCGAGTCTATGTTCTACAAAGTAAGTAATGCCTCTAAAATAGCTCTTGTAGCCTTAGCACAGTACTTAGAAAGTGTTAATATAACCATGATAGATTGCCAGATGCTAAATCCATTTTTAGAAGATATGGGGTGTACTGAAGTTTCACGAGACTATTTTATTGCGTTGCAGAAAAAGCATTTATCAATGACCATCCCTAAAGACTTTTGGCTACCAAAAGAAATTAAATAACTGAACTAAGTTTATTCTATGTCTAATGATTACCAGTTTGGAGTCACCCAACCTTTTACCTGTAACTATTTACCTGATCAAGAAGAGCGCTTACTCGTTGCTGTAGATGAACGATTACATAATACAGAGCAGTATTCATGGCTGATGGCGAATGGTTTTAGACGAAGTGGAGATCAAATTTATCGACCTCATTGTATAGATTGTAAAGCATGTAAATCTATTCGAGTGATCCCTGAACTATTTACTCTATCGAAAAGCCAAAGGCGCTTACTCAAAAAAAATAAAGACTATGTATTAAAAATATCAAAAGAATCCAAAGAGAGTTATTACGAGTTATACGAAAACTATATTAATACTATTCACCATGATGGCAGCATGTTTCCTGCTAATATTGCGCAATATGAAACGTTTTCTAAAAGTAACGTTTCTGAACAATTATTTATTGAAACTTGGGATGGAGATACATTAATTTCAGTAGCAGTTACAGATGTATTAGTAGATGCCCTTTCCGCAGTTTATACTTTCTATCATCCTGATTACCGAACAAAAGGCTTAGGTGTGTTTTCGATACTTAATCAAATAGAATTAACTAAACTTCACAAGAAAGAATATTTATATTTAGGTTATCAAATTGATAGCTGTCAGAAAATGAATTATAAAAATAAGTATTATCCATACCAAGAATTAATAGAAAATAGATGGATTACAACAAATAAATAGCACATTTACTTTACTTTAGGCGCTCAATTCGGCATCATCTGCGCAGCTTTTTATACATCATTAATTAAACCGTTTCGAATTATACACATTGCAATTGACGGTAGATCAACTTTAGAGGTTTTACGCCCAATGGCGAAAGAAGAAAATATTGAAATGCAAGGCACTGTTTTAGACACATTGCCAAATACTATGTTCCGCGTTGAACTTGAAAATGGTCATGTTGTTACTGCACACATTTCAGGTAAAATGAGAAAAAATTATATCCGTATATTAACGGGTGATAAAGTTACTGTTGAGTTAACTCCATACGATTTATCTAAAGGTCGTATTATCTTCCGCGCAAGATAATAACTTTATAATACAATTAAAAAGCCCAGTTGATTACAACTGGGCTTTTATTTGTCTGCTATTTAATATTCAACCATCTATTAAATGATTATTAGATGGTTAAATATAGCGGCTAATATCAACTAATGCTCTACTAGCTCTTTCTTTGATTCACACTGAATAACAAGTTTGTCTTTCTTCACATCAACTTTAGCAACGCCACCATGAGTTAGATCACCAAACAATAACTCGTTTGCTAAGTTTTTCTTCAAATGTTCTTGAATCAATCTAGCCATAGGTCTTGCTCCCATATTCTTATCGTAACCTTTTTCAGCTAACCAATCTTTGGCTGCTTTTGAAAGCTCTAAAGATACACCTTTCTCATCTAATTGCGCTTGAAGTTCAACAATAAACTTGTCAACAACTTGATGAATTATCTCAGTGCTTAAATGGTTAAACCAAACAATATTATCTAAGCGGTTGCGAAACTCTGGAGAGAACACTTTATTAATCTCTTCCATAGCATTTAAACTCGTATCTTGTTGTTTGAAACCAATAGATTGCTTCGTTGTTTCAGTAACACCCGCGTTAGTTGTTAATACAATAATAACGTTTCTAAAGTCAGCTTTACGGCCATTATTATCAGTTAATGTGCCGTGGTCCATTACTTGTAAAAGTATATTGAACACATCTGGATGTGCTTTTTCAATTTCATCAAGTAAAACCACTGAGTGTGGATGTTTAAGAACCGCATCAGTTAACAAACCACCTTGTTCATAACCTACATACCCTGGAGGAGCACCTATAAGCCTACTTACAGCATGTTTCTCCATATACTCAGACATGTCGTAACGGAGTAATTCAACACCTAAAGTTTTCGCTAGCTGTTGTGTAACTTCTGTTTTACCAACACCTGTCGGCCCAGCAAATAAGAATGAACCGATTGGTTTTTCTTCATTGCCTAAACCAGCACGAGATAAACGAATAACTGATGTAAGTTCATCAATAGCATGATCTTGTCCAAACACCACCATTTTCAGGTTTCTATCTAAGGTTTTAAGGCTGTTAGTTTCCGTTGAAGATACTGACTTCTCTGGAATACGAGCCATTTTAGCAACAATCGTCTCAATATCTGTGTTGTTGATGATCTTCTTACGTTTAGATGCAGCAACAAGCTGTTGTTTCGCACCTGCCTCATCAATAACATCTATAGCTTTGTCAGGTAAGAAACGTTCGTTAATATATTTAGCAGATAGTTGAGCCGCAGCTTTTAACGCTTTATTGGTATAACGAATACCGTGATGTGTTTCATACTTCTCTTTCAAACCTTGTAGGATTTTAGTTGTGTCATCAATACTTGGTTCAGCAACATCAATCTTTTGGAAGCGTCTAGCTAAAGCACGGTCTTTCTCAAATATGCTGTTATATTCTTGATAAGTAGTAGAGCCAATACAACGTAATTTACCTGAAGACAATAACGGCTTAAGTAAGTTAGAAGCATCCATCATTCCGCCTGAAGCAGCACCAGCACCAATTATTGTATGAATTTCATCAATAAATAAAATGGCGTTTGTGTCTGTTTCAAGTTCTTTTAAAACAGCTTTAAATCTTTTCTCGAAATCACCACGATATTTTGTTCCTGCTAACAATGCGCCCATGTCTAACGAATAGATGGTTGCATCAGCCAAAAATTCTGGTGATTTGTCTGAAATAATTAAATTAGCTAAACCTTCAGCTATTGCCGTTTTACCAACACCTGCTTCCCCAACATACAACGGGTTATTTTTACGACGACGACTTAACACTTGAAGTGTTCGCTCTAATTCATCAGTTCTGCCGATAAGCGGATCAATATTGCCTTTTAAGGCTTCTTCGTTAAGGTTAACGGCAAAGTTATCAATCGTACGTGCTTCTTCTTCAACCTTTTGATCAACATCTTCTGCTGAATGCAAAGGTTCATTACTTTCAATTTTAGAAATACCATGAGAAATAAAATTAACGATATCTAAGCGAGTCACATCTAATTTTTTAAGAAAATAGGCTGCTTGGGATTCTTGCTCACTGAAAATAGCCACAAGTACATTAGCGCCATTAACTTCGCTTTTACCTGAAGATTGCACATGAAAAACAGCACGTTGTAACACGCGTTGAAATCCTAATGTTGGTTGTGTTTCTCTTTCTAATTCACTTTCAGGAATGACAGGAGTTGTTTCTCCTATAAAACTAAGTAATTCCTTACTTAATTGGGAAATATCCGCGCCACAAGCTGTAAGAGCTTCTATTGAGGCAGGATTATCTAATAATGCGAGTAATAAATGCTCTACCGTCATAAATTCGTGACGAGAATCTTTAGCTTGACGAAAAGCTAAGTTTAATGAACTTTCTAAATCTTTATTTAGCATACTTTACTCCACTGTCAAAAACATACTGCATTACACTTTTTCCATTGTGCACTTTAATGGGTGCTGGTGTTCTTTAGCATAACTACTAACTTGGCTTACTTTGGTCTCTGCAATTTCTGCAGTAAATGTGCCACAACTCCCCTTACCTTTATAATGTATATCAAGCATGATATCTGTAGCTCGATCTGAGTCCATATTAAAAAAGAGTCGTAATACCTCTACCACAAAGTCCATAGGCGTATAATCATCATTTAACAATATAACGTTATACATCGGAGGTTTAACATTATCAATTTCAATAATTTCTTCAAGTAGCTCTTGGTTGTCCGTAAGCTCTTTCCATTTACTCATATTTATATACTAGCCTGTAGATAATAATTTTGCTGCAATTTTTAATACTATTTTAATGTTTAATCATGTTAAAAAATAGTGAAATTTAACTTGACTAATAATCAAAGTATTCTAGGATTTAAGTGTGATGGTAATTTAATCACAGCTTAATTTTTAAGGTGCTTAAGAAAGACAAGTATATACCTAGTTGATTTTTAAAAAAAGGATGTAGAAGTATGGCTCAGGGTACAGTTAAATGGTTTAACAACGCTAAAGGTTTTGGTTTTATCCGCCCCGAAGAAGGTGGCGAAGATATATTTGCTCATTATTCGACTATTCAGATGGAAGGTTACCGCACGTTAAAAGCGGGACAAGACGTTAATTATGAAATAGACGCAGGGCCTAAAGGCCATCATGCAGCAAGTATTACCCCAACAGATATCGAACCTACTGAAGATTAAGTTATAGGGGGAATAAGGCCTTTAAGGGTTAGGTTTTATTCCTCCTGACTTTTCTCTATCCAAAAGTTTATTATTAAGATAACTAAACTTCATATAACATTGTTTAAATCTCCAAAAAATCAAAAAGCACATTAACTAACACTCCTCCTTGAATAATTCTTGCCTATTTAAATAATAATTTAAGAGTAACGTACTTTTGAAAAGTATTAATAAGGGCCTGTATCGACCCACCCACAATAATATTTGACTTTACTGGATCGTGATTTCATCTTAGAAAGATTATTAAAGGGATTAATCAGCAGTTATATTTAAGCAGTTTGTTAATGTGGCTCAATTAATTTCTATATTTCAGGCAAAAAAAAGCTGAGTTTACACTCAGCTTTTTAGTATGTATTTTAAACAGCTATTATGCAGAAAGTATAGCGTTTAATGTTGCACTCGGACGCATTGCTTTAGAAGCTAATTCCACATCAGCGTAGTAATAACCACCGATATCTTGTGCTGGACCTTGAGCACCGTTAAGCTCTTTAACAATAGTTACTTCTTGTTCAGTTAACTGAGCAGCAATAGGAGTAAACTCTGCTTTTAATTCAGCATTGTCTGATTGCGCAGCAAGTGCTTGTGCCCAATATAAACCTAAGTAGAAGTGTGAACCACGGTTATCAATTTGCGCTAGCTTACGAGCTGGAGATTTGTTTTCAGCTAAAAATTTAGCTGTTGCAGAATCTAAAGTATCAGCAAGTACTTGTGCTTTAGCGTTATCAGTAGTTTGCGCTAAATGCTCTAAAGAAGCTGCTAATGCTAAAAACTCACCTAGTGAATCCCAACGTAAGTAGTTTTCTTTTTCAAACTGTTGAACATGCTTAGGAGCAGAACCACCAGCACCTGTTTCAAATAAACCACCACCGTTCATTAATGGAACGATTGAAAGCATTTTAGCTGATGTACCTAATTCTAAAATTGGGAATAAATCAGTTAAGTAATCACGTAAAACGTTACCTGTTACTGAAATAGTATCAAGACCTTCTTTACAACGCTTTAATGTAACTCTAGTTGCTTCATCTGGTGATAAAATTTGAATATCTAAACCAGTTGTATCGTGGTCAGCTAAATAAGTATTAACTTTCTTAATCATTTCAGCATCGTGAGCACGGTTCTCATCTAACCAGAAAATAGCTGGTGTATTTGATAAACGTGAACGGTTAACAGCAAGCTTAACCCAATCTTGAATTGGTAAGTCTTTCGCTTGACACATGCGGAAGATATCGTCAGCTTCAACGTTTTGTTCCATAAGAACAGTACCCGCAGCGTCAGTTACTTTAACAACACCAGCACCAGTCATTTGGAAAGTTTTATCGTGTGAACCGTATTCTTCAGCTTTTTGCGCCATTAAACCAACGTTAGGTACTGTACCCATAGTTGTCACGTCAAACGCGCCGTTTTCTTTACAGAAAGCAATTGTTTCTTGGTATAACGTTGCATAACAACGATCTGGAATTACTGCTTTAGTATCTTGTTCTTTACCTGCAGCATTCCACATTTTACCACCGCCACGGATCATTGCTGGCATTGAAGCATCGATGATCACATCGCTTGGTACGTGTAGGTTAGTAATACCTTTATCAGAATCAACCATCGCCATCGCAGGAGCATCAACATAAACAGCATCAAGGTCAGCTTTGATTTCAGCTTGTTTAGCTTCGTCTAAAGATTTAATTTTTGCGTAAACATCGCCAATACCATTATTTACATCAACACCTAACTCAGCAAATGTTGCAGCATGTTTTGCAAAAACGTCTTTGTAGAATACAGATACACATTGACCAAACATGATCGGGTCAGAAACCTTCATCATAGTTGCTTTTAAATGTAGTGAAAATAGAACGTCTTGTGCTTTAGCGTCAGCAATTTGCTCTGCTAAAAATGCTTGTAATGCTTTTGAACTCATTACTGAAGAATCAATAATTTCGCCAGCTAATAATGGAGTAGAAGCTTTTAATACGTTAACAGAACCATCTTTACCAAAAAATTCAATTTTAACATCTGTTGCTTCAGCAACAGTAACTGATTTTTCGCTACCGTAAAAATCACCATCAGTCATATGTGCAACGTGTGATTTTGAATCTTTTGCCCAAGCGCCCATACGATGAGGGTTCTTTTTAGCAAACTGTTTAACAGAACCAGGAGCACGACGATCTGAGTTACCTTCACGTAATACCGGGTTTACTGCTGAACCTAATACTTTAGCGTAAGCAGCTTTAACCGCTTTTTCTTCATCTGTTTTTGCATCTTCTGGGAATTCAGGTAAAGCATAACCTTTAGCTTGAAGCTCTTTGATTGCTGCTTGTAACTGTGGAATAGACGCTGAGATATTTGGTAATTTAATGATGTTAGCTTCAGGAGTCTTGGCTAACTCACCTAATTCAGCTAATGCATCAGGTGCTTTTTGCTCTTCAGGTAAGAAATCAGATAAATTAGCAATAATACGAGCTGCTAAAGAAATATCACGAGTTTCAACATCAATATTCGAAGATGCAGTGAAAGATTGAATAATTGGTAGTAATGAATACGTTGCTAAAGCAGGAGCTTCGTCAGTAATAGTATAAATAATCTTAGATTTAGTCATTGAATGTCCTAGTCGAGATTGACTTGAAATAACAACATTTGAAAATCAAATGAGTCATTTCACGTTTAAAATAATTACAAACATTTTATCGGATTTAAAAATACTTTAATATAGCTATCGCTATCATAAATTAAATATTCGAGATTAATTACGTGAATGACCCCATAAAACTAACAAATAGAACTAGCCAACCTAGTGCTAATAAAAGAAAAAATCCGCGTAAGTCTCATACTAATGAAACCAATAAAAATAATAAAAACGCAAAATATCAAGGTAAATGGTCCCAAAATAAAGCAACTAAGCAACCAGTTAAAACGCTAACGGCGGCTGAACGCAAAATAGTGCTTTTTAACAAACCCTTTGATGTACTCAGTCAATTTACAGATGATCAAAAACGTAAAACATTAGCTGACTATATTAATGTTAAAAACGTTTATGCTGCAGGCAGGCTTGACCGAGATAGCGAAGGATTATTACTACTAACTAACGATGGTAAATTACAACATAAACTCGCGAACCCAAAACAAAAAACAGAGAAAACTTATTGGGTTCAAGTAGAAGGAATACCATTAGAAGCTGATTTATTAATGCTTGAAAAAGGTGTAAATCTAAAAGATGGTTTAACCTTGCCTGCAAAGGTTTCAGTAATTAAAGAACCTGATATTTGGCCAAGAAACCCACCGATAAGAGAACGCAAAAACATTGCTACAACATGGTTAAGTATCTCAATAAAAGAAGGTAGAAATCGCCAAGTACGCAGAATGACAGCCCATATAGGCTTTCCTACTTTACGACTTATTCGTTACTCTATTGGGGAATATAATATCAATAACATAAAGAATGGCGAATTTAGCTTAATTTAAATTTGCCTAACAAAAGGTATATGCAATGAATTCTGTAATAAATAATCATGGTGACGATCAATTCAAACCTAATACAACTGTTGCAGCTGTTATTGTATGTGAAAATAAATACCTGCTGGTTGAAGAATTAGAAAATGGTAAAAATGTGTTTAATCAACCTGCAGGTCATATTGAGTCAGGTGAAAATTTAATAGCTGCAACTGAAAGGGAAATATTAGAAGAAACAGGTCTTGCTCTTTCACCGCAATATTTAAATGGTATTTATTACTATCACAGACCTGAACTGAAACTTTATTTTATGCGTTTTTGTTTTGTGATTGAAGTTAATAGCCTTAGCCAAGGTATTCCTCAAGATGAAGAAATACTTGCCACTCACTGGTTTACTTACCAAGAGATAAAAGCCAGAACAGCTGAGCTTAGAAGTCCAATGGTTTTAGAATGTATTGAAGACTACTTATTACATAAAAAACTAGGGCAAAAAATACCGTTATCCACATTAAAAAGTAATATTTAGTCTGTTTACTCAAATGTACACATGCTATAATTGCGCGCCTTATTTTCTACGATTTTATTTTTGATGACTACAAACTCTACAACACAAACACCTCCATTGAATAATATAGATCTGTCTACCAAACCGCCTTCAAAAACCAAGGTTATTGTTGGTATGTCTGGTGGTGTTGATTCTTCAGTTTCAGCTTATTTATTGCAACAGGAAGGTTATCAGGTTGAAGGTTTATTCATGAAAAATTGGGAAGAAGACGATACTGAAGAGTATTGTGCTGCTGCTCAAGATTTAGAAGATGCGAAAGCTGTTTGCGATAAATTAGGTATAAAACTTCATACCATTAATTTCGCCACAGAATACTGGGACAATGTTTTTGAGTATTTTCTTGCCGAATATAAAGCAGGAAGAACGCCTAACCCAGATATTATGTGTAACAAAGAAATCAAATTTAAAGCATTTTTAGAATTCGCTTGCGAAGATTTAGATGCTGACTACATTGCGACAGGTCATTATGTGCAACGCGCATATCAAGACGGTAAATGGGCAATGTTGCGTGGTTTAGACGATAACAAAGATCAAAGCTACTTTTTATATACCTTAAGTCATGAACAAGTAGGTAGAACGTTATTTCCTGTAGGTAATATTGAAAAGCCTAAAGTACGCGAAATAGCTGAACAAGCTGATTTAATTACTCACAATAAAAAAGATAGCACAGGCATCTGTTTTATTGGTGAACGTAAATTTAAAGACTTCCTAGCTCAATACTTACCTGCTCAACCAGGTAATATAGAATCAGCTGAAGGTGAAGTTATTGGTAAACACGATGGCTTGATGTATCACACATTAGGACAACGCAAAGGTTTACGCATTGGTGGATTAGCTAACTCAGGTGAAGAGCCTTGGTATGTTGTTGAAAAAGACTTAATACGTAATGTATTGATTGCTGGCCAAGGACATAACCACCCTCGCCTATTTTCAAAAGGTTTAATTGGCAACCAATTACATCTGGTTAATAGAAACGAATTAACCGATCCGATTAAATGTACAGTTAAAACTCGTTATCGCCAAGATGATGTAGCTTGTAACTTATCTCCTATGGCTAACGGTGAATACCTAGTTATGTTTGATGAGCAACAAAGCTCAGTGACCCCGGGACAATCGGTTGTATTTTACCAAGGTGAAGTCTGCCTAGGTGGCGGTATCATAAATACTCTTATTCGTTAATGGCTTTTTAAAAGACTCACTAGAGAAAGTATAGAATTTATAATGAAAGAACAAACTCTCACATTAGCAGCCATATGCCAAGTAGCCTACTGGGTTCAAAAACTCTCTCGATCTGGCCAAATAGATGAAGCTGAACTAACCATCTTGCTTAACAGCATAATGAACACTTCGCCTTCAAGTACTTTAGATGTATATGGTAACGACCTTGCCAATTTAAAAGTTGGGCTTAATACCTTAGTTCAACATTTAGGTAATCAATCAAAAAATAAAGATCCTGAACTTACGCGATATGTTGTAAGTTTATTAGCTTTAGAGCGCCGACTAAGCAAAAACAATAAAAAGATGTCTGCCCTTGGTGACAGAATCGAACAATGTGAACGTCAATTAGCTCACTATGAAATAAATAGCGAAACCCTTATCTCAAGTATTGCCAGTATATATAGCGATATCATCAGCCCATTAGGTACACCAATCCAAGTAGCAGGTGAACCTGACATTTTAAAGCAACCAATCAATCAACATAGAATTAGAGCTTTATTATTAGCTGGTATACGTTCAGCAGTATTATGGAGACAAGTTGGCGGTAAGCGTCGAAATATTTTATTTGCTCGTTCAAAAATAGTTGGATGCGCAGAAACATTACTAAAACAAATAGCTTAATGCTGTTGTTTTAAAAACTACTATTTAATTTAATTTGGGAAATATCATGGAACTTTCAGCATTAAGTGCTATATCACCAGTTGATGGTCGTTATGGCAGCAAAACTAAAGCCTTACGTCCTATATTCAGTGAGTTTGGTTTAATCAAATACCGCGTTACTGTTGAAGTACGTTGGTTACAAAAATTAGCAGAAACGGCTGAAATAGCTGAAGTTCCAGCATTCAGCAGCGAAGCTAATGCTGTCTTAAACGCTATCGTTGACAACTTCTCAGAAGAAGATGCATTAAGCATCAAGAAAATTGAAGCCACAACAAACCACGATGTTAAAGCGGTTGAATATTTCTTAAAAGATAAAATAGCTGATAACGCAGAATTAAACGCGGTTACAGAATTTATTCACTTTGCTTGTACTTCTGAAGATATTAACAACTTATCTCATGGTTTAATGTTAACTGAATGTCGCACTACCGTATTATTACCTGTTATGGATGAAATTTTAGCAGAAATAAAAGCGCTAGCTGTTGAATACCAAACAATGCCAATGATGTGTCGTACACATGGCCAGCCTGCTTCACCTAGTACTATGGGTAAAGAAATGGCTAACGTTTACGTACGTTTAAAACGCCAACGAGACCAAATTGCTGCAGTAGAAATGTTAGGTAAGATTAACGGTGCTGTTGGTAACTACAATGCCCACATCTCTGCTTACCCTGAAGTTGATTGGCACCAGTTTTCAAACGAATTTGTTACTTCATTAGGTTTAACTTGGAATGCGTTCACCACACAAATTGAACCGCATGATTATATTGCAGAGTTATTTGATGCAGTAGCAAGATTTAACACTATCCTAATCGATTTCGATCGTGACGTTTGGGGTTATATTGCACTTGGTCATTTTAAACAAAAAACAATTGCTGGCGAAATTGGCTCTTCAACAATGCCTCATAAAGTTAACCCAATTGATTTCGAAAACTCAGAAGGTAACTTAGGTATTGCTAATGCGATTTTAGGTCACTTAGCGCAAAAATTACCAGTATCTCGCTGGCAACGTGACTTAACTGACTCTACAGTTTTACGTAACTTAGGTGTTGGTTTTGGTCATGCATTAATCGCTTACGGTGCGACTTTAAAAGGCATCAGTAAGTTACAAGTTAACGAGCAAGCGTTATTAGACGAGTTAGATAAGAACTGGGAAGTTTTAGCAGAACCAATTCAAACGGTTATGCGTCGTTACGGTATTGAAAAGCCGTACGAAAAACTAAAAGAATTAACGCGTGGAAAACGTGTTAATGCTGATTCAATGCGTGAGTTTATCGCTACATTAGATATGCCTCAGTCAGCTAAAGATGAATTAGCTCTTATGACTCCGGCTTCTTATATTGGTCGCGCTATTAGTTTTATTGCTGAACTAGACTAATTAACTCGCGAGTTAATAAAAATTAAGAACATCTAAAGGCTAAGTTGTATGACTTAGCCTTTTTTTTAATTTCGCTATGATGTTTTAATTAAGTAGTGAACTAAAGTTACTCGGCTCATATTTTCACATCAGCCCCCTTTTAATAGAGTTAACTCACCTCAAACGTCAGCCTCTACTCCCTCTAATAAATACTATATTCATTAATACCAATCTTTTGATATTTGATAACAAACAAATTGCAAACAACCGCTATACTGATATCAAATTGAATATTAAGGAGAAAATAAGTGAGATTTTTATCTAGAAGGCTGATCATGCCAAATGACCTAAATTATGCCAATGCATTATTTGGTGGCAGAATATTAGAATGGATTGATGAAGAAGCTGCAATTTATGCTATTTGTCAATTAGAAACAAATTGCTTGGTAACGAAACACATTGGTGAAATATCTTTTGAGTCTCCAGCTATACAAGGCGATGTTGTAGAGTTTGGTTTAGAAACGAAGAAAATAGGTAGGACGTCTATTACAGTAACTTGTATTGTAAGAAATAAAGCCACTAAATCAGTTATCTGCATGGCTGATGATATTGTTTTTGTAAGAGTTAATCCTGATACTAAAAAGCCAGTTCCACACGGAAAAACAAGTGTAGATTTAGAAACAAAAAAATCAGAAGATTTACTTTCTATAAGTGAGTAGTAAGCGAGTAATGTATTAGCTTTGTTAGGTAAAAAGTCTTCAATTAACTCAGGGCAAAGAATATTAACCTTATGGTATTAGATATGCCACATTAACTGAAGTCATTACTTTTATGAACACTCAAAGCTTTCGTAATACAGCGTTCTTGATAAATGAACTATTACTATGCGACAACACAGTAATAGTTCGTTAAAGCAAAGACTTCAATTAAAATAAATAGCTTACGCCTAAACGTATTGTTCGTGGCTCAATGGGATGATAATGATTGTCTTCAACACCTTCTTGCGCTTCTCCTAACAATCTACTTGTATAAAGATAATCAATGTCATGATGATTACTGTCTAATAAATTAAGCATAGATAAATCAAACTTCCAGTCATCTAACTCATATTCTGCATTTGCATTAACAACAGTAAAACTGTTTGATTGATTCTCGTTAAAGCTATCCAAAGTACGTTTGCCAAAATGACGAATACGTAAATTAGTTTTTAATTCTCTATTGTATTGCCAGTTAAGTCCCACACTAGCAACAAACGGTAACGAACCGTCAATATAATTTCCTTCGTCATCAGCGTCTTCACTAAAACGAGAATGAGTCATTGCTAATTCAACATCAGCAGTAAGGAAAGTAGTTAACCAAATATTACTCGCAAACTCGACACCTTTACGAACAGATGCTCTACTTGCTTCGGTATTTCCTGCATCGCCAACAAACACTAATTCAGAATCATTTTCTAAATACCAAAATGACAGCGATGCATTATATTCATTCAGAGAAGATACTCTAAAGCCAAATTCGCCGCCTTGACCACGCACTAATAAATCAACGGGGTCTGCACTTTCACCTGTAGTAGGATCTTCATTGATGACGACACCACGAGCATCATTCGAATGAAAAGATTGACCTATGTTGGTATAAGCCTGCCACTGGTCGTTAATAACATAACTTAGTCCTGCTTTAAAATTGGTTATATGATCATTCGCATTACCACTATTTACAGCTAAATCACTATCCACATCTACAGAAAGAAAATCATGTCGAACACTACCATTTAAGATCCAGTTATCGTCTAAATAGGCATCTACAGTATAAAATAAGCTAGCTGAATATTCATTAACAGCATCGGTACGTATCGCAGATAAACGTTCTCTCTCTTTAGTTTTATATAAACCCACTTCAGAAATATCATCATATTGAACATCAATACCAACTTTATGGTGTAAATGTGAATTACCAATATTGGTATTAATTATTTTAGTAATATTTGCACCGTATATATTGCGATCATCTACTTGTTCAAATTGATCACCATTTACAGGATCATCTAAGTAATAAGTGAAATTTGAAAATAAATCTAACTTACTTGCTATTGCATAAGCCGAAAGTATCCAATCTGAGTTTTGCCAGTTCATAGACAAGCTGTAGCGGCTTGATTCACCACCTACGGTTGTATCTATAGAACCAAATTCATCTATAAAGCCAGAAGAAATTGCACGTTCAGGAATTTGATCTGCGGAATTCCAACTATTGTCATAACCCAACAAAGTCACATTTAATAATCCACCCGCAACAACATGCTGATAACGAGTAAATAAATTCTTTTTATTTACATTTTCGTTAATATCAGTCCAAGGCCCATCATTACTTTGAATTTCAGCTCCAAAAGCTAAGTTACCTTTATTAATCAGTAAGTTGTTACCAACCACAATACGTTGATAACCATTATCACCTAATTCAACTTTTGCTAAAGGTTGCTTAATAATCGACATTAAAGAAAAATTAGCGGAACCAGCAGTAGAGAAGTCACCTTGCGTACCTTGATATGGACCTTTTTGATAATCAATTTGTTGAATAAATTCAGAAATAATAAAGTTTAAGTCGGTATAGCCCTGGCCATGACCATGGGTGCGCATATTTACAGGCATGCCATCCAAGCTAACGCTAAAATCTGTACCATGGTCAAGGTTAAAACCACGTAAAAAATACTGATTGGCTTTACCTGAACCGCTATGTTGAGTTACTACCATTCCAGGAACAAATTCGAGGACTTCGCCAGCCCTTAGCATAGGTCGTTGATCTATATCTCCATATCCTACAACGCCCTGTGACGCTGATAATGAATTACCTATTAAGTAAGATTGCTTACCATATACAACAAAATGCTCTAAGTTCGCACCATCAGCTAAAACACCGCTAGAAAGGGCAATAAGGGATAAACTAAATAATTTTTTCATTGGTATTAGAAGACTATTATAAACAAGATTAGAAAAGCAAAATCTATTGCTCTTATTTGATAAGTGAATGTTATATTAAAACAAATTTTAGCTCAATGGCTCCCCTTTAAACTGCACATTGTTTCCTTATTTTGGTAATCATCATACATATTAGTTTAGAGGTTAAACTAACCACAATGAACTCATGTAGGTGAAGCATGATTTTATATAAAAGAATCTTACTCTAATAGCACGTAACCATTAACTTAAACACAGCAGTCATTTCATAAAATGACTGCTGTATCCAGCATGATAAATAATTAGGAATCCAAAAAATATTTGAGTGTTAACTAAAAGAGTTCACTATTAGCTATATTACTCAAGCCATGCCTCAATTACACAACATGACTTTCTTTACTCTCTTCTAATAACTCAGTTTGAGTATAAGACCAAGCGTTCAAAATGGCTTTAACTAACGTCGCCAAAGGTATAGCAAAGAACACGCCCCAAAATCCCCATAATCCGCCAAAGAAGATTACCGCGATAATGATAGTAACGGGATGTAAATTAACAGCTTCTGAAAACAATAAAGGTACTAATAAATTACCATCTAGCACTTGAATTATACCGTAAGCTAACATCACATAACCAAACTCAGCCGATACTCCAAACTGAAATAAAGCTACAAGCACAACAGGCAATGTAACAATAGTCGCCCCTACAAACGGTACAAGTACTGACAACCCAACTAACACACCAAGTAATACCGCATAATTAAGACCTAAGAATATAAAGGCTACAGTTGAGGTTATACCAATAATGAGTATTTCAATAACCTTACCGCGGATGTAATTCATGATCTGTTGGTTCATTTCATTACCCACCTGCAACGCCATTCTTCTGTCTTTAGGTAAGAATTTAGTGATATTTAGCAGTAATGCTTTTTTATCTTTCAAAAAGAAAAACACCATTAAAGGCACAAGAATAAGGTAAATCATTAAAGCGACTAAGTCAGAAATAGAATTTAACGAAGCTTTTAAAATAACTTTACCCCATTCTATTAGTTTCTCGTTCACCATTTTGATCATACTTTCAATTTGATCAGGCGTTACAATCTCCGGGTATTTATCAGGTAACGTTAATAAATACGTTTGCCCCTCAGATAACATATGAGGAAATTCTTGCACTAAATTACTCGTTTGTTGCCACATCACCGGTACTAAACCTAGCATAGTCATTAGGGTTAAAGTGACAAAGGCACATACAACAATACTAACTGAACCTGTACGCGAGCCACCAATCTTCTGTAATTTATTTACGGGTAAATCGAGTAAAAATGCAATAGCAATAGCCACAAAAACAGGCATTAATAGATGACTAAAAAAATAGACGAATAGAAAAATACTAATTAAAACCATTACTAATGCGATAGCACTTGGATCTGAAAAGTGACGTTTATACCAATTAGTGAAAAGTTGAACCATAAATAAATTTACCTGTTTTCTATCAGTAATTCGACAATACCACTAGCTGATACTGTACTTGAGAATGGATATCCTGCTTGAGTTAAATACTTAGGGATATCATTTTTTGAACCTTTATCAGCAATACTAATCAAACATTTATCATTAGTTTGCATTTTTTTTAAAATCACGCGCATCTTAACTAAAGGAAGTGGACACTTTTCATTTGTTGCATCGTATTTGTGTAACATAAACGCTAACTTACCTCCTTTAACTTTATATTTAAAAGGCTCTTTAAAGTATAGAGAAATTGATTTAAAAACAATGACAAAAGTTAACATATAACAGACTTATCGGATATATAAATAATTAAACCTACATTCAAAATAAGTAACTATTTCTTAATTTTTTATTTAATTCCATTTTGGCATTATTTTTATTGTTATCAACATATTTGTCGTTAATAAAACTGATGCAAATAAACTAAATTTTGACATAAAAGAAGTAAAACTTATTTAACAACTTGGATTATATTGTTTGCTGTAGAAAGTATCTTTAAATCAACAAATTATATTCCAACTGTGTTTATCAAGAGTTCAAACTAATTGTCTTAAATTGTAGCTAATGAAATGTAACAAAAAGACAATTTACAAGGTCTACTCATTATTACACTATGTTTTGAGATTAGTATTTAATAAAAGTTATGTAAATACTGCTAAAAGGTTTAGTTTCAAATACATGTATAAGCAGTTTATTTACAAAATAAGTTAAGAATAATTACACCAACAAGTTTTCACTTATTTTGATATTATTGTGCATTAATACCTAGTTATGTAAGGTATAAATTAAAGGTGCGCTGTTATTTCTACATATTACTAGAGGTTATTGATTTTAATATTTATTACGAGTCTAAATCTTAAATCAAAAAAATTAATTATAAGTATGTTAAAAACAAAAAAATTAATATTATCGATGGGGCTATCACTAGCTCTAACAACGGCTCCAATATTTGCTCAAGATAGCAAAAATAAATTACCTTCAATTGGTGCAGCCGGATTTAGCGCTTTATCTATAGATAAAGAGCAACTGATTGGTAATGCAATGATGAGACAACTTCGAGCATCACAACCTATATTGCATGATCCCGTACTCAGTGAATACATTAATAGTTTAGGAAATTTACTTGTTAAGAATGCTAATGATGTCAATTACGCCTTTGAATTTTTTATTATTAATTCAAAGGAATTAAACGCCTTTGCATTCTTCGGTGGGCATATTGGTATACATAGTGGATTAATAACCACAGCAGCCAATGAAAGTGAATTAGCGTCAGTTATTGCACATGAAATATCTCATGTAACTCAACGACATTTAGCGAGAAGACTCGAAGAACAAACCAGAACTCAATCTTTATCAATGGCAGGTATAGCCAGTGGTATATTACTCGCTTTGGTAAACCCTGGATTAGGCATGGCAGCATTAAGTACCTCACTCGCTTTAACTCAACAAGCAGGTATTAACTATACACGTGGTAACGAAAAAGAAGCCGATCGTGTAGGCATCGCCTTACTAGCAAATAGTGGTTTTGATCCGCAAGGCGCTCCTAACTTTTTTGGTAAAATGGCTGAACAATATAGGTACGTAAGTAAAGTACCAGCGATGTTATTAACGCATCCGTTGCCTGACTCACGTGTTTCAGACGCTCGGATCAGAGCACAAAACTACCCTAGTGTTAATCTAAAACCAAGTTTAGCCTTTGAATTAACTCAGGCAAGAATAACAGCACGATACGAAAACAACTCAAAAGCCAACGTAAGTAGGTTTGAAGATTTATTAAGAACTGAAGATTACAAAATCAAAGAGGCGGCACTTTATGGGTTAGCTATTTCTCATTATGAAAATAAATCAGCTATTAAGGCGAGAGAAATATTAGAGACTTTGCTGCAAGCTGATCCTAATAACCTTTATTATGTAGATGTTCTTTCAGATGTGTATATTGAAACCAAACAATTTGATAAAGCTATTACTTTACTTAGTCGACTAAACTCGCTTATGCCGAACAATCAAATTGTGGCTCTTAACTATGCCAATGTTTTGCAAGAAGCAAATCAATTGGATCAAGCGAGCAATGTTTTACAAGATTTATTAATTGCGCAACCCGAGCACTTTGTTGCATACGACTTATTAACCACCATTTATAGAAAACAAGATAAAATAGGTCAAATGCATGCGGCAAAGGCTGAAGTATTTGTTTTATTGGGCATTTACCCTAAAGCAATAGACGAGTTACAAAATGGAATTAAATTTTCAAAGGATACCCCCTTGTTTCAAAAGCGTCTAAAAGCGAGAATACTGCAACTAAGAGAACAAGAAGAAAAACTGAAAAGATTATAAAATTAAACAGGCTAAATACTTAACTATTTAGCCTGTTGCTATTCAATATTGAAATCAAATTAAAAGAGCTAATTATGTACACTATTTACCACAACCCTAGATGTTCAAAAAGCAGACAGACGCTACAACTTATTGAAGAAAAACAAAAAGAAGTGACTGTTGTAGAATATTTAAAAACGCCACTCAATAAAGCTCAAATTAATGAATTGCTTAATTTACTAAACATATCACCTATTGAAATGATGCGTACAAAAGAAGCTGAATTTAAAGAGCAAAACCTTAAAGGCGCAAGTGACGAAGTTCTAATTGAAGCTATGGTTAATACCCCAAAGCTTATTGAAAGACCTATCGTAACAAATGCTACATCTGCTGTTATTGGCAGGCCTCCAGAAAACGTATTAACTTTGTTTTAATTGAGTAAAAAACAACATGATAAAAGCAACAACCTTTTCCCTTAGTACATTAAAAAATATCGCCTTAACAGGATATTTTGGATTACTATTTTTTATGCCGCTATGGTTAGTAGTACTTAATCCCTCTGAAGGTTTAAGCATCACATTATCTTTAGTTTTTTTTACTTTACCTTTACTATTCCCGTTAAAAGGACTGCTTCAAGGTAATCCTTTTACTTATGCTTGGTCTAACTTTATTGTAATGATTTATTTTTTACATTCGTTAACCACATTATGGGTTTCTGCAGACGATACCCTTTGGGCAATAATAGAATTAATATTCGCAAGTTTAATGTTCTTTGGCGGTACTTATTATGCGAAATTTAAAGGCCAAGAATTAGGTTTAAGCCTAAGAAAGAAAAAGGACGAAGAAGCTTAATTTTCTCAACAATGGCTAATCGACCACTTTATAGGTTAAATATAACTTATATAAAGCTTAGCCATTTAATAACTTATCCCCGCAGTCTAAGCCAGAATAGGACGTTTAATGAAACTGACTACTAATTTATTACTCCTGAGTACTTCTGTTCTATTCTTATCTGCTTGCGGTGGTGGTAGCGATTCAGCTAATAATACAGTAAGTAGCGCAACACCAAGTTCAATTGTGTTAAATGAAAATGACATCAATGAATTTGATGATGACATTGCAATTAACCAAGCCGTTGACTTATTTCTATATTTCCCACAATCCGAATTAACTAACATTTCCTGGCAACAAACTTCAGGTGAGGCTGTTACGTTTTTAACTCCGAATAGTAAAGGTATTGCCTTCACTCCAACCAGTGCAGGTAGTTATACATTTGAAGTAACCTTTACAACGCAATCAGGTAGTACTGAAACACGTGTGCATGAGCTTGATGTTTCAAATGAAATATCAGCTATCTCAGCACGCTTGGGGCATGTAGTTTCTGAAGGTGCAGATGTTTCATTAAGAGTTAACTTAGCTTCAGCTCTAACAACAAACTCGATAACATGGACACAAACTTCAGGTCCTAGCGTTAGTTTTACAGAATCAAGTTCAGGTAAAACAGCCGTTTTCTTTACAGCGCCAGATGTAGAACAAGATACATTTATAACCTTTGAAGTTAGCGCATCAAATGCAAATTCGAGCTACAAAGACAATGTTGCTGTTTTAATTGAAAATAAAAATGATATTTCAAATGGCGCTATTTTTGATGAAAGAATTAGTGATACTTTTGTTTATAACGAAAACTCTCAGTATAAAAATAACCTAATACAGTGTTTGTACAGCAATGAGATAACGGTGAGTAATATATGTACGTTAAATACTTTACCCTTAATTGCACACGACACAACAACTCCTAGTGTTGACGACATTATGGATCGCGTTATTGTTTCTCATGAGTGGATGGGTAACAGATTTAAAGAATTTCTAACTTTATATGACACAAACAACGATTTAAAAAATATGCTTAGAGCAACCACGGGGATTGTAATATCTTACGATGTTATACCCTCATTTTATTGGGCTGCTACAGGCGCTATCTACTTAGATGCCAATAACTTTTGGTTATCGATAGATGAACGAGATACTTTAAACGAAGCACCTGATTATAGAGCTGAATTTGGTAGTGATTTGCAGTTTGATATACCTTGGCGTTATGTAAAAAACAACGACTATTTAAGTACTTATATTTCTGAAGATACAAGAAGGTCTCGCGATTTAGAAGAAAATGTTTACAGCATTATTAGCCTTTTGTATCACGAACTGGCACACGCTAATGATTATTTTCCCAAAAGTTATTGGTTTAATATCGACAAGAGTCAAAAAATACTTGATGCCATTCCAAATACCATCCAATCCGAATTGTTAAGTTTTACTTATCCGCTATACGGGGCTGAAATGCGCAGTTTAGCAAGTGTAAGTTTTCATGGCACATCGGCAACTAATGTACAAAAGGCTTACACACCTTCAGATATCACCGAATTATTTTCTGTTGAATCTGCACCTCAATTTTATAATTACTCAAGTATCAATGAAGATTACGCCATGCTATTTGATGGTTTCATGATGAAAGCTAGATATGATATCGACCGAGATGTTGCCATAACCAATTATGTTGGTGCCGGTGGCTATGCAAGTGATTATATTGTTGATTGGGGTCAACGTGGACGTATTGGTGAAGAAAATATAAAGCCACGTATCGCATTTGTTGTAGAGCGCATTTTGCCTGAATTTGAAGATTATCAGTTCGTTATAGATAATTTACCAGAGCCAATAGCCATGGAATCAGGAAAGACTTGGATTGATAATTTAGCTATTAGCCCAGCAAGTACGATTAACACACCTGAGTTGTTATTTAAGGATGAAGCTAACTTGAGTATTTCACTAGAAAAAACAAGTCAAATTAAAGAAGCTAATAACACACGTCCGGTAAACGGCTTAGGTGGAATATTTATAGAAAAGCCATTACCCAAAAAATAGACTTATTCTAAACTTTATAAATTTAAATGTTTGGCTTCAATAGCTCGTAAAGTAATTAAAAAACTACGAACCAATATGAGGGAAAATATCTTTTATAAATGGAATAGTAATTTTTCGTTGCTCTCTAATTGATGCTTTATCTAATTCATCTAAAGCACTGATCAAATTACTCATTTCTCTTGATAAACGTGTCAGTAAAAATTTGGCTGAGTCATTAGCTAAAATCAAGCCTCTTTGTTCGGCTCTATATTGTAATGCTAGTATTTTTTCATCATCATGAATGGGTTTAACTTGTTCTGTTAAGCCCCAACTTAATCTTGATAACAGATCAGGTAGTTTAATATCTAAGTTCCCAACATTCTGATCACCCGAAATAATAAGACACTTCCCCTGCTCAGTCACACGATTAAACAAATCAAATACAGCTCGTTCAAAGTCATCATTGCCCGCAATTAAATGAATGTCATCTAAACAAATAACATCTATCTGCTCTAAACCGTCGAACATCTCTGTTGAAAGTTGAGCAAGTTCACTAAAAGACAAGTTTAATGAAGATAAACCAAGCTGTTCGGCATAAGCACAACTCGCGTGTAACAAATGAGACTTACCTACTCCTTTAATACCAAACAAATATAACGCTGTAGGATGTGGCTCTTGCTTTACAAGAAGATCAATAAATCCTTGTAGTTGAATAACCACAGGCTGATTTTCCTGACTTTGAAAGCTTTGAAAAGTTTCGTCATCGGGTAATTGAACAGACAAGCTCAATTGTGAAGTATATTTCACTCATTTCCCCAATAAAAAACAGGTACTTCATTAATACGTTGCCCAATTAATGGGTCAATGTATTGTTTTAATTTATTATTGAGCTGTAATGAAGCAAAAATACTTTCAGGAGTTCCAATTAATGTTAGTAAAAAACGTCTGTTATTACCTTCGGCTTTAATTAGTTTCACTGAGCTAATGGCTGAAAGCTTTTCAAGAAATTCACTCACTTCAACATATTTAGCTAGAGAATCAATATTAGCTACATCAATAATTAACTCATGATCACTTTCTGTAGTTAAGGCATATTTCTTCGAAATAAAGCTGGTTATGTCTGACATGGCGTTTTTAATTAAGGCAAGTTCGTCTAAACCTTGGTAAATATCACCCGTTACAACTTTATTACTTTGAGTCATAGTAATATGCCAATCAATAGTAACACTTGCTTGTAAGCACTCCATGTCACATTCAGGCGTAACATCTTCTAAAGAATAAGAATTCCTATTTTTAGAAACTCTTATAATAACAATTGATTCTGGAGCATAACGTTCAGACGCAAGCTTTATAGGGTCAATAAAGCGTCCCCATAAATCAGGAATTTCAACATTTTGATTATCCGTTAAGTCCATTAGCGGTAAAACAACAGGTAAACCACGTTGTTCTGCTATTTTAGAAATTTCATCATGTAAAGGTGACTCATCAGTTTCTGAAATAACATGGCGCGAATAACCATCTTCTACCACAATCCAAAAAAGTACGAGTGGACGAAGTCGTCCCCATAATGGAATGTTCTGTTGAAAAAACAGTTGAGTGATACGTGTTTCATCAAATGAAGCAACAAGATGCGTTTCACCATTGTCATTAATATAGTTAAACTGCGTTAAATATTTTGCGTAACTAGGTGTTTCAGACCTTATAAATTCGTTTGATAATATTGCATCATCACCTGAAACCTTAACTAGCACAGCTTCTAAAGCAGCTTTGAGTGCGCTGTTTTGATCTTTCTGTGTTTGTGAATTTAAAGCAACTTTAGCGGTGAAAAGATCAGTTACTTCAACCGCAACAGCTGATTTACATAAAAAAAGAAGAGTAAAAACAATCCAATATCTAAACATATCAAAATAAATTAAAAGTATAATTGTGAAAATATTAACATATTGTTGATATATTTAGGCAGATATTAAAATAATTTATTAAAAGATTTTCACCAAGCCCTCGCGCTGATAGAATATGCGCCACAAACATCCCATTAGTAATTTTATTGAGGTCTCCACTGTGAGTGAACAAAAACAATCCCTAAGCTATAAAGATGCTGGCGTTGATATCGATGCAGGTAACGCACTTGTTGAAAATATTAAAGGTGCCGTTAAACGTACTACTCGCCCTGAAGTTATGGGCGGCTTAGGTGGGTTTGGCTCTGTATGTCAAATCCCTACAGGTTACAAAGAACCTGTAATGGTTGCTGGCACTGACGGTGTTGGTACTAAATTACGTTTAGCTATTGATTTGAAAAAGCACGACACAGTTGGTGTTGATCTAGTTGCTATGTGTGTAAACGACTTAATAGTTCAAGGTGCTGAACCACTATTCTTCTTAGATTATTATGCAACTGACAAATTAGATGTTGAAGTAGCCTCTGCTGTTGTTTCAGGTATTGCTGATGGTTGTGTTTTATCTGGTTGTGCTCTAGTGGGTGGCGAAACTGCTGAAATGCCAGGTATGTATCACGCAGGTGATTACGATATAGCTGGTTTTTGTGTAGGTATAGCTGAAAAATCTCGTTTATTAGACGGAAGTGCCGTTGCATCTGGCGACCAACTTATTGCTTTAGGTTCTTCAGGCGCTCACTCAAATGGTTACTCTCTTATCCGTAAAGTGTTAGAAGTTAACAATACAGATACAAACGAATTACTAAATGGAAAGTCAATTGGCGACCATTTAATTGAACCAACTAAAATTTATGTTAAATCTGTTCTAGCTCTACTTAAAGAAGTTAATGTTCATGCTTTATCTCATATTACTGGTGGTGGTTTCTGGGAAAACATTCCTAGAGTTTTACCAGAAAATGCTCAAGCGGTTGTTGACGAAAGTACTTGGGAATGGCCTGAAATTTTTAACTGGTTACAAGAAAAAGGTAATATTACGACTCACGAAATGTACCGTACATTCAACTGTGGGGTAGGTATGATCATTGTTGTTCCAGCACAAGAGCTAGAAAAAAGTATTGAAATACTTAACAATAACGGCGAAAAAGCTTGGCATATTGGTGCAATCACCGATTTACCAGCAGGTGAAGAACAAGTTATTATCAATAAAGGTTAATCATTAATGACTAGCCGAATTGTTGTTTTAATTTCTGGCAGCGGTACTAATTTGCAGGCAATTATTGACGCCTGCAAAACTGATGGCTTCCCAGGTAAAGTAGTGGGTGTTATATCTAACATCCCTACAGCCTATGGCCTAACCCGTGCTCAAGATGCCAATATAGAAACCTCTACGTTATCTCATAAGGATTTTGATTCTAGAGAAGCTTATGATCAGTCCCTCATTACTGTAATAGACCAATATAAACCAGACGTTATCGTACTTGCTGGTTTTATGAGAATATTGACTCCTGCTTTTGTTCAACATTTTCAAGGAAAATTATTGAACATTCATCCATCTTTGTTGCCTAAGTACCAAGGTCTAAATACTCATCAGCGTGCAATTGATGCTGGTGACACTGAACATGGTGTTAGTGTGCATTATGTTACAGAAGAATTAGATGGTGGCCCTGTTATTTTGCAGGCTAAAGTACCTGTTTTTGATGGTGACACCGCTGAAGATTTAGCTAGCCGAATACACGAACAAGAACACCGTATTTATCCATTAGTGGTTAAGTGGTGTTGTTTAAAGCGCGTAGTTATGCAAGGTGAAAAAGCATTATTTGATGGTGATATCATTCCAGCTTCAGGTTATGCTAGCGAAGAATAGCTATAGTTTAATTTGATTGATGCAGTTTTGTTTATGTTTTATTCTTGTTTATAAAACAAGGCTTAAGCAAACTGCATTTTAGGAAATGTAATGTTAAAACACCTTTACCCATGTATTTTATTATTATCTGTATCTTCACATTCTTTAGCTCAACCAACTCAAACAGTAACAGACAGTGAAGCTAAGCCATTACTCGATCCAATTAATTTATCTTCTCCTGACACATTAGTCACACCTTTTAAGGCTACTTATTCTGTTTTACATAAATCAAAACAAGTCGGTACAGCAATTAGAGAGTTAGAGAAATTATCTGATAACACCTACCGTTATAATTATTCGACTGATATAGAATGGTTGATTTTTGATGACAAACGCGCAGAAGAATCAATAGTTACTATAAAAAATAATCATGTTATCCCTCAACATTATAAATACACGCGTGAAGGAACAGGCCGAGATAAATTTTATGAATGGTCTTACGATATTGCGAATAACTCAGGTACAAATATTAAAGAGAAGAAAACACTCCCAATAGAATTTCCTGAGAATGTCCAAGATAGTCTAAGTTATCATTTACAACACAGACTGAATTTACTTAAAAATCCTGAGCAAAAAACCTTTGTTTATCCTGTTATCAGAACGTCAGGAGATATAAGAGAATATGCTTATGAATACGATGGAACTGAAGATTTAATGCTGCCTTACGGTTTAGTTAAAACCATCAAACTAAAACGAGAAGTTACAGAAAAAGAACGTGTAACTTATGCCTGGTTTGCTCCTGAACTAAATTACTTATTAGTCAGGCTTTACCAAGCTAAAGGTGGAACAGAACAATTTGAAGCTCAATTAACTGCGGTAGAAACTTATTCAGCCCCAGACAAGCAAAAAGAAACACATAAAGTGTTAGCACCAGTTGCTGAACTTAATAAATAACATTTAAATAAGTAAAAATAAAAGGCGAGTATTTTATAAATACTCGCCTTTTTAGATCGATAGCCAGAACAAATCCACTAAGCTAATTGTTTAATTCTTCACCACATGCGATTGAGCAACCTAGTTTGAATAAATGCCACTGCCCTTTAGACATTTTGTGCCATTCTTCATCATTAGTTAATGGCTGCGTAGCAATAACCGTCACTATATCGTTGTCTGTTGTTTCTTGATTAAAATTCACTTCCATTTCAGCGTCTATTAAGCTGGCTTTCCCAAAAGGAGCCTTACGAGTGATCCAATGTAAATTGTTATCACAATAAGCAAACAGGCATTCACCATTAGTAATAATAATATTGAATACACCATGACTATTTAGCTCTTCGCTTAAACTAGCGATATAAGTAAATAACTCAATATCATCAGGTTGTTTAGCACCATATTTAATATGAATTTGATCTAACAACCAGCAAAAAGCAAACTCACTGTCAGTTTCACCAACAGGTATATGATATTTAACGGCTAACTTATTATGAACATCTTTTAATTGTCCATTATGGGCGTAAGTCCAGTGACGCCCCCAAATTTGACGAGTAAAAGGATGTGTATTCTCTAAGCTAATGCCACCGGAATTAGCTTGCCTTATATGACAAATGACAGATTCACTTTTAATGGGATATTCAGTCACCAACTTTGCAATAGGAGAAGCTGAACTCGGCAAAGGATCTTTAAAACTTCGACAGCCCTTACCTTCATAAAAAGTAATACCCCAACCATCTTTATGTGGTCCTGTATTTCCGCCTCTTTGCATTAAACCGCTAAAGCTAAAACAAATATCCGTGGGGACATTGGCACTCATCGCCAATAATTCACACATGATTAATACTCCTCACAACACAAAAATGGGCTAAAATAATAAATTAGGTATAAATAATGATATTTACTATTATTAATTGGTCTTAACAGTTAATAGCTTCGTATTACTAGATGAAACTTATCAGCTAAACAGATAAATTATAAAGTAATTGCCTCGCAAAATATAAGCACGTCATAATAACATGCTGATGCGTAATATTATTCTATAATAATCATGTTGTTATTTATTAATTTATCGCGACTTTAATTGATATAAATACTATTATCTTAAATCGTTTTACACACTATCTATTATGTTTACCTCTTTGGAGAACACATAATAAATTCGGGGAGATTGTATGGAATTTTTCACTTGGTTTGTTATCGCCATAGCACTTTGTATATTTATGGCCTACAACAGAGCTTCGCTTTCAACCTTCAGCTTAGCATTTATTACTTTAATGGCGGTTGGAACATTTTTAGACATTGTTAGTTTTATTGGTTGGTTTATTTTCGCAATTATTGCGATCCCCCTCAATGTATCTAGTGTAAGAAAAGAATATATTAGCGCTCCTTTGCTTAAGATATTTAGAAGTATAATGCCAGATATGTCGACGACTGAACAAGAAGCTATCGATGCTGGTACCACATGGTTTGAGGCTGAATTATTTAAAGGTAATCCTAACTGGAATAAATTACATAATTATCCTAAACCGCGTTTAAGTGCCGAAGAACTTGCCTTCTTAAATGGTCCTGTTGAAGAAGTATGTGCCATGACAAATGATTGGGAGGTTACTCATGAACTTGCCGACCTTTCACCAGAAGTATGGCAATACCTGAAAGACAAAAAATTCTTCGCTATGATCATTAAAAAAGAATTTGGTGGTTTAGATTTCAGTGCTTTCGCACAATCTAGAGTATTGCAAAAGCTTTCATCTGTAAGTTCAGTTCTAGCAAGCACGGTAGGTGTTCCTAACTCTTTAGGCCCTGCTGAATTATTACAACACTATGGAACAGAAGAACAAAAGAATTACTACCTTCCTCGCTTAGCAACCGGTGAGGAAATACCTTGTTTTGCTTTAACAAGCCCTGAAGCTGGTTCAGATGCCAGTTCAATTCCTGACTTTGGCGTTGTATGTAAAGGTGAGTTTGAAGGTAAAGAAGTACTCGGTATGAAACTAACCTGGGACAAACGTTATATTACTTTAGCACCTGTAGCGACAGTATTAGGTTTAGCCTTCAAATTAAGAGACCCTGACCATTTAATTGGTGACAAAGATGACTACGGCATCACTTGTGCTCTTATTCCTACCGATATAGAAGGTGTTATTTCGGGTCGTCGTCACTTTCCATTAAATATTCCTTTTCAAAACGGGCCTACGCAAGGTAATGAAGTATTTGTTCCTTTAGACTTTATTATTGGTGGTGCTGAAATGGCTGGCCAAGGCTGGAGAATGTTAGTTGAATGTTTATCAGTTGGTCGAGCTATTACTTTACCGTCTAATAGTACAGGTGGTGTTAAATCACTTGCGCTAGCGACAGGTGCGTATGCAAGAATTAGACGTCAATTCAAATTATCTATTGGTAAAATGGAAGGAGTTCAAGAACCATTGGCACGTATCGGTGGTAACGCCTATTTAATGGATGCTGTAACGACTATGTCTACCGGTGCGATTGACTTAGGTGAAAAGCCTTCAGTTATTTCTGCTATTGCTAAATATCATTTAACCGAGAAAATGAGACAGTGTGTTTCAGACTCTATGGATATTCATGGTGGCAAAGGTATTTGTATGGGTAAAGGTAATTACGTAGCCAGAAACTACCAAGGTGCCCCTATCGCAATAACAGTAGAAGGTGCCAACATTTTAACGCGTAGTATGATCATTTATGGTCAAGGTGCTATTCGTTGTCATCCATACGTTTTAGCCGAAATAGCTGCAGCTAAAAATGAAGATGCTAAAGAAGCATTAGACGATTTTGATCATGCATTATTTGGTCATATTGGATTTTCTATTAGTAATATTTGTCGTAGTTTATGGTTTTCATTTACAGGTTCACGTTTACAAAAAACACCTTTTAGCGATCAAACAACTCGTTATTACCAACTACTCAATAGATTTAGTTCAAACCTTGCTATGTTGTCAGATATTTCAATGGCGACATTAGGTGGCGAACTGAAAAGAAAAGAACGTATATCGGCACGTTTGGGCGATGTACTTAGCTACTTATATTTATCGGCTGCAACCCTCAAACGCTATAATGATGAAGGTCGTCAAATTGAAGACTTCCCTCTCGTTCAATGGGCATTAGAAGACAGCTTATATAAAATTCAAGAAGCGATAGATGATCTTATTTCTAACTTCCCTAATAAAGGTGTTGCGTTATTTTTAAGGTTCACCATATTCCCATTAGGTACATGGTTACAAAAACCTTCAGATACTACCGATCAAAAAGTAGCTGAAATATTACAAACACCTAGTGAAACGAGAGATAGAATTGGTAAGTGGCAATATTTGAAACGTGATCCTTCTTTCCCAATGGGGCAACTAGAAGAAACCTTAGAAGATATTGTTGCTTGTGAACCTATTTACACTAAAGCATGTAAAGGTTTAGGTAAGTATCTACCATTCTATAAGTTAAACTTAGTGGCTGAAGAAGCTTTAGCTGCGGGTATTATTACTCAAGAAGAAGCTGACTTACTTTGTAAAACGGAGATAGGACGCAAAACAGCGATAGATGTTGATGATTTTGATTCTGAAGACTTAAGTTCAAAGAGTTAATATCAGAACTCACTTAAAAAAATAGAGATAAACAAAGAACAATCACTTTGTTTATCTCTAACAAAAAGTGAACCAATAAAACCCCTGGCTCACCTACCTCAACTATCAAAATTATTAATGGGTTTTTAAATTCAAGCTAAAAGATGTACCTTGACCTAATTGGCTTTGTACTCTTATTTCACACTTCAGTAACTCTAATAACTTTTTAGTAATTGCCAAGCCTAAGCCCGCATGTTTGTTTTCACTTTGAATAGCATTACTCGCACGATAACGTGCATCAAAAATATAGGCTATTTCTTCAGCTTTTATGCCTGTTCCATTATCTTTAACAACTAAATAACATTGGTCATTATTTACCTCTGAAATCTCTAATTGGATACTTCCACCCTCAGGTGTATGACGTAATGCATTATCAATTAAGTTACTTAATACCCTTTCTAGTTTACCGATATCACTGTAAACCTGAATAGATGAAAATTCTGGAACAATACTGATACTAATATTCAACGCATCAGCTTTAAGTTGAAACTTAGCCGTCACGTCATACAAAAGCTCGGTTAAATTAAAGCTTTCTAAATTAATTGAAACTTGTCCACCTTCTAAATGCGCTAGCTCAAATATTTGGTCAATTAACATTTTTAATTGATTTGAGTTTTTAAGCGCTGTTTGCATAAACTTTCCACGAGCTTCTTCATCTATCGAATCACCTTTAATGGCAATGGTTTCCATATAACCTTGTAATGAAGCAAGAGGCGTTCTTAAATCGTGAGAAATGTCGGCTAGAAGCTCTCTACGGTGAATATCAGTTTGTTTAAGCTTTTCAATTTGATCGTTTATTTGTTCAACCATCTCATGAAATACAGTTCCTAGCTGATGAACCTCGTTTTGGCTGTTATCCATCCATGAATGAAGTTGCACTTGAGAACGGTCAAAATTAACTGATTTCAAAGCATTTATATCAACAATTAAATTTCGTAAAGGATTAGTAAAATATCTAAACAAACCCAACATGATCATAAATAAAAACAGTAACGCCACTACAAAAAATACTAAAGAAAGTTCCATCTGACTATTCTCTTGTTGTTTAGTATAAGCAGATTCATATTGCTCTCCTGCTACAATGACATACAAATAACCTTGCAGTTGCGTTCCGTTAAATACGGGAGATGCAGAAAACACTTTCTTACGTGATGAATGTTTAGGATCATCACCGTAAACAGGAAGGCTTACTTGATTTTTTGTTAACTGGATTAAAGGAATTAAATCAACTTTCTTCCTTTTTATCAGTGAACTGTCGATAGAGTGTGTTAACAAATTTCCTTGTGGATCAAGAAAATAGAATTCAAAAGCAGGGCCTAAAATCATTAAAGTATGAAACAGGTTTTTAAGAGCTGCGTAATCATATACCCCTTGTTGTAACAAAGGGTTATCTCTAGCCAGATTTGCAGCTAACGATAGATGTAACTGCTGTTCTGATTCATAACGTGTATTCTTTTCAACCTCTTGAGACCAAAAATAAAACACACAAACAATAGCGATAAATACGCCAAATAATGATAATGAAAGCCGTTGATATAATGATAACTTCATGCACTTACGCCTTGTTTACAAAACTTATAACCAACCCCCCATACTGTTTGTACAATTTCAGGATTAGTCGCATCTTTTTCAATTTTACTTCTTAAACGGTTAATATGTGAATTTACCGTATGTTCATATCCACTATGATGATATCCCCAAACAGAACTTAATAACTGAGAACGAGAAAATACTTGTTCTGGGTGAGATGCTAAATATAAAAGTAAATCGTACTCTGTTGAGGTTAAATCTAAATCTTTTCCTGCTAATGTTGTTTTATGTGAAAGATGATCTATTTGTAAATTCCCAACTTTTAAACATTCATCAGGTTCAACCGCTTGTTGTGCGTTACTTAATAAATGAGCCCTTCTTAATAAACTTCTAACTCTTGCTTGTAACTCCCTTACGCTAAAGGGTTTTGTCATGTAATCATCAGCGCCCAATTCTAAACCTAATACTCTATCAATTTCAGAGTCTCGCGATGTAACCATTAAAATAGCTTGTTCAGGTTTTCTCTCGCGTAGTTGTCGGCAAACATCTAATCCTGAAATACCAGGTAACATTACATCAAGGAGTATCACATCGTAATTGTTACTTGATGTTAGCTCCAAAGCCCCTTCCCCAGTTAAACTGTGTGTAACATCTAATGATAATTCTTCTAAATTTAATTTAATTAAATCGGCTATATCTTGTTCGTCTTCAACAACCAAAATGTTATCCATTTGGTAATCCTTCGATCATTAATAAGAAAATCTACTCATCATTCGCAGTTTTTCTTTAGCGCTATTATAACCCGTGTAATAGTCAACTTATGTTGAATGAACCAATGCATTGCACTCTATTCAACCTTATTCTTAATGTTATGTGACTCTTTATTCTCTGCAGAAGAAGTCGGAGTCATCGACATAAGATCACTATTATTCTCGGTACCTGAGTCATATGAACCAGTTAATGAAGAAATACTTTCGTAAAAAACAAAATAATTTGATTTAAATGCAAACTCCTCAAGGTTGTAATATATTGATCTACATAATTTAACAGATTAAAAATCTTAAATTATCAATACAAATTCAAGAGTCTGTATTACTAGTTGCTATAAAATCATTTAGATAAGTTAAACTAACATTACTTATGGGGAAGTCATTATAAATAATTTACAAAGACCTTTATCCTGAGATTAGGCCAAATATAGTAACGAATAACTTAGCAATTTTTATTTGGTTATTAACATCTAGAAAATAATTATGAAAGAAAACAATCTCGTTAGCATCACGGAACTATCACAAAACCTTCACAATTCATGTCAAAAAATATTATGACTAAAATGGAGATAACCAGTGAAAAAGGTACTAAGTAACCTCAGCTCGGGCTAAGCTATTTTACTCAATAATGCTATTTAAGCGCCTATCTACAGTGCCTGCATGGATGCAGGCACTTGGTTTTTATCAGAAATAAAAAACCGTATTTTTACACCCAATAGCCAGCTATTGCTTTATAAAAATGCCTTGATAATCACATAAATTTCATCATTGAGAGAGAATTAAGGCCTTTTATGTTCTTAATCTTGATAAAGCTAAAAGATAGTTTAATAAATTAATGAGTTATTAAATCCATTAACCCGAGTTGAGGTTAAGTATTATTCATTGGTCTTTTTAACAAATGTTCTTAATAAGAGAGACTAGGAAAACCTTCTAATATAACAACTGATTTACAAAAAATAAGAACAAAATAATAGTGAATGAAAACTGCATCTTAAAGAAGAATTTAGCTATACTAGCTTTATCAAAATTTTATATAAAGCGATAAGGTAATCACTAAAACAGTCTATGAAGTATTTGTTAACGCCCCACATTTTTAATCAAGCAGCTACTATTTTTTGGAATAAACGCTGGCGATTATTACAATGGAGCTTATTTAGTTTTATCCTTTTTCTTATACTTCAAAATCAAATAGAGCTATCTACACCTACACCGCTTGTTTGGTTAGCTCTGTTTATCGTATTTTTTGCTTTGCAGATGTTGGTTTTAGCTTCATTCATTTTTTTCTTTAAAAACTTACCCTCTAAAAAAGCAAAATCGCGTGGTTGGTATAATTTTTATCGAACGATTGAATGGTGCGAAGCCTTTATTTTTACTTTACTCATCCCTTTTCCAATACTAACTTATTTATACATGTTATTTATTTAGATAAAAACTTAACTCTACATCAATAGTAAGCGTTTAAAATCAAGGAACGGCATTGAAAACATCATCAGATAATACCCAATCAAATACGCCCCAACGCAGTGTCAAAAACGATCCTGTTATAAAAAACTTATTATCCCGTATGCCTAAAAGTGTTGCTGAAAGTTTTGATGATGAGCAGCTTACAAACCTAATGACGGCTATTGGCTCAAGAAGTTGGGGAAATCATGCTGTTGATAAACGTGGTACCTTTAAAATTCCATTTTATCGATGGCGATTTTATTATGTATTGCTTGTTGGACGAAATCATCGTGAATTATCACGCCAAGAAAAACGCTTATCGTTAGTAACTTCAGCTGTATTTTCATCACTATTCTTAATGTTTTGTGCTGCACTTGGCTTACTTGTGCTGTATTTAATTAAGTCAGCACTAGGAATAGATTTATTACCTGGATTTTCTTTTGGCATTTGGACTTGGTTTAAAGGGCTTTGGTAAATAAAACCGAACAGCCCTTTTACAATATAACTTGAGTTAAATAACCTGAGTTCAAGTTGGCTAATTGTTAATTAACCTCAACTAGTTTTCCATTATCAATAGTTACAATTCGATCAGCTATCTCAGCTAAATGTTTCTCATGAGTGACAATGATAACTGTTTGGTCTTTTAGCAACGTGGCAAGTTGAGAATTAAAATCTTGTTTACCTTCTTTGTCTATCATAGAGGTAGGTTCATCAAGCAATAATATTGATGGCTTAGCCAGCAATGCTCTGGCTAAAGATAATCGTTGACGTTGTCCACCTGAAAGTAAAACACCATTTTCACCTACTTGCGTTTTGTACCCCAATTCGAGTTCATTAATAAATTCGTGGGCTCCAGCTTTAATAGCTACAGTTTTAATTTCTTCTTTTGTAGCTTGCGGGTAACCATAGGCAATATTGTCCATTATCGTGCCATCGCATAAAGCAATATCTTGTGAAACAAAACCTATGTACTTCCTTAATACCGATAAATTTATCTCATTAATATTAGTATCGCCAATAGTAATAACTCCAGTAGAAGGCTCTATAAAACGCATTAATAAGTGTAAAACGGTTGTTTTCCCCTTACCATTTTGGCCAATAATAACTAAGGTTTCACCGGCTTTAATATCTATATTTACATTATTAAGTAAAATATCGTTTGAGTTATAGCTAAAGCTGATATTTTTAAAGGAAATCATATTACCTGAAATATTTTGCTGACCTTCTGCATTATCGATAGGTTCAGGCGACATATTAAATACGTTAATTAATCTCTTTGAAGCACCTAAGGCTTGCTGAACCTGACCATACAAATTAGCTAAAGCACTCATTGGTCTAGCAAATAATAAACCGTACATTAACAAAGTAATTAAGTCAGGCATTGATAACTTACCTGTTTGATAATGTATAGCACTCACTACAACTACCATCAACACGCCAGATGTTACTAACAGTTGAATTAAAGGTGATAAAATAGCTTGTATTTTCAGTTGTTTTCGACGAAGTTCTTGGATTTTATACGCATTGTTTTTAAAACGATTTGATTCAACATTCTCTCTAGAGAAGGCTTTTACTAATTTAATTACACCAAAGTTCTCACTCGCAATAGCGACGGAAGTTGCTTGCCCTTGCACAATATCTTCAGTTAATGGCTTAATTCCCTTACCCAAAACTTTCAATAAAATGAAAAACGCTGGCACCATGCAAATAATGATCATAGTAATCGTTAAACTGATTGAAGCCATTAACACTAAAGAGCCCGTTAATATTAATAACGATGGTACTAAGCTAGTGATAACTCCTGAGAGGAAATAACTAATAATACTTACATCATTGCTAAGCAAAGCAAGTGTTTCGCCCTTTTTATTATTATTAAAATATTTAACAGGGAGTAGTTGGATATGATCATATAAGCGACAACTCAACTGAGTTAAGATTTGTGCACCAATAAAGTTAATTTTATAAGTGGAGAAGAATCGTAAAATAGCCTGAAGAATAAATAAAGATAACCAAATCAGGGCTAACCATTTATAGCCAAAATCGAAAAATGTTTGGTTTTCTAAAACACTCTTTGAAAACTTTCCAGCAAACCAAGGCACACTTAAACTAACCAAGCTTTCCAGTACCATCAAAAAAATAACAACGAGTACCCCCTTCTTATATTGCTTTAGAAAAGAGAAAAAATAAAAAAAGTTCATCTTATTTGTATTAGTTTTCAAAAAAGTCCCTATTGCTATTTTGTTTAGACAAGTTATTTGATTTAACGCAGATAACTCAATAAATATATTAACTATAATATCACTATTTAGTGCTATAAACATTTTACCTTAAGAATGAAGAAATTCGAGCTACTCATACAAATTTACATTTAAATATGAACTTTTAAATGTAAATATATTGTTAACAGGAAGAATTTTAGCTACAATCCACACAATTATTTTAATAGAGAAACAAAACATGAAAACATCAATTCTACGTAATGCTGTTGCAGTAGCAATTTCATCTTTATTTATATCTACAAGTGCTTTAGCTGAACAACCAAAAGCAGAAGACCTAGTTGGAACAGCTTACGCGGGTATTCATCTTTACCATATTCATACAGACAACGGACGTTTATTAACAAGCGATCCTGCATCTGAAATTAATAATGGTGATGGTTTTGGTGGTGAGTTAGGTTACCGCTTAAGTACTACAACAGAATTAAGATTAGGTTATACCCACATAAACCTAGACTCTACAAAAAGAGGTTTTGATGAACCAGATTCATCTAGCATCGCTTTGGATGTTTTATACTTCCCTACAGAACAAAACTTCTATTTAGTAGCTGGTTTTAGTGAACTTGATATTGTTGAGTCTGAATTATCTGCTAACTTAGGTTTAGGTTACAGACATTACTTAAGCGAAAAAACAGCGGTATACTTTGAAACTAAAGCACATTACCAGTTCGATGAGTACTATGATGATATATCAGCTCAAATTGGTTTTACTTACTTCTTTGGCGATGCTAAATCAACTCCAGCAGCTGCAGCGACTAAGTCTCCAACGATGATCGATACAGATAAAGATGGCGTTACAGATGCTAACGATTTATGTGCTAACACACCAGTGAATGCTAAAGTAGACGCTACAGGTTGTGCTGTTTCTATGTCTGATGCAGATAAAGATGGTGTTGCTGACGCTACTGATCAATGTAAAGACTCTCCAATGGAATTTAAAGTAGACGCTACTGGTTGCACTTTATACATGGAAGATGAAGTTTCAATGAACCTTCTAATTAACTTTGATAATAACAATGCGGTTATCAAGCCTAAGTATTTTGATAAAGTTAAAGAAGTTGCTGATTTCTTAAAAACATACGAATCTGTAAATGTTGTTATTGAAGGTCACGCTTCAGCTCCTGGTGATGATTCATTAAACAAAGTTTTATCTCAACTACGTGCTGATTCAGTAGTAAATTTATTAACAAGTGAATACGGTATTGATGCTGATAGATTAACAGCAGTTGGATACGGTGAAGAACGTTTATTAAACACAGCTAACACTAGAGCTGCTAACATTGAAAACCGCAGAATTGTTGCAAACATTAGTGTAGACAAGAAAACTCCAGTTAGACGTTAAGAGTAAATTATAAAGGACATAAGGTTTTAATATTTTATGTCCAGATAATTACACTTTACGAATAGACATTAAAAAAGGCTAAAATAACATGTTATTTTAGCCTTTTTTTCGTCTGAAATTTACATCTTAAACTTAAAGATCAGTAATGTTATTCTCTTTAAGTAAGTCAATCATTTCATCTTCTGTTAGCACTGCAACACCAAGATCTTGTGCTTTAGTTAATTTAGAACCTGCTTTTTCGCCAGCGACTAAATAATCAGTTTTAGCAGAAACACTGCCTGAAACTTTAGCACCTAAAGACTGTAAAGCGGCTTTAGCTTCATTACGCCCCATTTGACTTAAGGTGCCCGTTAAAACAAAAGTTTTATTTAATAACGGTTGCTCATCGGCGGCTAAAGTTTTTATTTCAGGCCAACTCATAAAAGAGGTTAAGTCTGAAACCACTTCAATATTATGTTCTTGTTTAAAAAACTCAAGTATATTTTTCGCAACAATAACACCAACATCTGGCACTTGTTGTAAAGCTTCTTCATCAGCATTCTTCAAAGCATCAAAAGTTAAAAAGTGATGAGATAAGTTATTTGCTGTGGTTTCACCTACCTCTCTAATACCTAATGAATAGATAAATTTAGGCAGTGTTGTGTGTCTGGCTTTTTCCATGCCTGCAATTAACTTAGCAGCAGACTTTTGTCCCATGCGCTCAAGGGTACTAACGCTTAACTCAGTTAATCTGAATAAATCAGCCGCTGTCGCAATAAGCTTCTCATCAACTAACTGCTCAACTAGCTTATCGCCCAAACCGTCTATATCAATAGCTTTTCTAGATGCAAAGTGCTTTATAGCTTCTTTGCGTTGTGCTCCACAAAATAGTCCGCCTGTACATCGTAAAACAGCTTCACCTTCAGCTTTAAATACTGATGAATCACATACTGGACATGTACTAGGAAACTCAATAACTTTCGCATTCTCTGGACGTTTATCAAGAACAACACTAACAATTTGAGGTATAACATCGCCTGCTCTTCTAATAATAACAGTATCGTTTATTTTAATACCTAAACGGTCTATTTCATCTTGATTGTGCAAAGTAGCATTACTTACTGTTACACCGCCAACAAATACTGGTTTTAAGCGTGCTACAGGTGTTATTGCGCCTGTTCTACCTACTTGGAATTCAACGTCTTCTAATACCGTTAATTCTTCTTGAGCTGGAAATTTATATGCCATCGCCCAGCGTGGGGCTTTAGCAACAAAACCTAATTTCTGCTGAAGTGAAATATCGTCCACTTTAAGTACTGTACCGTCAATTTCATAAGATAAATCAGATCGGCTATTTAAAATATCTTGATAGAAGTTCTCACATTCGTTGGTATTTTCAAGCAATCTCACTTCAGGGCACATAGGTAAACCTAATGCCTTAACTTGGCATAAGCGTTGGTGATGAGAGTTAGATAACCAGTGGGTATTTTCCACCGCTTGCTCATCAACAAAATTTCCTACAAAACCTAAACCGTATGCGTAAAAGGCTAAGTTACGTTGCGAAGTAATTTTTGAATCGAGTTGCCTTAAGCTCCCTGCTGCTGCATTTCTTGGATTAGCGAAAGTTTTTTCACCTTTCTTAATGGCATTTTCATTAAGCTTTTCAAAGCTTGCTTTTGGCATGAAAACTTCGCCACGAACTTCAATAATATCTGGATAGTTATCACCATTTAAGCGTAATGGAATACATTTAATGGTTCTTACATTTTCAGTGATGTTTTCACCTGTAGCACCATCACCTCGAGTAGCCGCTTGAACTAAAATACCTTTTTCGTAGCGTAAACTCACTGCCAAACCATCAAGCTTAGGCTCAGCACAAATTTTCAAATCATCTGCTGTTCCAAGTCGATCATGTAGCCGTTTTACAAAACCATTCCATTCGTCTTGAGAAAACACGTTATCAAGGGACAACATAGGTATTTGATGAGTAACTTGTGTAAAGACTTTAAGAGCTGCTCCCCCCACTTTTTGGCTAGGAGAATCTACTTTTTTTAGTTGAGGATGTTCTGTCTCAATCGAGATTAGCTCTTTCATTAATCTATCGTATTCTGCATCAGGAACACTAGGCTCATCTAATACATAATATTGATTGTTATATTTATTGATTAAGGTGTGTAGTTCATCTACACGAATGGCTAGCTGATTATTTGACATAATGATAACGACGATTACTCAATATTAAAAAATAAAAAAGGCTCTATAAAACTTTACGGTTCCATAAATAATATCTTGGAAGTGTAAAGCATAGAGCCCAATAAATAACTGTTTTTCGTATTAGCTTCTAGAATTCAACTCAGAAACAGCAATACGATTTTTTCTTTCGAATTCTCTGATTTTACTTATGTAATGTTGCTCTGTTTGTTTTGTCATTACACTACGTTTGTCATCGAGTAGTTGAGCACCAAACTCTACTGATATTTGTTTAGCTGCACCAATCATGTGTCCAAAAACTTCAAACGCATCGCCAGCATTAGGTAATGTCATAAAGAAAGTTAAACCACACGTTGTGAAATTTTCTAAAGCGTCTAAATCAAAAGTACCAGGGTTCATAATATTAGCTAAGCTGAAAGTAACTTTACCATTTCCTGCGCTGTCTTGATGGCGATGAAAAATATCCATATCACCGTAGCGTAAACCTAAAGTTAATAAGGTTGGTAAAAGCTCAGCACCTGAAATAACTTGACCTTCAGGCATAACAATCGAAATAACTAAAACCTCAGGTTCAAGAGGTTCAAGTTTCTTCTGCTTTTCAATTTTACTTGTTTCATCTATCGCTGACATTGAAGGCATATTAGATGTGTCGATAGGATCACCAAAATTCAATTCAATTTGGTTACGTTTAATCGCTTCTTTTTTAGTAATGTTTGATGTCTTTTTAGCCTTAAGAGCAGAAGCTGCTGCTGTAATTTTTTCTCGTTCTGGCTTAGGCTGAGTGATCGGTGTTTCGTATAAAGGCTTTTGAATAACTTCTGGCTTTTTAACTTCTTCAACGACTTCTTGATTTATGGCAAATAAATCTGAGTCGTCCGATACGCCATAATCGAAATCTTCAATATCATCTCCAACGTCAATAGAGACATCATCAATGTTTGATTTTACCTGTTTGGCACCTGAATCAGTTAGACTAATGTCAGTGTTTGTCGCTTTATTTTGATGTACTGATGAAGTCTTTATGTTTTGAACTTCACTTACATCATATTCAAATTCATCATTAACTATTTCTTCACTACTCACTTTTGCCGTTGTTTTTGATGAGTGAGTGTCTGCGTTTTCTGACTGCTCAGAGTCAAAAAATGAAGGGAAGCTCGGGTCAATTTTATTAGGCTTCTTCAGAGGCGTTTTTTCAGGTGTTCTTCTACTCGCAGGTGAAGCAGGTTTATCACCAACAACTCGAGGTTTACTTACACCGTCTTGATCAAAACCAGATCCATCAAACCCACGTTCAATAGGCTCAATTTTCTCATTCGTAGCTTTTAGCTTGTACGGATTTTTATTTCTTCTAATAGTAATAAAACCGTGAATAAATATTACTGCAATGATTACAGCACTTATGATTATCAGGGTATTTCTAAAATCGCCTTCCATTTCTCAACCTACACTATTTCGGCCATAGCAACAGCTTCTTCAATATCAACCGCAACCATTTTTGAAACACCTGGTTCAAACATAGTTACGCCTGTTAAATGAGACGCCATTTCCATAGCTATTTTATTATGACTTATATAAATAAACTGAACAGTACGAGACATTTCTCGAACCAAATTACAAAATCGGCTAACGTTAGCATCATCTAACGGTGCGTCAACTTCATCCAACATACAAAAAGGTGCTGGATTCAATCTGAAAATAGCAAATACTAATGATAATGCGGTCAGCGCTTTTTCACCACCAGATAATAGATGAATAGTACTGTTTTTTTTACCAGGTGGTTGCGCCATTATGGTAACCCCTGTATCTAACATATCAGTACCTGTTAACTCTAAATATGCCCTTCCCCCTCCAAACACCTTAGGGAATAGGCTTTTCAAGTCTTTGTTCACCTGTTCAAATGTATTTTTAAATTTCTGTCGACTTTCTTTATCAATTTTTTCAATGGCAGCTTCTAATGTACTAATTGCTAACATTAAATCGTTATTTTGTGTGTCTAAGTACTCTTTGCGTGTTAATTGCGTTTCATACTCATCTATAGCGGCTAAATTAATCGCCCCCAATCGCTCTATATCTTTAGATAATCGAATAATATGCGCTTGCCAAATACCTTCTTTCGCATTTTTGGGCATATTATTTAGAATTTCATCAAAAGATTGTTGGGTTTCTTTGAGTAAGTCTAAAGATGATTCTGCACGTAATTTACAGCTTTCATAATCAAGATGATGCTTAGCTGATTTCTCTCTCAATGCAGAGATTTTATCTTGATTGTGTTTATGTTCAAGTTCTAAAGTTTTTACGTCTAACTGAGCTTGTGAAATATTAAGTTGTAACTTATTTATATCATTATCAATTTCAGACATTTCTTTAAGCCATTGTACCAACTTTTCTTCATCAAGTTTCAATGGTTCTAAGCTATTATCAATAACATGCTGATTAGACATTTGCTGTTCTAATAAACGCTCTATAGTTTTTTGAACACTTTGAATACTTTGCTGGCTTTGCTCTTTTTCATTCTTAAACTGTTCAACATTTATCGCAATTTTATGGCGTTGCTCAGCTAAATCGTTTACTTGCTTTTGAGCGAGTTTAAGTTGCAGAGCAAGATGCTCTTGTTGTTGTTTTAATTGTTCAAAATCGATATCTGTTGGGGTTACAACTTGATCACGCTCAGTAATCAGTTGCTTAACATGATTATCAAAGGCGATTAGTTGTAATTTATGTTGTTCAATATCACCGTTAATTTTTTCTTTTTGAGTTAAATAAAACTGCTTATTTTGTTCAGCTAATGCTTCTGCTTGTTTTGCATTTTGAAAAGATAACTCAATTGTTTTAACTTGATCTGTTAGTTGATTTTGTTCAGTGAATAATTGATTTAATAATTGCTCTTGTTTGATCAAACCCGCTTCATGACTTTGAACTAATTCTTCTAAGCGATTAATAGAGAGAATGAGTTGTTCTTTTTTATCATGTAACAATAAATAATTAGGTGTTGTCTCAATACTTCCTTTACGCACAAAGCCATGACCTAACCATGTTGTATCTGCACAAATAATGGATTCATCGTTGTTAAGCTTAGGTAATAAGTTTTGCGCTTGTTCAATATTAGCAGCGATATAAACCCTATTTAAAAAAGATAAAGCGATAGGTAGGTTTTGAATTTTTTCTGCAATACTCCCTTGTTTAACATCTACGGAGATTCTACTGGTTAAGCTCTTTTCGCCTGACTCAATAAATAATGCCGTATCAAGGTTTTTAAGCGCAGAAATAGAATCAACAACAGAACCTACAATTTCTGCCTGAGTCCAACTAAGTAATAAAGTTTCTACGGCTTGTTTCCAACCAGCATCAACTTTTAACTCTTCTACTAAGGTTTTTATTTTATGGTTAGTTTCACTACTTTTATCTATTAAATCTAAATCAACAAGTGCTGCATGTTGTTGGATTTGCCAACTTTCTTTGCTGGTAAGTTGCTCTTCAATTGCAGTTATATTGTTGTTTAATGCAATTAACGAGGCTTTATCACTGGCTAATTTTTGTTTGCTTTCATTAATAGCATTTTGAGTTGTTTGAATTTTCTCATTTAATTCCCTTTGAACTGATACTTTAAACCTAAGTGTTTTTTCAATATCGCTACTGGTTTCAGTATTGGCAGTGCTATGTAATGAATTTTTCTGACGATGCTGTTCATCTAATAAAGTAAGTTGATTATGTAACGCGGCTATTTGAGATTTAGCTTGAGATTGCTTTTGTTGCTCTAACTCAATTTTATTAATAAAGGCAGCGTTCTTCTCTTTAAATTCGGTTACTTTTTGATATGAAGTATTCCATAAAACTTGTGCTTCGTTTTGCTGGACAGACAAAACCTCTAATGCATTTTTTTGTACTAGAAGGTCTTTTTCTACTTCTGCCAACTTGGGTAAAGTAATAGATAAGCTTTTATCTAACTGCGTACGTTTTTCTTGTTCAGTTTTTAATAAAGCTTGAGCGTTTAATAGCTGCTGTTGGGTAATATCATTATTTTGATTAATACTACTGCTCTGCTGCTTTAAATGCTTAATATTTTGTTCAGTACGAGCAATATGATTAGTGAGCTGTAATTTTCGATTATTCAAGCCAGTAATGCTTTCGCTATCTAACTCAACTTTTTGTTTTGCCTGAAACAAAGCAATATTTTGTTCATCTTGCAGTTTAACAATTGAAGCTATTTCAGCCTTTGCTAAATTATAGAGCTCTTCTTGTTGTTTACTTTGCAGGTCAAAACCTTGCCAACGCAAAACCGATATTTCAGCTTTGTATTTTCGCTCTTGAGATTTTAACGTTCTGAAACGCTTAGCAGCTTCTGATTGTTTGTGCAGTTTATCTATTTGTAAGCTAAGTTCTGAGCGAATATCGTTTAATCGAGCTAAGTTTTCGCGGGTATGTCGAATGCGATTTTCTGTATCTTTACGACGCTCTTTATATTTAGAAATGCCTGCTGCTTCCTCAATAAAGATACGTAATTCATGAGGTTTTGATTCAATAAGACGAGAAATAGTACCTTGTTCGATAATCGCATAACTTCGCGGGCCCAAACCTGTACCTAAAAAGATATCTGTTATATCTCTCCTGCGGCATTTAGTACCATTCAAAAAATAAGTATTGGTGCTTTCTCGGTTTACTAAGCGACGAATAGATATTTGATTTCGATCCGCCATATTACCTTGAATACGACCATCTATATTATCAAATACAAGTTCAACACTTGCTTGCCCGATAGGCTTACGACTCGCTGCGCCATTAAATATAACGTCAGTCATTGCATCGCCACGCAAGTTTTTGGCAGAACTTTCACCTAAAACCCAACGTACGGCATCTATAATATTAGATTTACCACAGCCATTAGGACCAACTATAGCCGTCATCTGCTGCTCGAAAGGCACTTTAGTTGGGTCAACAAAAGATTTAAAGCCAGCCAGTTTTATATGCTTTAATCGCATATTATAAACAACTCCTTTTAATCATATGTAACATCGCCTAGGTAATTCAAAATAATTGATTGATTTGCGTGTGATTGTAGGCTTATTTTTATGCATTAATAATATGATAAACAACCACTTGGTTAATCTGTGTTCGTATTAATACTAATGCCCTACTATAAAGGCTAACCTTACCAGATGTTGCTATGATTTGTAACAATTCAATGCGGTAATGGCATTCAATCAATAGTGCAAGTAGTAAAAAATTTTACGTATTTTCAATTGAAGTCTAACGCTTATTCAAACTCGCATAATGGCACTCTTTAAGTATATAATCGGCTTTGTAATATCAACCCGTTAGGTAAATTTTTACAAGATGACAAACAATACTTCTCAAACACAAAATACCAGTGGCGCAGGCTACTTTTTTAAAGGTTTTGATCTGATCCAGAAAAAAGGTATTAAACGCTTCGTTTTTATTCCTTTATTTATTAACTTAGTTTTATTTAGTGTGGCTTTTTATTACCTGTACTTACAGTTAGATCACTACATGACAAGTTTCTCACAGTGGTTACCTAGCTGGTTGGATTGGCTTAGTACCGTTTTATGGCCTTTAGTGTTAATTGCCGTTGTAGTTTTATTTTCTTTTATATTTAGCACCGCTGCTAACTGGTTAGCCGCACCTTTTAATGGTTTATTATCTGAAAAGGTAGAAGCTATGCTAACGGGTGAACCAAGCCCTGATGGCGGATTTAGCGATATTATTAAAGACATTCCACGCACAATAGGTAGAGAGTGGACTAAACTCTGTTATTACGTACCTAGAGCCTTAGGTTTCTTATTAATTATGTTTATCTTGCCTGTTATAGGACAAGTTATATGGTTTATCTTTGTTGCTTGGATGATGGCAATACAATACAAAGATTTCCCTTTTGATAACCATAAAATATCCTTCACTGATATGAAGAATGCGCTAAAGGAAAAACAAGGATTAAGTTATGGTTTTGGATTTACCGTGGCTATTTTTTCTATGTTACCTGTGGTGAATTTGATTGTTATGCCGGTTGCTATTTGTGGTGCAACAAACTTGTGGGTTGATCACTACAGAAAGTCATTTATTCGCTAAGTAATCAAATAACGATATGTTTAATTAAAGCTAACAGTTTGTTGGCTTTAATTAAAAGATCCGCACTCGATCCGAAAAACTAAACATGCTATAAACTAGTTATACTCATATTTTTACTCTAATAGGGAAATACCGTGGCTAAAAAAACACATAAAGCGCTACTATTTTCAATGCTCTGCTCTACAATTTTCACAGCATTGGTAAGCACAAAACTATATGCAGCTGAAACAGATAAACTAACCATTGAAGTAATGAGTGATGCAAAAGTTTTCGCTAAACTTGATGATGAGCTACCCGCTGTAGTTAACTATTTCACCAAAAGAAGTGAAAATAGCATTCTTGCTTTTTATGAAGAAAAGTACGGTAAAGCCATTTCATCAAACAGAAAACGTGGCCACTTAGAGAATTCTTTTATAAACAATAACCACAACATTACCGTGATTGTTTCTGAGCGAAATAATCAGAGACAAGTTGATGTTATGGTAACTAAGTCTAACTAACTCTAAGTTGCTCAATAAATTAATCCGTTTGGTATTATCATTAATTAGCCAAGCTTGTAAAAATCAAAAGTTAGACAAACAAAAAGGAGCCTAGGCTCCTTTTTTAATCAGTTAAATAAAACATTTCAAATCAAATGAATCATTCGACTCTTTATCTTATTTAAACAGCAGTAACTAAAGATTAAATACTCCATCAATAGTCCCTTGCGCTAATCCATGATAACCGGGACGAGCTTTCTTATAAACGTCTAAAGCCCATACTTTTCCTACTTCAGTAGTCACTAGCTCTTTGTACAATGGCACAATCAGTTTACGTCGACCGATAGATTCTAAATACGTCGCCATTTGTGGGTACACATGCTTATAACCTGCTTTAATTGATAATAAATACCAAGCATGTGCAATTTCAGCATTTGTACTAACCGTTAGATTAAAACGTTTATCTAAATCACTCAAGAATGACTCATTCACATCTACTGGTAAGTTATTGATGAAATGTAACCATTCATGCAATGTCCAAGCTTTTGTATTAATTTGCTCAACAGTAATTTCTTTAGCCAATAGTTGCTCGGATAAATTATCAATAATATTAAAAGCATTAGATGTTGGTTGAGGTGCCACACTCGGTAAACCTTGCGAGAAAATCCACTCATTCAACATCTTATCTGATACGATATTTGGATATTTATGAGTTAAGTTAGCTTTTAAATAAACAATAAAATCCTCAGTGCCTAAACTTTTAAACGCATGATGATTAAAGTAATCAAGCATAAAAACATCAAATTTATCACGTCCAAACTTTTCTTCTAAATACATTAAGAATAACTGCCCTTTTACATAAGGAACACCTGAAAAGGCATCATCAGGATCACGCCCTTTTAAATCGATATAAAGTTGGGTATCACCTGGTGCTAGTTCTTTTATTTCAGCATTCAAGCCTTGAGCCCCTAATGCTTGTTCCATAACAGCGCGATCAACACCAAATACCGCTTCCATAATTCTGTTTTCTACATAACTTGTAAAACCTTCGTTTAGCCATAAATCTCTCCAACTCTCGTTAGTCACTAAATTACCAGACCAAGAATGAGCTAATTCATGAGCGATAAGGTTTACTAAGCTTTTATCACCGGCGATAACAGTAGGTGTAATAAAAGATAAACGTGGGTTTTCCATACCACCAAACGGAAAGCTAGGTGGTAGAATAAGTAAGTCGTATCTACCCCAACGATATGGACCAAATAACTTTTCAGTTTCATCAATCATAGCTTGAGTATCATCAAACTCAGCAACAGCAGCATCTAAAATAGACGCTTCTGCATAGATACCTGTTTGCTTACTCATGGCTTTAAATTCTAAATCACCTACACCTAATGCAATCAAGTATGACGGCACAGCTTGGGGCATTGAGAAGAAATAGTCACCGTCGCGCTCAGTGTCAGGTTCATTAAAGGCACTCATTACAGCAATTAAATCTTTATCTGTTGTAATACGAGCATCATAAGTTGTTCGAACCGTTGGAGTATCTTGAATTGGGATCCAAGAACGAGCATGAATCGCTTGGTTTTGACTAAATAAGAAAGGATGTTTCTTACCTGCAGTTTGCTCTGCCGATAACCATTGTAGGCCTGAAGCTTTTTCTGTTGAATGGTAATAAACTCGAACTTTTGAGGCTTTAAATTTAGGTGTAATCGTTAACTTGGCACCTAATACATCATCGCGTTTGGCTAGGCTGTGTTGAACACTCACCCAGTTACCTGCTGTATTTTTTGCCATCACACGCTTGATAACCAAATCACGTGTATCTAAATAAATAGGTTGTACATCATTTACTAACCATTTTAATGATAATTCAGCAAAACCATTAAGTGATTTCTCTTGAAAATCGACATCCAAATCTAGATAGATGTGTGTGGTAGTAACCTGATCATAATTAGCATAAGTATAAGCATCCTTGAGTTCTGCATTAGCAAAATAAGATAAACTGACTAGCACTAAGGCTGAAATTTTTAATAATAGTTTCATTATATAAACGTCCATAAAAAATAAGCCTCTAGATTAAGATAACCTAGAGGCCTATTCAACTGAATTACTTAATTTATAACGAATATATCTTTATGGTTTATCCATTCTAATAACAACACGTCTATTCTTTTCACGACCAATAATAGAATCGTTTGATGCGATATGACGTTTTTCACCATAACCATTTGCTTCTATACGGCTAGGATCGATACCGGTTTTAACAAACTGTTCTCTGATGTTATTAGCGCGACGTTGCGACATTTTATAGTTTGCATTTCTTGGGCCGTAGCTATCGGTATAACCATCAATCAATACTAACTCTAATTCTGTATCTAAACTTAAATATTCAGCAATCATCGCTAACTTGCGTTTAGAAGCCTTAGTTAAGTCGTCAGTACCAAATTGATAATTTAATACCGTATAAGAAATATCGTCAAAATTGTAATCAAGCAGATTACCTACACAGCTTACAAATTCTTGGTAAGCACGTTTAAATTTTGCCGTTGATAAACCAACAGATATTTTTTCACTGCTACGATACCAATCGTTGTAATAAAATGTAGGACTCATGCCCTGATCTAATTCATTCAGCATGGTCCAAGCAACCTTTTTAGGTAAGCTTGGTGCAAATTGCTTGTGCAATTTCATATTTGCTAACGTATAACCAGAAACACCTGGTCGCCATTTAGGCGCAACTGAGCGAACTTCAGCGAGGGAATAGTTATCAGGCAAACGCATCATGTCTAATTCAAATTCTAAATTAGACTTACGGTCAGCCTTGCTATAAAACTTGGCTTCACCGTAATTAGGAATATTGTGAGAAAGCGTGCACTCTAAACGAGACTGATTAGATAATTGCCACTTGGAGTTATCTAAATTTGCCGCATACTGCCTCATACCTGCATTTGCGTTGCAAACAGATACTAATAAAACAACTGGAAGAAAGTATTTTTTCATAATCAATTATAATTTGTTTTAAATGACAGTAACTTTATCGACAATTTATTTAATAACTTTAGCATCAATTACTCGATAATCCCTATATAAAGTAAAAAACACTAAAACCCCGTACTTATTTTAGCTATTTTCTGAGATAATTGTTAATTATTATCAAAATAAAAAGACATTCTTGTATGACTGATCTAAATTCATCTTCTGCCACCTTGTCGGAAAATGGAAAAACACCTTTTGCTGAACGTTTTAGAGGTTATTTCCCTGTTGTAGTTGACGTAGAAACTGCCGGCTTTAATTCACAAACTGATGCCCTACTTGAAATAGCAGCAACTACTTTAGCTCTTGATGAAGAAGGAAATTTTTCATTAGATAAAACAATACATTTTAATGTGGAGCCTTTTGAAGGCGCTAACTTAGAAAAAGCAGCATTAGAATTTACCGGCATTGATCCTACCAACCCACTTCGTGGCGCTGTAAGTGAAGAAGAAGCACTAAAAGCTATCTTTAAACTTATTCGTAAAAAGATGAAAGCAGTTGGTTGTCAGCGAGCGATTATGGTTGCTCACAATGCATCGTTTGATTTAGGTTTTGTTAACGCAGCTACCGAAAGATGTTTAATGAAACGCTCTCCATTTCACCCTTTTGTAAGTTTTGATACCACAACTCTTTCTGGTTTAGCTTTAGGCCAAACAGTATTAGCTAAAGCCTGTATTGCTGCAAAAATAGATTTCAATAACAGTGAAGCACATTCAGCATTATACGATACTGAAAAAACAGCTGAGTTATTTTGCCACATTGTCAACAAGTGGAAGAATCTAGGAGGATGGCCAATGATTGAAGAAGAAAGTAAAGAATAATATATTTATTAACCTATATTTATAAGTTATTGAGAGTATGTATCAAATTATCACCACTAACTCCTTAAAAAAATCAACTTTGTAAAAAACGAATAGAGATATTATCTAAACACTAATATCTCTAATCGCTATACCCGTATTTAAGAAGTAGCAAGAACATCCTAATAAGTGTTACACATTGGTTATATTTCAGTTCGCCAGCTAAACTTTTTTAAGGGAACCCACCTATCTATATGCGACCTACCATTCAATAAAAACCAATCCAGTTTTTTATTAACTAAGGTATTACATTAGTTAATAGCCTTTTATCGTGATGGCAACGTCACGTCTCCCTGCTTAACGTCAGTTACAGCCAACCATGGTTGTAACTGAATAACAGCTATTAAGAATTATAATTTCAACGCTGAGATAGGAACAGGTGCACGCTAAACTAATAAGAAAACATTAAGGCTTTAGGCCATCTGATAAATAAAAATCACACAAAGAAATGAATAAATGAACTATTGCGGTAAGCTTTAAATAATGGAAATTGAATAAAAGCTAAAATTAAAATGAGAAAATATACAACAGGCTATAAGCGCGCCAATTCTGCTTTAAAAAATGTCTGAGTGAGAAATAAATATCAGCTATTACTGGCAGGACGCCAGTAAAGTGAAGTAGCACATGGATGTGCGTTCTGAACGTTAGCTCTATATATTTATGAGAATGAGGAATAACATTTTTCAGCAGCGCCATGGGAGTCCAGTGGGACGACGGCGGTAGCGTCCCTTTGGGTGTCGTCGCCACCGCGACAAAGGGGAGTTCTAAGCTTATAATATTGTTAACATAAAAAGGAAGCCAATGAATGTTAGTAAAATATTTCGGAAAAGTATTTAATATCAATGAAAGTAAATGTGAATGCTCATATAAAGTTCGTACTGAGTTCTTAAAAAACGGATTATTTAGATTTACTCAGCCTAATAAATTAAATGATAAGGGAAGTGAATTTAAGTTATACCCTTATTTTAATAAAATATCACCTTCAGACCGAGAATATGCAATTAACGATTATAAAAAAAATAACAACCAAATTAATCCTCCAGCATTAAGTGAAGAAGATATATTATGCAAATTAGGAATTCCTAATGATACCAATAGTTATAATCCTTCAGAATGGTCTGGCTTTAATAGCAAACCGGCTGAACAATATTTTCAGGAAAATCAAATAAATAACATAGAACAATTTAACGAAAATATTGTAGACAATATGAGTAAAGTTCTAGGTGTTTTTTCCTTATCAACAGACGCTTTAAATGAACATATGTGGGTAATGTATGCTACTGAAGGAACAGGAATAGCAGTAGAATTTGATGAAAGCCACTCTTTCTTTGAAAAGAACATTCCGCAAACTGTATCGTATTTAAAAACTGATAGAGCAACATACACTCATTACAATGGAATAGAATTAATTAATGGTGTAAAACGAAAAAACTTTAATATTGAAAATTTTTCTAGTACTGAGATGAAAGATCTTTTTTACAGATTGGCCTTATCTAAAAATAAATCATGGTCTCAAGAAAAAGAAAAAAGAATAATTATAGATTTAAAAAAGTAAGTAATAGTGATGCTAATCATGATTTTCACGACATATACCCAAAAATCAGCTTACATAAAATACCATTTGAGGCATTTAAAAGTATCATTTTTGGCTATGCTTGTACTAAAGAATTCATTGATGATGTTACAGGTCTAATAATAAATAATAGGTCGTTATCTCATATACATATAAAACATGTTAAACACGATCACTTTGGTAAATTAGTTTTCAAAGATAATAAATAAAAAACCCGCGCTATCTATTAGATAAGGCGGGTTGACATACAGGGATGTATTAATGTCGTGATGGCATGGATGCCAAGGAACGACAAAAATCACACATTAGAAGCCTTAGCTTACCAACCTGTTTTCTCTTTAAGTGCTGAACCGATTTCTGCTAAAGAACGAACAGTTTTAACACCAGCCGCTTCTAATGCTGCAAATTTCTCATCAGCTGTACCTTTACCACCAGCGATAATCGCGCCAGCATGACCCATACGCTTACCTTCTGGTGCAGTAACACCAGCAATGTAAGAAACAACAGGCTTAGTAACGTTAGCTTTGATGTATTCTGCAGCTTCTTCTTCAGCTGTTCCACCGATTTCACCAATCATTACGATTGCTTCAGTTTGTGGATCGTTTTGGAACATTTCCAATACGTCGATGAAGTTAGTACCTGGAATTGGATCACCACCGATACCTACACAAGTAGATTGGCCGAAACCAGCATCAGTTGTTTGCTTAACAGCTTCATAAGTTAAAGTACCTGAACGAGATACGATACCTACTTTACCTGGTAAGTGAATGTGACCTGGCATAATACCAATTTTAGTTTCGCCTGGAGTGATAACACCTGGACAGTTAGGACCGATCATACGAACGCCCGTTTCTTCAAGCTTAACTTTAACGTCAACCATATCTAAAGTTGGGATACCTTCAGTAATAGTAACGATAAGTTCGATGCCAGCATCGATAGCTTCTAAAATTGCATCTTTACAGAATGGAGCTGGAACGTAGATAACTGTAGCTGTTGCGCCAGTTGCTTCTACTGCATCACGTACTGTGTTAAATACAGGTAAACCAAGGTGAGTTTGACCACCCTTGCCTGGTGATACGCCACCAACCATTTGTGTACCGTATTCTAAAGCTTGCTCTGAATGGAATGTACCTTGACCACCAGTGAAACCTTGACAGATAACTTTAGTATCTTTATTAATTAATACAGACATTATTTGCCCTCCGCAGCTGCAACAACTTTGTTTGCTGCATCAGTTAATGATTCAGCTGCAATGATGTTTACATCAGAGCTAGCTAATACTGCACGACCTGCGTCTGCATTTGTACCTTCTAAACGTACAACTACTGGTACTTTAACGCCTACTTCTTTAACAGCAGCGATAATACCTTCAGCGATCATGTCACAACGAACGATGCCACCAAAGATGTTAACTAAAACAGCTTTAACGTTATCGTCAGAAAGGATAATTTTGAATGCTTCAGAAACACGTTCTTTAGTCGCCCCGCCGCCAACATCTAGGAAGTTAGCTGGCTTGCCGCCGTGTAAGTTAACGATATCCATAGTACCCATTGCTAGGCCTGCTCCGTTAACCATACAACCAACGTTACCGTCTAATGCTACGTAGTTTAATTCAAACTTAGCGGCATGTGCTTCACGCTCATCTTCTTGAGATGGATCGTGCATTGCGCGGATTTTAGGTTGACGGTATAAAGCATTACCATCGATACCAATTTTACCGTCTAAACAGTGAAGGTTACCTTCGTCAGTAATTACTAACGGGTTGATTTCTAATAATGCGAAATCGAAATCTTCAAACATTTTACCAAGACCCATAAAGATCTTAACAAATTGCTTCATTTGAGTAGGGTTTAAACCTAACTTGAAGCCTAAATCACGTGCTTGATATGCTTGAGGACCAACCAATGGATCAATCTCAGCTTTGTGAATTAACTCTGGAGTTTCTTCAGCAATCTTCTCAATATCAACACCACCTTCAGTAGATGCCATAAATACTACTTTACGAGAACCACGGTCAACAACTGCACCTAGGTATAATTCGTTAGCAATATCAGTACAGCTTTCTACTAAAATTTTAGCAACCGGTTGACCGTTTGCATCTGTTTGGTAAGTAACTAAGTTCTTACCTAACCAGTTTTCAGCGAAATCTTTAATTTCTTGCTTTGATTTAACTAGCTTTACGCCACCAGCTTTACCACGTCCACCTGCGTGAACCTGAGTTTTAACAACCCACATATCGCCGCCAATCTTGTCAGCAGCTTCAGCAGCTTCTTGAGCGGTATCGCAAGCGAAACCTTCAGAAACTGGTAATCCATATTCAGCGAATAATTGTTTCGCTTGGTACTCATGCAAATTCATGGTGTTATTTCCATTTATCTGTAAATGATGACAACGACTCTTTACTAAATTTCTTATAAATTCAGTTAGTTCGCTGCCAGTGAAAAATCGGACAAAGTATAGTACAAAAGCCCTATTTTTAATAGTAATTATCACTATACGTATTTGTTATAACCACTATAACTTAGTGTGATACTAACTCGATTTATTATTAACCTTTAAATAATAAAAAACCCCTGAACACTAGTGCTCAAGGGTTTACTAATTAGTTATTTAAAACTAATGCTCAATCAGTTAGATATCAAGTAATAAACGAGCTGGATCTTCTAATAACTCTTTGATAGTTACTAAGAAGCCAACAGATTCTTTACCATCAATTAAACGGTGATCGTAAGATAATGCTAAGTACATCATTGGTAATATTTCAACTTTACCATTAACTGCCATTGGGCGGTCTTGGATTTTGTGCATTCCTAAAATAGCCGCTTGTGGCAAGTTAAGAATTGGTGTTGATAATAATGAACCAAATACACCACCATTAGTGATAGTAAAATTGCCACCTTGCATATCAGCCATTGCTAATTTGCCATCACGACCTTTAATTGCAAGGTCACGAATACCGTTTTCAATACCAGCCATGTTTAATTGGTCAGCATCACGTAATACAGGTGTAACTAAACCACGTGGCGTTGATACAGCGATGCTGATATCAAAGTAATTGTGGTAAACAATGTCATCACCATCAATTGAAGCATTAACAGCAGGGAAACGTTTTAACGCTTCAGTTACAGCTTTAACGTAGAAAGACATAAAGCCTAAACGCGTATCATGAGTTTTCTCAAATAAGTCTTTATATTGAGCACGTAAATCCATGATTGGCTTCATGTTAACTTCGTTGAACGTTGTTAACATAGCTGTTGAGTTTTTAGCTTCAAGTAAACGTGTAGCAATTGTTTTACGTAGGCGTGTCATTGGAACACGTTTCTGTGTACGCTCGCCTAAGTCTTGCGCTACAGGAGCTGCTGCTTTAGCTGGCGCTGCTGCTGGTTTAGCTTGAGCTGAGTTAGCTGCGGCTTCAACGTCTTCTTTAGAAATACGTCCGCCTTTACCAGAACCTACTACCTGAGAAGCTGTAAGTCCCTTTTCAGTCATTAAACGACGTACTGAAGGGCTTGCTAATTCATCACTGCTAAGTGCTTCTTCAGAAGATGCTGCTGGAGCTGCACTTGCTGTAGCGCCTGCATTAAGTTCACCAATTTTTTGGTTGCCTAATACTGTATCGCCTTCAGCGTGAATGATTTTACCCACAACACCACTTTCTTGAGCTACAACTTCTAACACAACTTTATCAGTTTCAATATCAACTAAGTTTTGGTCAACAGTAACTGTGTCGCCTTCAGCAACGTGCCATCCTGCAACAGTCGCATCAGCTACTGATTCAGGTAAAACTGGAACAACGATGTCGATAACTTTAGCTGTGCTTGCTACAGGAGCAGCCTCTGCTGGTGCACTTGCTGCAGGAGCTTCTGCAGTAGCAGACGCTTCGCCTTCAGCTAGGATAGCAATAACTTGTGATCCTAGTACTGTAGAGCCTTCAACTTCTTTTATTTCAGTGATTACACCGTCAGAAGTTGCTGGTACTTCAAGTACTACTTTATCAGTTTCGATATCAACTAATACTTGATCGCGTGTAACTTTATCGCCTACTTGTACATGCCAAGTAGCTACTGTTGCATCTGCAACTGATTCAGGTAAAACAGGAACCTTAATTTCGGTTGTCATTTATTTTATTCCTTAACAAAAACTAGTCTATTCAACATTTAGCGCGTTTTGGACTAGCGCTTGTTGCTCTTTAACATGAACTGACATATAACCTACAGCTGGTGCTGCAGAAGCTGCACGACCTGCATATGTCAAATTAGTACCTACTGGTATTACTGCTCTGAAGTGATGCTGAGAACAATACCAAGCACCTTGGTTTTGTGGCTCTTCTTGGCACCAAACAAAATCTTTTGCGTTTTCATATTTTGCGATTTCAGCTGTAAGATCTTTCTCTGGGAAAGGATAAAGCTGTTCAATACGAATAATAGCAATATTATTAAGTTCGTTTTTACGACGCTGTTCTAATAGTTCGTAATAAACTTTACCACTACAGAATATAACTCTTTCAACATCTTTCGGCGTTATTTCATCAACTTCACCAATTACGTTGTGGAACTCACCAGTTGCTAACTCTTCTAATGAAGAAACAGCTAATGGATGGCGTAATAATGATTTAGGTGACATAACAACAAGTGGACGACGCATAGGACGAACAACTTGACGACGTAACATGTTAAATACTTGAGCAGGAGTAGATGGAACACATACTTGCATATTATGATCTGCACATAATTGTAAGAAGCGCTCTAAACGTGCTGATGAATGCTCTGGTCCTTGACCTTCATAACCATGAGGTAACAACATTGTAAGACCACATAAGCGACCCCACTTTTGTTCACCTGACGAGATAAATTGATCAAATACTACTTGTGCACAGTTAGCAAAGTCACCGAATTGTGCTTCCCAAATAGTTAAACCTGCAGGTTCAGCTGTTGTGTAACCATATTCAAAAGCAAGAACTGAAACTTCTGATAATACCGAATCATGAACATCAAATGGACCTTGTCCTTCTCTGATGTTTTGTAATGGTAAATATTTAGAAGCATTTTCTTGATTATGTAATACAGCATGACGGTGGAAGAATGTACCACGACCAGCATCTTGACCCGTAAGTCGAACACGTTTGCCTTCATCTACTATAGAGGCATAAGCTAAATTTTCAGCCATACCCCAATCAAGTAATTTTTCGCCCGAAGCCATTTTAACGCGGTCATCATAAATTTTCTGAACACGACCGTGTACTTTATGTTCTTCAGGGAAAGTTGAAACTTTTTTGGCAAGTTCTTTTAACTTATCAATTGAAATTTCTTTTTCGTACTCATCATCCCAGTTGTGACCTAAGTATGGAGACCAATCAACAGAATGCTCTGTCATAGGACGCCATTGCTCAACAGTACACTGACCTTCGTCTAACAACTTACGATAGTATGCTGCCAATTCATCAGATTTTTCTTTCGAAATACTTGATTCATTTGCAAGTTTATCTGCATATAACTGACGAGGAGTAGGATGTTTTTTAACGATTTTGTACATTAACGGCTGAGTTGCACTAGGCTCATCGGCTTCGTTATGTCCATGACGACGGTAACAAACTAAGTCAATGACAACGTCACGTTTAAATTCGTTGCGGTAATCTAATGCAATTTGAGTTGCTAAGATCACTGCTTCTGGATCATCACCATTTACATGTAAAATCGGCGCTGAAACCATTTTCGCAATTTCAGTACAGTATTCACCACTACGTGTATCTTGAGGATCAGATGTTGTAAAACCAACTTGGTTATTTACAACAATACGTATTGTTCCGCCAACTTTAAATGCACGCGCTTGCGACATGTTGAAAGTTTCTTGTACAACACCTTGACCAGCAATTGCTGAATCACCGTGAATAGTAATAGGTAAGACTAAGTCGCCTTGGCTACAGTTACGACGATCTAAACGAGCGCGAACAGAACCAATAACTACTGGGTTAACTATTTCAAGGTGAGATGGGTTAAATGCTAATGCTAAATGAACATTGCCACCCGGAGTTACAAAATCAGAAGAATAACCTTGGTGGTATTTAACGTCACCTGAAGATAATATTTCATCATGCTTGCCGCCGAACTCGTCAAATAGTTTAGATGGGTTTTTACCCATAACGTTAACAAGAACATTTAAGCGGCCTCTGTGTGCCATACCCATAACAACTTCTTTAGCACCTGCAGTACCTGCACGTGTAATAAGTTCTTTAAGCATAGGTACTAATGCGTCACCGCCTTCTAAAGAAAAGCGTTTTGCACCAGGAAATTTTGCACCTAAGTATTTCTCTAGGCCATCAGCAGCAATCAAACCTTTAAGAATTTCTTCTTTTTCGGCAACCGTTAATACAGGTTTAGATTGAACAGATTCTAAACGGTTTTGTAACCAACGTTTTTCATCTGTTGAAGTGATGTGCATGTACTCAGCACCAATAGAACCACAATAAGTAGTTTTAAGAGCTTTGTATAATTCACCTAGCTTCATTGAATCTTGGCCTATAGCTAATGATCCAACATTAAAATCTTTGTCGAAGTCATTTTCTGATAAGTCATGATGAGATAATTGTAAGTCACGAACTTTATCGCGTTGCCACAATCCTAATGGATCAAGGTTAGCATTTTGATGTCCGCGAAAACGAAAAGCATTAATAAGCTGTAAAACTTTAACTTGTTTGGCGTCGCCACCACTTGATACAACAACCGTTTTGCTTGGCTGTTTAGCTAAGGTTCTAAATTCGTCGCGAATTTCAGAATGTCTATATTCAACATCTGAGCCTTCAACTTTAGGAAGTTGTTGGAAGATTTCTCGCCATTCTGCAGATACAGATTGAGAGTTATCCAGATAAGATTCGTATAATTCTTCTATGTAAGCAGCATTTGCGCCACTTAAATGGGAAGACTCTATCCAAGCCTTCATTGCACCTTCGGGCATTGCCTGTTCCTTTACTGGGATAAAAGCAATAAAACACATCGTAACTTTTTAACGTTTATACGCTTATTTAAGCTTTAGGTTATAAATACCATAAAGTATTTATTCTTTAACTTGAAACGAAAATACAAATGTTAAGCCGTTACACCAATAAAAATTCTTCTCATCTACAATAGCAGAATATTAAAACTAATATTCTGCTATATTCAGATAAATTAAACCGCTCTAGAAAGAAGCATCGATTTTATGTGACCGATAGCTTTTGTTGGGTTTAATCCTTTAGGACATACATCAACACAGTTCATGATACCGTGACAACGGAATACACTGTATGCATCTTGTAAGCCGTCCAAACGTTCTTCAGTAGCAGTATCACGACTATCGATTAAGAAACGATATGCATGTAATAAACCTGCTGGTCCGATAAACTTGTCTGGATTCCACCAAAATGATGGACAAGAAGTTGAACAACACGCACATAAAATACATTCGTATAGTCCATCTAAATGTTCACGCTCTTCGATAGTTTGTAAATGTTCTCTTGATGGAGCATTTTTTCCATCGTTAATTAGATACGGCTTAACTTTTTCATATTGATTATAAAATTGAGTCATATCGATAATTAAATCACGTACTACGGGTAAACCTGGTAATGGTCTTAAAACAATTTTAGCAGCTGGTATATCAGATAAAGGTGTAATACACGCTAAACCATTTTTACCATTCATGTTTAAACCATCACTACCACATACACCTTCACGACATGAACGACGGAAAGATAATGTTGGATCTTTCTCTTTCAGCATAATTAATGCGTCAAGTACCATCATGTCTGAACCGTCAGGTATTTCTAGTTCATAATCCTTCATGTATGGAGCATTGTCTACATCAGGGTTATAACGGTAAATCGAAAATATTTGTTTCATCAAATTATTCCTTAGTAAACACGAGCTTTAGGTGGGAAAGCTTCACGGTGAACTGGTTTCATGTTTACATCACGTTTTGACATGTCTTCTGAGCCAGGTGTGTAAATTGAATGACATAACCAGTTTGCATCATCACGTTCAGTAAAATCTTGACGAGCATGAGCACCACGAGATTCTGTTCTAAAGTTAGCAGCTTTTGCTGTACAGAATGCAGTTTCCATTAAGTTGTCTAACTCTAAACATTCAATACGTTGAGTATTAAAGTCTGAAGACTTATCACTTAAATGAGCTGTTTTTAAACGTTCACGAATTTCTGTTAATTCTTTCATACCTTCAGCCATAGCTTCACCTTCACGGAATACCGAGAAGTTAAGCTGCATACATTGCTGTAAGTCTTTACGAATTTGAACAGGGTCTTCACCGCTAGTAGATGATTCCCAACGATTAGTACGTGCTAATGATGCTTCTAAATCAGATTCTGATGCTTCTTTAGCTGATTGACTGTCGTTTAAGTAAGTACCTAAGAAGTTACCTGCTGCACGACCAAATACAACTAAATCAAGTAATGAGTTACCACCTAAGCGGTTAGCTCCATGTACAGATACGTTTGCAATTTCACCTACTGCGAATAAACCTTCAACAATAGTTTCTTTACCTGTTGCAGGATCAAAATGTATTGCTTGACCATTTACGTTACATGGAACACCACCCATTTGGTAATGACATGTAGGTATTACCGGAATTGGTTCTTCAGCTGGATCAACGTGAGCAAATGTTTTAGATAAATCACAAACACCTGGTAAACGTTTTTCTAAAGTTTCGCGACCTAAGTGATCAAGTTTCAACTTAATGTGTAGACCATATGTAGGGTGGTCACAACCACGACCTTCACGTATCTCAGTCATCATAGAGCGAGCAACAACGTCACGACCAGCTAAATCTTTAGCATTAGGTGCATAACGTTCCATGAAACGTTCGCCATCTTTGTTTAGAAGGTATCCACCTTCACCACGACAACCTTCTGTTACTAATGTACCAGCGCCTGCTATACCTGTTGGGTGGAATTGCCACATTTCCATGTCTTGCATTTGAATGCCAGCACGAAGTGACATACCAACACCATCACCCGTATTGATGTGTGCGTTAGTTGTAGATGCGTATATACGACCAGCACCACCTGTTGCTAGAACAGTAGCACGAGCTTTGAAGTAAACAACTTCGCCGGTTTCAATACAAATAGCTGTTGTACCAACAACCGCACCATCAGAGTTTTTCACAAGATCTAATGCATACCATTCTGAGTATACGTTAGTTTTGTTTTTAACATTCTGTTGGTATAAACAATGAAGTAATGCGTGACCTGTACGGTCAGCTGCAGCTGCTGTACGTGCAGCTTGTTCACCACCAAAGTTTTTAGATTGACCACCGAAAGGACGTTGATAAATCTTGCCCTCTTCAGTACGAGAAAATGGTAAGCCCATGTTCTCTAATTCAATAATTGATTCTGGACCAGTTTTACACATATATTCGATAGCATCTTGGTCACCGATATAATCAGAACCTTTAACCGTGTCGTACATGTGTTGTTCCCAATGATCTTCATGCGCGTTACCTAACGCAACAGTGATACCACCTTGCGCTGAAACCGTATGAGAACGTGTAGGAAAAACTTTAGAGATTAGAGCACAAGATTTACCTGACTCTGAAATTGCTAATGCAGCGCGCATACCCGCACCGCCTGCGCCAATTACTATGGCGTCAAATTCACGAACTGGAACGCTCATTTATACACCCCAAACTATGATGAAACCCGCAGCTAAATAAACAAGCAACGTGATTGAAAAAACAAACTGTAATGAACCACGAAGCAATGCTGGTTTTATGTAGTCAGAAAGAACCTGCCACACACCAATCCACGCGTGAATCACTAGAGCGATAATAGCTAATAAAGTAAATATTTTAACGCTCATGCAAGCAAATAGATCATGCCAAACGTTATAAGTTACTTCTGGGGTAATAAGAAAAAAACCAGCTAAGAAGAATGTATATAGAACAAGAACTACTGCACTTGCTCTTAATAATATAAAATCGTGTACGCCGCTACGGCCTACTGTTGCTGCGTTATTTACCATAACCAAACTCCTACTACAACTGTTAATACAAGCCATAAAATCATAATAAATTTAGCGCTTAAATTACCTGATGCTAATTCTTCAAAATGACCTAAGTCCATTAACAAATGGCGGATACCACCTAATACGTGATATATCAAAGCAGATAGAATACCTAAAAGAATAAACTTGAAGATAAAACCATCAAGAGTTGCTTGAAGTTGAGAAAAATCTTCAGCTGAAGATAGTGATAGAGAAAGTGTCCACAATAATATGCCAATAGCAAATACCATGATTACACCAGATACTCGGTGTAAAATAGATGCATTTGCAGCAGGATGCATTTTAATTGTAGTCAGATCTAGGTTTACAGGACGTTGTTTTTTCACGATTGTTGCCTAAGGAGCTCTTAGAGCTATTCAACTTATATCTTTGCCATGCTAGGTTCTTCTTTTTAAATTTAACATGACCCCCCAACGATCTCAGTTGGTGCGTAATTTACTTAAAAGGCTAAATTACTTAACACTACTTAAGATCTATTTGATTATATATACGATGATAATTAATTACAATTCACTTAATTATCGAATCCTTGCTATTCTAACGGCTTATGGCTAAATTTTAATCGTTCGTTGCTTTTAGATGACTTTTTAATCAAATCAAATTTTACCTTCTCACTTTTGAATTGACTTAGTAGGGGTGTTATGGAGTAGAATACTGGCAGTTTTTATATACATCAAAAGTAACTAAGCCTTAGTTACTTTTCAGATAAACTAATTTTATAGGGGATGAACATATGGCTGAATCAAAGGCCTCTCTAAGTATTAACGGTAAAGAAGTTGCTGAGTTACCTATTCTTAAAGGTACAGCGGGTAATGACGTAATAGACATCCGAACTTTAGGCGCTAGTGGTTATTTCACATACGATCCAGGCTTTTTAGCTACAGCTTCTTGTGAATCATCTATTACCTTTATTGATGGTGGTAAAGGTGTTTTACAACATCGCGGTTACCCTATTGCTAATCTTGCTCAAGATGCTGATTATCTTGAAGTTTGTTATATTCTTTTAAACGGTACTGCGCCAACTAAAGCTGAATATGAAGAATTCGTAAACGTAATTACAAACCACACATTAGTACACGAAAAATTAGTACAATTTTTCCAAGGTTTCTTACCTGATGCACATCCTATGGCTATGTTATGTGGTGTTGTAGGCGCTCTTTCATCTTTCTATCATGATGATTTAGACATTACAGATCCTGAACAACGCATGCGTAGTGCACATCGTTTAATTGCTAAGTTACCTACAATTGCAGCGATGGCATATAAGTATAATGTTGGACAACCTTTTGTATATCCACGTAATGACTTAACTTATGCAGAAAACTTCTTACACATGATGTTTTCAGTACCTGCAGAAGAATACAAAGTTAACCCTATCGCTGCTAAAGCAATGGACAGAATCTTTACTTTACATGCAGACCACGAGCAAAATGCTTCTACGTCAACTGTACGTTTAGCTGGTTCTTCAGGCGCTAACCCTTATGCATGTATTGCTGCTGGTATCGCTTCTTTATGGGGTCCTGCTCATGGTGGTGCTAACGAAGCATGTTTAACTATGCTTGAAGAGATTGGCGATGTTTCTCGTGTTGATGAATACGTACTTAAAGCTAAAGATAAAGATGATTCTTTCCGTCTTATGGGCTTTGGTCATCGTGTATACAAAAACTTCGACCCACGCGCTACTGTAATGCGTGAAACATGTCATGAAGTTTTATCTGAGTTAGGCATCCAAGATCCTTTATTAGATGTTGCTATGGCGCTTGAAAAAGTAGCTTTAGAAGACTCTTATTTCATTGAAAGAAAACTATACCCTAACGTTGATTTCTATTCAGGTATCATCTTGAAAGCATTAGGTATTCCTTCTAGTATGTTCACTGTTATTTTTGCAATGTCACGTACTGTTGGTTGGATTTCTCATTGGGAAGAAATGCTATCTCAACCAGGTCAAAAAATTGGTCGTCCTCGTCAATTATATACTGGCGAAGTTGATAAAACATTTGTACCATTATCAGATAAGTAATCTGTTAGTAACACGTAAAAAGGTAGCATCTGCTACCTTTTTTTATACCTAAATTATCATCAAATAAATGTAATCTTTATTAAATACTAGAATGGTTTTTTATCTAAAACGTCTTTTCTTAGTTATAACTTACCTTTTTTAAGTCTATTTATTTATAAGGTATATTATTTTCCACAAGCTAACTTACCAATTTAAATTGATGATTTAACCAATTTATTGAAAGATAATAACCAATCAACATGACAATTTTCTTTATATAAAGCTTAAATAATCCTTTTTTTTGACAATTTTTTATTAAATACGCATCAATTAAATGAATACTTACAATAATTAATATAAATACATTTAATATAAAATTTTTAATAAAAAAAGCTTTCTTTGACTGCTTTTATGATCTTCAGACTGATACAATTCTTTTCTTTTTTTAATAATTAATTTTATGTCTGATTATCAACTTAGATTTGGTGGTATTAACCGCTTATATGGCAACAATGGTTCTCAAATTATCAAACAATCTCATTTTTGTGTGATTGGTATTGGTGGTGTTGGCTCATGGGCTGCTGAAGCTTTAGCGCGAAATGGCGTTGGCGAGATCACCTTAATAGATTTAGATGATATTTGTATCACTAACGTAAACCGTCAAATACATGCCTTAACCAATACTGTCGGTCTAAGTAAAGTTGAAGTAATGGCTGAACGTATTAAAGAGATAAACCCTGAATGTAAAGTTCATCAGGTTGAAGACTTTATCACTCCTGATAATCTGTTTGATTTACTTCTGAGCAGTTTTGATTATGTTATTGATGCTATAGACTCCGTAAACGTTAAAACTAAGTTGATTGCTCATTGTAAGCGTAACAAACTACCTATTATTACAATTGGTGGTGCTGGTGGGCAGATTGACCCTACACGCATACAAATATGTGATTTGAGCCAAACATATCAAGATCCACTATTGGCTAAAGTTAGAAACCAGCTCCGCAGAGAACATAATTTTTCAAGAAACGTAAAGCGTAAGTTTTCAATAGATGCTGTATTCTCTACTGAACAATTGGTATACCCCGATCAAGAAGGCAATGTTTGCCACCAAAAACCTGAACAAGATGGCGCGATGAAATTAGATTGTAGCGGTGGCTTTGGATCAACTACACATGTAACAGCAACATTTGCTTTTTTTGCTGTAAGTCGTGCAATTAGTAAATTAATTAATAAAAAATCGGTGTAAATATAGATTGCAGCACCTATTGTTCTGCAATTTCCTTTATTCTATTAACAATAGCTAGCAGTCCGTTTGCTCTAGATGGACTTAAATGTTGTATTAACCCAAGTTTTGTAAAGTATGTGTCTATATCAAAACTTAAAATATCTTCTGCTGTTTGCCCATTGTAGGCGGCTAATGTAATAGTGAGTAATCCACGAATAACCTTAGCATCGCTATCCCCTTGGAATTGGAAAATATCATTACTCTTGCTAAAAGTTATCCAAGCTTTACTTTCACAGCCTTCGATAAGATTATCATGAGTCAGTAAATCTCTTTCTAAGCGAATATGGTTCTTTCCTAACATCATTATTTCTCGATGTCGGCTGTCCCACCCCTTAAGATTAGAAAACTTATTGATCACCCATTGGTCATCTATATCAGTTTTATTATCAACCACAGAAGTTTTATCTTGAGAGAGAGAAGAAGTATTGGTTGTATTCATCGCTTTTGAGTTTTCTTCTTGACTCAATAACTGGCTTAAAACTTTAATCAATTGGTCTACTTCGTCGAACGTGTTGTATGCGCTTAACGCTACACGTATACATCCATTAACTTGTAGGTATTCCATTAAAGGCATAGCACAATGATGCCCTGCTCTAATAGCAATATTATGGGCATCTAAAAAACTTGCTACGTCATGATTGTGATTATTTTCAATAACAAATGAGAAAAGTGGAATACTTGGAGCTTCTTCTACTAAAAATGAAATAGCCTTGATTGCTTGTAATTTCTCATAGCAATAACTCAAAAGTTTATTCTCGTAAGCGATTATTTCATTTATATCAAAGTTAGTAATAAAATCTATTGCGCTTACAAAAGCCACTATTCCTGCAATATTAGGTGTTCCCGCTTCAAACTTGAATGGTAAAACGTTATAACTCGTTTGTGCGAAGCTCACTTTAGCGATCATCTCACCTCCACCTTGATAAGGAGGCATTTTATTTAAATATTCTCTTTTGCCGTATAGTACTCCTACGCCTGTAGGTCCATACATTTTATGAGCTGAAAATAAGTAAAAATCGCATTCAAGTGCCTGAACATCAACTTTCTCATGAGCGATAGCTTGTGCACCGTCAATAATACTCACAATATTATGCCGCTTACAAAGCTGCACAATTGAATTTATAGGATTAACTTTACCAATAACATTAGAAATATGAGCAAAGCTTATGATCTTAGTTTTAGGAGTAATAAGAGACTTCAGCGCTTGAACATCAATTAGCCCCGTTTTAGTTAACGGAGCAACTTTGATAACTGCTAGCTTCTTCTCGGCAACTATTTGCCAAGGCACAATGTTCGCATGATGTTCACTTTGCGTTAAAATTATCTCATCACCCGCATCTAAGACTAAATCTCCGAGGCTGTTTGCTAATAAGTTAATGCTTTCGGTTGTGCCTTTCGTCCAGATAATTTCTTCAAGATGTTGAGCATTAATAAATTGCTTAACAGACATTCTAGCTTTTTCGAATTTAGCAGTAGATGCAGCACTTAACTGATGAGATGCTCGATGAACATTCGCATTACTCTCTTGGTAATAAGTTTGATACTTATCAATAACACACTGAGGCTTTTGAGTAGTAGCTGCATTATCAAAATATATAAGATCAGAATGATTGAGCTTATTTTTTAATAAAGGAAATTGAGTTCTGAACTGTTCAACATTAAAGGTGTGCATGAAAAAGCTGACTTATTTACATAATAATCTTGCAATAATTATAACTGATAATAGCTATAGATTTATACGTGATGTTTAAAACTAATCACTTAAGATATTTTGAAGCTCAATAAACCTTAATAGGTAAAATGATGAAGTTATATTCTTGGTACAACAATCAATCACAATACTTCCGAAATGATGAAACTTTTCAATCTACTAACACGCCTCTTCAAACACATAATGAAGTTACTCAAGAAAAACATGAGGCTATAAATAAACATAAATTTGTTACTAGCTCTGATTTCCCTGTCTATCAAAAAAACTAATAACAATAAAGAATATGGGAGAAGCTTAATATTCTCCATTTTTAATCTTGTTGTAGCGTATTTCTCTATTTGTATGCTCTGAATTATTTAAATTGGCATCTTTAGCTAGCTCACGTTTTAATGCTTTATTTAACCATTCCAGCCCTAAGCTTTCTTTATTATTTTTAAATAAAGTTTTTGCCACATTATAATGATAACTGGGCATTAGAAACTCATCTGGATTTTTTTTTAATAAATCCGTATATAAAGTGATAAAACGCTCTTCATAATAGCGTAAGTTTGTTTTGCTAGCTGTCGGCATGAATGCTTGAACTTTATTTTTATCACATGTTTCAGACTTAAATAAACCGATCAATTTACTCTTATTTGATAAGTAAAAGTTAGGCGTTCCTATTACCCACTTACCTCCATCTTTATGAATAATAGGTGTAGCCTTGTCGATAAAACCAAACCACGGAATTTGTTTCTCAAGTAAAGCTACAACATCTTTTTTATCACCTTCATAATGAGTTTTTAATACGGCTATATTATGAGAAAATTTAGATTCTTGCGGTTTTTGACATACCTTGTGTTTAGCTGACAAGGGATACTCATCTACAAACCCTAATAAATGTGATAATTCATGAATAAATACTTGAGTGTCATCATTAGAATCTAAATACAAAATACCATTATCTACATTAGCCCCACCTTCATTTAACATAAGTCCAAGATATCGAGCATCAATTTCAGGTATAAAACTGGCCCACAAAGCTTCATCACACTTAATTGCACTGTCTTGCTCGTATTCACAGTTAAGCTGTGTTGATGAAATATAACGAGGTGTATTAAAGCAGATAAAGTTAGTTAATGGATGATCTTTAATATTTTCTACAAGCATATCGAGTTTATGTAAATTACTCAGGTTAGTTGCTAATAATTGAATACTATTACGACATTCGCCTCTGACACGAATCTTAGAATGTGTTGGATAAAACGAGTTATCATCTATTATTCCGTAACGCTTTAACTGATTTATAAGGTCTTTATTATTTGTCTGCTTGAGTAAAACTATAAGCTCATTTAATAGTATTTCATCGCCTAAAGTGACACTAATATCAACAAGCTTATGTAAAGCATCTTGTTTTGACTTTAATGGTAGTAATAGTTTTTTGGCAGCGAGTAAGTGCCCTTCTTCTATATATAAATCAATTAATTCAGTTAAAGCTTTCTTATGCTCAAGTTCAGATGCTTGCTTGTACCATTGTGTAGCCTGAGTTATATCACCTTCAATGTGATAGATAGTTGCCAGTTTAAAAGCCGTATCTTTATCTGTTTTACCAAGTATCTTTGCGAGATAAAACCATTCGTTGGATTCATCATCGACAGATAAGAAGCGATATTCTATAGCTTCTTCAATCTGATTTTCGATTCCAAACGAGACCTCTTCATCACTAATTGTATTTGTTGCAATTTTATTAGCTATATATTGAGGGAAAAAAAATGAGCCTGATGGTATGGTTACCATCAGGCTCACTATTATTATTTTGAAAAGAAGTGGGAGATATTTCAATTGCTTAACAAAAATCAGGTGCGCTATTTAATAAAGCGCAGTTTCTAATTTATCTTTTCGCATTAAATCTAATTCTAATCTCGCATATCTATGCTCAACAAATTCAAATACGTTAGTACTTAAAGCTAACTTGAAAAAGTTTGCAGCTGAAGCAGGTTGACCATTTAGTTGACTATATTTACCTAAGTAAAAATAGGCTTCGCACAATCTATCGCTTAACTCTTTGTTGGTAGTAATATTATTAGTCAAATTTTCAATAAACTCACCTTGAGATAACTTGCCTAAATATAAATCAATAATACTTTTGGCCCAAGTGTTATCCGCAACTCCAGATGAACGCTCAAGTAAATCTTTTGCAGCTTGTTCTGGATTAATTTCATATTCAGCTAAATAAAGCCAAAGTACGCGGTAGGGATCATCTGATTGTCCATGATGAAAAGTTTCAAAGTCGTCTCTAGCCAAAATAGGTCTGCCACCATAATAAAGAGCAATACCTCTATTTAAATAAGCGTATTCATGATCAGGCTGTAAATCTATAGCCGAATCAAAAGAATCGTATGCTTGGTTAAACTCTTGTAGCTGAGTATATTGAATACCAATAAAGTTATAAGCATCAACTAAGTCGGGTTTTAATTTTAAAGCACGATTAAAGTCTAAGCGTGCTAAAGATCGCAAGCCTACACTGTCGTAAATAACACCGCGATCATAGAATAATTGGGCGCGTTGCTCATCTGTAATCTCTGCTCTAAGAATAATGTCACTTAGACGTAAGATGGCAATTTCACTTTTATAATTAACTGTAGCAGGCTCAGCAATAATTAGTTGTCCAATTGAACTACTTTCCGTTTTATTTCCATTAAGACTTGTACAACCTTGTACACATAAAACAAAACTAATAATTAACAATTTACTTTTTAGTAGCACAGCAATATTCCTATAATACAATTGTGATCAGTATATAAAAAAGGGAGCCTATTGGCTCCCTTTTTTGTTATTTGCTCATTAATTCTTACAAATAATTATTCTGCAGCAGGTGCTTCAGTAGTTGCTGGTTTTTCAGCAGCTTCTTTAATACTTAAACGTACACGGCCTTGACGGTCAACTTCAAGTACTTTAACAGTAACTTCTTGTCCTTCAGTTAGCACGTCAGTTACAGCATTTACACGTTCTTCAGAAATTTGTGAAATGTGAACTAAACCATCTTTACCAGGTAATACATTAACAAAAGCACCGAAATCAACGATACGTACAACTTTACCTTGGTAAATAGTACCTACTTCAATTTCTGCAGTTAATGCTTTAATACGGTTAATAGCATCTTCAGCTTGCTCGCTAGAAGTTGCTGCAATTTTAACTGTACCATCATCTTCAATTTCGATAGTTGTGCCAGTTTCTTCAGTAAGTTGACGAATAGTTGCGCCACCTTTACCAATAACGTCACGAATTTTATCAGTATTGATTTTTAATTTGTGGATACGAGGTGCAAATTGTGAAATTTCTTCACGAGCACCAGCAATTGCATCATCCATTACACTTAAGATATGAATACGAGCGCCCTTCGCTTGGTTAAGCGCAGTTTGCATAATATCTTGAGTAATACCTTCAATCTTAATGTCCATTTGAAGTGCTGTGATACCATTTTTAGTACCCGCAACTTTAAAGTCCATATCGCCTAAGTGATCTTCATCACCTAAGATATCAGAAAGAACAACGTGGCTATCACCTTCTTTAACTAGACCCATAGCAATACCCGCTACAGAGTCTTTAATTGGAACACCAGCATCCATAAGTGCTAATGAAGTACCACAAACTGAAGCCATTGAAGATGAACCGTTCGATTCTGTAATTTCAGAAACAACACGTACTGCGTACGGGAATTCATCCATAGTTGGCATAACAGCTAACATACCGCGTTTAGCTAAACGACCATGACCAATTTCACGACGCTTTGGAGAACCAACAAAACCAGTCTCGCCTACTGAGTAAGGAGGGAAGTTATAATGCAACATAAAGTTGTCAGTTTTCTCACCTAAAATAGTTTCAACACGTTGTGCGTCACGTGCTGTACCTAAAGTAGCCGTTACTAATGCTTGAGTTTCACCACGTGTAAATACTGCAGAACCATGAGTTCTTGGTAATACACCTGTCATAACATCAAGAGCACGGATCATTTCAGGATCACGACCATCAATACGAGGATGACCTTGAGTGATACGACCACGAACAACAGTTTTTTCTAAATCGTGGAATAAGTCTTTAGCTTCTTGAACGTTAAGTTCAGCATCTTCAGCTTCTAACTGTGCAATTACTGCATTTCTGATTTCAGCAACTTTTTCATAACGAACTGCTTTTTCAGTAATTTGGTAAGCTTCATCAACTTGCGCTGTAGCAAGTTCAGCTATTTTAGCTGTTAATGGAGCGTTTTTAACAGGAGCAACCCAGTTCCAAGAAGGAGTGTTTACTTCAGCAGCAAATTCTTTAATTGCATTAATAGCAGTTTGAGATTGCTCATGGCCGTACATTACAGCACCTAACATAACATCTTCAGATAAAACGTCAGCTTCTGATTCAACCATAAGTACAGCTGCTTCAGTACCAGCAACAACTAAGTCTAGCTTGCTAGTTTCTAATTCAGATTGTAATGGGTTAAGAATGTATTTACCGTCTGTGTAACCAACGCGTGCTGCGCCAACTGGACCATTAAAAGGAGTACCTGAAATAGCTAATGCTGCAGAAGTACCTAATAATGAAATAATGTCTGGTGCAATTTCAGGGTTAGCTGAAACAACAGTAATAATAACTTGAACTTCGTTAGTGAAACCTTCAGGGAATAACGGACGAATTGGACGGTCAATTAAACGACAGATTAATGTTTCTTCTTCAGAAGGACGGCCTTCACGTTTGAAGAAACCACCAGGGATTTTACCTGCTGCATATGTTTTTTCTTGGTAGTTAACCGTTAAAGGGAAAAAGTCTTGCCCTTCTTTAGCTTCTTTTTTAGCAACAACAGAAACTAATACACATGTATCGTCCATGCTTGCCATAACAGCAGCAGTTGCTTGACGAGCGATTGCGCCCGTTTCTAAAGTTACGGTATGTTGACCGTATTGAAAAGTTTTTGTAACAGTATTGAACATATGTTCATTCCTTATTTTTTCGGATTATCTCCAATCTGTACAATTATTTATTCACTTATGATAAAAAAGCATAACTTTTTAACGTTTTTTTAAGCTGAACAAAAAATTATACAGTTTGGATAATTTTATAATTAATAACAGATATTTGCTGAACCACAAATATTCGCTGGCACATTATACTAACTACCCACACTATTTCCACCTACAAAGTGCAATACTTAGGGTAAAAGCTTAATAATTTATGTAATAAACTTTATTGCATTATTTTTTATTCGAATCACTTGGTATAATTTAGTTCATTTTTAATAAAAAGTTTAATTATATGACAACAACTTCATTAGAAAGAATAACCGTTGAGCCACAGTCAACAGCAAAGGCATGCGTTATATGGTTACATGGCTTAGGCGATTCAGGCGCTGGTTTTGCACCTATAGTACCCGCATTAAAGCTACCTTCAGATCATAATATCCGTTTTATCTTTCCTCATGCGCCTGATAGAGCAGTCACGATTAACCAAGGTTATGTGATGAAAGCTTGGTATGATATTAAATCAATGGATTTACACAATAGAGCCGATATGGCTGGTGTATTAGAGTCTGAAGCTTCTATCCATCAATTAATTGAAGAACAAATACACTCAGGTATCCCAGCTGAAAAAATCATACTTGCTGGATTTAGCCAAGGTGGTGTAGTGAGTTTATTTACAGGGTTAAGATTCCCTCAAAAACTTGCAGGAATTATGGCTCTCTCTTGTTATTTACCTAATGCAGATAAATTACCTGAAAACCTTAATGAAGCGAATAAAACGACAAGCATATTACAAAATCATGGCGAACAAGATGAAGTGGTATTAATGTCAGCAGGTAAAATGGCTAATAAACTTTTAGTTGAACAAAACTATAATGTTGAATGGAAAACTTACAATATGCCACACAGTGTATTACCAGAGCAGATAGATGATATTTCGCTATGGATTCAAAAACAATTAGCGTAGCTATTAGCTAACCTCCCTGACTTTTGAATAAAAAAGAGTTAACCCAAAGGATTAGTTATAAAAGAACGAACAGATTAATTATCTGTTCGTTTTATATTACTTATGGAAAGCTATATAAACATCAACTTTTCCCAGCTTTCAGAAACACTAACTAAGAGTGAGTTAGTGCTTTTCTTTTACCAATTGCGATAGGCGTTATTGTCTCTTCTAGTTTCTTTTCCCAACCTAATAAAAAGTAAACTTCTGCAAGTAAAAATAATGGTCCAATAAGAAACTGACCTAAATCATCAACAAATGCAGGTTTAGCTTTTTCGTAATAATGCCCAATAAATTGAAATACCCAACCAATAATGAAGACAATAATGGCTATGTATAACGCGGACGGATGAGTAGTTACAAAGCTCACTAAATATAAGTTAACCGCTACGTACACCGTCATCCCTATCGCCAACTTAATATGCAGCATAAAATAATAAATAAGAGCACAAGTAAAAAATACATATGCCGGAGTTAAGAAAATACTCATATTAGAAAGCTCAATATGAAATACATTTAAGCTTAATAATAAAGTTACTGCCCATATGATTAAAGGAATTCCTATAAAATGAGTCACAATATTAGTTTTATTGAAATGTACACTTTTATACTGAGCTAATACTTCTGTAATACTTTTCATAACCGCACCTTTATATTTTATTTTTATACAATTTATCACGATCGTAATATTTATAACAAGATCTGGTTAGACCAGGAAATTTTAAACAAAAAAAAGGAGCCATAAGGCTCCTCTTCTTTCTAAATCTAATCTTAACGACGTAGACCTAATTTACCGATTAAAGCAGTGTAACGTTCAACGTTTTTGCCTTTTAAGTAATCAAGTAATTTACGACGTTGACTTACCATACGTAATAAACCACGACGTGAGTGATGATCATGTATGTGAGTTTTGAAGTGACCTTGTAGGTGGTTGATTTGTGTAGTTAACAAAGCAACTTGAACTTCTGGTGAACCTGTATCACCTTCTTTTTGAGCATATTCTGCGACGATTGCAGCTTTTTCTGTAGCATTTAAAGACATAATATTTCCTTAGTGTGTTTACTTAAACCTAAGATGGAGTAAGTAAGTAAAATTCTCATCTAGCCAAACACTAATTCAGCTTAGACGACAAAAGAGCGCGTATTCTATCAGTAAAACATACGATTGCAACTTATTACTGCTAAATCCTTAAATAATCCGCCTTTCGCGTGTTAAATATTAAATATTAAATATGGATGAGTATAAGGTTAGACCTACTATAAATACTCATTGTAGTTAATCATAAAAAAGGCAGTCTATACTGGCTGCCTATATATATTCTTGTCGTATTGATGCTTTATAAAGATTACCGTCTGCTATTGAGCAACAACAATACGTTTAGGCGCCACTCTACCTTCATCATCAATAAAACCAACACCAATAAACTCACCTTCATTGATATTATCACCAATAAAAACTTGTACCATGCCGTCTTCAGGTGCATTAGATGCTTGAACAGGATTACCATGTCTTAAATAATGTGCTGACATATCATCAACAAATACAGGAGGTATACCATCGCAAGCTGTTGTCATAGGCAATAATAATGGATCTAATAATGTCGAAGGTGAAACTTCGTCAGCTTCAGCTTTTTCTAACAAAGCTTCTAGCTCTTCCATAGTTACCATTCTATTTTTAGGATAGTTACCAACAGCCGTTCTTCTTAGGTGTGCAACATGAGCTCCACAACCTAATAATTCCCCTAAATCATCAACAATCGTTCTAATATATGTCCCTTTAGATACATGAATTGATAAATCAACTTCATCACCTTCAAATCGTAAAAGTTCTAAATTAAAAACCGTGATGTCTCTTGATTCTCTTGGAACTTCGATACCTTCACGAGCATATTTATATAAAGGCTGCCCCTGATATTTTAATGCAGAATACATTGAAGGAATTTGTTGGGTTGTACCTCTAAAAGAATCCAGTGCTGTATTAAGTTGCTCTGCACTTACTTTGACTTCTTTTTCAGAAACAATGTCTCCGTCAGCATCACTAGTGGTGGTTCTTATACCTAACTTAGCAGTAACTACATAGGTTTTATCTGTGTCTAATAAAAACTGAGAAAACTTAGTGCCTTCACCTAAACAAATAGGCAACATGCCTGTTGCTAAAGGATCTAAAGCACCTGTGTGCCCTGCTTTCTGTGCAAAATAAATGTGTTTAACTCGTTGTAATGCATTGTTAGATGACATTTCATAAGGCTTATCCAGCAATAACACACCGTTTATTGCTCTGCCTTTTCTTTTCTTGGCCATTAAATTTTACCTTAAAAAATGCGAGTATTACTCTTTATCATCTTCAACATCAGTTGACTCAACTGATTCATCATCCATTAAGTGTTTATCACTTGCTACAGCTTGGTCTACAAGTGAACTCATACGTACACCTTCAGCCATAGATTGATCATAAACAAAACGTAGATGAGGCATAATTCGTGCTCTCAATTTTTTTGCTAATAATGAGCGTATAAAACCAGCTGCGTCATTTAACACTTCAACGGAGGTTTTTATCTCTGTTTCTTCATTAGTAAAAAAGGTAACGAAAATTTTTGCATAAGCTAAATCTCTTGTTACTTCTACTGCTGAAACCGTTGTCATACTTAAACGAGGGTCTTTAACTTCTCTCATAAGTATAGTTGCGATTTCTTTTTGAATTTCTTGTCCGACTCTATCGGTACGAGCAAATTCTCTTGCCATGTTAATTACCTATTATTTCAAATGACAAATAGTTTATTCATCATTCTTTAAAAACATAAAAGGGCTAATATAGGAGATGATTACTCCAAATTAGCCCTAAATTCATGTGATGTATTATTTAATTAAAGTGTACGTTGAACTTCAACAGTTTCAAATACTTCAATTTGGTCACCAACACGTACGTCATTGTAGTTCTTAACACCGATACCACATTCAGTACCGTTTCGAACTTCTTGTACGTCATCTTTAAAGCGACGAAGCGATTCTAGTTCACCTTCGTATATAACAACGTTTTCACGAAGTACACGAATTGGAGCTGAACGCTTAATAATACCTTCAGTTACCATACAACCAGCAATTGCACCGATTTTAGGAGATTTAAATACGTCACGTACTTGAGCAAGACCAATGATTTCTTGTTTAAACTCAGGAGCAAGCATACCGCTCATCGCTTGTTTAACTTCATCAATCAAGGCATAGATAACACTGTAGTAACGTAAATCAATTTTCTCAGATTCAATCACTTTACGGGCAGCAGCGTCAGCACGAACGTTGAAACCAACAACAATAGCATTTGAAGCAGCAGCAAGTGTTGCATCTGTTTCAGTAATACCACCAACACCAGAACCAATAATCTTAACTTTAACTTCATCAGTTGAAAGTTTAACTAAAGAATCAGATATTGCTTCAAGTGAACCTTGTACATCAGATTTGATAACAACGTTAACTTCTGAAATATCACCATCAGCCATGTTAGCAAACATGTTTTCAAGTTTAGATTTCTGTTGACGAGCTAGTTTAACGTCACGGAATTTACCTTGACGGTATAAAGCAACTTCACGTGCTTTCTTCTCATCTTTAACAACAGTTGCTTCGTCACCTGATTGTGGAACACCACTTAATCCAAGTATTTCTACTGGAATAGATGGACCAGCTGATTGAATTGGCTTTCCGTTCTCATCGCGCATAGCACGAATACGACCGTATTCTAAACCACAAAGTACGATATCGCCTTGATTCAACGTTCCTTCTTGTACAAGCACAGTTGCAACTGGACCACGACCTTTATCTAATTTAGATTCAACTACTACACCGCTTGCCATTTTATCAACAATAGCAGTAAGCTCTAAAACTTCAGATTGAAGTAATACAGCGTCAAGTAGTTCATCAATACCTAAACCTGTTTTAGCTGATACATGACAGAATTGAACGTCGCCGCCCCACTCTTCAGAAAGTACGTCGTGTTGTGATAATTCACTCTTAACACGCTCTGGATCTGCACCTTCTTTATCCATTTTGTTTACAGCAATAATAATTGGAGCTTCAGATGCTTTAGCATGCTGAATTGCTTCAATAGTTTGTGGCATTACACCATCATCTGCTGCAACAACAATGATTACGATATCTGTAGCTTTAGCACCACGTGAACGCATTGCTGTAAATGCAGCATGACCAGGAGTATCTAAGAATGTGATCATTCCATGCCCAGTTTCTACATGATAAGCACCAATGTGTTGAGTAATACCACCGGCTTCGCCGTCTGCAACTTTAGCTTCACGAATGTGATCAAGTAATGAAGTTTTACCGTGATCAACATGACCCATGATGGTTACTACTGGAGCACGAGTAATTTGTGCGCCTGAAGCACCACGGTCAGATAATACCGCTTCTTCTAAAGCGTTTTCTTTAACTAGTACCACTTCACGACCCATTTCTTCAGCTACTAGTGCAGCTGTTTCTTGGTCAATAACTTGGTTAATGGTTGCCATAGCACCCATTTTGAACATTGCTTTAACAACTTCAGCGCCTTTAATAGACATTTTGTTTGCTAATTCCGCTACAGAAATTGTTTCGCCAATGCGAACTTCTTGTAACTTAGTTTCAGCTGGTTTAGTAAAACCATGCTTTAAACTTTGAGGTGCAGACAATGTTTGTTTGTTACGTCCATTGCGACCGCCTCGTGCATTACGATCTTGCGGAGCATTTTTCTTTTTACGACGACGACGTCCGCCTTCATCAGCTGAATCACTTTTATCTTCAGCTTCTTGAGCGTATTTAGAAGAAGTTAAATGAACAACCTCTTTCTCTTTAGCTTTACGTTCAGCTTCTTCAGCCTTCCAACGAGCTTCATTTTCTTCAGCAAGTTTCTTAGCAGCTTCAGCAGCGGCTTTAGCTTCTTCTTCAGCTTTAGCTTTAGCTTCTTGCTCTTGAATAAGGCGAAGCTTTTTAGCTTCATCACTTTCTGCTGCTTTAACAGGAGCTTTAACTTCTTCGTTGTTTTTCGCTTTAGCAACGGCTGCTGCTTTTGCTTTAGCTTCGGCTTCTTCTTTTGCCTTTGCTTTAGCTTCACGTTCAACTTCTAATTTGGCTGCTGCAGCTGCTCTAGCATTTTCAGCTTCTTTAGCATCAGCTTCAGCTTTTGCTTTAGCGCTTTCTTCAGCTTGAATACGAGCTTCTTCTAAAGCTTTTGCTTCTTCTTCAGCGATTTGCTGTTCTTCAACTTCACTACGTTTAACGTAAGTGCGTTTTTTACGAACTTCAACATTCACTGATTTAGCTTTACTACCATGACCAAGAACTAAAGTAGATTTAGTTTTACGGTTAAGTGTCATTTTGCTCGGTTGAGCAGCAGAATCATCACCATGTTGCTTTTTTAAATGGTCTAATAAAGCTTCTTTCTCTTCTTGCGAAACAGAGTCGGTTGCCGATTTTTGAACGCCTGAGTCAGCCAATTGACTAACTAAACGCTCCACCGGTGTACCGATCTCTTTGGCAAGTTCTTGCACTGTTACATCTGCCATCTATAATTTTCTCCCGGTGTGTTATTCTTCGTTAAACCAACAAATATTACGAGCGGCCATAATTAGCTCGCCTGCTTTGGTTTCATCTAATTCTTCGATATCTGATATTTCGTCAACACCTTGTTCAGCAAGATCTTCTAAGGTAATTACACCTCGACTCGCTAATACAAATGCTAAATGACGTTCTAAACCTTCAAGGTTAAGTAGGTCTTCAGCTGGCTCAGCGCCTTCAAGTGTTTCTTCACTTGCTAGTGCTTGAGTCGTTAATGCTTCTTTAGCTCTTGCACGAAGTTCTTCAACGATATCTTCGTCCATGCCATCAATTTCTAACATTTCTGATGCTGGAACGTATGCAATCTCTTCAAGTGAAGTAAAACCTTCTTCACATAATAACGTTGCAAAATCTTCATCAAGGTCAAGTTTCTCAACAAATAAAGATAGTACTTTATCGTTTTCTGCTTGATGCTTCTCGTTCATAGCAGCAACAGTCATTACGTTAAGTTCCCAACCAGTTAGTTGGCTTGCTAAACGTACATTTTGACCACTTCTACCAATAGCCATTGCTAAGTTATCTTCTTCAACCGCAATGTCCATTGTGTTTTTATCTTCATCAACAATAATTGATGCAACTTCTGCCGGAGCCATTGCATTAATTACGTATTGTGCAGGGTTGTCATCATATAAAACGATATCAACACGCTCGCCACCTAATTCACTAGAAACAGCCTGTACACGTGAACCACGCATACCAACACACGCACCTACTGGATCGATACGTTTGTCGTTACTTTTAACCGAAATTTTTGCACGTGAACCTGGATCTCGAGCAGCACCTTTAATTTCAAGCATTTCTTCGCCAATTTCTGGCACTTCAACTCTGAAAAGCTCAATAAGCATTTCAGGTTTAGTTCTGCTTACAAATAATTGTGCGCCACGAGCTTCTGGTTTAATTTCATATAATAAACCACGAATACGATCGCCTGGACGGAAAGTTTCGCGTGGTAACATGTCATCACGATATACAATCGCTTCTGCATTATTACCTAAATCTAAAATCACACTATCACGGCTAGCTTTCTTAACTACACCCGTAATAATCTCACCAAGATGTTCTTGGTATGCATCAACAATTAAACCACGTTCAGCTTCACGGATTTTTTGAACAATAACTTGCTTAGCTGTTTGTGTTGTAACGCGATCAAATTTAACTGATTCAATTTGCTCTTCTACATAATCACCTATTTTTACTTCAGGATCTTCGTATTGAGCTGCGTCAAATGTAATTTCTGAGTATGGGTTCTCCATTTGCTCTTCGCTCGGAGCAATAACTAACCAACGACGGAAAGTATCAAACTCTCCAGTTATGCGATCGATACTTACACGAACTAAAATGTCGCCTTCATACTTTTTCTTTGTGGCTGTTTCTAAAGCAGTTTCCATTGCTTCAAAAATACTTTCACGAGGTAATGCCTTTTCATTTGAAACAGCATCTACAACTAGTAATATTTCCTTACTCATGCTACTTAGCCTTAATTATTTAAAATAAATCTAAAATTATCGTTAAAATTTAGGAACAAGGTTTGCTTTATCGATGTTGCTAAAAACAAGCTCGTAATCCTGACCATCAACTACCACTATTAATATTTCGTTATCGATAGCTTCAAGTGTGCCTTTAAACTTTCGTCTGCCATTTAAAGGCATAGATAATTTAACCGTAATCGTTTCACCTATTACTGCTTGAAAATGTTCTAAATCAAACAAAGGTCTATCTAAACCTGGTGAAGAAACTTCTAAGTTGTATTCTGGACCTATTGGATCTTCAACATCTAATATTGCACCAACTTGACGGCTAACTTCTGCACAATCATCAACGTTTATACCATTTTCATGATCTATAAATAAACGTAATATTGAATTATTACCAGCGCTTATATACTCAACACCAAGTAACTCTTTACCTACACCTTCAACAGCAGGTCTTAACATTGCAGTTAATTTTTGCTCAAACTTAGCCAATCATTTTCTCCAGAAACAAAAAAAGGGCATTAAGCCCATTATTAAAAACATTTATCTGTGTATAAATGAGACTTAACAAACATTCGCACACAAAAAAGCCCCTAACGAGGGGCCCAAATTCACTAACCCTCTGTATTGGTGTGTAACAAATTACGACACCTGTGTATAACAATTAATATACATTGAAGCTTATTCAAATGAATATCTAGTGACAACTGCTATACTAAAGCTGTGACAAATTATATATTTCCTAATGTCTAAGCGCAAGAGCTTTACCTTAGTAGTTTAAAAAAAGATGCTATTAAAGGAGACTAATTAATTTAAATAATTATTAGTGAATAAAAAACATACGTTTTTTTAAACATTTATCCTTATATCTCAATAGTATATTTTTTATTGGTATGATATAAATGCAATTAGGAATATCATTAACATTTGTTCTATTTTAGGGCTAACAAATTTACTATGTACTCATTTTCTCAATCATTGCTACGGAACTGCATATTAGGCATCGTTTTTTCGTTAATCATTGCTCTTTTTTCGATATTTACTACATCTAAATATCTGGAAGAAAAACAAAACGAACATGCCACTGTGATTACTACTAACTTCAATCAGGTATTCAAGGATAAACCTGATGTAGAGTCGATAGAGTCTAACCATAAACTATTTATTGATAATTTACGTTCAAATCATAAATATGCATTACTAAAAGTCACTTACAATAAATCAGAAAGCATTTATAACTCATCAAATCCTATAAATGGTTTTGTTTTACCTTTTACTGTGCCTAAAGTTCAACAAGTCACATTAAACGATAATTTAACGGTTGTTTATCAACTTAATGTAGAAGACGAATCGAACTTCTTATTACAAATATTACTCCTTATTTTGGGCTTAACATTTGTCTTCATTTTAATAGCAAGTATTTTAAGTACCCACAACTACAAAACAGTATTAACCAAGTTGTGTAATGAACTTAAAAACGCTATAGAAAAAAGCTTTGAAAATCATGAAGACTTAGATGTAAATATTAGCTCTGAATTTGATGAAGTTTATGATGAATTAAAAAAACTTATCAATTTCCATAATGTAAATACAAATGAACTTGAACAAAAAGCTTATTTAGAGCCAGTTACGAAATTAAGCAACAGAAGTCGATTTGTTCAGTATTTCGAAAATCAAATAAATAAAGATCAATCTATTAAGTTTGGTGTTTTATCAATAACGCGATGTTCTGAGTTGCAAACGATTAACCAAATACATGGTTATAATGCTGGTGACACATATATTCTAGGTGTAGCTGACATTATGAAAGCAGCTATCACTAAGTATCAAGGGGCGCAATTATTCAGGCTTAACAGTTCAGACTTTGCAACGATTATTCCTAATTGCACAGTAAAAACGGCTGAAAACTTTACCCAACACCTAACTGATAAGTTTAACTTATTTCAACAGGCATCAGACTTAGACTCAGTTGCCTATACAGGCTTAGTTGCATTTTCCAAAGATAAGCCACTAGGTGAATTATTAGCTCTTGCTGATACAGGTATAAGTATTGCTCAAACACAGCAGAAAAATTCTTGGTATGCACAAACTGACACCAACATTTTAGAAAATTCAAGTGCGGGTTATGGCAATCAAAACTGGCGTCAAGAAATTGATAACGTTATTGAAAACCAACGTATTACTCTACTGGTGCAAAACATTAAGCCGTCAAATAGAAACGCTAAGATTTATGGTGAAGTACTTGCTCGTTTCTTAAATTCAAATGATGAAATGCTGCCAACAGCTTCATTTTTAGCTATGGCTGAGAAGCTTGATAAAATTGTAGCTATAGACAAAATGATCATTGAAAAGGTTATGACGGAAATAGCCAATAAGAACTTAAGAGATTCTTCTTACGGTATCAATATTAGTACCAGAAGTATTCACGATGAACATTTCTTAATTTGGTTAGAAAGAAGATTATTAAGAGATTCATCTATTGCCGCAAAACTTGTTTTTGAAATCACAGAATATGGTTTACAACAAAATATTAAAACCAGTAAACGTTTCATTGATATGATACACAGAGCAGGGTCTAAAATAACAGTTGAGCGCTTTGGTGTTGGTTTAACGTCATTTAAATTCTTTAAAGATTTAAAACCTGATTTTATTAAAATGGATAGTACTTACACCAGAGATATAGACGAAGACAAAAACAATCAATACTTCCTTCGATTAATGGTAGACTTAGCACATAGGTTAAGTATTCTTGTATTGGCTGAAAGTGTTGAAAGCCAAGAAGAAAAATTCGCTTTAGAAAAACTATTTATTGATGGCTGCCAAGGCTTTTATATCGGAAAACCATTACCTTTATAAACTTGTAGTGATTCCACCATTAGCGCCCTCATTTTTCATAACGGCGTTAATGGTGTTTAACATTAAAATAAATATTCAACATATAACACGTCTAAAATATAACACTCCACCAAGCTCAATAGCTCATCTAGCGTCCAATTAAATAAAATCTAGCTATAAACTTTCTAAATTGACGAATATCCCTACAATCCACAGGTTGTTTCTTTAGTGAGAAAAACGGATAATATGCGCCATTAATATACTAATGTAATTCTTAAATGTCTGAATATCTATTACTGCTAGTTGGGACTGTTTTAGTTAATAACTTCGTCCTAGTAAAATTCCTAGGACTTTGTCCATTCATGGGGGTTTCTTCACGCACAGAAACCGCTATAGGAATGGCGTATGCTACAACATTTGTAATGACACTCGCCTCATTACTTAGTTACCTTGTTAACACCTATATATTGGCTCCATTAGGTTTAGAATATCTAACAACAATGGCATTTATTTTAGTTATTGCTGTTGTGGTACAGTTTACTGAAATGGTGGTTCACAAAACCAGTGCTAACTTATACCGACTTTTAGGTATATTTTTACCATTAATTACCACTAACTGTGCGGTATTAGGTGTTGCACTACTTAATATATATGAACAACATAACTTTTTTGAATCTATCATCTACGGTTTTGGCGCATCAGCAGGTTTTTCATTAGTTCTTATTATGTTTTCAGCTATGCGTGAAAGATTAGCCAATGCCGACATCCCTTCTCCATTTAAAGGTTCGGCTATTGCCATGATCACTGCTGGTTTAATGTCATTAGCCTTTATGGGCTTCACAGGATTGGTTAAGTTTTAATGTCCATTATTATTGCAATTATTGTTATAGGTATTATCGCTTTATTATTTGGCGCTCTACTTGGTTACGCTTCAATTCGTTTCAAAGTTGAAGGAGATCCACTTGCCCAGCAAATAGACGACCTACTACCACAAACACAATGTGGACAATGTGGTTACCCTGGCTGTAAACCTTATGCTGAAGCTGTGGCTAATGGCGAAGCAATAAATAAATGTGCTCCGGGTGGTGAAGAAACCATAAAGAAAATGGCCGAATTACTTGGCGTTGAAGTACAACCTTTAGATGAAAATCATGCCGCAGACAACACACCTAAAGTCGCCTTTATTATTGAAGAAGATTGTATTGGCTGTACTAAATGCATCCAAGCCTGCCCGGTAGACGCTATTATTGGTACCACCAAACAAATGCACACCGTAATTATAGATGAATGTACAGGTTGTGATTTATGTGTAGCCCCTTGCCCTGTTGATTGTATCGAGATGAGACCAATCGAAACCACTAAGCAAAGTTGGCAGTGGGATTTAAACAGCATACCTGTAACACAAGTTGATTAGGAATTTACGTGGAATCTATTATTAACCGAATTGATAAAAACCAATTTTGGAAGTTCCATGGTGGCATTCATCCGCCTGAACAAAAGTTTATCACTGAAAATAAACCTATTAGAACTTTACCATTACCTAAAGAACTTATACTCCCTCTGCAACAACATATTGGTCAAGCGGGGGATTTATTAGTTTCTGTTGGCGATACTGTATTAAAAGGTCAACCGCTTACTTCTAGCGCTCATCCGATGGCTGTCCCTATCCATGCACCAACCAGTGGAAAAATAACAGCAATAAAAGATTCAACCATAGCTCACCCTTCAGCATTAAAAGAACCTTGTTTGTTTATAGAGCCTGACGGAAACGATACATGGGTAAAGCGTAATATTTGTAACGATTACACTAAACAAAGTGATTCTGATTTATTACAGAAAATATCTGACGCAGGTATATCAGGTATGGGAGGAGCTGGTTTTCCAACTTATGTAAAAGCAAACACCTCAGCCAAGATAGAGTTTTTGATTATTAACGCTGCAGAATGTGAACCTTACATAACAGCTGATGATCTTCTTATGAAAGAACATAGCCCAACAATTGTTGACGGCATTAACATTCTTCATCAAATTATTAAACCAGAAAACGTATTAATTGGTATAGAAGACAACAAACCAGCAGCCATCAAAGCTTTGCAAAATGCCACGAAAAACTTAGATCATATAAGAGTATGCATTATACCAACTAAGTACCCTTCAGGTGGTGAAAAACAGTTAATTCAAATTTTAACAGGCAAAGAAATACCAAGTGGAGCAATACCAAGCTCACAAGGTATTGTGATGCAAAATACTGCAACATGTTTTGCAATTGCAGATGCGGTTATAAATGATATTCCTTTAATTAGACGCGTAACAACTGTTACAGGTCTTGGATTAAATAAACCACAAAATGTTTGGGCTTTATTAGGCACACCCGTTAACTTTTTGCTCGAACAATGTGAACTTCACCCACATGACAAGCAACGTATAATCATGGGTGGTCCAATGATGGGCTTCACTTTACCTTCAGGTAATGTACCTGTTGTAAAAATAACAAACTGCGTACTTGCCCCAAGTGCAAAAGAAATATCAGATGAAAGTACAGAAGTGGAATGTATTCGTTGTGGGCAATGCGCTGACGTCTGCCCTGCTCAACTTCTTCCGCAAGAATTACAGTGGAGTGCTAAAGCTAAAGATCACCAACAGCTTGAAACCCTGAATTTATTCGACTGTATTGAATGTGGAGCTTGTGCTTATGTATGCCCTAGTCACATCCCTCTTGTACATTATTATCGTATTGGTAAAGCAGAAATACGCGAACACAAACAACAAGAGATTAAAGCTGACAAAGCAAAAATACGATTTGAAGCACGTAAGTTAAGATTAGAGCGTGATAAAAAAGCCCGAGAAGAAAAACAGCGTAAAGCTGCAGAAGCTCGTAAAGCTAAGATGAATTCAGGTACTGTTGAAGCTAATAACGAAATGTCTGCCGTAGCAGCCGCATTAGCGCGTGTAAAAGCGAAAAAAGCACAAACTAGTGATACGACATCTCAAGATTCAACAACTGAAGCAGCAGCTAAGCCTAAAAATCCACAAATAGCGGCAGCCATTGCTAGAGCTAAAGCCAAAAAACTGGCTAATCAAGTTACAGATAATAGTGACATAACTGCAGAAGTAGACAAGACAGTTGAAGCTAAAGTTGAAAATGAAACGCCAACAGAAAACACAGCTGATGACAAAAAATCTAAAGTCGCAGCTGCAATTGCCAAAGCAAAAGCTAAAAAACTTGCTAAAGAACAAGCAGACGAAAAAACTGATGTTCAAAACGAAATAACAGAAGAAACAGCAGTAAATGATGTTTCTGAAGCTGACAGCAAAAAAGCTAAAATAGCAGCGACTATTGCCAAAGCAAAAGCTAAAAAACTAGCTAAAGAACAAGTAGACGAAAAAACTGATGATCAAAACGAAATAAAAGAAGAAACAACAGTAAATGATGTTTCTGAAGCTGACAGCAAAAAAGCTAAAATAGCGGCGACTATTGCCAAAGCAAAAGCTAAAAAACTAGCTAAAGAACAAGTAGACGAAAAAACTGATGATCAAAACGAAATAATAGAAGAAACATCAGTAAATGATGTTTCTGAAGCTGACAGCAAAAAAGCTAAAATAGCGGCGACTATTGCCAAAGCAAAAGCTAAAAAATTAGCTAAAGAACAAGAAGCAGAAAAATCAGACAATAGTCAGCCTGATGTTGAAGATACAAAAGCTGCAGAAAAGAAAAAACGAATCGCTGAAGCAGTAGCTAAAGCAAAAGCCAAAAAACAACAACGTTTAGAGTTAAATTAATATTATGGCATTTTGGATCGCAAGTTCGCCGCATAACCATATACAAAATAAAACTTCTGCTTTAATGAGGTTAGTTATTTACGCCACTCTACCTGGCATTTTTGCGCAATGGTACTTTTTTGGCTGGGGTAACTTAGTTCACATTTCACTAGCGATTATTAGCGCATTAGTTGCTGAGTTTTTTATTCTGTCACTAAGAGAAAAGAAAATCCCTGAACAAATTTTCGATGGCAGTGCTATTTTAACCGCAATTCTCTTAGGTATAAGCCTACCCGCATTAGCTCCTTGGTGGATATCAATTTTAGGTGCAGCGTTTGCTATTATAATAGTAAAACAATTATACGGTGGATTAGGTCACAATCCTTTTAATCCGGCTATGGCTGGCTATGTGATGTTACTCATCTCATTTCCGGTCCAAATGACGTCATGGCAACCACCATTGCAGTTATTAGCTATCGATTTAACCTTTTTCGATACTCTATCGGTTATTTTCACTAGCTTTACCACTGATGGCTACTCTATGGAGCAAATAAAAACCCATATTGACGGCTACACCATGGCAACGCCACTAGATACTGTAAAAACAAATCTAACCTTAGGCTTAACTATTGCTGAAAGTATGGATAGCACCGTTATTGGGGAAAACTTTGGTATTGGCTGGGAGTGGATAAACGCAGGCTTTTTAGCCGGTGGATTATTCTTGATATTTAAAAAAGCTATTGATTGGGTAACCCCTTTTAGCTTTTTATTTAGCTTGTTTGTATTCTCATTTATTGCTTTTACATTTAGCCCGGACTCAAATGCATCAACCATGTTCCATTGGTTTAATGGTGCTTGTATGTTGGGGGCATTCTTTATACTGACTGACCCGGTGTCAGGAGCAACAAGTACAAAAGGCAGAATGATTTTTGGTGCTTTAGCTGCACTACTCGTATTTCTAATAAGAAAATATGGTGGTTACCCAGAAGCTATGGCCTTTGCCGTGTTACTTTGTAATATGAGTGCTCCGTTAATCGACCAATACACACGTCCTCGTACATACGGACATAAAAAAGAGCAAAATGCTGAGGATAATACCAATGCGTAAAGCGATTCAAAAAAATGCTAATGTTCTCGCTATATTCGCTATTGTCTGCACTGCAGTTGTAGGCATAGTACATTCATTAACTAAAGAAGAAATAGAACTTCAAAAGCAACAACAGTTACTTGATCGACTCTCTCAAGTTATAGATCCAAATACTTATAATAATCAAATAATTGAAGATTGTATTATGATCCCTCATTCATCAACTGAAGAAGGCGAAGAAATTAATAGCCAAACGGCACATGCCGCTTATATAGCCTCCTTTGATGAAACTCCTGTTGCTATTGCAGTAACCACAACAGCACCAGATGGGTACAATGGTAATATTGATATTATTGTAGGTATAACAACCCAAGGTGTTGTTAGTGGTGTAAGAGTGTTATCTCATAACGAAACCCCTGGATTAGGTGATAAAATAGAGCTTGAAAGACACCCATGGATCACAAGTTTTACTGATAAAGAGATTACAGCAGATCCTGATCCTCGCTGGAATGTCACTAAAGATGGTGGCATGTTTGATCAATTTACAGGTGCTACCATTACACCAAGAGCTGTAGTGAAAGCGGTTCGTAACACTCTAATCTTTTTTAATGAAAATAAAGAAAGCTTATTCAATCAACCTAAAAATTGTGGAGACATTGAATGACAAACGGTGCTGAATACAAAGAACTCGCTTGGCAAGGCTTATGGAAAAACAACCCTGGCTTAGTACAACTATTAGGTTTGTGTCCGTTATTAGCGGTTACTACAACAATTACTAATGCCTTAGGTTTAGGTATAGCAACTTTGTTCGTGTTAATTTGTTCAAATGCTACGGTTTCGTTAGTACGCCAGTGGGTTCCTAAAGAAGTTAGGATCCCTATTTTTGTGCTTATTATTGCTTCATTTGTAACCTGCGTTCAATTATTAATGAATGCCTATACCTTTGTTTTATATCAATCTTTGGGTATATTTTTACCTTTAATTGTTACCAACTGCGCCATTATTGGTCGTGCAGAAGCCTACGCATCTAAAAACCCAGTTAAACAAGCGACCTTTGATGGATTAATGATGGGACTTGGTTTCCTACTTGTTTTGTTTGTTTTAGGTGCAGTAAGAGAAGCTTTAGGACAAGGCACCTTATTTGATGGTGCACATCTATTAATGGGTGAATGGGCGCGTAGTTTACGCATAGAGTTATACAGTGTAGATAGTCAATTTTTACTTGCTGTACTTCCTCCAGGAGCTTTTATCGCAATGGGACTATTCATTGCTTTTAAAAATGCAGTGGACGAAAAAATCAAGAAAAGCGCTCCTAAAAAAGATGCTGAAGCTATAGAGCGTGTTCGTGTAAATTTTGATGCTAGCTAAAACCAGCTAACCTCTTCAAATAATTAAAGCAAAAGTTGTTAACGTTATGAATAAAGAAACAAGAATAGAAATGCTTACTCGGTTAAGAGCGGATAACCCAAATCCAACTACCGAGTTAAACTTTAGCACGCCTTTTGAGCTGCTTATTGCTGTTCTTCTTTCTGCTCAATCTACTGACGTTGGTGTAAATAAAGCAACAGATAAACTATACCCTGTTGCTAATACCCCTCAAGCTATTCTAGATCTAGGCTTAGATGGCTTAAAATCTTACATAAAAACGATAGGTTTATTCAATACCAAAGCAGCTAACACCATGAAAAGCTGTCAAATATTGGTAGATTTACATGGAGGTGAAGTACCAGAAGACAGAGCCGCTTTAGAGGCACTTCCAGGTGTTGGTAGAAAAACAGCTAACGTTGTTTTAAATACGGCCTTTGGCCAGTTAAAAGACAATGAAGGTAATTACTTTATTGCGGTAGATACTCATATTCAACGCTTAGCAAATCGTACAGGCTATGCTAAAGGGAAAACAGTAGAAGAAACCGAAAAGAATATCGTTAAAAACACACCAAGAAAAACTGAATTCTTCTTTAACCTGCACCATTGGTTTATTCTGCATGGTCGTTATACTTGTGTTGCTCGCAAACCGAAATGTGGTTCATGTATCATAGAAGATTTGTGTGATTTCAAAGAAAAAACTGAATAAGTGTAATAGTTTTTCTTAATTCAAGGAAAAATTACGCCTCAATAGCTAGTCTATTGCAAGTGAATTTAACGAAGAAGTTAGTAAAAATAGTCACTATAGAAAAATTGATTAAGCTGAGGTTACTTAATATTCACTTCAACTCTAAAGACTAAACTAAAATTCTTGTTTCCATAATTGATTTAGCCAAATAGCGGTATTTACCACAACGCAACTGATAGTCTCAACGATTAAAGATTGCGTACTTGGTGGTTGTAGAACGTCTGGTTCTTGATTTTTAGGTGATACTGAAGTTGGTGATTCATTGGTTTCAGGTTTTGGAATTGCTTTCTTTTTAACTACCTTTTTCTTCGCTTTATCTAATTTAATGGTGTAGGTGTTGCCACCAATTCCTGCAAACTCTTCATCGGTAAAAACAATCGTATTATCATCATAAAAAGTTACCGCTTCTTTTTGTGTGACTATACCTAAATCAATACGTGATACATCGCCCGAGAAGAACTTGTCTCCATCAAAATTCTCAAACAACCAAATACTGGTAGAATCGAGTAAAATAAGCTTTTTACGATCTGGGCTTAATGCAGCAGAAGTTATCCAGCACAGTTTTTCAAGAGTAGTACATGTTTGAAATGAACCAACTAGCTCGGCGTTAAAATTGGCAGCATGGTCTCCCACTTTATAAACATTAGTAATACCATTGAATGGCTTTGTGCGATTCTTTGTAAATAGATATAGATGACGTCCTAAGGCAACAAAAGCTTCTAAATCATAATTTCTTTCATGTGGCGCTACAGGCTTACCATCCATTTCAGGATAGGTGAATTTGATTATTTCAGCTTCAGCCGTGTCGGCTTTGATATCGATAGGGTTTTCAATTTTATATATAGTTAACCACTTTCGATCTTGTTCATTGTTACCAAAATCACCTAAAAAGAAATGCCCAAACTTGTTTTGAGTCATATCTTCCCAATCGATGTTTTTAGCATTAGTAATTAATACTTCTTTGGCAATAGAGCCATCTTCATTTAAACGATAAAGTTTAGCTTCATTACCGCCATCATTAATTGCCCACAATCGGTTATATTTATCAAATTCGATACCCGAAATTTCTTTAAGTTTCGGGTCTACAGTCATCTTTTTCTTACTGTATAAAGTATAGGTTGATATACCAACCAAAATGAGTGACATGATCACAACAATGGAAATGAGTAAATATAGATTTTGCTTAAGTACATAAGCTGATAAAAACGGAAACTTCTTGATCAGCATTTCTAAATAAGTTTGAGAATGTGTTTCTTTAGGCATATAGGAAATATATTAGGTAGCTAAGTTACTGAGTATTATTGCTTATTTAAATATAAATAGCTGTCGATTTAAATACCTCAGTACCTAAAAAGCTTATCGCTATCCATCGCGTATTTTTAATATTCACTAAAATACAACAAACCGATTTTATCCAATCGTCCTGAAGTACTTAGTATAACTACTCTAGCGTTAAAAACTTGAAATTAACATTCCTTTATAAATGAAAAATTCTCACCTAAATACACTGTATTTTCGTTCTAATTATTTTGTAACAAGGTCTTATCTACAAACAGTTTCTCAGCATTTGTTACTACACAAAACAGCATCCTAACCTTCAAAATAAGATAGCGTCACATTTAGTAAAACAAAAAATTCCGAAAACCTTTACAGACATGTAAAATGTAGCAATATTCAAAGTGAAAAATTATTAGCTAACAAACTGCTATATTATTAATTCACATCAACCTCAATCACGTTAATTATAGGTTTATTAAATAATGAAATTTTTACACAGTATGGTACGAGTAAATGACCTGGACGCTTCTTTAAAATTCTACCGTGATCAATTAGGGTTAGTAGAAACCAAACGCATTGATGTGCCAGAAGGTAAATTCACACTGATTTATCTGGCTACAGCTATTGGCGAACCGGAAGTTGAATTAACTCACAACTGGGGATCAACAGAAGAATACGATACAGGTAGAAACTTTGGTCATTTAGCCTTTGAAGTAGACAATATTTACGATTTTTGTCAAAAGCTAATGGATGATGGCGTTGTAATTAACAGACCGCCACGCTGTGGTAATATGGCTTTTATTAAATCGCCAGATAACATCTCTGTTGAGTTATTACAAAAGGGTGAAGCATTAGCACCTCAAGAGCCTTGGTTGAGTATGGAAAACATAGGCACTTGGTAAAATAGCTAGCAAAGCAATGGCTAATAACTTCGACATACTTTAGATAATATCTAAAAAATATGTTTCCAAGCTATTAGCCTTTTTCTCCAGAATTTCTTACTACTTGTCACTAATCCAGAATAGCCAATCACCAGATAAAGTAATTACTTAAGCACTGACAGTAAATTACTGTAATTATCTGTCCAAATTAATTCATTATCATTAGGCCATTCAGACTGTAAACGCTTCACCTTAGTATTCCTAATGAAAGATTGATTATTCGTTACTATCACCCATTCTGTTTGAGTTACTTCAGTATCTGTTGCTTCAGTTTTAAAATACAAAGCTGAATAATCACGATTTGCCGCTAAACCTTTCACTAAAGCCGTTAAATCTAAATGACTATTAGACACATGAATTGCCAACACTCCACTCGCTTTCAGATGTGAAAAATACAAATCAAAAGCTTCAACTGTTAATAAATGTGCTGGAACAGAATCGCCAGAAAAAGCATCAACCACTAACACATCAAAAGCATTAGCATCACCATTATCTAACTCTTTTTGCAAAGTCACTCGACCATCGCCAATAATCACTTCAACATTCGCTTTGCTGTTATCAATATAAGTAAAATACTGTCGTGCCATACGTTCAACATTAGGGTTTAATTCATAAAAAGTGTAACTATCACCTCTGCGTCCATAAGTGGCTAAAGTACCGGCGCCTAAACCTATCAAGCCAACATTCACTTGCGGAGTTAAAAACAGGTGCTGAAGTGCTAAAGCCACACCTGAATCTTTTCGATAATAACTCATAGGAATATCTGCAAGTTCTGCATTTAAAGACTGAGTACCATGAGAAGTTGTTCCATCAATTAGTCGTCGTTCAACAACACCATTAACTTCTACATCCTTAACACTTAAAATACCGTAAAAATTACGACTGAGTTCTACTGTATTTTCTTTAAATTGTTGGTTCAAAGAAACAAATCCAACCACCAGCATTACAGCAAAAACGCCACAAGAACTTGCAATTAATATTGGTGATTTGTTGTTATCTTTTACCGTTGAATTTCTTAATAAATAAGTACAACATCCAAGTAACAAAAACACAGCAACTAATGCGATAGGAAACTCTAAAAATTGAGTAAAAAAGCGTTGCGCAACAAAAGCGACAAAGGCACTTCCTAAGAAACCTCCTAGCGACATATTTAAATAAAATAACGTCAGTCTATCAGTTGATGGGTTTAACTTAACAAGTTCGCCATGACAGATCATGCAAGCTGATAACAATATGCCTGAATAGATAAATACTTGAGATAAAATATCGAACTGAGAACCAATAAAAAACATCAGTAAACCAGCAAACGAACTCAGTATAAATAGCACATACCAATACCAACGAACATACCATTTAGGGCTATGAAAGCTAATAATAAAAGTAAGTAAATATAAACTAAGTGGCAATATCCATAAAAAAGGTACAGGGGGAATATTTTGTGTCATCGCATTAGTGATAGACACTAATAACACTACACCAATTGCCGATAATGCTAACCACAACAGCCAATCCAACTTAAAACCGATAACCTGATGATTATCATTCGAATCTTTGTCACTTATATTACTGCCTATCGGTTTTTCTGCATAAACCTCATTAGAAGAAGCAGAAACCAACTTAAATAATTGCACACAAAACACAATAAGTGAGCCTACTAAAAAGATATAACCTGCTGACCAATACGTGAGTTGATTAGGTAAAGAGAATAAAGGCTCAAAAATAAAAGGATAGCTTACTAACGCCAGCAGAGAACCAATATTAGATAATGAGTAAAGTTTATATGGTGTAAAATCTGGTTTTGCTGCGTAAACATGACTCAACCATTTTTGCACCAAGGGTCCCGTTGAAGATAATAAAAAATATGGTGCGCCAATAGATAAAACTAAAAGCTTTAAAATATCGGATAGCGGCGCAGTTTGATCAAACTCAACCAACTCCTTTAAGCCTATCGGCATAAACAACAAACTTGCTAACAAAGCAACTGAGTGGATTGAAACTTGAGTCGTTAAACTTTTACATTTCGATAATACATGAGCATATAAATAACCAAGTAATAGAAAAGCCTGAAAAAACAACAAACAAGCAGTCCAAATAGCTGCACCACCGCCGAATAAAGGTAATATTAACTTTGCAATAAGTGGTTGAACTTGAAAAAGTAAAAAAGCACTTAAAAATATAATGAATAGATACAGCATAATTTAAATTTCTGATGTTTATGATTTTACAATTGAATAAGCGAAGAATTAAAAAAGCCCAATATTCATCGGGCTATTATAGAAAAACTGACAAAGAGATTACTCGCCCCAAATATCTTTCGGTTTAAGTTTTAATACTTTGCGCTCTGGCTCTGCTTTTTTAGTGGCTTTAGCATTAGGATTAACATAAATAGCACTGGCACGAGGAGCAGCTGAATTATAATTATTATCTCTATTTTCAGGTAAGTTATCGGGCTCTCTATCTTGCTTTTTAGACCAGCTTTTGGTCGTACCTTTACCGCCATCGATAGCAGATTCATCTTTCTTCTTAGTATACTTTTCAGGACGACTTACATGATACTTGTTATCTAAACCTCTAATAAAGTTACGTAAGAATTGGTCTTTACATACTTTATAATGCTTATGATCTGATTTTCTGAAAAAAGCACTTAACTCAGATTTACTAAAGTTAAATTCAGCACCTTTTACAAGTTCAAGAATATCTTCAGCTTTTAAATTAAGAGCAATTTTTAATTTAGTTAAAATAATATTATTAGTAATTCTTTTTTCAGGTTGTGGCTGAGGCCCCTCTTTCTTTCCACGTTTTTCGTTGATCAAACCATTTAAAAAAGTCGCTAAAGTAACATCAGGACAGTTAATGTAAGCAGGATCTTCTTCCTTCTTTAACCAATTACTGACTTCTTCACGCGTAACAGTGGTGTCAGCTAAAGCAAAAATGCTAATCATTTTTTGGTCGTTAAAATTAAACGTGTATCTAAGGCGACGTAAAATATCGTTATTGGTCAAAGGAGTATCCTAAAAAATAAATCAAATAATTGTACTAATAAACAATCAGCACAAAATGAAAAGTGTAAAAAGCTATTTTAACAGAATTTAAAACAGATAACTGCTATTAAGCCTTAAGCTTGTTGTATTTTTTGTTACTTAATTTCTTAGTTAAATCGCAAATTTCATAAACTTTTCACTTAATCTCATGTTAATATACCGCTGATTTTTCAGACTTTTGGATCATTTTTTAACTGACTAAAAAGCTAATAAAATACGTCTACTTTTCATTTCGGTTAATTTTAATGATCGCTTAGCCGAAGCCATACGTAATAATATAAAGACAACAAATTTATAGAGATGTTATGAGTAAGAATACAAGCCTTTTCAATCCCGTATTGGCGAAAAGAAAAGGGAAAAATGCAGATAAAAAAACATGGACGAACTTACAAGGCAGTAGTTCAAGTTTAGCGATATATCACGGTGCATGTAATGCCGACTCGCCTGTTTTATTACTGACTCATGACACGCCATCAGCGATAAGAATTGAACACGAACTTAAAAGTTTAAATAGCAGCAAAGCTTTATCAATTTGCTTATTTCCTGATTGGGAAACCCTACCTTACGATACGTTTTCTCCTCACCAAGATATTATTTCACAACGCCTAGCGACCTTGTATCAACTGTCTCGTATGAAAAAAGGTGTTGTTATTGTACCTGTTTGTACTTTGCTACAACGTATCTCTCCTAAAAAGTATCTTGAACAAAATAGCTTAATCATCAAAAAAGGTGATAGAAAAGATCTAACCCAGCTTAAGCGAGAACTTGAAGCAAGCGGCTACCGCGCTGTAGATCAAGTTATGGAACATGGTGAGTTTAGTGCACGTGGTGCAATTATCGACTTATTTCCTATGGGAAGTAAAACGCCATTTAGATTAGATTTCTTTGATGATGAGATTGACGAAATTCGTTTATTTGATCCTGAAACACAACGCTCGAGTGATAAAATAGCAGGCATAGATTTATTACCTGCTCACGAATTTCCAACAGATGAAAACGGAATTAATTTATTTAGAAGTCAATACCGTGAAATGTTCACAGGTAACATTCCTAAAGAGTCTGTTTATCATCAAGTCAGTAACGGAATTTTACCCGCAGGTATCGAATACTACTTACCGCTGTTTTTTGATGAAACCAATACTTTATGTGACTACTTACCTGATAATACTTTAGTTATTGTTTCTGGTGATATAGACAAAGCACAAGCAAGCTTCTGGACAGATGCGACCTTCAGATATGAAGACAGAAAATACGATACTTCGCGCCCATTAGTCTCTCCTGATAAATTATTTTTAAATAGCGAAGAGCTTTATACCGAATTAAAGCCTTACGATAGAATTGTTTTACAAGCTAACAGTGTAACTAAAACGACAGTAAACTCTGAATTAAACATAGAGCTAACCGACCAACAGCAAGAGCTTGAAAATAGCCTTGATGAAGAACCTAGCACTAAAGCAGGTACTATTCATTTCGACGTAAAATCATTACCTGATCTCACCGTAGACCATAAGTTAAAGCAACCATTTGAGCTATTAACTCGATTCATGAAAAGCAAAGAATCGCCAGGTAAAATCCTCTTTGTTGCTGAAAGCCAAGGTCGACGTGAAAGTGTTTTAGAACTGCTTAAACGCGATAATATCAAGCCTAAAACCTTTAGCGATATAGACAGTTTTGTTGAAAGCGATGATGTTATTGGTATTACTGTAAATGCTCTTACTCATGGTTTTATTTTTCAAAGTAAAGGGGTAGCACAAAAGAATGCTATCGCCCTAATTACTGAATCAGAATTACTGGGCGATAGAGTTCAACAAACTCGTCGTCGTAACAAACAAAAAGATATCCAAGCCGACGCATTATTTAAAAACTTAGCTGAATTATCTATCGGTCAACCTGTTATGCATATTGACCATGGTATTGGTCGTTATTCAGGATTAGAAACATTAGAAACAGGCGGCATGACCACTGAATTTTTAATGTTAAGTTATGCGAACGACGCGAAACTATATGTTCCAGTTGCTTCATTACATCTAATTAGTCGCTATTCAGGTACTGATGCTGAACATGCGCCTTTACATAAGTTAGGTACAGATAGCTGGAGTAAGGCTAAGAAAAAAGCCGTAGAAAAAGTTAAAGATGTTGCTGCTGAATTACTCGATATTTACGCTAAGCGAGCTAACAATCATGGTTATACTTTTAAGCGTGATAAAAAAGATTACCGAGCCTTTGCAGATAGCTTTGGTTTTGAAGAAACCCTAGATCAAGAGCAAGCGATTAATGCCGTAGTTAGCGATATGCTTTCACCTAAAACTATGGATCGTTTAGTGTGTGGCGATGTAGGTTTTGGTAAAACTGAAGTAGCCATGCGTGCAGCATTTATTGCCGTTAACGATGGTAAACAAACAGCCATACTTGTACCAACTACCCTACTTGCTCAACAACATTACGAAAACTTTAGAGATCGCTTTGCTAACTGGCCTGTTTCTATCGAAGTATTATCTCGCTTTAAAACCACTAAAGAGCAAAATGCGGTTATCGCTAAAGTAGAATCAGGTGAAATAGATATTTTAATTGGTACCCATAAGCTTTTACAAAACAGTATTAAATATAAAGATTTAGGTTTATTAATTGTTGATGAAGAACATAGGTTTGGTGTTAAACAAAAAGAAAAAATCAAACAACTAAGAAGTAATGTAGACATTTTAACCTTAACTGCTACACCTATTCCTAGAACGTTAAATATGGCAATGGGCGGCATGCGTGATTTATCTATTATCGCAACACCACCAGCAAAACGCTTAGCGGTAAAAACCTTTGTTAGACAAAGAGAAGATGCACTCATACGTGAATCAATACTGCGTGAAATTGTACGTGGTGGCCAAGTCTACTTTTTACATAACAATGTAGACACTATAGAAAAAACTGCGGCAGACATTCAAACCTTAGTACCAGAAGCTCGTATTGTTGTTGCACATGGTCAAATGCGTGAAAGTGAACTTGAACGTGTAATGAGCGACTTTTATCATCAAAGATACAATGTACTTTTATGTACTACAATTATCGAAACAGGTATCGATGTACCAAGTGCCAACACTATTATAATGGACCGAGCTGACCGTTTGGGCTTAGCACAGTTGCATCAATTGCGTGGTCGTGTGGGTCGTTCACATCATCAAGCTTATGCCTATTTACTAACTCCTCATGTAAAGGCGATGACTAAAGATGCTAAAAAACGTTTAGACGCAATAGCATCACTTGAAGATTTAGGTGCAGGTTTTACTTTAGCAACACATGATTTAGAAATACGTGGTGCAGGTGAATTGTTAGGTGAAGATCAAAGTGGTTCAATGAGCCAAATTGGTTTTAGTTTATATATGGAAATGCTCGACCAAGCGGTTGCTGCACTTAAAGACGGTAAAGAGTTATCACTCGACCAAGTTATGCGTAGCCAGACCGAAATAGAGTTAAGAGTGCCGGCTTTACTGCCTGATGATTATATATTTGATATCAGCTTAAGGTTGAGTATTTATAAACGTATTGCAAGTTGTAAAAACAAACAAGAGTTGGATGAAATACAAGTTGAGTTAATTGACCGTTTCGGTTTATTGCCTCAGCCTGCAAAAAACTTAGTTCATATAGCTAAGTTGCGGCTTAAAGCTCAAAAAATAGGAATATCGCGCATTGAAGCAAGTAGCACAGGTGGTTCAATAGAATTTAGTGATGATACTCAAGTTGATCCGATGCAAATTATTAAATTGATCCAACAAAAACAGTCTATGTATAAACTGGAAGGTGCTAATAAACTGAGGTTCAAACAGCAAAATGAAGACAGTAAGTCTCGATTTATTTTAATCGCTTCTGTATTAAATGAATTAACTTAGCAATACACAGCCAGTTGTTAATTAAATGTAAATTTATTAGTAACGATTTACCATCGAAATTTGGTATTATTGAAAAAAAGTTACTAGAAATGTAAAAATTAAAGGAAAAAACTTGATCAGGAACTTACTAAAAAAAACCAATATCATTACTTTATTAACTGTAATTACATTGTCTTTAAATGTAAATGCTGCCAATAATTATGAAAATACATGGTTTGAAATTGAAGTGATATTGTTCAGTCAGATTGACGATAAAAGTCGTCTGCAAGAAGCTTTTCCTGAGTCGAGTGAATTACCTAAACAAAATACTGTCCTTGACCTTTTAGGACCTTATTTAGCCTCTGACATTTCTACATTAAAAAATAGATTACCAAGCTGTGAAGGTTTTATAAATATACCTCCGTCACCTTTTATAGCGCAAAGCTTTACTATTCAATATCCAACGTTTGAAGAACAAGTAGCAAGAGCTAAAGCTAATAACTTTAATCTTTTTGATAATTCACAATTCAATCAATTTTCTAGCAATAACTTAACTAGTTTGTTAGAAAAATCAGTGGAAAGCCAAAACGTTTATTCATCTATTCCAGCTTCTAATAGTAATTATAATAATTATCAAGTTAGTAAAAACGACACAATTATTGATACTGATTTAGCTCAAGCTATAGAAAGTAGTTACCAGCATAATCAACCGTTAACACAAGTTAGTATTCCTCAAAAATCATGTAAAATCCCAGAGGAATTCTTCGTTGAATATAAAAAAGAAAATCCAAACTTTTATTACAACGGAGCAGCGCCAAGTCACATTCCTGAGTTAATTTCGGGTGAGGAAGACTTAACGACTGATCATCCATACTTAATAAACGAAGAATCTTTACAGTTACAAGATATTTTTAAGCAACTGAAGCGTAGCAGAAACTTCAAACCTTTATTACATATGGGATGGCGTCAAAGAACGCAAGGCCCTAAAAAAGCAATACCTCTTAAGTTATACGCGGGTGAAAACCTAATACAACCTTATAATAAGGCTTTAGGTAACTACAAACGTGCAACGGCAAACGCTTTAGCTATACAGCAAAATAATCAATTATTCACAGGTCAAGGGGCTTACCCTGCTGCTAATGAAAATTTTGCTACTTCTACAGTCACCGAATTAAATATTAATAATGAAGCTCAACAAGAAGCAGTTCAACAACAAATTGCTAACATATTAAAACAAGCCAACTCTGCACAACCTGATATCAAGGATGTATTAGCTCAATTAAGTTCAGCTCCTAATGATTTAGTTAACCCAGTAACAAACTCTTTTGTGACCGGTGACGAATTAAGCTCAAAGCAACAACTTATTGAACCTCAAAAACCAGCACAAGATTGGACAATAGAAGGCTTTTTGAAAGTTGAAGTTGAACATTTTCTGCATATAACGGCTGATTTTAATGTAATCAATATGTCTCTTGCTGAGCAAGCAACCAATGAATTGGTAACAAAGCAGCCAGTTAAATTAAAATCTATCCGTTTTGAGCAAAATAAACGTGTACGCAGTAAAGAGATCCACTACTTTGACCATCCGTACATGGGGATGATTGTTCAAATAAGACGACATGATCAAGTTGCTCCTGTTGAAAAAACTGAAGACGAACAACAAGATTAACCAAGAATTAAAGCGTATTTAAATCATCTAAAACGCAAAAATAAAAGAGTATATAAGTAATGGATAAAGAAGTAGAAATTCAAGCAGCAGTATTTAGACGTTTTCTTGCACATTTAGATAGTCGTAAAGATGTACAAAATATCGATTTAATGAATTTAGCTGACTTTTGTAGAAATTGTCTTTCTAAATGGACTGTAGCAGAAGCTGAAAAGTTAGGTGTAGATGTGGATATTGAAACGGCACGCCAACAAGTTTATGGAATGCCATATTCTGAATGGAAAGAGAAACATCAGCTACCAGCAACACCAGAGCAGCTTGCTAAGTTTAATGAATTAAACGCTAAAAAGTAAACTCAAATAACTTCCTACCAATTATTTAAATAGTGCTTAAATATGATTAATTTTAAGCACTATTTAAAAGCCAGCGATAGCGATTCATTGAACAATTCGCCGGTAATTCGCTATAGCATTGTAAAAAAGATTTAAACACCTGACTCTTGTCAAATAGTAATTGAGATAGTTTTATTGGATTTTCTCCGGTCTTTAGTGTCTCTAGACTCTAACCAGCGACCACGTTTAGCCACTTGCTTTCTTCGGTCGTTAGTAGAACGTCTGTCCTTTTCAACCCAGTTTGATCTTCTCTCAACAAGCTTAGCTTTATTTTCATCCACCTCATCTTCGGCAGAAACATCTGCCTTTTTCGGCAAAGCTTCTTTTTTATAATGTTCGTTCTTTTGTTTTTTGTTGTTCCCTGTACTTTCAGCTTTAGGAACAAGTGCTGCTGCTAATAGTTCTGGAAGAACATCCATGACAAACAACCTCTAAATAATGTATGTTAACTTTTAATAGATTATTCCTTTATATCGGCAGAAATCACTATAGGTTTAGCCATTTTTCAATCTATTATTTGAACCACATAACTAAAATATAACGAGTAAAAGAACGGCACTACTTAAAAAAATCAACTTCAGTTTCAGTTAAATAACGCCATTCTCCCAAAGGTAAATCAGCCAATTCAACAATACCAATACTCTCGCGATGTAAACCCACCACTTTATTACCAATAGCAGCAAACATTCGTTTTACTTGGTGATATTTGCCTTCAGTAATGGTTAGTAATACTTCTTGGTCTTCAATAATTTCAAGAATTCCTGGCTTAGTTAAACCGCTTTCACCTTGAAGTTGTACGCCGGTTTTAAACTTTTCAATAGCTGACTCATCTACCGGGTTTCTTAACCAAACACGATATGTTTTAGGGCATTCTTTATTGGGTGAGATGATATTATGCGACCATCGACCGTCATCTGTGACTATCACTAAGCCGGTGGTATCTGCATCTAATCGCCCTGCAATATGTAAGTCAAAAGCTTTATCTACTTCAATGTAATGAAGAATAGACGGATATACCTCATCTACATTTGAGCAAATTGTATCTAACGGCTTATGAAGCATAATATAACGTGAGGTTCTTGGTGTTAGAATTTGTCCGTCAATATCAACGGTATTATTTTCATGGACTTGTGTTGCTGCATTCTTAACAACTTCACCATTTACTCTTACATCACCACTTTTAAGTACTTTTTTAGCTTCATTTCGGGTTAATTCAGTACTTTTACAAATAAACTTATCTATACGCATAACATAACTCTAACAATAATTTTTACTATTAACTTGGTATTCATTTTCATAAAAGGTTGAGATTCGCTCATTAAAAACCTTTTAAGATAATCTCACTGTATTTATTCTGAAAAATACCAGTAACCTAGATCTAATTGTGTTTTAACAAAGTCGATAAATAATGAGTTATCTTTCCATTGTGCTAAATCTTCTGCCGCAACACATACGTTATCGCACATTAACTTAACCGCTGATGTAATACTTGAGTCGAAATCAACTTGGCTGCCATTGATGTAGCAAATGCCTTGATCTACAGTGTCAGTAAAGTAAAAAGCGCGTAATCCGCCTAAACGTAATAAATTGGTTTGCGTTAAGATGTCTGAAATATCTTCATCTGAGAAAGGTTCTTCATTAGGAACAAGATCCATTTCATGTTTAGCTTGCGACATATAACTACCTGCAAAATTTCTAAACACCTCATCGTTATCTAAAATTTGTTGCAACTGATTCTTAATCAATTGATAGTCTTTAGTATCAATCGCTCCACTGTTTTGAGTCGCTGCTCGATTAGGATCTTGAATTAATTCATTACCTTGGTCGTTATCAATTAAATGATCAGCAAAAGCACTTAACAAACTAACAGTAGAATTTGTTCTAAAACCTACAGAAAAGCTCATTGAATTATTTAAAGATGAGCCTTCATGAGGGAACCCCGGCGGAATATATAAAATATCACCAGCTTCTAATTCTTCATCAATAATCGCATCAAAACTTTCAACATGAAGCAAAGCGGTATGAGCTGAAAACTCTTTATGTTCACCATTATCACCTACTCGCCAACGTCTACTTCCTGAACCTTGGCAAATAAAAGTATCGTATTTATCCATGTGAGGACCCACACTCCCACCTGGTGTTGCAAAACTCGCCATTAGGTCGTCTAAACGCCAATGAGGAATAAAACGAAAAGCTTCAATAATTTGCGCTGCGTCTTCCGACCAATTATCTAATGCTTGTATTACTAACGACCAGTTCTCTTCACCTAAATGATCATAAGATTCAAACGGACCAAAATCAGCTTGCCATTTACCATCGGTATGATGAATAAGACGCGATTGAACTTGTTCTTCACAAGCAATACCTGCCAATTCATCGGGTGAAATTGGATCTTCAAAATTTAAGAAACCTTGCTTGATCAATACTGGTTTTTTTTGCCAGTAATCACGTAAGAATTCTTCTTGGGTAAATTGCGTTAAATTTAATTGGAACATAGACTGTTTTTATTCTGTAATGGTAATGATGAATTGTACGCAGTTTATCATGTTAGCTGGCTGCTCGGAATCTAACATTAGACAAAATTACTTACTCAACTTAGAATGATTTTTTAATTAATTACATCACGTAATGTGTTGATATACCTGAGACGAATATAATGGATTTAATTCAAGGCTTAATTGTAATCACAACAATTCACTTTTTGGCTGCTGCAGCTCCAGGACCTGATTTCGTTTTAGTTTCTCAACAAACCCTTTCTCATGGTAAAAAAACGGGATTATTTTGCAGTATAGGAATCACCTTAGGCTTATCAATTCATCTTATTTATTCTGCACTAGGTTTAGCGGCTATTATTGCCAATTCAAGCTCGGCACTTTGGGCGATAAAAATTATTGGTGGTAGTTATTTGATGTATTTAGGTTACAAAGGACTTACTTCCAAAAAAACTAGCAAGATTGCAAGTAACGAAACAGCGCAACCTGAAGCTAAAAAGAACTCACCATTAAAAAGCATTGGTTCAGGCTTTTTGTGTAATGCATTAAACCCTAAAGCGCCAATTTACTTTGTGTCTTTATTTACCTTAGTACTCTCCCCTGATTTACCTTTATCTCATTTGCTTATTTACGGGACATGGATAATGGCTATTCAATTCATTTGGTTTTCCAGTGTTGTATTCCTGCTTTCGAGACCTGCAGTAAATAGAAAGTTTAAAGCCATAGGCCATTGGGTAGACCGAGTGATGGGTGTCGCTATGATAGCTTTAGGCATAAAAGTAATAACAAGCAAGTTAAATTAGCGTAAGTTAATTTAACTTCAAATCCGCTAAATAAATTATAAAAAACGTAAACAATTACGATCCTAAAAACTAACCTTTTAACTGATATAGTATCTTCCTTGAACATCTGGTTTTACCAGCTATACTTTTATCAAATACCTGCGGCTATTCCGTATAACTCAAAGACTTAAACTGCAAAATATGCTGATATATCGATACAAGTACCAATTTCTTTTAAGATTATCGACCTATTCAAAAGCGTCTTTTTACAAGCGATTGTCTTTAGTTAATAGTTGTATAGTATCTTTTTTCTTCTGCGTACTATTGTTGTCCTGCGCGAGCACTGTTTTTGCTCAAGAGTCTCTGTTAAAAGATTCCACAGACATATCTAATACACAAAATTTAAGTGATACAGAGCTATTAAATAAAGCCAAATCATTTTCTCATGCAAATCCACAAATCAGTGTAGATTTTGCAAATGAAGCATTACGTCTATCTCAAAAGAACAAAAACCATTCTGTAATTGCTCAGTCACATATTTTGTTAGCTAATTTGGCCAAAGAATCAAACAATGTAGATCAAGCTTTACATCACTTTTTACAAGCTTCTTTAACTTATAAAAACACAGGTGATAAACGTAACCACATAAAATATTCTATTGAATATATTGAAATATTATTAAACGAAAAAGATTATGACTTAGCGAACATATATATAGATGAGTTGTTACCTGTAGCATTACAGCATGCAGATGATGAAGCCATAGCATTAACAATCATTGCTAAAGGTGACGTTCATTACGCCCAAAAGAAATATGACAGCGCAATAGAACAATATAATCAGGCTCTAAAGTATCTTGTTGGCTACGATGAAGAAATACAGGAACGCTTAGGTGAAACCTATAAAAAGATTGCACAATCATATAAACGATTAAAAAATAGAGAACAAACAGCCTATTTTTATAAGAAAACTTTAGATATATATACCAATCTAGGTAACAAAAAGCTAATGGCTCGAACACTAAATACACTCGCTGAAGCCGAGAGATATTTAGGTAACCTTGTTATTGCTCTTGAATACTCAATCCAAGGGTTAAAGCTTCACGAACAACTTGATGATCCAGTTGGGCTTAATAAATCTTTAATGGGAGCAGGTATAATTTATCGGCATATTGGCCGTTATGAAAAATCCCTCGAACATATTTATGAAGCACACTTGTATTATAAAAAAATGGATGACTACAGCGGTATTGCAAAATCATCAAATCAATTAGGTTTAATATACACTCGATTAAAAGAGTTTGAACAAGCAAGATCATTTTACCAACTAACAATAGATCAAGCTGCTAAAAAAATAGATAAAAACACTTTAGCATCAGCAGTTAGAGAAGTTGCTGTTATCGACTTAAATGCCAATAAGTATAACTCTGCTATGCACCTGGCTAAAAAAGCATACAAAATTTATTTAAGTGAAAAAGATAAATCTAAAGCATCACTTACCGCACGTATTATTGCAAACATTTATCGTGCACAAGGAGATAATACTAATGCGATAGACTCTTATCGAGAGTCACTGCGTCTAGCTAAAGAAATAGGAAGCACAATATACCAAATAAAGTCTCAAACAGCGCTAGGTGGTGTTTTAATTGATATTAATATGAATATAGAAGAAGCAGTTAGTCTGCTAAATAAATCTGTAACCTTATCGATGCAAATTAATGACAAATCTCAAGCTTTATACGCTTATCGTAACTTACTACTCGCTGAAAAATTACGTGGAAACTTTGCTGAAGCTCTCCGTTATGCTGAAGAAGAAATTGCACTCACACAAATGCTCCAAAAAGTGAATAATGACAACGAGCTTATTTTAGCGAAAGCTAGCCTTCATTCACATAAGTTAGAGATAGAGCTAAAGTCATTAAAGGAAAAATCAAAATTCGATCAACTTGAATTGACCAAAAAAAATAGCGAAATAGAAATTACAGAACAAGCAAGGATCATTACAGAACTTGAACTGATTAAAAACAAATATGCCAGTATTGCATTGGCTTTACTATTAGCGGTATGCGTGTTGTTGGTTGTATTTATTTATCGCAGGTTTATTGCATCTAAGAAACGTAATATAGAACTAGACTTCTTAGCCGCAAGAGACCCTCTAACAAACAGTTATAACCGTCGTGTTCTGTTTGACTATATGAACAAAGACTTTACTAACCCAGAGCAACTTGAGCAATACTGCGTTATTTTGGCCGATATTGATTTATTCAAAAATGTAAATGATACCTATGGTCATAGTGCTGGTGATTCAGTGCTTGTTAGTGTAGCTAATTTATTACAAAGTAGCGTTCGCCAAAATGATATTGTTGCTCGTTTTGGCGGCGAAGAGTTTTGTATCATTCTATACCGAGTTTCAATCGAACAAGCCATGAAACTGGCCGAAACAATGCGTAAAAAAATAGAAAAAAGTCGTTTCGATGAAATTGCTATTACCTGTAGTTTTGGCGTTACCTCAATAGAATTCAATGCAAAATCACCTACTGAGTTAATCGATCAAGCAGATATTGCTTTGTATAAATCAAAATCAGTTGGACGTAATCAAGTTACCCTGTGGAATGAATCACTTCAAAACGAGGCTAATACAGCCGAACGAAATGGTAGTAAGCAAGAATAAAATACTCGACTTAGCTAGTTTTACACCTATTAAGTTCTGGGTATTTCAAGCCTTTCATATTACGGGTTATTACATTAACGAAGAAGATTTGAAGCTATGCTTAGAATATATAAGCATAAATCATGAACTAAAATTAAGTGCTATGAACTTATCAAATATTCAAACTTAATTAATTTATCAAGGATTTACTATGGCATTAGTTTGTTTAATTTACGTAAGCTCTGCTGTGGGCTCATTCAGCAATTCAGATGTATTAAGCATTCTAAATGCCAGCAGAGTCGCCAATGAAAAAAAGAGAAGTAACAGGGTTATTACTTTATAAAGATGGCAACTTTATGCAAGTTCTTGAGGGGGAAGCTGAAGTGGTAGGCGCTTTACATGATAAAATATCAAAAGACCCCAGACATAGCGGAATAATAACACTGCATAGAGCATCAATAGAAGAACGTACTTTTGGCAATTGGCAAATGGGCTTTAAAGATATGAATAACCTAACTGAAGATGAAAAGGCAGCACGTAGTGATTTTCTAGATCGCCCATTAAATGACAACTCTTACGTTTCAGCCCCTAACGAAGCACTATTTCTTTTAGAATCATTCAAAGATACAGTCCGATAAAACTCTCCAATAACGCAGCTTAATGTACACATTAACTTCTAAAGCTTGATAGTAATTCAATAACTAAAGATGCTAGTGTTGGCATGTTAAAACAATCAGAAAAAGGTAATCCATGTCTATTTATATTTCTTTATTACGAGGGATTAATGTTAGCGGGCAGAAAAAAGTTAACATGAAAGAGCTACAATCTTTGTACGAAACGCTCGGTTTAAAGCAAGTCTCTACGTATATTCAAAGTGGTAATGTCATATTCAGTTGTACTGACAAGTCGAGTGTTGAATTAAGTGCATTAATTGAAGCAGCCATTTCAAAATATTTTGGTTTTGACGTACCTGTTTTAGTGTTATCAGAAACGGCATTAAACAAAGCATTAAAACAATTACCGTTTGATAATATCTCAGTAACAGAGCAAGGTAGCCAAGTGATATTTAGCTTTTTATCCGGTGTTGTAAATACAAAAGACATGGTGTTATTAGATAGCTATTTAACGGCAGGAGAAGAACTTGAATCGTCTGTTGATTCAAACGATTCATCTAACGCACAAGTGATTTACCTACATTGCCCTAATGGTTACGGTAAAACCAAATTATCGAATACCTTTTTAGAAAAAAAGCTCGATGTGACTGCAACTTCAAGAAACTTAAAAACAGTAGTTAAGTTGTGTAAACTTGCTAAAGAATGCCATTCTTAGATATAAGTTAATAGAGACTTTCTTTAGCATTTATTCCATTGTGTATTATTCAGTTTTCAAGGATTCAATTATCTAACTGTTTTTAGATTTCTGTTCTAGCAATAACTGTTTAATTTCTTGTAATTCTTTTTCTAATTTATCAATTTGTGCTCGACTTGCTGGCTGCCCTTCTTCACCAGTTTCACCATGAGACTCAGCGATAAATGCCTCATGTTCTTTTCCCATAACTTCTAGAATTGTACCTACCATCATGTTCAAAAAGATAAAAGCGGTTAAGAATATAAAGCTTAAGTAATAAATCCAACTCATTGGGTGTACAGCCATTGTTTCGTACATGACATCAGTCCAATCCTCAAAGGTTGCTACCCTAAACAAGGTTAACATTGAGATAGAAACATCGCCCCAAAGTACAGAGTTAATCGCGCTGAACATAATGCTACCAACAGCAGCGTAGATATAAAAAATAACAAACATTAATAATGCGATATAACCCATTCTTGGGATAGCTTTAAGCAACGCATTAATCAGTAACCTTAATTCAGGCACCATAGAAACTAATCGAAGTACTCTGAATACTCTTAAGAGTCGAGCCAGCAATACACCTGAACCACCTGCAGGTATCAAACTACCGATAACGATAACAGTATCGAAAATATTCCAACCACTTTTAAAAAAGTTTCTTTTATCTTTGTATGTAATAAAACGTATTGTTAATTCAATGACAAAGAACACTGTAATCGCATGATCTAAAATAGAAAGGATTGTTACAACATCATCAGGTAAATTATGAGTTTTAGCGCCAATTAACAGCGCAGATATTATAATAACGGCGATGATTGACCATTGAAAAATATTGCTTGAGTTAATCCTTTGTAGAAAAGTTTGAATTTCGTATAGTGTTGCTTTCACAATGTTTCTCTTAGTTGAATTTTGTTAAATATAGTTAAATAAATTGCTTGAATTAATCAGAGCTATTGCTCTTACAAGATTATTTTAAAGCTTAAATAAAACAGTTTAATTAAAGTGTCTATCAGCAACATGCGGATTACTTTCACGCTCTTCGCCAAATGTGCTCATAGGCCCATGACCAGGAATAAAACGAACAGCATCACCTAACGGAAATAAGTTTTCACGAATAGACTTTATAAGAGTGGCGTGCTCTCCTCTTGGGAAATCAGTTCTACCAATAGAACCTTTAAATAAAACATCTCCTACTTGCGCTAGCTGAGAGTCTCTATGAAAAAAGACAACATGCCCTGGTGTATGCCCAGGACAAAAATAAACTTCCAATTCAATATTACCAAAGCTAACAATATCGTTTTGATTTAACCAACGATCAGGCTCAAAGAAATCGGCATCACTAAATCCGAAACTTTCTTTTTGCTGCGGAATAAGATCAATCCAAAATTGATCTTCTTTATGAGGTCCTTCAATAGGTACATTATAAAAGCTAGCTATTTTATACGTCGCACCAGCATGGTCTATATGAGCATGAGTGAGCAGCACCTTAGTTAATTTAAGTTTGTTTTCACTAATTGCGGCTTCTATTAATTCAAAATTTCCACCAGGATCAATTACTGCTGCATCCATGGTTTCATCGCACCAAAACAGGGTACAGTTTTGCTGAAACTTTGTTACGGGAATAATTTTAAACTGAAGCATCAATACAACCTTTTTAAGAGAAACAAGATTATTTATCGTATTTTAATAATCTTAAACACAGTTGAAACAAATAAAATATCTATGCTTATATTGGGATTAATCAAGGTAATCCAAGCACTATTTTATCGTTAACTTGAAGTAGAGATAAGCAATTATGTCTAATATGAGTGTTTATATTCATTAAAAACATAAAAAACTTTTTATAATTCATTTTAGTAGGTAAGATTTCCTCAGAAAACAACAACCAATTACATTATTAATGACTTTAAAAAGAGATTCTTTTCATTCACGCTTAGGCTTTGTTCTTGCAGCTGCAGGCTCAGCCATAGGTTTAGGTAATATCTGGGCATTTCCCACACAAGCGGCAAATAACGGTGGCGGTGCATTCTTATTTGTATATTTAATTGTTACTTTACTTTTCGCCTTACCTGCCCTTTATGCCGAAATATACATAGGTAACCAAGCGCAAAAGAACCCCGTAAGAGCGCTACAAGACGTTTGTAAAGACAGTATCCCTAACTTTGGTAAATACGCAGGTATTATTGGTCTAGGCGGCGCAATATTAATGCTAAGCTTTTACACCATAGTGGCAGGCTGGATGTTAGCTAATGCTTTAGCACCACTTGCCCAACTCTTTAGTTTGTCTGATATATCACAGTGGTTATCAACCTCAAGTACAGCACGCAATTTAGTGTTCACGCCTATATTTTCTCTACTAGGTGCAGCAATTATTCATCAAGGTATAAATTCGGGTATCGAAAAATGGTCTACCCGACTTATGCCATTATTATTTATTATGTTAGTGGCTTTAATTGTCTACATACTTCAACAACCAGGCGCTATGCAAGGTTTAGAAGTGTATTTAATACCTGACTTTACTCAAGTTATGGAGCCAAGCTTAATCGTATCAGCGATGGGACAAGCTTTCTTCTCAATGTCGGTAGGTGTTGGCGGCATGATGGTTTACGGCTCGTATATGAAAAAAGACCAAGACATTGGTAAGCTTGTTTTTTCAATCGCATCTGTAGATATGCTGATTGCATTTATGGCTGGTTTATTAATTATACCCGCGTTATTTGTTGCTCAGCACGCTGGCTTTGAAGTATTTTCAGATGAAAAACTTATTGGTGAAGGTCAGTTAATTTTTAGTATTTTACCGCAGTTATTTTCAAGTATGGGCACTATAGGTTTAGTGGTATCTTTTGCCTTTTTCTCTTTACTTTCAATAGCCGCTTTGACATCAACCATTTCATCAATTGAAGTGCCTGTATCTTATTTAGTGGAAGAAAAAAGTAAATCGCGCATTAGTGCTACTTGGATTGTTTCTCTTGTTGTTCTTTCTGCAAGCTTACTCATTATTGCTTTTTTTGATACTTTATTTGGTTTAGTCATTCAAGTACTCACAACAATTATTCAGCCGTTAAGCTGCTTATTCTATTTTATTGTAGTGGGTTGGTTATGGAAACGAGGTAACAAACTTGCAAACATGAATACTGAAAATAACAGCACATCATTAAAAATATGGGGTAACTACTTACGCTATTGTTGCCCAGTTTTATTAACCATCGTTTTTGTTAATGTAGCTATTTTAAACTAGTATCGTTTTGAAAGGGTTTATTGAAAGCCTAGTGAGTAATCTCTTAAAAATGGGCATTTAGATAATAAATCTTACTGCCCTTTCTTTATATTCTAATTAGTCATTACTTTGGAAAAATAATTCGTACTGTTTTAGTGGCAAAATGTACTTCTCGAAGAAAATAACTTAACCCGACAGTCAGAGCAAGAGTTGCCGATACAAATAGTGAGCCAACTACCCATTTAATCTCAACACCAAGAATCGCTTTTATAAAAAGCACAGCAATAACTAAGCAAACAAGTAATGCTGACAAAGTACATGCTGTAATTGCTGAACTAGCTAAATAACGTCTACGCTCAAGATAACCTTGCTCTATTTCATAAAATTTAACATTATCAGGTTCACTTTTGTTAAATTGCTCTGCTACGTACCTCCCACGATCAATAATACGCGCAAGACGCCCGGTCATAACATTCAACATACCAGCAATAGCTGTTAATAAAAAAGCGGGAGCCAATGCAAGTTGTATAACATGGCTAACATCACCAAAAGCAGGTGCAGAATCTATCATAGATATTAAGTTCTCATTTTTGTCCTAGATCTAATGTGACCAAGGCTATTTATATATTTAATTCAGAGATATTACCTTCACAAAGAGCTAACATCCACAATAAAAATGAAACTCAATCTGTTTGCTGAAGGTATATAGAACCTGAAATAATTAAAGGTAAGTCAATTTAAACATTAACATTTTACTTTTTAAAAATCATAATCAAACTCTTTTATCTACCCGCTTAGTTTCTTTACTTTCTTCAATCAAATCTAAATCAACACTTTCGATTTTTTCAAAGCGGTTTGATATTTTATCTGCTGACGTATGAATCTGTTTTACATCATTGGCTGCTTGGTCTATATGCTTAGCTAAGTTATTAAATCGACTTCTAAAGCGGCCAAAATCATCTGAAAGACCAGACAAGTGGGCTTGTATTACATGAATTTGTTTACGGGTTTCTTCATCTTTTAATACTGAACGTGAGGTTGTTAATATCGCCATCAATGTTGTTGGTGATGCAAGCCATACACGTTTTTTATTAGCATAATCAACTAAGTCACTCTGATGAGCATGTATTTCGGCAAATATGGCTTCTGCAGGAATAAACATAATAGCGCCGTCGGATGTTTCTTTATCAATTAAATATTTATCACTAATGTCATTTATATGCTTTTTAATATCGACCTTAAACTGTCGCTCTGCAGCTTTACGGTCGTGATCGCCTAGTAAGTTGTCTGCCATTTTCTTATAGCTTTCTAACGGGAATTTAGAATCTATAACAACGTTACCAGTAGGTTTAGGTAACATTAATAAACAGTCGGCAATTTTACCGTTTGATAAGGTATGTTGTAACGAGAAATGCTGTTCGGGTAACACATTACGAATGAGTGCCGTTAACTGAACTTCACCAAATGCGCCTCTAGATCGCTTGTCGGCCAAAACCTCTTGCAGGCTAACAACGTTGGTAGACAATTCAGTTATTTTCTTTTGTGCATCATCGATTAAAGCTAAACGCTGCAAAATGTCATTAAAGGTTTTTGTAGTTTTTTCAAAGCCTTCTGCTAAACGTTGTTCAACCTGAGCATTGATTTCTTTGAGACGCTTATCGGTTGAAAGTGTTAATTCATCTATGCGTTTAGCCATATTATCACTTGATAATTGCATAGCTTTCGAGAGTTCATCACGATTACTTTGACCTGTTTTATTTAAATGTTCGGTTAATTGATCAATCGACTTTAATTGATTTTCATTAAAGATGTTTTGATGTTCGTGCAGAATATTACTGAGTTGATGACGACTTTCAAACAAGGTTTGAGATTGTTTTTCACCTTGGTCAGAATGCTGACGTAACAACTTCAATTTGAAATCTGATATTTGTTGTTCAAAATACATTTTTAATTCAGATTGCTGCGACGAAGCTTGCTGCTGATTAGCGCTAATATAATGTATAAGTTGTTGATGATTTTTATCGGTTGTATGACTTAACAGTCTCAATTGTTCTTCTAATTCCAAATTACCTTGTTTTCTGAACACAATAACAAGCAATAAAATGAGAATGAGGAATACGCCAGTTAATATTAAATGAGAATATAAATCTGTAGGGAAACTTTGAAGAAACGCAGCCATAAAACACCAACACTGTAAAAATGAACAGTTATTAAATCATAATTATCAATTAACGGCTAGAAATACTCTTATTTTTTATAGCAAAGAGTACAGATAAACATATTAAATTCTGTAGGTTACGTTTGTCCTATAAAAATTATAGGCTTTTATAAAAACAAAAAACGCCATAAGTTTTACCTTATGACGTTTTTATTAAAGTGAGATAAACTAATTAAAGATATTAGCCTTTAGCTTTCTTGTCTGCTTCTTCAATGTTTAATTTCCAAATTTGAGGACCAGTAACGTGCGCTGATTCACCAGTAGAATCAACAGCTACCGTTACAGGCATATCTTCAACTTCAAATTCGTAAATAGCTTCCATTCCCATATCTTCAAAGGCAACCACTTTTGCTTTCTTGATTGCTTTAGAAACTAGGTAAGCAGCACCACCAACAGCCATTAAGTATACTGACTTATGATTTTTAATACTTTCACAAGTTGCTGGACCACGTTCTGCTTTACCAATTGTGCCTAATAAACCAGTTTCAGCTAACATCATCTCAGTAAATTTATCCATACGCGTTGCTGTTGTAGGGCCTGCTGGACCAACAGCTTCGTCACCAATAGCATCTACTGGACCAACGTAATATATAAACTTGTCTGTGAAGTCTACTGGCAATTTCTCGCCTGCAGCTAACATTTCTTGAATACGTTTATGAGCAGCATCACGACCAGTTAAAATAGTGCCTGACAATAATACTGTTTCACCTGTTTTCCAGTCGCTAATATCAGCTTTCTTAAGCTCATCAACATTAACACGGCGAACGTTTTCGCCTACTTCCCAAGTGATTTCTGGCCATTCTTCTAATTTAGGTGGTTGAAGATCTGCAGGACCTGAACCGTCTAAGTGGAAATGTACATGGCGAGTAGCAGCACAGTTAGGGATCATAACCACTGGTTTAGAAGCCGCGTGTGTTGGTACTGAGTTGATTTTAATATCAACAACGGTTGTTAAACCACCAAGACCTTGAGCACCAATACCTAATTTGTTTACACGCTCAAAGATTTCTAAACGTAGCTCTTCTTCTGCGTTTTGAGGACCACGGTCAATTAACTCTTGAATATTTACAGGATCCATTAAGCTTTCTTTAGCTAATACACCTGCTTTTTCAGCTGTACCACCAATACCTATGCCTAACATTCCAGGTGGACACCAGCCAGCGCCCATCGTTGGTAATGTTTTAACAACCCAATCAGCAATTGAATCGCTTGGATTTAACATAACCATTTTAGATTTATTTTCTGATCCGCCGCCTTTAGCTGCGATCATAATCTCAACACTACCACCTGGCACCATATCAATATGTACTACTGAAGGTGTGTTGTCTTTCGTGTTAATACGTTTGCCGGCAGGATCAGCAACGATAGAAGCACGTAGAGGGTTATCAGGATTTAAATACGCACGACGAGTACCTTCATCAACCATTTGTTGCACAGTTAAATCTGTTTTGTCCCATTGAACTTCCATACCTACTTTAACAAAACACGTAACAATACCAGTGTCTTGACAGATTGGACGCTTACCATGAGCAGACATACGTGAGTTGATAAGAATTTGCGCAATAGCATCTTTAGCTGCTTGGCTTTTCTCGCGGTTATAAGCTTTTTCTAACGCTTGTATAAAATCAAGAGGATGATAATAAGAGATATATTGAAGTGCATCTTCAATGCTGTCGATTAGATCTTGTTGTTTGATAATAGCCATAATTTACCTTTGTCACATTTCCCTAAATTTAGAAAAACCCTATGAATATAAATTCATGAGAGGAATTAGTTGAAACTTATAATTTTGCCGATATGATACCTTGCTTGTTAAAGTGCTGCTAGTAACTTATTTAGTATAATCATAGACTCATCCATTATAAGAAAAATGCTTTGTTAAAACACCATAACCAATCAAATAAAAGTCTCACTAAAAATAGAGAATTAACCTCAAACGTTATCTCTTTAATTAGTGGTATGAGTTCGAATAAAGTGTTTGCTCATTTATCTGATCTACCTTGGTCGATGTGGTTAGACTCTTACGATAACCAGCACGTAGATAGTCGCTTTGATATCATGGTATGGGATCCTGTAGTTACCCTCTCTACTACAAGTTCACCTCGGGAAAACAAGTTACACAGTGTAACGACTATAACAAACAACCGTGATAACTCGCATGTTTCAAGCACTGAAGACCCACTATATTTATTAAACCAAGCGCTCGAAGAAACCTTCATCAATATAAACTTATCACCTGACATCGACTGTCCGTTTAAAGGTGGTGCTGTTGGTTATTTTGCTTATGACTTGGGCAGAGAGTTTGAAGTATTACCTGAAGTTTGTGAGCAAGATATAAACCTGCCAAATATGGCTATTGGAATTTATACAAAAGCTATTATTTTTGATAATCAAAAAAATACGTTTAACTTACTCTGTTTAGAAAGTGAAAGAGCTAGTACTGAAGCGTTTTTGTTTGAGCTATTTAAGCATAAAGAAGAAAACTCAAATTTTTTACTTAATTCAGATTGGCAATCGAATATGACCGAGTCTGAATACGCTGAAAAATTTACTCAGGTACATGAATATATTTTAGCGGGAGATTGCTATCAAATAAATTTAGCCCAACGCTTTACTGCGAGTTACTCGGGTAATGAGTTTGAAGCTTATCAAACCCTAAGAAAAGAAAATAATGGCCCATTCTCAGCTTTTATTCGACTTGAAGATTCAGCTATTTTGAGTGTTTCACCTGAACGTTTTTTACAACTTAAAGATCAGCAAGTTCAAAGTAAGCCGATTAAAGGCACATTACCGAGACACGCTTCACCTGAACAAGATAAACAAGCAGCAGAAACTTTACAGCTTTCGAAAAAAGACAGAGCTGAAAACCTGATGATAGTTGATTTACTTAGAAACGATATAAGTAAGGTATGTGAACCTGGATCTGTTGTTGTTCCTAAGTTATTTTATATTGAAAGCTTCCCAGCTGTGCATCACCTAGTGAGTACTGTTGAAGGTAAGTTATCATCAGAGTTTACTGCAGCCGATTTATTACGTGGTGCCTTTCCTGGTGGTTCAATCACTGGAGCACCTAAAATAAGAGCGATGGAAATTATTGAAGAGTTAGAACCTCATCGTCGCAGTATTTATTGTGGTTCAATTGGCTATATTTCTGCTTGCGGAAATATGGACACTAGCATTACGATAAGAACATTAATTTGTGAGCGAAACAATATTCATTGTTGGGCAGGTGGTGGATTAGTTGCCGACTCTATTCTGGCTAATGAATATCAAGAAACCTTTGATAAGCTGAAGAAAATAACCCCCGTCCTTAGAAAAAGTTATTATAAAGCTTAATAAATAAGTAATTAAGGAAACGTTGATGACTAAAGAAGAGTTCTTACTTAAATATTTATTAAATAATAGCTCTGATTCTATTCACCAATATCAGCATGATAAACCACTTAGAGAAGCTGCCGTACTTATTCCATTAATTGACGATGGTACTCAGCTAAATGTGTTACTCACTAAACGCTCTATTCACTTAAGACATCATGCGGGACAAATAAGTTTTCCTGGCGGTAAAGTTGAAGAAACAGATAAAAACTTAATTGACACCGCATCCAGAGAAACTTTCGAGGAAATAGGTTTACCACAAGAGTTAATTACTATTGTAGGTAGCTTACACTCTTATGAAGTTGTATCAGGTTTTGTAGTAACACCCTACGTTGGCTTGATCCCTAATAACTATAAATTCACCAAAGATATTAATGAAGTGAGTGAAATATTTCAGGTTCCTCTCAAACATTTCTTAGACTATTCAAATCATATAACCATTGAAGTTGAGCGTAAAAGTCATACTCATCATATCCATTACATGCCATATAAAGAATACAATATATGGGGAGCGACTGCTTCAATGCTAAAAGACCTCGCTATTCACCTCACTTAATACTTGCTTAATACCTACTTAAATCCTGAATTAAAAAAAGTCTCCTATTTATATTCTCTTTTTTTATCATAGTGACCCGTCCTAAATAAGGTTGACACTTTTCTTTAAGTAAATTGGAGAGTGTTATGAAATCAACAACTAAGCGTACT
>NZ_JAUPEC010000008.1 GCF_030551755.1 Pseudocolwellia sp. AS88
GTCGTTAGCTCAGTTGGTAGAGCAGTTGGCTTTTAACCAATTTGTCGAAGGTTCAAATCCTTCACGACCGACCACTTCTTCTCTCCACCTTCTTATTTTAAATCCTAGTAAAATCCCTTATTTAAAAAACCTTATTTAAAAACCAAAGCAAGAACCTAAATCTCAATATCTTTATATCATTCTATTCAACGTTAAATTTTCACAATTCTATATTCAACTTTATTACAAGATAACCAACCTAAACTCGCGATAATAGGTTTTGTAAATTACTGATTTATAATACCATACCCATAAAGTAATGTTTTTTACTTATCTGAATGATTTTACACATCCCTAAGCTTGATATTTAGTCCGTATACCAAAGGGTTTTTATGTACTAATAGCTGGCTATTAGCAAATGGTAGGCCGTTAAATAGCAATGTTAGTCATAATCGCTTATCCCGAATTAAGGTTAATTAAATCATGTACACATTACGGTTATATTACCGTATAATTTGCCTGTTTAAATTCATACTTAACTAGAGAATATCCATGTCGCAATCAAATTTAGCTGTAGAGTTCGATTTCCAGTTTCCTGCTAAGCCTTTACCATTATCTCCAGAAGAAAAAGTAGAGCATAAAAATCGAATTAAACAATTACTGATTGAAAAGAACGCGGTACTTATTGCGCATTACTATACCGATCCTGAAATTCAAGCATTAGCTGAAGAAACAGGCGGCTGCGTTGCAGACTCTCTAGAAATGGCAAGATTTGGTAACAACCACGAAGCAACAACACTGATTGTTGCAGGTGTTAAGTTTATGGGCGAAACAGCCAAAGTACTAACACCTAACAAAACCGTAGTAATGCCAGACCTAGAAGCAACTTGTTCACTAGACCTAGGTTGCCCAATAAAAGAATTCAACGCATTTTGTGATGCAAACCCAGACAGAACCGTAGTGGTATACGCTAATACCTCAACGGCAGTTAAAGCCAGAGCCGACTGGATTGTCACATCGTCGTGTGCGTTAGAAATTGTTGAACACCTAGACTCACTAGGCGAGAAGATTTTATGGGGCCCAGATCGCCATTTGGGTGCTTATATACAAAAGCAAACAGGTGCCGACATGTTAATGTGGCAGGGCGCTTGTATAGTTCACGACGAATTTAAAACAAAAGCCCTAAAAGACATGAAGTCGTTACACCCAGATGCGGCGATATTAGTTCACCCAGAATCACCAGCCGAGATCATAGATCTTGCCGATGCTGTAGGTTCAACTAGCCAACTGATCAAAGCAGCTCAAGACTTACCAAACAAAAAGTTTATCGTAGCGACAGATCGCGGCATCTTCTACAAAATGCAGCAGCTATGCCCAGACAAAGAGTTTGTTGCAGCACCAACTGCAGGTGAAGGCGCTACATGTAAAAGCTGTGCTCACTGTCCTTGGATGGCAATGAACGGACTTAAAGCGATTGAAGAAGCATTAATCGACAGTTCTGGTAAAGAAATCTTCGTTGATATGACATTACGCGACGGCGCATTAAAGTCGCTAAACAGAATGTTAAACTTCAATGCAGAATTTGCAGCGAACCAATAGTAATTAAATCACAATAAAATCACATTGTTGTTGCGTTATGGTGTTAATTTACCTACCATAGCGCTGCTTTTTTACAGAGCAAAAGCAAAGTGAAAAAATATAATGGAGAGATGGCTGAGTGGCTGAAGGCGCACGCCTGGAAAGCGTGTTTAGGGTTAAACCTAACGAGGGTTCGAATCCCTCTCTCTCCGCCATTTTTTATCTCAAGCAAACCTAATCAAAATCCCTCGTAAAATCCTGCTAAAAAATATCTTAAAACTAAGCTTCTATATTTACTCAATACATATATAAAAAATATTGTTATCAAAATTGCAAAACTCTATTTACCTGCTGTTAACAAGTCTGTATATAAAACAATCTTACCTACTGATTTATAAAGATATAATTTATAAAAATCATCTTTAGCTTTATTGACAAAGAATTACAAATAGTTGAATGTACGTTAAAGGAATTAAATGTATTTAAAAAGTCATGCGAAAGGGATCCGCAATTGTCACATAATTTCTACGACGACAACGCTCCAGAACTTGCCAAACAATACCTTTCAAAATCATTTGAACAGGTACATAAAAGCTGGGCGCATTTCTTACCTGCCATTATTAATAATCCTGATGCACGAATACTTGATATAGGCGCTGGTGCAGGGCGTGACGTAAAATACTTTGCCGAGCAAGCAGAACAACGATTTGATCAAAATCATAATATCCATATTTATGCCGTTGAACCTGCAACAGACCTCGCCAATATTGGTAAACAAATAACAAGAAACACCTCACAAAAAGTCACAATCACATGGCTTGAAGACTCTCTACCTGCATTAAGTAACGTAACTAAACAAGAAGTGAGTTTTGACCTTATTCTATTAAGTGCTGTTTGGATGCATATTCCACCAAGCGAGCGCGCTCGTTCAATTCGCAAACTTGCCAACTTACTTAAACCAGGTGGAAAACTCGTTATATCTCTTCGCCATGGGCAAACAGAAGACGACTACAAAACCCGAAAAATGTTTGATGTGTGCGCTGATGAATTAAAACAATTAGCTACCGATGTGGGCTTATTTACAAAGCTAGAAACAGCAAAACAAACGGATGAACTAGGCCGTAATCATATTCATTGGCAAACGGTAGTTCTACAATTACCAGACGATGGCACTGGTGCATTCCCATTCATTCGCCATGTTGCCGTTAACGATGGCAAATCAGCTACTCACAAGCTCGCATTGTTAAGAGTGTTATTACGTATTGCTGACGGACATCCTGGTGCTGTGTTGCGAAGAGAAGCCTCTCCATTCGGCGATCGCGTTATCATACCTGCTGGTTTAGTCGCCCTTTATTGGTGTCACCAATACAAAGACTTAATTGATACACACCAATTATTTCAATCACCTAGCAAAAGTCCAAACATGGGATTTATGAAATCAGATGGCTGGCACAAACTCACTCACCGTAGCGCATCAGATTATCGTATAGGTAATTTATTTATAGGTGACGATGCTATCGCTTTACATAAAACAATTTCAGCGGCAGTCAGCAATATCAGAAACATGCCCTGTAAATATATAACGCTCCCTAATAGCGATAAAAGTGTATTTGAAGTTGCGAATAAAACAGTTAAAGCAAAAGACAGTATCTTTCTTGATTTGAAAACACTGGAACAATGGGGCGAGTTTTCATTACCAGAAACAACATGGCTCGCTTTTAATCGTTACGCTTGCTGGATTGAACCTGTGCTAGTAAATGAATGGGTAAAAACAATGGCGAGCTATAAAGGCAATACTGAATATTCATCTCCTGCAAAACAATATCATTTATACCAAGCATTAAATTGGCTAGAACCTAAACGTACAACTACAGAAGTACGTAAACGCTTTGAACAACTTAAACAGCAAACGCCTGAAATAGCACAATGTGTTTGGTCGGCTAAATCCTTAAAGCACAAATTTGAGATTGATCACAGCATGCCATTTTCTCGTTGGCCTAATAACGACTTATGGAATTTACTGCCAACCGATAGCAAGGTAAACAATCAAAAAAGCGACAGTCTTCCAACAGAGCACAAGTTAAAAGAATCTAAAGAGCGTATTCAAAACTGGTGGAGTGAAGCTTGGCTGAATGATTATTCGAGTAACTATAACAAAGCCGATATAAATACAGCCATCACCGCAGCAAAACAACATGAAGTAAATGATATGTCAGCCGGTTATGCAATAAGCTCAACGTTTTTTACTGAAACACTTACGACCAAGGCAAAAGTTCAAGATGGAAACATCCAGCTTAAACGATTTTTTGCCGAAGCGAATATCGCATTGCCGGGTTTAAGTTCTGACAACGAATCAATAGATGATTTGTTTGAAGCACTGGTAATGCAACGTGGGCGATTAAAAGAAATGCAGCAGTTGAGTGAGTGGTGAATTAAATTGAAAAGAAGCTTCCATCATTTAACTTTAAAATATAAACCAGAGGATTTAGGGAAATTATGTCCCAATTAGATAGTGTTATTACCCAAGATTATTCGAAATTAATACCTAATGTAATTGTCGAGTTAAAAGTGGCTGATGAATTGAAACATATTAATAGAAATTCTATGAGTATAGAAAATCTATTTTTTTATCCTGCTATTGGTGGTAACGGTCTTCCGAATACGGAAAGTTTCATTGATTTACTTAATGGTAGTATTAGACGGTTTTCATTGAGTGCGCGAGAATTACAGCAACACAGAGAGTTTGTTTTAGACGGTGATGATATTCAAGCGTCTCTAATTGACAGCCGTGGGCGAGATCGATTTGTTAAATATGCAAGTGAAGCTGCGAAAAGGTCTGGTGAAATAGGTGAATTAACTCTGTTTGTACTATTGGAGGCTTTCCTTAGCGCTCCTAAAATAGCTAGTAAAATGAAGTTGAAAACCAGTAACGAAATGCATGTTCATGGAGCGGATGCTGTTCATGCAACTTTGAATAATGATAATTTATTAACTTTAATATTAGGTGAATCAAAATTTAGACAGGATCGAAGTACTGGTTTAAATGACGCTATAGAATCTGTTTCTAATTTTGTTTCTAGCTATTTAAAGGTAGATAAAGAAGTAGAGTTGATAGAGGGTAATTTAGACCAAGAGATTTTAGATCCAATATTAAAAACAAAATTAATTAAGTATTTCAGCAAATTTACTCCCGAAAGTAATCAAACCACAAAAACTATCGCTATATTATTAGGTTATAACCGTAAATCATTATATAAAAACTTATCATCGATTAGTGATACAAGTGAGCGCATTAAAGAACTTGAACGCCGATATACCCTACATGCGACTGAAACTGTAGAAGAGTTTGTTATTAAATTAATATCCGAAAACAATCCACAATTTACAAGAGTAAAATTTATTTATGCATTATTACCCTTCGATGATCTAAACAATATAAAAGAAGCTTTTCATTCAAAAGCGAGGTTGAATAAATGAGTCAATGCATTTTTTATCAATCGGCTAAAAACTTATGGGATGATCCAGAGTTTCAAGATAATTATCAACGTTTAAAAGTAACCAATGTTCAATCTAATCTTGTTAATGATTTTCAACTTAATGAAATTCTAGATTTTTCTAGCTTATTAAGATCCGCTTCTATTTTTTCTTTAGTAAAGCATTCTGAAAAAAATAGTGATAAATTTCATGAGGCTGCATTTAGAATCGCTTATATATCTAAAAAGATGATGAGTGAAAAATCAGATAATGTTAGCAATTTATCAATGATAATTTTGAGTAGGCTAGGTAACTTTCCGACCCTAAAAAAACAATATGCAGATGATAATTTAGTAAGTTATTTAGATGGAGTGAGAAGTAAGCTACCTCATAGTCTTGCTTTGGAAACACTTGCTAGATATGACGGTAACACAGTATCAATACAAGGGAATAGTAATGAACCTAATGTTTTAGAATTAACAGACTTTCAGCGAAAACTATGGGATGGTTTGAATAACCAATATAATTTACTTAGTTTTTCCTCTCCAACATCGTCAGGTAAGACATTTATTCTACAAAACTTTCTAGTTGAAAAGGTTAAACACTCAACTGAAAAATTCTTAGCTATTTACTTAGTACCAACAAGAGCATTAATTAACGAAGTAAGTTTTTCTCTAAGAGATCTTTTTAAGAAAGACGAAAGTTTAGATATTCGAGTATTGACTCTTTCGATAGATAAAGAAGAAGAGCTGCCGAATAAAGTTATTTATGTTTTCACTCAAGAACGATTGTTAAGTTTTCTTTCTAATCATGGAGCTGACAGATTACCTTTTGTTGATATCGTGATGGTTGATGAAGCCCATCAAATAGCAGAGCGAGCTAGAGGGACTTTATTGCATCAGGCGTTAAACTGGCTAAATAACTCATATAATATAGGTAAGTTTATATTTTGCTCTCCTGTAATATCAAACCCTGAGCTTTTTGAAACACTTATTTGCCAACGCGCTAATTTTAGCTCTGAAAGTCATATGACTACGCTTAGCCCTGTGACACAAAATTTATTAATAGTAAGCTCGATTAGAAGAGTAACTAACCGCTTAAAAGTAGAATTACATGATGGTCATAATGGGCGATTATGTATCCATGATAGATTAGAGTTAAAAATAAAAAGAAAAGGTACATCGAAAGCTAGTTTTTTAGCGTATTGTGCGTTTAATTTAGGTAAACGAAAAAGAAATATTATATATGTTGATGGGCCTAGCAGTGCAGATTCTGTTGCCTCTGAGCTTATAAAATTAATACAAATTCAAGAGTGTACCGAGGAAATTTATGAATTATCTTCTTATATTAAAAAGACCATTCATAAGGATTACGTTTTAGCTGAATCTTTAAAATATAGAATTGGTATCCATTATGGGAAAATGCCATCTTTGTTAAAAGATACTGTAGAAAGGTTATTCAGAGAAGAAAAACTCGATTTCATTATATGTACGAGTACATTAGCCCAAGGTGTTAACTTACCTGCACAAAATCTATTTATTTTAGACCCTAAAGTTCAAAATTCTGATACAAGAATAAATGAACAAATAGATAAGTCGTCATTTTGGAATATAGTAGGAAGAGCTGGTCGATTATACAAAGATTTTGAAGGTAATGTGTTTTTGTTAAAACAACCATCAAATAATGAACAATGGGAAGATACTTACTTGAACGAGGAAAAACTATCAAGTGTAATTCCTGCGACTCAGACGGTAATAACTAATGAGAGTGCACTTCTTCTTGAACATCTAACAGATACTGAAAAAAATGCAAATAAGGGAATAGAAGAAACTGCAAGTTATATTTATGACCTTGCCAACTTTGAAAATGGCATCAGGCATGAGTTAAATAAAATACCTGATCTAGAAAATAGTGTAATTGATGAAGTAACAGCAACTGTTAATGAAATCAAAGAAAAAATAACTATATCTAATGAAATTATAAGGGCTAACGTAGGGATATCGCCAGTTAGACAACAAGGGCTTTTTGATTTCCTTATTATTCAAAAAGAATTAAGTGAATGGATTTTACCAAGAAATCTTTCTGATTCAGATAAGTTTCACCGTGTTATAGCAAAAATTCTAAAATTAATAGACTCACCAACAATGGATGATGATGTACTTAGTTCATATGCTTGGGCTTTTACAATACCAGCACTAAGTTGGATTAAAGGTACGCCTATCAATAAAATGGTAAATGTATATCTTAGCTATAAGAGTGAAAAGAAATATAAAAATGAAGATTTATCAGTTAAACAAATTAATACTGAAATTAGGAGCTTATTTACTGATATTGAAAGTAATGTCCGCTTTAAGTTAGTTAAATATATTAACTGCTATAACAACTTGTGTGTTGAAGCTTGTGTGCAGAGAAAAGAAGAGCACTTAATTGAATTAATTCCAAGTCATTTACCATTATTTTTGGAGGTTGGAGTAAGTAACCCGATTCAACTTGGTTTAGTTTCATTAGGCCTTTCTAGAATAACTGCTCTTGAAATATCTGGAAAATTTAAAAACAAAGACTACAGCGAAACCTATGAATTATTACCTGAATTAAAAAATATTTTGATTAATAATGTTGACCTTCCTGTAGCTTGTATTGAAGAAATCAAACGTATAGTTGATTAACAAAGTGTAGCAATCTACAGATGTGTTTTATTGGTGGTGTTTTGTATCAACCAACAGCCAACTTAGCCGTCTCATGCCACAGATATGCTGGCATGGGATGTTTATAGCTTATCACAAAACCTAATCTTTTTTATTAATCGTCACTTCAATGTTTTTACTATTACCCGCAAACCATTTTTGAACATAAATGCTACCAACAATTGGTGGCATTCCATCTTCAGGTACTTCTTTGTAACGAACGCTGTTTTTGTTTTCTTTTTCGAATTCGAATTTTACTGTTTTTTCAGTCATAAATTTTCTTGGCGTAGCCATGCTCATAAGGTTTTTTATATTGTATAGCTGAAGGTAAATGTGTTCTATATGTTGCTGTGTTTTATTTTTATTAATTGGGTATATGAAGTGGAAGCATAATTTTATCGATGAGTATAAATTTATAGGGTAGGGGATAGCGGAGTTGAACTGACGACTTCTATAAGGGTAGATGTATTTATTTTGTATTAAGGTTTTTTATTTTTGATAATTTTCATACGGAGTGTATAAAGAATTTGTTGCTGGAGCCACTTATTTTATGAAGAGTGAACTGACGACTTCTATAAGTGTATATTTTGTATTAAAGGTGTTTATTTTTACAAGAATTGGTTGCGGGAGCCAGATTTGAACTGACGACCTTCGGGTTATGAGCCCGACGAGCTACCAGGCTGCTCCATCCCGCGTCCGAATGAACTTCTTAAGATATTAAGAAGAAAGCCCTAAAGGTTTTAATTCTCTTTAGAAGAATTACTCTTTTAAACTTGAGTAAGAAGTTGGTTTTGGGAGTCACTTATTTTGTAAAGAGTTAACTGACGACCTAGGTCGTACGCCGTAAACCTTGTATTTATTTTAATTCTAATACTTATAAAGAATTGGTTGCGGGAGCCAGATTTGAACTGACGACCTTCGGGTTATGAGCCCGACGAGCTACCAGGCTGCTCCATCCCGCGTCCGAATGGTTTAAGTTAAACTTAAACAAGCCAGTAATTATTTATTTCTATTACTAAAGAAAGTTGTCAAAGTTTGGGTTAAGAACCTGTCCCCTGAGAACGAGGCGTATACTAAGGATTGTTAAAGAATATTGCAACTAATTTATGTCATTTTTATGATTAAATAATTTCTTCGTACATTCTTTAAACAAATCGTAGGTTATTTGATTGCTTTATGAAGTTGGCGCTTAAAATTCAAGCGTTGTTGGCTTAACTTTACTGGTTTTAAAAAGGTGCTGTTTAGTAAAGTTTATTGCCCCAGCTTAATTTATTACGCAAAACGTTGAAGTAGTTATGGTCAAGTGGGTGAATTAATCGAATAGAATTTTCACTCTTTTTAATAATAACTTCATCGCCCGGCATTACCGCTAATATTACATGGCCATCGCAACTTACTTGTAGGTTTTCGTAGTTTTCGTTGGCGAGTACCAGTTTTATTTCACTATTACCGTCTACTACGATTGGTCGGCTTGTTAATGTGTGTGGAAACATCGGCACTAAAGACAATGCATTTAAGTTAGGTGTAAGAATGGGGCCACCTGCCGACATTGAATAAGCAGTTGAGCCTGTAGGGGTAGATATAATTAAACCGTCGGAGCGTTGGCTAAACATAAAGCTATTGTCGATGTACACTTCAAACTCAATCATGTTGGCAACTTTACCGGCATGAAGAACGGCTTCGTTTACTGCGCTGTTGCTGCTTTTTAGTTTGCCGTGTCGATAAACTTCGGCTTCTATAATAAAGCGTTGCTCTGAACGAGATTCGCCTTTTAATATGGCTTCAAGCGGTTCTATTATGTTGTCGGGCGCTAAATCTGTTAAAAAACCTAAGTTGCCGCGGTTTACACCAATAACGCCAATGTTGTAGCAAGCTAATACTCTAGCTGCACCTAACATGTAACCATCGCCACCAACTACAATAGCAAGATCGGCTAATTCACCTATTTCTGTTAATGGGTGAATAGACATATTTTTGATATCAACAGATTGGGCTACAGAATGCTCTACCACCACATGATAATGGTTTAAGCGCAAATACTCGTGTAATGCCTCGATAGTTGCTTTGGCACCTTCGTGATTAGGTTTACCAATCAATCCTATTGTTTTATATAGTTGAGTCATAATGCTTTTATTACGATCTAATGTCGTTATTAGTTATATTACGTAAAGTTTCGCTGGTATTTATCTCATTGTAAAGACCACTTTTTTATAATTGATTCACATTAGAGCTTGAATAGCAGAAACAAATCCCCATAATTAGCTTTAATTAAATTTAAATCCTATTTTTGTAGTTTCTAGAACTAAGTTTACCCTGGAGTTTTTCATGACTAATGAGTCAACAGATAATAAAAGTGCTGAAGAAGTTTTGGCTGATGAAATCGTTCAACAAGCTGAAGAGCAAGTTGAAGAACAACTTGATAATGCGGCTGAAAATATTAGCCCTGAGCAAGAAAAAATTAACCAACTTGAATTAGCTTTATCTGCTGCGCAAGCAACAGTAGTTGATCAAAAAGATTCAGTGATCCGCGCTAAGGCTGAAGTTGATAATGTTCGTCGACGTGCAGCACAAGACGTTGAGAAAGCTCGTAAATTTGCTCTAGAGAAGTTTGCGTCTGAGTTATTACCTACGGTTGATAACCTAGAGCGTGGCCTAGAAAACATTGATGCTGAAGATGAAAAGCAAAAAGCTATTGGTGAAGGTGTTTCGTTAACACTTCAAGGTTTGATCACTGCATTAGACAAGTTTGGTGTTAAAGCGGTTAACCCACAAGACCAACCTTTTAACCCTGAATTGCATCAAGCTATGTCGATGCAAGAAGTTGAAGGTGTTGCGCCAAATACTGTTATTGCTGTTATGCAAAAAGGTTACGAATTGAACGGTCGTTTAGTTCGTCCTGCTATGGTTATGGTATCTAAAGCTCCAAGTGTTGATACTACTGCTTAATAAATATTAAGTTACAATTTAAAAACACATAACGATTAAAGTTGAACGCAGGTTTGGCTTTGATCGTTTTTTTTATCTGCTTGGTTAAATATTCTCTTCTTTGTTGTTGTTTTATCTTTTTTGTGTGGGTTATTTAACTCACTCATATTTTCCTCTTTTTTCAAATTTTTGTCGTTTGTTCTTTTCTCTTTTTGTAAAGATGAACTTTATAAAAAATATAAGTAAATCAATCTGCTTAATCTAGGTTGAGCATCTACGCGTATTGTTTTAACTGTGCTTTAGCATCTTTGTGTTAATTTTTATGTGTTGTTAATTATTTTATTTACTCAAATTTATGTGCTTTATTTTTGTATGTTTTTTAACTGCTATTTAATCTTTTTTAGTGGGATGTTTTATTTTGGGTTTTGATGATTTTTATAGCGGGTTTTGTAAAACAGGCTATTCCTTATTTAGGTAAACCTAATTAATAAAACAAAGGCTATTGAAATTAAAATTAACTAAAGACAAAATCTTTCAAAAATAAATGATTGAGATGAATTTTTCTCAACTTACAAATAGCTGGTTTATGTGTAAGGTGTTCGAATAATATTACATATAATAAATGCAGTATCCAAAGGAATTAAGATGGCACTTTTTTGTTCTCGTAAAGCACGGATTGTTGTTTTGCTAGGTTTAAGTTTTGGTTTTATCGCATGTTCAGACGATAACAAGGTTGTTAAGAAAACAGCTAAAGAAAAACCTGCTGCAGCAGTAGTTATTGGTTATGTTGAGCAACAGCGGGTGGCTAATGAAATTGAAGCGGTAGGTACTTTAATCGCTAATGAATCTGTTCAAATTACCGCAAGTGTTACCGACAATATTACTCGTGTTAACTTTGAAGATGGGCAAACCGTTAAAAAAGGTGATGTGTTAGTAACGTTAACCAACGATGAGCAAAATGCAGAGTTAGCTGAAGCTCAAGCTAATTTGGCTGAGTCTATCCGCCAAGTGGAACGATTAGAAAGTATTGGTGCTTCTTATGCTTCTAAGTCGGGTATTGAAATTGCCAAAGCGAATGTTGAAGTAAATAAAGGTCGATTAGAAGTTACTAAAGCACGTTTAACTGACCGTATTATTAGCGCACCTTTTTCAGGTGTTTTAGGTATTAGAAAAGTAAGTGTTGGTGCATTAGTTACACCAGGAACTGAAATTACGCGCCTTGACGATATTAGTGTGCTTAATCTTGATTTTACCATTCCAGAGATTTTTTCTTATGGTCTTTCAAAAAATAGCCGAGTAACTGCCACTAGTTCGTCAATTTCTGATCAGCAGTTTGAAGGTACAGTCAGCTTTTTTGATAAGCGTGTAGATCCTACTACGCGAGCTGTTTTAGTGCGTGCAAAAATTCCTAACCCTGATTTAACTTTGTTGCCAGGTATGTTGATGAATGTAACTTTATATTCAAAAGAATACCTTGCTGCCATTGTTCCTGAAGGCGCTTTACAACAAGTAGGCAGTAATTCATCGGTATTTGTTGTGAAAGAAGATTCAACGGTTGAAAAACGTAAAGTTATTATTGGCAAACGCTTACCTGGTAAGGTGGTTATTAATAAAGGGTTAGATGTTGGCGAAACTGTAGTTGTTGATGGTACGTTAACTTTGCGCGACGGTTCAGCTATTAGTATTAAAAATCCAGAGCTTGCGCCTGTAGCCTTGTTAAATTCTGAACATAAAACTCGTTATGAAGGTGTTGCTGAACAAGCAACGATTGAAAGATCTGAGAGGTCTTAATCATGGTACTTTCAGATATATCTATAAAACGTCCGGTTTTTGCTACCGTTCTTTCTATTATTATGGCGGTGTTTGGTTTATTCGCTTTTCAGGAATTATCAACCCGCGAATATCCTGATATTTCTCCAGCTCAAGTTTCTGTTATAACAAATTATCCAGGCGCTGCTGCAGATATTGTTGAGAATAGAATAACGCAAGTGCTTGAAGGTGAGTTAAGTGGTATTGAAGGCATTAAGTCGATGCGTTCTACCAGTATTGATGGGCGTTCCTCAATTAATTTAGAGTTTTTGATCACTCGTGATATTGATGCGGCTTCTAATGATGTTCGCGAACGTGTTTCAAGAGTGCGCAGACGTATGCCTGAGGAAGCATTAGATCCTCAAATAAACAAAGCTGATAGTGACGCTCGTCCTATTATTTATATCAGTTTAGTGTCTGATACCTGGTCGACAATGGAGCTTACCGATTATGCCGACCGTTATGTAAAAGACCGCTTTGCTGTGATCCCCGGTGTTGCCTCGGTAAACGTGCTAGGTGGTGGTGACCCGGCAATGCGTATTTGGCTTGATAAGAAAAAGCTAATATCACGTGATCTTACTGTTTTAGATGTTGTTACGGCTTTGCAGTCTGAAAACATCGAACTTCCAGCTGGCTTGATAGAATCTAACACGCGTGAGTTTCCCGTTAGAATTTCTAGAGCTTATGAAAACGCAGAAGACTTTAAAAACCTTGTTATTTCGCAAGGTGATGATGGCCATTTAGTTCGTTTGTCTGAAGTGGCAGATGTGGCGGTTGATCGTGCTAATTTCCGTCGAGTATTCCAAGTGAATAATAACGACGGTATGTCGATTGGTATTGTTAAGCAATCAACAGCAAATACCGTTGAGGTGCTTGATGCCATTCATGAAGAAATTAAAGCCTTAGCTGATGCTATGCCTGATGGCGTTGAGGTAACATCTTCCGGCGATGCTTCTGAATTTATTCGAGCTGCGATTGAAAATGTATACGGTACTATTATCGCCACGTTAATATTAGTGGCGTTAGTGCTGTGGTTATTTTTAGGTAACTGGCGTGCTTTAGTTATTCCTATTGTGTGTATTCCATTATCGTTATTAGGCTCTTTTGTTGCGCTATGGTTTTTTGGTTATTCCGTTAACTTAATTACTTTGCTGGCGATGGTGCTTTCTATTGGTATGGTGGTAGATGATGCCATTGTAGTGCTTGAAAATATTTACCGACGCATTGAAGAAGGCGAGCCTCCGTTATTAGCTGCATACAATGGTGCTCGACAAGTTGCTTTTGCTGTTATTGCAACGACCTTAGTGTTGATTGCGGTGTTTGTACCTATTGGTTTAGTTAAAGACAACACCGGACAGATTTTTGCTGAGCTTGCTGTTGCGATTTCAGCTGCGGTTATTTGTTCTACCATTTTAGCACTGAGCATGGTGCCTATGATGTGTAGTAAGTTATTGCATAAAGGCGATAGTAATAATTTGTTCGTTCGTATTGTTGATAAAGGTATGAATGGCTTAAGCCGAATGTATGAAAAGAGCTTACGTTGTAGCTTAAACTTTTTATTATTACCTGTATTTCTCGCTATTTTCTCTGGTGGCGGTGCTTATTATATTTTCATGAATTTAAATCAAGAGTACGCACCCACAGAAGACCAAGGGACTCTGATGGCAAGAATAAGTGCAGAAGAAGGCACCTCTGTTGAGAAAATGCGTGACATTATTGAGCAACTTACGGCGCCAATGTTAGACAAAGTTGAAGAAGGCTCTTTAACTAGAGCGCTGTTTGTTTCACCTGCCTTTGGTACACAATCGCCAAACTCTGCATTTAGTCGTATTAGTTTTGCTGATTGGGAACATCGCGACTTTTCAGTATTTGATTTACGTAAAGAGCTGATTGCTGAATGGGCTAAAATTCCAGGGATACGCACAGGTATTTTTATGCCTAACGGTTTAAGCCGAGGTGGCGGTGGTAGCCCCGTGCAATTTGTTATTCAAGGTGATAATTACGAAAACCTTTTACAGTGGCGAGACTTGGTATTAGAAAAAGCTGATGCCAGTGGTTTGTTTACGTCAATAGAGTCTGATTTAAAAGAAACTCAGCAACAGGTTCATTTGGTTATCGATAAAAACCGAGCCGCGTCTCTTGGCGTTACCATTAATGATATTGGTTTAACGTTACAAGCGTTAATGGCGGAGCAAGAGATTTCTCAATACATTTATGATGGTTTTGAATATCCAGTTATTTTAGCTCTTGTTGCTGATCAGCGAGATACCAGTGAAGATATTCGAAATATATTTGTACGCTCGCGTTTAAGTGGCGAGTTGGTGTCTTTAGCCAATGTTATTACAGTTGAAGATAGAGCTGATATTGCATCGTTAGAGCGTTATAACCGCCTACGTGCTGTTACTTTAAGTGGTGGTTTAGCTGCTGGCGTAACCTTAGATGAGGCGCTAGATTTTCTAGAACAAACGTCAAAAGAGTTATTACCGCAACAAGCTAAAATTGATTACAAAGGTGAGTCGCTTGAGTTTAAAGAATCTTCAGGTGGATTGTTGTTTGTTTTTGGTTTTGCATTACTGATACTGTTTTTAGTGATGTCGGCACAATTTGAAAGCTTTGTTCATCCTACAGTTATTCTATTTACTGTACCGCTTGCTGTTGTTGGTGGTTTGCTTGGTTTATGGCTTACAGATTCTACTTTTAATATATTTAGTCAAATTGGTTTCTTAATGCTAATCGGTATAGCAACTAAAAATGGCATACTGTTAGTAGAATTTATTAACCAACTACGTGATGAAGGTGTTGAATTTTCTGAAGCGATTATTAGTGCTTGTAAAATTCGATTACGTCCGGTGATCATGACAACCGTTTCAACAGTGGTGGGGGCAATACCTTTAGTTTTTGCCGAAGGTCCTGGCCAAGCAAGTAGAAACGTTTTAGGTATCGTAATTTTATTTGGTGTAACTATTTCAGCCATATTAACGTTATTTGTTATTCCGGGTTTTTATAAGTTACTTGCCCGAAGAACTAAATCACCAGAAGCTGTAACTAAAGAGTTAGTTAAATTACAGCAAGCCGTTAAAGAAGATTAAAGCTAACTTTACGTAAATACTTCCGTAAATCATTTAAAGATTTTATTTAAGATATGCGGAAGTGTTTTTTAAAAATATATAAATATAAAGAAAATTTTGTGATTAGCTGTTTTAAATTGAAAAAACAGTTAAATAATTACAGATTATTTTTTTACGACTTTTTAAGAGTAAAAGTGAAACTTTTCACAAAAAGCTGATTGCTAGGCCAATTCAAATATTCTTCTCATTTAATCCTTTTTTGAATGCGTGATTTTTATTTAATTCATTGTAAATAAAGAAGAATTATCTTTTTCGTTTATTCCGTAGCATATCAATATAGATAACTTAACTTGTTCTATAGACCTGTTTTTTATGTGTGTATACATTTTTCAGCATAAATTAATGAATTTCAAATGAGACTTTTTTTAATTATTTTGTAAAAAAAACCTTCTTTTTTTACAAATAAGTGTTGAAAACAGTTTTTGCTGCCCCCACTAATTGTTCATCGAAAGATTAAACCATATTTTTTTTATTAGTATTCGGAGATTCCTAAAGATGGGCAAAATAATTGGTATTGACCTAGGGACAACAAACTCTTGTGTTGCTGTACTAGATGGCGACAAAGTTCGCGTAATTGAAAACGCTGAAGGTGATCGTACAACTCCTTCTATTATCGCTTATACAGAAGAAGGCGAGACATTAGTTGGTCAACCAGCTAAGCGTCAATCAGTAACAAACCCTAAAAACACATTATTCGCAATTAAGCGTTTAATCGGTCGTCGTTTTGAAGACAAAGAAGTTCAACGTGATATCAGCATCATGCCGTTTGGTATTGTAAAAGCTGACAACGGTGATGCTTGGGTTACAGCACGTGATAAAAACGTTGCTCCACCACAAGTTTCTGCTGAAGTTTTAAAGAAAATGAAAAAAACTGCAGAAGATTACTTAGGTGAAGAAGTTACAGAAGCAGTAATCACTGTTCCTGCATACTTTAACGATTCACAACGTCAAGCAACTAAAGATGCTGGTCGTATCGCTGGTTTAGACGTTAAGCGTATTATCAACGAACCAACTGCTGCTGCACTTGCTTACGGCATGGATAAGCAAGAAGGCGATAAAGTTGTAGCTGTTTACGATTTAGGTGGTGGTACATTCGATATCTCAATTATTGAAATTGATGAAGTTGAAGGCGAGCACACATTTGAAGTACTAGCGACTAACGGTGATACACATTTAGGTGGTGAAGATTTTGATAACCGTCTAATTAACTACCTAGTAGCTGAATTTAAGAAAGATTCAGGTATGGATTTAACTAAAGATCCACTAGCTATGCAACGTCTTAAAGAAGGCGCAGAAAAAGCTAAATGTGAACTTTCTTCAGCACAACAAACTGATGTTAACTTACCTTACATCACTGCTGACGCTTCTGGTCCTAAGCACATGAACATCAAAGTTACTCGTGCTAAGTTAGAATCTTTAGTTGAAGATATGGTTAAAGCAACTCTTGAGCCGCTTAAGCAAGCGCTTAAAGATGCAGACTTATCAATTAGCGATGTTAACGATGTTATTTTAGTGGGTGGTCAAACACGTATGCCACTAGTTCAAAAAACAGTAACTGAGTTTTTTGGCAAAGAACCTCGTAAAGATGTTAACCCTGATGAAGCAGTAGCAGCCGGTGCAGCGATTCAAGGTGGTGTTTTATCTGGTGATGTAACTGACGTTCTATTATTAGACGTTACGCCATTATCATTAGGTATTGAAACTATGGGTGGTGTGATGACTAAAGTTATCGACAAAAACACAACTATCCCAACTAAGCAATCTCAAACGTTCTCAACAGCTGACGATAACCAAGCTGCGGTAACTGTACATGTTGTTCAAGGTGAGCGTAAGCAAGCTGCGGCTAACAAATCTTTAGGTCAATTTAACCTTGAAGGTATTGATCCAGCACCACGTGGTACGCCACAAATCGAAGTAACTTTCGATATCGATGCTGATGGTATTTTACATGTTACTGCTAAAGATAAGAACACAGGTAAAGAGCAGAAGATCACAATCAAAGCTTCTTCTGGTTTATCAGATGAAGAAGTAGATCAAATGGTTCGTGACGCAGAAGCTAACGCTGATGAAGATGCTAAATTTGAAGAATTAGTTCAAACTCGTAACCAAGCAGACGGCATGGTTCACGCTACTCGTACTCAAATTACTGAAGCAGGTGATGATTTACCAGCTGAAGATAAAGAGAAAATCGAAGCAGCATTAACTGAACTTGAAACAGCTATCAAAGGCGACAGCAAAGAAGAGATTGAAGCGAAGCAACAAGCTGCAATCGAAGCTTCAGCTAAGTTAATGGAAATTGCTCAAGCTAAGTCACAAGCACAAGGTGGCGAAGCTCCTGAAGCATCTGATGCTGGCCAAGCTGGCGGCGATGATGTTGTTGACGCTGAGTTTGAAGAAGTAAAAGAAGACAAGTAAGTTGATTGATTCAGCTGTCGCTGTTTCATTCTAATTTCTTTGTCGAAGGTACTCACTTAGTAAACTAAGCTCCGTGCCTTCTCCTTGAACTTAAACGAAACAGCTTAATCTGAATTATCAACGCTATTGTTGAACTTTACTAAATTACAAAGCGCCGACATATCGGCGCTTTGTTATGTTAACCGTTTAATATTAATTCTAATTTTCTTAGCCGAATTTAATCGAGAGGGTACAACGACCCGTTTTATCTTTATAGATAAAAGTTGTTAAGAAAATTGGTATTAACTACAAAGTAAGTAAAAGAATTCACTATGTCAAAACGCGATTACTATGAAGTATTAGGTGTATCAAAAGATGCATCTGAAAGAGATATTAAAAAAGCTTATAAACGCTTAGCTATGAAACTTCACCCTGATAGAAACAAAGGTGATAAAGGCAAAGAAGAAGAGTTTAAAGAAGTTAAAGAAGCTTATGAAATATTAAACGACGATCAAAAGCGTGCAGCTTACGACCAATATGGTCATGCAGCATTTGAGCAAGGCGGTCACGGTGGCGGAGGCCATGGTGGTTTCGGCGGCGGATTTGGCGGTGGTCAAGACTTCGGTGATATTTTTGGTGATATCTTTGGCGGTGGTCGTGGCGGCGGACGTCAACAACGTCAGCAACGTGGTTCCGATTTACGTTACAACTTAGACCTAACACTTGAAGAAGCTGTTAAAGGTAAAACGTTAGAAATTAAAGTACCTACTTATGTTGCATGTGAACCATGTGATGGAAGTGGTGCTAAGAAAGGTACTAGCGCTAAAACGTGTTCTACTTGTCATGGACATGGTCAAGTACAAATGCGTCAGGGCTTATTTGCTGTTCAGCAAGCTTGTCCTACGTGTAATGGCCAAGGTAAAGTTATTTCAGATCCTTGTACATCATGTCGTGGTCAAGGCCGTGTTCAGAAGAACAAAACATTGTCTGTGAAAATTCCTCCAGGAGTTGATACGGGCGATCGCATTCGCTTAACAGGTGAAGGTGAAGCCGGCGAGAATGGAGCACCTGCAGGTGACTTATACGTTCAAGCAAATGTTAAAGCACATAAGATTTTTGAGCGTGATGAAAACGACTTATACTGTGAAATGCCTATTAGTTTCACAACTGCAGCATTAGGTGGCGAAATTGAAGTACCTACACTTGCTGGCAAAGTTAAGCTTAAAATACCTAAAGAAACACAAACAGGTAAAATGTTCCGCTTACGTGGTAAAGGTGTTAAATCTGTTCGTAGCCATGTAACAGGCGACTTAATGTGTAAAGTGGTACTAGAAACACCTGTTAGCCTTTCTGGTGACCAAGCTGACTTGTTAAGACAGCTTGAAACTAAGATGGGTACAAACAGCAAACACAGCCCTAAAGAGTCAGGCTTTTTTGATAGTGTAAAAAGCTTTTTTGACGATTTAAAAAGCTAGTATTACTTAGCCAATAGCTTAAATTTAGTGTTTATCTTAAGTGTAAAAACTAAAGGTTAACTAATAAAAATCCCACTAACTTTAATAAGTTAGTGGGATTTTTTATGGGCATCTTTCTGTTCAATGACATATTGAAAAAGAGGTTAACGTTAAGCTTAACTCGCTCGTATTTTTCTTACTAACAACAGTGTTAACGTAAATAGTAAAAATACTGTTGATTGGCTACCACCATGTACGGTGACTTCTTGAATATAAATTGTGTCGTATTCTGCACTTTCTAAAGGTAGTGCGTATAAAGCATTACTGTCGTTTGAGCTATAGGTTACAACAATATCTGAATATCCTACTTCGTAGATATCAATTAATACATCGTAGTTTTGTGTATTGTAACCTTCAGCTAAAGTTGTGATCACTTCAAATTGATCATCTGGACTGTTACCGCTAATTAAAAAGTCGTCTGTGCTGTAGTAATGTTCCCAATTAACGCCGTCAGTACTTAGGTATAACTCAGCGTAAATAACACTTTGTTCGCTGCCATTTGGGTTATATACATCTACGTCAAAGATTACGCCAAAGGTTCTGTAGTAGCTGTCACCGTCAATATCATCTTCAAGGAAGGTGGTAGCATCATAAACAGAAAATTCTGGAACGTAATAACGTGCAGTGCCAGGAGCTAAGCTTTTTTCTACTCCTTTAGAGTTAATACTGGTTGTTGATTGTTTTTCTGCAATTATTTCTGCTCGGGTTTTCGCTTTTGCTTTACCGATAAGTTGGTCGTAAACACCTGAATTACTGTTTTGAGCAATAACTAAATTACGTGTTTGATCATCTAGCTGGTCTTTTTTACCGCCATAAGAAACACTCGCTTGACCACTTAATTCACTTGCCGATACATTACTAATCGATAAAGCCAAGAAACTTAATATAACCAATAAAAAAGCAATGCCTTTAATGGTGTTAACTCGTTTAATGCGTTCTTGTTGTTTAGAAATAGCTGTTTTATTTTTTGTAATTGAGTGGTTATTCATAACAAACATCCTTAATTTATTTAAAGCTCTTGTTCTTGGTTAATACTTAGATTAGAACCCGAGGTTTGAGCTAAACTCATAATTCTTGATGTTGCTATTAGAACCTATTCAATCTGAACACAAGCTGAACATTAAATATGAAGCTAACATTCAAATAAAATGACTTTCGATGACGTTTTTTAATCTTTTAATTTACAGTGAGTTATGTAGGTGTATTTTATTTTAATTAGAGGTTTTGTGTAGAAGGTGTTGCTATAATTAATGTATTGAACCGTATTTCTCGTTCAGGCTTTGTTCAGTTATATATAGCTAATATGACAGCATACAAATGATAGTCCTTTTTATCTGAACCTTATGTTTATTTAAAAAGAGCAATCTTTTACACTGTGTCATAGGTTCACTCGTTTTCTTATGTTGGCAGCTTAAACTTTCTTAATATTTTGAGGGGTGTAATGAAAAATATACTGGCCATTTTATTGCTTATTTCTATTACTTTATTTTCGTCTTCTCCTGTGTTCGCACGAGGTGGAGATTTTGTGCACCTTATTAAAGGTAACGGTAATGCTGTTAAACAAAATAAAGTACAAAATTCTAGTCAAGCTGCGCGTATTGTTAGAGAAAGAGTAGGCGGAAAAATACTGAAAGTTAAACATAATGGTCGTTCTGGTTATAAAGTAAAGCTGATCAAAGACAACGGCCACATTATTAATGTTACGGTAGATGCTAAAACTGGCAAGGTGAATTAATATGCGTTTACTCTTAGTAGAAGACGATATAGAGCTGCAAACCAATTTAAAAAAGCAATTAATGCTTGAAAACTATTCTGTTGATGTTGCTAGTGATGGAGAGTCTGGGCTTTTTCAAGGTATGGAATACCCATACGATGCCGCCATTATTGATATTGGTTTGCCTAAAATTGATGGCATAAGCGTTATTAAAAGCTTAAGAGATAAACAATTCACTTTTCCTATTATTGTGTTAACTGCTCGTGATAGCTGGCAAGACAAAGTTGCTGGTTTAGATGCAGGTGCAGACGATTATTTAACTAAGCCATTTCAGCCTGAAGAATTAGCGGCACGTTTAAATGCTTTGATCAGGCGTTCAGTAGGGCAAGCAAGCCCTGTTATTGAAAATGGTCCTATTAGTATTAACACTAAAAGTATGTCGGTAGCTGTAGATGGCAATAATGTAAGTTTAAGTAGTTACGAATACAAACTGCTTGAATACCTTATGTTGCACATTAACGAAGTTAAATCTAAGTCGGTATTAACAGAACATATTTACGATCAAGACTTTGACTTAGATTCAAATGTGATTGAAGTCTTTATTAGACGACTACGTAAAAAGTTAGATCCTGATAGCAAACATGGTTTTATTGAAACCTTACGTGGACAAGGCTATAAAATGAAACAGTTTAGTTAAGCATTTGAACAAACCTCATTCTCTCACTCATTGGATAACACAGTCACTTAAAGCGCGTTTAATGTTAAGCGCAATGTTTATGGTGATGGTTATGCTACCTATTATTGGCATAACCTTGAGTAATGCTTTTAATGAGCAATTGCAAAGTGCTTTAGAGAATGAGCTAAGAGCTTATAGTTTTTCAATATTCTCGGTTGCAGAAGTTGAAAATAATCAGCTACTCATGCCTGATTTGCTGCTAGAAAATCAATTCAATGTTATTCAATCGGGTTTATACGCAGAAATAACCACAATTAAACCTGTTTTTGCTGAAAACCAAGTGATTCAATATCCAGTAGATTTAAGTACTTTATGGCAATCAACGTCATTAATGGGCGTTGATTTAACTAAAGACTTACCTTCACCTAAAATTGGTGAGTCTTTATTTACTGAGGTGATGATAGAAAACCAGCCACATATGGTTTATAGCATTAGTGTAAGCTTTGGTGAGTCTGAAGGTTCATTCCCGGTAACTTTACATATATTTAAAGATGAAGCTGAGTTTTTAGCGATCACTAACGGCTTCAAACAACAACTTTGGATATGGTTAGTACTACTGATTGTTGTATTTATTATTGCGCAATTTATTTGGTTAAAATGGACCTTAAAGCCTTTAAATACTCTAACAACTGAACTTGAAAATGTGGAACAAGGTAAGCAGAATTCTTTAGTTAAAACTTATCCCATTGAACTTGAACAAGTAACGACTCAATTAAATACTTTGCTTAGTACAGAGCAAAGCCAGCGCAAACGCTATCGCAATGCCTTATCAGACTTAGCTCATAGTTTAAAAACACCTTTAGCTGTTATTCAAAGCCAACCCGCTTTAGCACAAGACACAAAAGAGCAAATTACCAATATTAGTAACATGGTTGAGCATCAACTTAAACGCGCTCAAAGTGCAGGCGAATCCTCTTGGCATTTAGGTGTTTCAATTGAAGAAACCGCGAATAAACTTGTTAATACACTAAATAAAATTTACAGAGATAAGCAGCTTAAGCTTTCTGTTAACATTCAAGAAAAAGCCTTATTCAAAGGTGATGAAGCCGATTTAATGGAAATACTTGGCAATTTGCTCGACAACGCTTGTAAGGCGGCCAAGTCGGAAATTGATTTTAGCGTAAGTTTTAATGCTGACAGTTTACGCATTGCTATTGCTGACGATGGGCAGGGCATTGAAGAGTCGCAAAGAAAAACTATTTTAGAACGCGGTACTCGTGCGGATACTTACGAAAAAGGTCACGGTATTGGTTTAGCTATTGTTAGAGATTTAGTCAGTAGTTATAACGGCGAGCTTACTATTCAAAACTCATCAAGCCTAGGCGGTGCGCTTTTTGTGCTTACGTTTAACTTAGGTAAAATTAAAATCGTGTAGTTACATACACAATATACCTTTAAAAACTCACCTCTTAATTATTCAACAACACTCCTATTCAGAATGTATTACTTAATGCTTGTTACATTAGGTTACTTATATGGAACGTTCTTTTGCAATTGATCGTTTACTTACTAGGTCTGTATTAATAATAAAGAAAATAAATATAAGTGTTCAGTAAGCGTTCAGTTTACTTTCGTTAATATTGCACCTGTAATGTATTTATACCTAATAGTTAGATAGTTGTTAAACCAATAAGTATTGCTTGTTAGGTATTCTTCAAGAGGAAAGAAAGATGAAAAGATTAATTTTAAGCATCGGCCTGTTATCTGTTTTAACGTGTAATACGTTATCGGCACAAGAAGTTCTTAATCAAGCAAGCAGTGCTAACAGCCAAGCAACTAATGAGGTATCTAGCAACCTTGAGTATAACCAAGAACAGCTAGCTCAAATGCTTGCACCTGTGGCTTTATATCCAGACAGTTTACTTACTCATATTCTTATTGCATCAACTTATCCTATTGAAGTGGTTGAAGCTGAACGTTGGGTAACAAAAAATAAAAATTTATCTGCGTCTAAAAAATCTGAGTTATTAGAAGAAAAAGATTGGGAGCCTTCAGTTACTGCTTTAACTATGTTTCCTGATGTACTTGAACGTATGGTTGATGACTTAACTTGGACTCAACAATTAGGTGATGCCTTTTTACAGAGTGAAGAGAATGTTCTTAGTGCTATTCAAGACTTAAGAATACAGGCCGACAAAGCGGGTAACTTAGCTAAAATGGAAAATGTTGAAGTTAGCCGAGAAGCCAACAATATAGTTATTGAACCTGTAGAAAAAGAAATTGTATATGTTCCTTATTATGATTCGCGTCATGTTTATGGTCATTGGCATTCATCATTGTACCCACCCGTTTATTGGAATTGGGGACACCGTATTCGCTATACCAATAGCAGACCTTTTGGATGGCATGCAGGCATACATATTTCGTGGAACTACTTTTTCAGCGGATTTAGTTGGAGTAACAGGCATGTAGTGGTGATTAATCACAGAAATACTCGTCATTATCAACCTAAAAAAGTAATTGTTCGCAGTGGTTATTCAACACGTTGGGTACATAACCCAAAACATAGAAAAGGTGTACGCTATAGTAATAGAAATGTGAGTAAACGTTATGGAAATAATCGTCCTGTTGTTCACAAAACAGTTGTTAAACGTCACAACAGTGCCGCAGTTAATGCCAGATTAAATAATAACAAAGCCGTTATTCGTGCTAATAATAGCAATAGAGTACAAGTGCAAAAGAACCAAAAGCATGAAGTCATATCAAAAAAACTTAAAGTGCAAAAAACGGTTTCTCAGCAAAAAGCACAAAATATAAAAAAAAACACGAGTGATCGTAAGCACTTTAACTCACAGCGATCTAATGAGCTGAGGAATAAAACTTACGCTAAAAGCAAAGACGTACAAAGAAGTAATGTTCAAACAAAGAGTGTTCAAACCAAGAATATTCAAAGAAACAATGTACAAAAAAGCATAGAAAGATCTTCATCACAACAGGCAAAGCAATCAAGACAAGTTAGATCTTCTGAAAGAAGTAAGAGTTATCAATCTAAACCGCAACGTACGCAAAGGTCAGAAAAGTCGCAGGTACGTAGATCAAATAGCGGTGGTGAGCGTCAGTCAAGAAGAGGTGATCATTAGTCCATGTTTGTAGAAGAAAAGCTTAATGAAAAGTAAAAGCCCAATAATTAAAATTATTGGGCTTTTTTATGTTTGGATATTTGTGATAAGAACTGGAAGTTTTTTATTGTTTTAGTTTATGGCTATTAATGCAGCCAAGTATCATTGCTTATTCATTATTCATTATTCATTATTCAGAACAGGGTAAACGTAACTATATATTAATCATCAAAAGCGGGTAAAACTGAGCTTCTGCTATGTTCAAACACTAAAGAGGTTTCAACGGTTTGAACTTCGTCACGAGAAGTAATTGCCTGAAATACAAATTGTCTTAAATGTTCACTGTCTTTTACTGACATATGAATATAATAATCGTAATTACCGCCCATGTGATACAAGCTAATGATTTCAGGCAGTTTAAGTAAGTCGTCACGTAATTGATTGACGATTTCTTCAGAGTAAGGCTGTAAACGGATAGCCGCTATTGCTTCGATATTGCCGCCAATGTTTTTAAGGTTAACCTCAATAAAAGCACCTTTAATGATACCGCTGGTTTTAAGACGTTTTACACGCTCCAAACAAGTTGAAGGAGCAATACCAATTTTTGCTGCTAAATCTTTATTATTAATATCGGCATTGTTATAAAGAAGCGTTAAAATGCGTAAATCAATATCGTCTAGTTTCTTCAAAAAATATTTACCTCAATAACAGTTAAATAGAGTTGCTACACTGAACAAATGTTATATCACTATACTTATTTAATACAGAAATATCATAAAATAATTTAAAAAATATGAATTATTTTCGTTTTAATATAATTAAGCCGAATTTTTATTTGAAACGTGATAAGGGAAATATTTAAGGTTTAGTAAATTATTATACTTTTTATATTCTTTAATTCTGAAAATTAACGATTAGCCCAATAAATCAATTGTTTAAATTTATTATAAAATACAGCAATAATTTAAGTGAAATGCATCAAGTTTTATTTAAAGAGACCGATATAGCTGATTATTATCCATATTTTCTAGATAATTTATAATCCTCAATTACAAATCTTTGTTTAAGTTGATTTATTTTAGCAAAGCATCTGAATTACAAAGAATTATAATGTCGTGTAGATTAACAGTGTAACTATTTGTTAAGCTAGAAATTAGCTTTATAAATCAGTACCTATAACAAGGCTGTAACCTTATGTTTGACCAAATTTCAACCATTTTTCAGTACCCAGCTGATAATTTACTCATTTACGGTACATTTAGGCCATGGCTGGTTGTGTTATCAATTACTATTGCCATTTTAGCTTCCTTCATGGGAATGAATGTAGCTTCTCAAGCTAAGCATATTCGTTCAGCCTTTTGGCGTCAGTTTATGTTAGTTGTTGGCAGTATTACTTTAGGTGGTGGTGTTTGGTCAATGCACTTCATCGGTATGCTAGCTTTTGATTTGTGTACTCCTATAAATTATGGCGTTCAACTTACTTTAATTTCAGTATTACCGAGTATTTTTGCTTCATGGGTAACTCTTAACATTATTACTCGTGAAAAGGTCTCGAAGTGTCAACTCATTATTGGTGGAGTTTTAGTTGGTTTAGGCATAGGTACCATGCACTATATAGGTATGGCAGCTATGGAGGTCTCCGCTTTGCTACGCTACGACCTAGCTATGTTTGGCTTATCCATTATTGTGGCTGCGGTTTTAGCTATTCTTTCCTTGTGGGTTTATACCCGATTACGTACAGGTAGATTTAGCTATTTAGGTAGTACAAAAATATCAATGCTAGCCAGTGTTTTTATGGGATTTGCTATTGCTGGTATGCACTATACAGGTATGGCAGCCGCAAGATTTGTTCGTCCTCTTGGTTTTGAGTTATCTGAGCAAACAGCAGAAATTTCAAAATACCTTGCTGCATCAGTTACCATCGCAACAATCCTCATTATTATGCTTGTTTTAGGTGCTAACTTATTAATTAAATATAAAGATATATCAGCCAAAGCTGCAGATAAAGAAAATCGGTTACGTGCCATGATGGATACCGCAATGGACGGTATTGTTACGATTAACGATAGAGGGCTTGTTATTAGTTCGAATACAGCGATTCAACGTTTATTAGGTTGGTCGAGTGATTCTTTAATAGGCGAAAATATCAATATCATTATCCCGGATGAGTTTGTTGTTGGAGCGAATGGACGGTTAAATAGAGCTATTGAAACCAAAAATGATACAAGCATTAAAGGTAGGCAAGTTGAAGCAATTCATCAAAATGGTGAAAATATTTCAGTAAAACTGTCTATTGGTCACACTCAAATTGATGAAGATAACTTCTATGTGGTATTCGTCACTGATATACGAAAACAATTATTGTTAGAGCATCAAAGACAAGAAGATGAAGAAAAAATACGTTCATTAATTACCAATATTCCAGGTATCGCTTATCGTTGTTTAGTTTCAGACAACTGGCCAATGACTTTCATAAGTGATGCCGTTGAGGACATTACTGGTTTTCCTGCTGCAGACTTTTTGTCACCTAATCCGAAACGTTATTTTGCAGAGTTTGTTCATCCTGATGATATGCCTGAAATAGCTAGAATAATGAAACTGAAGGAAAAACAGTTTCATTTAGAGTATCGAATTATAGACCGGTTTGGTCAAGTTAAATGGATGATGGGATATGGCAGCTATATCAATATGGGACTAAAAGAAAACCATTGGTTAGATGGCTTTATTATGGATATTACTGATCGTAAAAACATGGAACAAGAGTTAGTTAATGAGAAAAATAGAGCGGAGGAGGCTGTTGCTGCTAGAACCGAATTTTTAGCTAATATGAGTCATGAGATCCGTACCCCAATGAACGCGATTATCGGTTTTAGTGACATTATGCTTGGCGAGGCAAAAGACGATACTGATGCCAAACATTTAAAAAGTATTAATAATTCAGCTAAATCATTACTCCATTTACTTAATGATATTTTAGATAGTGCAAAAATGGATAAAGGTAAATTTGATTTAGAATATCGTGACTTTTCTTTAGTAGAAGAAATTGACACCGTTGTATCAACATTATGGCTAGAAGTACGTAAGAAAGGTTTAGATCTTTCTGTTGATATCTCTCCTGATCTTGCTCCTATCTATTACGGCGCGTCTGATAGAATTCGACAGGTGATAACCAACCTAATTGGTAACTCCGTTAAGTTTACCGCTGAAGGGAAAGTTTCATTAAGTGTTGAACCTGTAAAAGATAATTTTGTTCGTTTCAGTATAAAAGATACTGGAATAGGGATGACTCAAGAGCAAGTTGATAAGATTTTTGAAGCTTTTGTACAGGCTGATACTTCAATGAGTCGAATCTACGGTGGTACTGGGTTGGGGACTACTATAAGTAAACAACTGGTTGAGCTAATGGGCGGTACTATTTCGGCAAGTAGTGTGAAAGATAAAGGTTCTACTTTTGTTTTCGAAATTCCATTAGAAGTATCTAAAAGTAAAGTATTGATTAAAAAATCTAATAAAGTTGAATTACCTAGCTTAAATCTATTAGTGGTAGACGACATTCCGCAAAATGTAGAGTTATTAACACGACTACTTGAGCGTGATGGCCATGTGGTTTGTTCTGCTTTAGAGGGTAAAAAAGCTCTACATTTAATGGAAACTGAAACATTTGATGCTGTATTAATGGATATTCAAATGCCTATTATGGACGGTTTATCTACGGCTAAAATGAGACGAGAGTTTGAAAATAACAATAAGCTTAACGCGATCCCAATTATTGCGTTAACGGCTAGTGTACTTGAAGAAGATCGCAAAGCAGCTAAAAATGCAGGTATGGACGGATTTGCCAGCAAACCTGTAGATATTGATGAGATTTATATAGAATTAGCTAAGATTTTAGGTGTAACTGTAAGTATTAGTGAGACGTCTGAAGTTAGTACGCAATCGCCTTCAAAATTAGTCGATTGTGATAAAGGTACTAAGTTGTGGGGATCAAAGCAGCGATTATTTGAAGAGCTAGGCCTTTTTATGTCGACTTATGCTACTGTCACCGAAGAGTTAAAAGGACTTTTCTCTAATAAAGAATGGAAAGCTATAAGCCAGATTGCTCATACCCTAAAAGGATTAACAGGTAACTTAGCATTAACAACGCTGCACCGTACTTTCTCAGCTATTGAACAAGCTTCAAATCGCCAAGATGAATTATTATGTAATGCTCATATAGAAAAGTCGGCGACTATTTTATTAAATTTAGAAGCTTTAATTCTAGAAAGTAAACAAACGGATATTGAAGAGCAAAGCCAAGATAACAATGCCTCACTAACAGCACAAGAATGGTTAGTATTATTAACAGAACTTGATAAGATGATTGAATATCAAGGTTTTGATGAAAAACTACTTACTCAGCTTAGTCAGTTTTCTCCTCAGGCCGTAAATGAATTAAGTCAAAAATTAGTTCATGCAGTTAATGATTTTGAATATGATAATGCAAAAGCTTTAGTGACAGAATTAATCACCTTAGCTAAACAAAATGGGTACAGAAATGAGAGTTGAGCAAGATCATGATTATAAAGTATTAATAGTAGATGATGAACCTACTAACTTAAGAGTTATTAAGGAAATACTTGCTAATAATTATAGATTATCCTTCGCTAAAAGTGGTGAAGATGCTTTAAACATTGTAGAAAAAGATCGACCAGATCTTATTTTACTTGATGTTATGATGCCTGGGATGACAGGCTTTGAAGTATGTAAAAAGTTAAAGAGTGAAGACAAAACCAAGTCTATCCCTATTATTTTTGTTACCGCGTTAAGTGACGACACAGATGAAACCATGGGATTTGAAGTAGGCGCTGTAGACTATATTACTAAACCTGTTTCGCCTGCTGTTGTTAAAGCCAGAGTAAAAACTCATTTGTCATTAACTCAAGCTGATGAATTAAGAGTTACCCGACTGCAAATTATTCAGAGATTAGGTAAAGCAGCTGAATATAAAGATAACGAAACCGGTATGCATGTGATGCGTATGAGTCACTATTCTCAAGTTATCGCTCTGGCGTATGGCTTAACCAATAATCATGCTGAAAATATTCTAAATGCTGCTCCTATGCATGATATTGGTAAGATCGGTATTCCTGATAGTATTATATTGAAACCAGGTAAATTAACGGATGAAGAATTTGCTGTGATGAAAACTCATCCACAAATAGGCGCTGAAATTTTAGGTGATACTAATTCTGAATTACTTTGCTTAGCTAAATCGATTTCTTTAACTCACCATGAAAAATGGGATGGCACGGGGTACCCTAATCAACTAAAGGGTGAAGAAATCCCCATTGAAGGTCGTATTGTTGCAATTGCTGACGTTTTTGATGCCTTAACCAGTAAAAGACCATACAAAGAAGCTTGGTCCGTTGAACAAACAATGGAGTTTATTCATAGCCAAAAGGGGATACACTTTGATCCTGAGCTTGTGGGGGTTTTAGATCAAGAGCTTGATAAGATATTAAAAATTAAAGATACATGGGTCGACTAATTATTATGCTTTTATAAACAGCTTATATGTCGAGTCGCTTAGTTGAATTAGGCTAATGTTTTACCTTGAAATACGTAAGTGAATCATCAAGTAATAAACAAAAAAACGAAGATATATTATCTTCGTTTTTTATTTGTATTAATCCAAACTTAAGATGGGAACTAATCAACTTAAGTAGACCTGCTAAGCTAAGTTAAAAGCTTAACTTTCAGTAGAAGACTCTTCTTCCATTGCTGCTTTTTTAGCTTTGCGCTCTTCGCGTTTCTCTTTGCGACGTTCTTTTCTTTTTTCACGAAACTCTTTTTTCTTTTCTTTAATTAAAGCTTGTAGCTCTTCATGAGAATCGATATAAGCTTTAACCTTATCGCGATTTTCTTCACGCTTATCCTCTAATTCGTCTTTTTTCGCTTCTAAAGCTTCTATATCACCAGAATCCTTAAGTGCTTTTAATGCTTCACGAGTCGATTTGTGTTCAGCTTTCTTCAGATCAATTTCGCCTTGGGTAATATCACCTTGCGCAAGCATGTATTCAGTTACAATGTCACGTATATCGAATCCCATTTTATGACCACGCATTTTTTGTCCGTGTTTACCATGCGACTTTTCAGCACAGTCTGACTCTTTATCTGAATGGAATGCGTTGGCATTAAAACCAGCAGTAAGTGCTAAAATCATTGCGATTGAAACTAATTTGATTTTCATAAGAATTCCTTCTTTAAATGATTGTAATTACTTTATTTTCTTGTAAATACATTTTGTGATTATTAGTAAGTCGTAAAGTATTTATTACTTACTTCTTTCATAGCCTGTAACGATTGTTAGCATTGAAAGGTTGCAAAATAAATGATCAATAATTTGAAATGAGTTATTTTATTTCATCTGTATAATATTATTTTTCTAATTAAATCAGTAGATTAAAGAAAGACAAAAAAAGATGAAAATAATCATAAAAAATAGCAATTTTTGTTCGCTACTATCCTTAATTGATAAGTTGAAGGTTATATTTTTGTGTAAGTAGGGGCTTAGATACAATTAATTAAATGATGTTTTTTTGATTTTATTTGAAAAAAATAAAGACCTAAAATAAGTAAAAGAGAATGATAAAAATTGAATCTATTAATGTGGTTTCAGGTGAGTTAATTAATTTATGCAGTAGTAAACACAAAAAAACGATAAAAAGAGTGAAATGCTTCATACTTTTTATCGCTTTGTTTATCTGTTTAGCCTTTTAAGTAAAACTGATTACTGCTTCTTTTTTGTGGGTTTAATTAAGCTTTTACAAAAAGAGAATGATAATCGTAAGCCCGCTAAAAGAAGTAACCAATAAGCACTACCACCACTACTTGATTGTTCGGGTGTTGTTGCTTGTGCTATTTCTGAATTAGGGATTACTGCAATTCCACCTGGATCATCTATAACACCATTGGCTATTCCATCAGCATCGTTAGGGCCACCATCTTGAATAAGTAAGCGTACACATTCGTTACCTTCCGTTAAACCGTCACTATATTCAGTGCTCGTCAGGGCTGGGCAAACACCATTGTCTAATGGGGCAGAAGATAAGCTGTTTTGGCCATCTTCAACAAAGTTTTTCCATCCACTTTCAGCACTGTATTTACGATATAGGGCAAATTCTGGAATAGCTTGGTCAAGTGGTACAACTACCATAACTGATTGTCCTACAGGAGAAACACCTTGAATTATGAAATCAAAATAATCGCCACGTCTATCGTATGTATCGTTGTCTATTAAGCCGGTTCCATCAATATCTACTTGCGACATTTGAACACCATCTGAATATTGCTGGCGTGCATATTTACCTAAACTAATAGTTAAACCTGGCTCAGTTTCCATTAATTTAACTTCTGCTGAGTTAACATGCAATTGTTGTAAATAACCGATATCTGAACTGTCCATAAAAGCAGGCAGACCATCGTTATCGTCATCTTGATAACCTTCGACAGTATCAATTATTCCGTCACGGTCAGTATCAGTATCGTCAATAACAGGGCGTTCACTAAGTAGTGGTATGTAAACATATTGGGTTTGTTCTAAAGCCGGTGTGCCATTATCGATAACGGTTACTGATAATGATATTAAACTTCTATCTTCATCAGTTAACTCAACATCAAGTGGATCGATAATAACAGTAAGAGAATTACCACTAATTCTGGCATTGATCCTTTCTGGAATATCCCAAGTAACAACGTGTTCATCACTTATGTTTTTATCATCAATGGTTAATTTAAGATTAGCTACCCCTTCATCTTCGGCAATAGAAGCGACCGAAAGATTATTCTGAACAAGTGTTGTAGAAATACTCGCTAGTACATTATCTTCGGTAACTGTAATTTGTTGTATATCATGATCACCCGCATTGGTTTGCTCGGTAAATGAAACAATCAGTAATTCGTCACCTTCTGTTTGAAAGTCTTCATTGAGAGGAATATCAATATAACCTGAAGTACCTTCTGTAATGACAATTTTATCATCTGATAAAGTGTAATCTAATGTATCTACACTACCTGTTACAGCGATAGGTATCTCTAATGGGTAAGTAGGAGATTCTCCAGAAAGTACCACATTAACTCTGGCCGTAGCTCCTTCTGCGACGATTTGGTCTTGATAAAAATTAACTAATGGATGCACATATAATGATTGCTCAACACGAGTTGTATTTCCTGCTAAATCTGTGGCACGCCAAACAACATTATAAACACCTGAAGGCAAATTATTTAAACCAGTTTCGAAACCAAGTGGAACTAACGAGCAACAATTTAATCCGTCGTGCCCATCTTCCACAGATACATTTGTTTGTTCAACCAACTCAGTTAACGATAGCTTTGTAAAAGTATGATTTGCAAGAACATGTACTACTTCTGGGACAGTAATTACTGGTGCGTAATCGTCTAGTAATGGATTCGTATTATTACGTTCTTCTTCAGAGTTGATTACACCATCTTGATCTGTATCAAGTGAAGCATCACTAGCATCTAAAGGATTAAAGCCATATTGAGCTTCGAAGATGTCGCTCATTCCGTCATTATCATCATCTAGATCGGCATTGTTACCTAAACCATCGTTATCAAAATCATCGGTTTCATTGTTTATTAGTGGTAAGTCGTCTAAATGATCTGGGATATTGTCGCCATCGTCATCGGTATCGTAAACATTACCTATACCATCGCCATCGGTATCAAGATATTCCACAGGATCTAACGGAAATGCATCTTCGATATCCAAAACGCCATCATTGTCGTCGTCGCTATCTGCATTATTACCAACGCCATCATTATCAGCATCAGCTGATTCATTACTATCTAATGGAAATAAATCAATATTATCAAGCACGCCGTCATTATCGTCATCATTGTCTAAAACATTACCAATACCATCATTATCTGTATCTAAGGTTTCGCCAGGATCAAGAGGGAAACTGTCATCTGCATCTAGTATGCCGTCGTTATCGTCGTCACCATCGGCGTTGTTTCCTATCCCATCTCCATCGTCATCTCGTTGTTCTTGAATATTCAGTGGGTATAAATCATCGCTGTCGTTGGTGCCATCGTTATCGTCATCGAGGTCTGTATTGTTACCAATGCCATCGCCATCAGTGTCTAACCATTCCGAAGAGTCATAAGGGAAGGCGTCTATACTATCAACGCGTCCATCGTTATCGTCATCGCTATCGGTATTGTCACCAACTAGATCACCGTCAGTATCTACCGCTTCAGTAGCGTCCAATCTGAATGCATCATTAATGTCGAGTACACCATCGCCATCGTCGTCAGTATCAGTATTGTTGCCAATACCGTCACCATCTGTATCTAGGTATTCGCCTGAATCAAGAGGGAAGTCGTCATCGCCATCAACATGACCGTCATTATCATCGTCAGCATCGCTATTGTTACCTGTGCCGTCTCCGTCAGTATCTAACCATTCAAGTGCGTTTTGTGGGAAAGCATCTACGCTATCAAGAAAGCCATCGTTGTCATCATCGGTATCAGCTAAGTTTGCTATACCATCGCCATCGGTATCTGTTGTTTCAGCAGGATCTAAAGGTTCTGGATCTGCAGTATTAAGAATGCCATCTCCATCTATGTCGTCGTCAGAGTTATCGCCAATACCATCGCCGTCTAAGTCTGCTGTTTCTGTTGCATCAAATGGAAATGCATCAGCACTATCTGAAACACCATCATTATCGTCATCTGTATCAGCATTATTACCTAAGCCATCGCCATCATTGTCTGCCCATTCTGTGGCATCATCAGGAAAAACATCAGTACCACTTGGGGTTGATCTATTATCAGTAATGCCATCACCATCATCATCACTGTCAGCGTTATTACCAACACCATCGCCGTCACTGTCTTCAAATTCATTTGGATCTGTGCGGAAAGCATCAGCACCATCTAAAACACCATCATTATCGTCATCTGTATCGGCATTATCGCCAATGAGATCACCATCGCTATCAACCCATTCGGTAGGATCATCAGGCAAAAAGTCGATTGAATCACTAAAGCTGTCACCGTCATTATCACTGTCAGAGTTGTCACCTATGCCATCACCATCAAGATCTCTTGATTCTGAGTTATTTAATGGAAATAAATCTTCTGAATCAGGTGAGCCATCATTATCATCATCAAGATCAGCGTTGTTCCCTATACCATCAAAATCAGTATCAAGTTGTTCGGTATCATCCAATGGAAACGCATCATATAAATCGATAGTGCCATCACCATCATCATCACCATCGGTATTGTTACCAATGGTATCGCTGTCGGTATCTAGCCATTCATTCGCATTTAATGGGAATGCATCTACGTTATCGAGAAATCCGTCGTTGTCATCATCGGTATCAACCGAATCTCCTAAACAATCACCGTCGGTGTCTAGCCATTCAGTAGCGTCTTCAGGGAAGGGATCGTATAAATCAATAACTGGATCGCCATCATTATTATTATCTGAGGTATCAGGAATGCCATCGCCATCATCATCGTCATCAGCATTATTACCTATGCCATCTAAATCGGTGTCGTACCATTCGCTAGCATCACTTGGAAATAAGTCTATGCTGTCGTCAACACCATCACCATCTGTGTCGGTAACCGGAGTTGGAATAGGGCAAGCAGCCGCATGAGTTACGTTAGTCGCTATACTGCTAGCAATTAATATTGCTAATATTGAAAGTTTGAACTTGATGGGCATTTATTTCTCCATTAAAAGCGTTAGGGCATTGAGTTAACGCTTTTGCTGACTTTTACCCGTTAATTCTATGCTAGAGAGTTAACGTGTTGCTTAAGTCATTTATTTTATTTTTTAATCAGTTAGTTGGTACTTAATACTAGTAGTTGATCACTTTACCAAATTTATGATTGATACCTAAAAATATAGAGCTGATATCACCAAACTCTGAAAAACTTGGTTGGTACTTCAAGCCTAAAACAAGCGCTGTTTTTTTATCGAAATTGTAATGGGTTGAAACAGCAAGTAAGGGGTTAATATCGCCTTTTTCAGAGAAGTATCTTTCTTCGTTTAAATCAGTCCAAAAAAACTTATTATCTGTTAAGCCTAATGATGCACCTGCTTGATATTCTATCGTCACTTTCTTTAAAAAGTTATTGTAACCTCTTAATTTTTGGCGATAACTTAGTGTTGCATCGATAGTACTATTGTTAAAATACAAATCACCTTTGTCTTCATCAATAACTATATCTTGTAGCCATTCAATTTGTACATTGTAGTACCAGTCAACACTGATATCGCGTAATGAACTATAACCAACTGACCAATAAAAATTACTGCCTTTGCTAAAGTTATCGGCAACGGCAACACTAAAACCGGCAGTTTTTGACTCGCTGCCTTTGTGTAAATTAAAAATTGTCTCTATTGCTAGTGCATTAGTGCAAGGTAACGTCAATAAACCAGCAAGCGTAATATTACGTAAATTTTTTTTTAGTGAGTTGTTTTTATTGGTTTTATTTTTTTTAGTTGTAGTTACTGTCATTTGTAAATCACCAGGGTTGTATTAAAGTTAAGCTATTGAAATAATTAAAAGCAATTATTAAACCATAAATATTAAAATCTACATTAGCTCATAATTTATGATTGAAAATCAGATAGGAAATGTATTAATAGAAGTATATGCGATGATAAATATACTTCCATTAAATAGGCGTCTAAAAAGAGGAAATACTAAGAAGTGTTGAGTGAGGTATCCTAATTTTTTCTTACCTAAGAAACTTTAACTTACAAAATACGCTCAATTCTTAGTTGATTAATCTTCCATTATATTATGTGTTTTTAGTAGTATTAGATGATTACGCTCATTTTATAAAGCATTAATCTCGCGAAAAGTTTGTTTGGAAATTTATATTATTCAATTTAATATTTAGGATGAAAAGCTATGCATGAATCAAAGTTAAGCCCTACAGAAATCCCTCAAGAAGCGTTTGATTGGTATGATGAATATGCCCATGGATGTATTGATCGTAGAACCTTTTTATCACGCTTAGGAACATTAGCTGTAGCCGGTTTAACGGCGAGTGTTGTAGCTTCTGCCTTACTTCCTAATTATGCCCTTGCAGAAACCGTGTCGTTTAACGATCCAACGATCAAAGCGACTTACGCTACTTTCACTTCTGCAAAAGGTCATGGAGAAGGGCGAGGTTATTTAGTTGAGCCAACAAATGTTGATGCTTCAATGCCTGTCGTACTTGTTGTACATGAGAATAGAGGCCTTAATCCTTATGTTAAAGATGTTGCACGACGTTTTGCTAAACTAGGTTTTATCGCGTTTGCTCCTGATGCATTGCATCCTTTAGGCGGTTATCCAGGAAATGATGATGAAGGTCGCGCTATGCAAAAAAGTTTAGACCGCGATAAAATTGAAGCTGACTTTATTGCCGCCGCAGAGTTCTTAAAAGCTCACCCTAAAGGTAACGGTAAGTTAGGTGTGGTTGGTTTTTGTTTTGGTGGTTATATCAGCAATATGCTGGCGGCTGCTATTCCTGATGTTATTGATGCTGCGGTACCATATTATGGAACACCAGCTAAAGCCGATATTATTAAAAATATAAAAAGCCCAATATTATTACAATTTGCTGAAAACGATAAACGAGTTAATGCAACATGGCCAGAATATGAAGCTTTATTGAAAAGTAAAGTTGTTGATTACCAAGCTCATATTTATAAAGACACACAGCATGGTTTTCATAACGACTCTACACAACGCTACGATCCTGAAGCAGCAGAATTGTCGTGGCAACGAACGATTGCCTTTTTTGAGAAACATTTAGCTAGCTAATTTTATGTATTTGAATTGTTTAATTAGGCGACTTAAGGTGTTAGTCGCCTAATAAATACATCAATAAAAGCTTATAGGCATGATGTTTAATTACTCACTTCGTCTATTAAATAAATAAGTGACTGGTAATCAATACCACTATTTTTTGATAATCCTATCTCGCACGTTCTACTATTACTGTATCCTTTAGAGCATTTACCTTTTACTTGAGTCGCGAGTGTTGTTAACGCACTTTCATTGAGTTTTGGCATGAAGAAACCTTTATCTCCTGCAAATCCGCAGCAAGTAATATCTTCAGGTTCAATCACTTCATTTGAACAAACATTTGCAATGTAGCGTAAGCTATCTGCAATGCCAGCCTTTTGACTACTACAAGTAATATGTAATGCAATAGCTTCTTGTTTAGGCGTTATTGATAACTTATCCACTAAAAATTTAGCGCAAAAATCGGTAAGTTCATAAATAGGTAATGTTGAACCAAGTTCTTTGATCCTTAAATTACAGGGGCTTGTATCAAATACTATCGGAATCTCTCCGTTACAACTTAACTCAGTAAGCATATTAATAAGTTGTTGGCCTTTATTAAGAGCGACTTCAGCAGCTCCTTTGCTATGAAAAGGCATGCCACAACATAAATCTGAAGACTTATTCGGAGTGAGCACCTGATAACCAGCTTTGGCGAAAACAGAGTAAGCGACATCAGTTAAACTGCGTCTATCGGTACTCTCGATTGCTGGTCCCATCGTTCTACTTGCGCAACTAGCAAAGAAAATAACTTTAGGTGCTTTTGTATCGTTAACTGGAACAGCTTGGCTAGCGTTGTTTTTTGCTTTCGCGGGCCATTTTGAATGCCATAAAGGCAACCTTGAACCGGTTACTTTATGTAATGTTTCGCCTATATTATTGACCGTTTTTTCTCCTAATAAACTCGTAAACTTTCCACTAGCATTAAATGCTAGAGCGGTACCTGTATTTAATACCGAGAAATGCTCAGCAGACCATTTAGCAATAACATGCCCTGTTTTACTTAATTTATTACCTCTAAGCTTTCGTATTAACTCACCTGTATTAATACCAACAGGGCAGCGCTCTGCACATAATCCTGTTGCGGCACAGCTGTCTATACCTAAATGTTGATAGTGTTTATTTAACTCATCTAGTTCAGACTTTTCATCTTGGGATAAAGCACTGCGACTATTTAGCTGTTGTATTCGTCGCCAAATAACAATACGTTGCCGAGGTGTTAAGCTGAAAGTTTTAGATGGGCAAACAGGTTCGCAAAAGCCACATTCAATACATTTATCAACAATAGGATCAGCATGAGGCATTTCTTTTAGGTTTTTGATGTGAGAATTTTTATCTTTATTTAAAATAACACCAGGATTTAAAATGGCTTTAGGATCGATTATTTCTTTAACGCGTTGCATTACTTGGTAAGCTGTTTCTCCCCATTCTAGCTCTACAAATGGTGCCATGTTACGACCAGTACCATGCTCTGCTTTTAATGAACCACCAAATTCAACAGCAACTAATTGAGTGACTTTTTGCATAAAGCGGTCGTAGCGTTTTATTTCTTCATCACTATTAAAAGCTTGGGTAAATACAAAGTGTAAATTTCCCGCTAAGGCATGACCAAAAATAATCGCTTCGTGGTAGCCAAACTCATCAAATAAAGCGTGTAACTTTATAATACCTTCAGCAAGGTTTTCTATAGGAAAAGACACATCTTCGATAATAACAGTAGTACCTGTTTCTCTAACAGCGCCTACTGCTGGAAAAGTACCTTTTCGTATTGCCCACAGTTGCTGAGATAATAGAGGATCTTGAGTGAAATCGATTTGTTGAATAGGAGTGTATAAGTTAATAACGTGTTTAACTTGAGCAATATTTTTAAGTAGTTCGGTGTTTGTTTCGCCTCGTATTTCTATAAGCAAGGCTGTTGTTTCGTTTGCTTGATCACAAAAACTATCAGGTAATCCTTTTTGTCCTTTTACTGAATTAAGTGCTCGTTGATCCATTAATTCAACGGCATCAACAGGGCAATTGCTTAATTGAGTAACGGCTAAACAAGCTTGCTCAGCTGTTGAAAATGAAAATAAGCCACTGGCTTTATGCTGATAGTCAGGGTAAGTTCGATACGTAATATTAGATATGAAACCTAACGTACCTTCCGAACCAATCATAAGGTGCATTAATATATCTAAAGGATCGATATAGTCGATCAAAGCATTTATTGCATATCCTGTGGTATTTTTTAAACGATATTTATGATCTATAAGTTGTTTTAATTCTGCATTGTTTTGAACACTTTCTGCTAATTCACTTAAGTTATTTAACATAGCTGAATGGCTTTGTTTAAATAACTCAACACTAAGGGCATCTGCGGTGTTTACTAAGGTGCCATCGGCTAAAACTAATGTCATATCGGCAACACTGTAGTAGCTGTTTTTACTTACGCCACAACACATACCTGAAGCATTGTTAGCGGCAATACCACCAATTTTACAGGTATTAATTGAAGCCGGATCAGGACCTATTTTTCGTTGGTATTTAACTAAATGTTTATTTGCATCGGCACCTATAATACCTGGCTGTAAACTGATTAAGTTACCTTCGTCTTTTACTTGATATTGTGTCCAATCAGTAGATAACATAATAAGTACACTATCTGTTATTGCTTGTCCCGAAAGGCTTGTGCCAGCCGCTCTAAAAGTAATAGGCACATCAAACTTATGGGCTAAGGCGATTACTTTTTGAATTTGTATTTCAGTGTCTATTTTTAAAATCAATTGAGGTATAAGTTGATAAAAACTCGCATCAGTACCAAAAGCGCGCCTACGCGTAATATCTTCAATAATCTGCTCTGAGGCGAGAATTTCACGTATGTTTAATAGGAAGTTTGCGTTAATCGTCGTCATTAATTTTTATACCTATACCTTTGTTTTTTTGTAGTTAAGACAACTTCTTATTTGATTGTTTAACAATCAATTTTTTAATAAGTATTGCACCTTAAAATCATAGGCATAAATGTACAATTAATCACACTGTTAATGAATTGGAATAAATGATATTGTTTTTTTCTTTTTATTGCATAATCAAGAAGTGATTTATGGCTGCAAAAGCTGATGATCTTATTTTATTTGTTTTAGTGGTTGAGGCTGGCTCATTTAGCAAAGTAGCAGATAACCTTAACCTAACGAATTCTGTAGTAAGCAAACGTATTGGTCGTTTGGAAGTTCAGCTTAATACTCAGCTTTTATATAGAACAACACGAAAACTAAGCTTAACGGATGCAGGAAGAACACTTTATGGTAAAGCTAGGTTAGCAAAACTGGCTATGCAAGAAGCAGAAGACTCTATAACTGGGTATAGCGAAGACATTCGCGGAACCATTAAGTTAACTATGCCTATGGTGTCTGCTCAGTTAGTGTTGAATGAAGCGTTAGCAAAGTTTTGTGATGATTACCCTAGTGTTAATGTAGAGCTATCTATCGATAACAGTGTGGTTGATATTGTTGGACAAGGTTACGATTTAGCCATAAGAACAGCTCAATTAGAAGACTCGTCGCTTGTCGCACAGCGCTTGGTTGATTCAAATTGGGTTGTTTGTGCAAGCCCTCAATATTTGAATAATAGTGCTAACCTTGAGTCACCAGAAGATTTATCTAAACATCGATGTTTAATTTATCAAAACGAAGGTTCTGGCTCTGAGCAATGGGCATTTAAAGATGGATCTGGCGAGTATTTTGTTAAAGTGAAGAGTCAATTTCGTTCTAATAACTTACATTCTTTAAGGCAAGCGGCTTTATCTGATTTAGGCATTGCTTACTTACCCAAAGCATTAATCCACAAAAATTTAATGAAAGGCGATTTAGTCTCGCTTTTAAATGGATTTACGGCGAAAGATTTAGGCATTTATGCTGTATATCCACGAAGTAGACAACCAGATAAGAAACTTAAGCTATTAATTGAATACTTCAGAAAAGCTTACAGCGAGAAAAAAGAATATTTTAGTTAACCTGAACTCGGTTTAAGATTAGTACGCAGAGTAATAAAAATGCCAATCAGTGAACCGATTGGCATTTGTTGAGAAGTAACTTTCTAACGAAATTAAGTATATTAATTAATACGATTTAATTGTTTTCATCATTATTAACTTTTTCGTCATCCATATCACTTTCAAATTCTTCAAATCTTTTCTCACGATGTTTCTTACGTTTTTCGTCGTCAAACTCGTCACCGAAATTACCACCACGTCTGCCGTCCATGAATTTATCACCTCGACGATCACCATCCGGTTTACCTTTACTTTCGACATGACGTTTTTCGTGCGTATCTCTTAGTATTTTTTCAAGCTCAGGGTGACTATCAATATATTCTTTCATCGATTCACGTTTTGCTTCGTGAGCTTGTTTTATTTCTTTTAAGCGCGCTCTAAAAGCATCCATATCACCAGATTTTTTAAGTGCTTTTAATTCATTACGATGTGTTCTGCGTTGTTCTTTCATAGCTTCAAGCTCATCTTGAGTCATGTCGCCATTTTTAAGCATATAATCTGCAATGATTTGATGAGCACGCATTTGTACACGATGACCACGCTTAGTTTCTTTTTGCGCGAGTTTCATGGTTACGCCTTCTAAATCTTCTGCAGATATTGCTATATAAGCATTTCCACATAAAATTATAGCTAAGGCACCTAATACATAATTTCTAATCTTCATTTTATACTCATTCACTTTTATTCGTTAAGCGCGTGTTGTGCTGGCACTAGCATCCAAGCTGTCTTGCATATCTTGAACATTTACTTTGATTTCAAATTCACGTTCTTCAGCATAATGATAAAGCTTGGCCATAATGCTTAACGGCTGTTCTAAGTTCTGATTTTTGTTTACACGTATTGGTAACGATAAGGTATTAGTTCCAGCTTTTAAATCTACAGGCCAACTTAGATCTTTAATGTTGTCGTAACCCTCTAAAGCAATTTGTTGTGGTAAAACAATATTTAAATCAGCGTCATACATATCTTCAGGGGCATCAATAACTAATACAACTTCGGTAGTAAAATATTCAGGAGCGGTACTCACTACTAAAGGTTGCTGATCTGCTGAAGGTGTTAACACATTCCAGGCGCCAAATATTGATAATGCTAAAACCGATGCAGCAATAAATCCTTGGAAAAAGCTGCTGTCATTTTTTGCTGATTTATTTGCATAAGCATTATTATTTGATTTATTTACAACCTTATTGAGCATAGCTGTTGCTTGCTCTTCGCTAAATTCAGGCGTTGTAGTTTTCGACATTTTAATTATATATGAATGATGTTCTTGCAGTGCTTTCTCGCACGTTTCACAAGATTCAATATGAGCTTTTAAGGTATTGTTTAAAACATCATTTAAGCCTGACTTAAAATCCGCTAACGTGAGTTCATCAATGGCGTTATTAACAAGTTTGCAGTTCATAATTTTTTATCCTCTGTTAATAATGACGAACATTAAGTTCATAGGGTTGCAGGGTAATATGTTGTTTTAATGTTTTACGAGCGCGATGCAAACTCGATTTTAAAGTACCTAAAGGAACATCCATAATTTCTGAAAGTTCAGGTAGGGTATAACCATCAATATCATGTAACGCAACTAAGGCACGTTGATCTTGCGATAACTTACTCATCGCGGTATATATTTCTTTGTTTTGTTCATCTTTTTGATGATTATCGAAATAGCGAAACAATGGCTGCACTTTATCATCGTCAATATCCTCTAAATTAGGTTGACGTTGTTTCTTACGATATAAATCGATGAACCGATTGTATAAACATCGCATTAGCCAAGGTTTTAATTTTTCTACCTTGCGTAGCTCGTTTTCTTTGGTTAATAAAAATTCAAGCAAGTCTTGTAGTAAATCTTCTGCATCATGTTTTGTGCCAGTATATTGATACGCCACTTTAAACAAATTACTCATGTGCGGATGAATTAATTCTTCAAACGAGTGCTCTTTTTCTTTAATACCAAAAAAAGATAAAATTTGACTCATATAAAACAGGGTCTCAGTAAGTTTCACTTTTCTCTAATCATAGTAACGAAATAGACTAGGTAAAGGTTGCAGTAAATTTAATTATTTTATCTATACTTGAATTAAGTACAGAGTATTTAAACAAAATGACAAATGATGTGAGTATAAAATAAGAACTGCAGGTACCAATTTTCTGGCTATTATTACTTTAACTGATCCTCATTTCTTTAATTTAGGTTAAATTATTATAACCTTTAGTAAAAATTATCGATGTGATCTTTACTAACACCTACAACATATGACATATTATGTCTGGTTGTTATTGATATTAATAAAGGAAATCATGGAACTTTCACCAATACAAAATTTTTTAAAACAGGAAGCATCAGGCGGTATCATACTCATGTTCACTGCTGTTCTTGCTATGATCATAGCGAATTCACCTTGGGCGCATTACTACGACTTATTGCTTGATATACCCGTTGTAGTCGGTGTTGGTACTTTCGAAATTGCAAAACCATTATTACTTTGGATAAACGATGGTTTGATGGCTTTATTCTTCTTTTTAGTTGGGCTAGAGCTCAAACGCGAATTTTTAGAGGGTAATTTGTCTGAACCAGGACAAGTTGCTTTACCTGCCATTGGTGCTATTGGTGGTATGGTTATACCTGCACTTTGTTACGTAGCGTTCAATTACGACGATCCGGCTGCGATAAATGGCTGGGCAATTCCTACCGCAACAGATATTGCATTTGCTTTAGGTATATTAGCTATTATTGGTAGTAAAGTACCATTGCAGCTTAAAGTATTTTTAACCTCATTAGCTATCTTTGATGATTTAGGCGCAATTATTGTTATTGCCTTATTCTATACTGACCAACTTTCAATGCTTTCATTAATCGTGTCGGCGGTTGTATTAACTATTTTATTTGGTTTGAATAAGAAAGGCGTAACCAGCACTTCACCTTATATTTTCTTAGGTATTGTTTTATGGGTTGCTGTACTTAAATCTGGTGTTCATGCCACATTAGCCGGTGTTGCTTTGGCTTTCTTTATCCCTATTAAAGGTGGAGAAGGAGAGCCGTCACCACTTAAGTCGCTAGAGCATAACTTACATTCAATGGTGGCTTTCATTGTATTACCTATATTTGCTTTTGCTAACGCGGGTATTAGTTTAACAGGTGTTGGTATTAACGAAGTTCTAGCTCCTGTTCCATTAGGTATTATTGCTGGCTTATTAATTGGTAAACAATTAGGTATTTTTGGTTTCTGTTTTATCGCGATAAAGTTAGGTTTAGCTAAACTGCCTGAGAACGTGAACTGGAAACTACTTTACGGTGTGTCTTTACTGTGTGGTGTTGGTTTTACCATGAGTTTATTTATTGGTTCGTTAGCATTTGAACAATCAGCTGATTCACCATTATTCCAAGACCGTTTAGGTATTGTTATCGGTTCATTAATCTCAGGTATATTAGGTTACATCGTAATTAAAATGGCACTGAAAAAAGCAGAGTAACACTTACTTTTCCAACGTTGTTTTTAAAACGTAAAGGTATAAATCAAAACGGCGATGTAACTATCGCCGTTTTTTGTTAAAGTTGCGGCAAAATTATTTTCACTCACAATAGACGCTTTTGTTTATGCAACATATATCATCTTTTGATCACACATCTGAATTTGCTTTATCTGAAAATTATCAAATAGATATTGAGCATAAAATTGAAGATTTAATTGAACTGTTTTCAGCTACATTTTTTGCTGACTACAATACAAGATTAATTAAGGGTGACGATGAACCCGTATATCTCCCCGCATCAGAAGCTTGCTCATATCATCAAATTGTTTTTGCTCATGGTTATTTTTCAAGTGGTTTACACGAAATAGCTCACTGGTGTATCGCAGGTAAAGAACGTCGTTTAAAAGAAGATTTTGGTTATTGGTATGAACCTGATGGCCGAAATGAGCAACAACAAAAAGTATTTGAATCTGTAGAAGTTAAACCACAAGCGATTGAATGGGCATTTTGCATTGCAGCTAATAAGAAGTTTAATGTATCAGCAGATAACTTAAATGGTGCAGAAGCCGATACACAAGCATTTAAAGTGGCAGTTCTTAAACAAGTTGAACATTACCTTGAGCACGGTTTTCCTAAAAGAGCACAACAATTTATTGATGCGTTAGCGGCTTTTTATCAACCATCTTCTTCTGTTCTTGCTACACAATCTTCAAATCTGTCACTGGCACAATTTAAATAAGGCTAAGGTTATTTACATGAAAAAATTCAAACTTGGTTTTGTTATTAACCCTGTTGCTGGCGTAGGTGGAAGTGTCGCACTCAAAGGTAGTGACGGCGAGAGCACACCAGAAAAAGCTTTAGCACTAGGTGCCGAATTTAAAGCAAACCAACGTGCAACTACTGCACTAAGCGTGCTTGAACCTTATAAAAGCCAAATCATCATTTACACCGCAAGTGGTGCTATGGGTGAAAACTGCGCTCGCGACTTAGGTTTTGAAGTGGTTGTAGTAACTCATTCAGCAGAAGCCAGTAATACTAAAACCATACCTAGCGAATATTTGAATACCACAGCACAAGACACTAAAGATGCTGTTACCGCCTTGATGCAAGCTCATGTTGATGTATTACTATTTGCTGGTGGCGATGGCACAGCGCGCGATATTTGCTCAATTGTTGATGACAGATTTCCCGTATTAGGTATTCCAGCAGGCTGTAAAATTCATTCAGGTGTTTATGCTGTTACGCCAAAAGCGGCAGGGCGTGTGGTAGAAATGCTAGTCACCAATCAACTGGTTACACTCACTGATGCTGATGTAATGGACATCGACGAAAGCTTATTTAGGCAAGGCGTGGTTAAAGCGAAACGTTACGGCGAAATGCAAATCCCAAGCGAGTTACGTTATGTTCAAGCAGTAAAATCAGGCGGTAAAGAAACCGACGAACTGGTTTTACAAGACATAGCCGCACATATTATTGAAACCATGGACGACGAACTTTATATCATGGGATCTGGTTCAACTACCGCATTTATTATGGAAGAACTCGGAGAAGAAAATACCTTGTTAGGTGTTGATGTATTGCACGACCACGCGATAATCGCTAACGATGTAACCGAGCCTCAGCTTTGGGATTTAATAAATAAGCATTTAGCCGAAGCGGGCAGTAATGCCAGCGAGCAGCTCAAATTAGTTATTACTTTAATTGGTGGTCAAGGTCATATCTTTGGTCGAGGCAACCAGCAGTTAAGCCCAAGAGTCATCAAAGCTGTAGGGAAAAATAACATTATTATTGTAGCGACAAAAACCAAACTTGCCGCTTTAAACAATCGCCCATTAATTATAGATACGGGCGATACCGAGCTTGATCAAACCTTATCAGGATATTTTCCTGTTATTACTGGTTACAAAGATCAGGTATTATATCCGGCCAGCAGCCCTCAATAACGACAATATTTATCAGCACAGGAATACACATGTCAATTCAGAACCTTAATCAACTTTATCAACACTTTGACGATCTTTGTTTAAAAGAAAACAACGACGATGAACTTTTTGCAAGCAGCTATATCAGAGGTTTTATTGCCTTATCTGCAAGTAAATTTGGCGACGAAACTCAAGCATTATCAACAGAGTTTGCTAACGATATCTCAGCAAAACTAACAGATTCTCGTTCAGAGTTAACCCCACAAGATCAACAAATTGTTAGTAACTACTGGGCTGAACTAAAAACTCACTTTACTGCTTAACTACCTATCTTCTTAAACGCCCAATTCCTCATGTAATGTTATTGGGCGTATATGATTCTATTATTTATCTTCTCTTATTCATCCTCTTTAGCTGACTAACCTCAACTCGGGTTAATGGATTTGATAACTCATTGATTTGTTGAAGTATCTTTTAGCTTTATCAAGATTAAAAACATAAAAGGCCTTAATTCTATCTCAATGATGAAATTTATGTGTTTATCAAGGCATTTTTATAAACCCATAGCTGGCTATTGGGCGTAAAAATAACGCAGATAGGCGCTTAAATAGCATTGTTGAGTAAAATAGCTTAACCCGAGCTGAGGTTGACAATAATGTTATTAGTGATGCTGTAAATCAATCCAACATCACCTTTTAAAATTCCATAATAACTATTCACATTTTTTATATCGTTTTGTGGAAATTATTCACAAAAATAGCTTATTTCTATATATCTAATTCGATTATTATTTCTAAAAAGACTATTTTGTAAAATATAATTCTGCACAGTGTTTTTAAGTGGTTTTATATTTCAAACGCTCATCTTTTGTTGTTGAATCGACAGGTGCCAGTGGCTATAATCTTGCAACTACTGTTTATTCATTTTTTTAGGCGATTGTTATATGAGCAACAAAACTATTTTACATGCAAAACATATTGAAGCTGGCGCTAAAATGGTCGACTTCTATGGTTGGGAAATGCCTATCAACTATGGCTCTCAAATAGAAGAACATCATGCAGTGCGTCAAAATGCAGGTATGTTCGACGTATCTCATATGACTATCGTTGATGTAAGCGGCGACCAAGCTCAAGTTTACTTACGTAAATTAGTAAACAACGACGTTGCTAAATTAACCGTTGCAGGCAAAGCTTTATACACAGGTATGCTAAATGAAGAAGGCGGCGTAATAGACGACCTTATTATTTATTTCTTCAGCGAAACTAGCTACAAATTAGTCGTTAACTCTGCAACTCGCGAAAAAGATCTTGCCTGGATGAACAAGCAAGCTGAAGGTTTTAAAGTAACCGTTACTGAACGTCCTGAATTTGGCATGATCGCAGTTCAAGGTCCGGAAGCTAAAGCTAAAGTAGCCACGTTATTAACAGCAGAGCAAACACAAGCTGTTGAAGGTATGAAGCCATTCTTTGGTGTTCAAACAGGCGACTTATTCATTGCAACCACAGGCTACACTGGCGAAAACGGTTACGAAATTGTTGTACCGCAAGATCAAGCAGCAGATTTATGGCAGCAATTACTAGACGCTGGCGTAGCTCCATGTGGTTTAGGTGCTCGCGATACATTACGTTTAGAAGCAGGCATGAACCTTTACGGTTTAGACATGGACGAAACAGTTTCACCATTAGCCGCAAACATGGCGTGGACTATCAGCTGGGAACCTGAAGATCGTGACTTTATCGGTCGTTCAGCACTTGAAGCACAAAAAGCTGCAGGCGACCAACCTAAGCTTGTTGGCTTAGTATTCTTAGAAAAAGGTGTACTTCGTTCAGGTCTTAAAGTTATCACACCAAGTGGCGACGGCATTATCACTTCAGGTACATTTTCTCCAACATTAGGCCACAGTATTGCTATGGCTCGTGTACCGCGTTCAGTGCAAATTGGCGATACCATCCAAGTTGAAATGCGTAAAAAATTGGTTGATGTAGAAGTTATCAAACCAAGTTTCGTACGCAACGGTAAAAAAGTTTTTTAAGCGTTATTTATTACTCATAATATCGCATAATATTTAGGCTATAGTAGATTACGGTAGCCAAACACAATTTATAAAATTTACATACAGGGCAGGGTTAATAAAATGAGCAACATTCCTTCAGAATTAAGATACGCATCAACTCACGAATGGGTTCGCAACGACGGTGACGGTGTAGTAACTGTTGGTATTACTGAACACGCACAAGAGTTATTAGGCGACATGGTATTTGTTGAATTACCAGACATTGATGACGAAATTGGTTCAGGCGACGACGTAGCAGTAGCTGAGTCAGTTAAAGCAGCATCAGATATCTACGCACCAATTTCAGGTACTGTAGTTGAAGTGAATGAAAACCTAGAAGACTCTCCAGAATTAGTAAACGCCGACGCATACGGTGACGGTTGGTTGTTTAAAGTTAAAGTTGCTGATGAAAGTGAGATCGAAGCTTTGTTAGATGCTGAGGCTTACGCAGCTTCTATTGCCGACTAACTTTTTGCTTCGCTAATCGAGTTTATGCATCGCTGTTTTTGTTGCTCGACATTATCACTTAGTACACTAAGCTCAAATGTCTCACAACTTTAACATCTTGCCTAAATCTCGATTATCTTTGCAAAAGTATTTGGTTACATTCTGCATTTATACCGCGTTGATTTCGTTGCTCGACATTATCACTTAGCACACTAAGCTCAAATGTCTCGCAACTTCATCGCCTTGCCTAAAAGCAGACTGTTTACGAATTATTGCTTCGCTAATCGAACTTAATTAAATCTCGATTATCTTTGCCAAATATTCGGACTCATTTTGTTTTGTAGATAGTTACTAAAAGCAGACTGTTGACGAATTGTTGCTATGTTAATCAGGTATGAAAAGCCTCGATTATCTTTGCAAAAGTATTTGGTTACATTCTGCATTTAAGATGCTCTATCTAAAAGCAGAATGATTACGAGCAAGAATATTTTAAGCCTCCAACTAAGCAATAAGTTTGAGGCTTTCTTTTATTAAATTAGTAAAATCATTTAAGTGAAACTGTTTATGACTACTCAATCTCAAGTAACGTTAAACGAATTAGAACAATCTGAAAATTTTATTAGCCGACACATAGGGCCAAACGCTGAGCAAACTCAAGCGATGTTAAAAGACATTGATGCTGAGTCTGTTGATGCGCTAATTGACGAAATTGTACCAAGCGATATTCGTTTACCTAACTTACCAGCGATTGAAGAAAGCAAAACAGAAGTTCAGGCATTGGCTGACTTAAAAAAAGTAGCTGGCTTAAATAAAGTAAACAACAGCTACATTGGCTTAGGTTACTACCCAACACTTACACCTAACGTAATTTTACGTAACGTGTTAGAAAATCCAGGCTGGTACACAGCTTACACGCCATACCAACCAGAAATAGCACAAGGTCGTTTAACGTCTTTATTAAACTACCAACAAATGTGTTTAGATCTTACGGGGCTTGACCTAGCATCAGCATCATTACTTGATGAAGGTACAGCAGCAGCCGAAGCAATGGCATTGGCTAAACGTGTATCTAAAAACAAAAAATCAAACTTGTTTTTCATCTCAAGCGACGTTTACCCACAAACAATCGATCTTGTTAAGCAACGTGCTGACATGTTCGGATTTGATATCATTGTTGCTCCTGCAGTTGAGGCAGCTGATCACGATATCTTTGGTGCATTATTACAATACCCAAGTGCAACGGGTGAAGTAAGTGACATCAGCGAGTTAATCGAAAAAATTCATGCTAACAATGGCATAGTAGCAGTAGCAGCCGACATCATGAGTTTAGTTATGTTGAAAGCGCCAGGTCATTTAGGTGCTGATGCTGTAATTGGTTCAACCCAACGTTTTGGTGTTCCAATGGGCTACGGCGGACCACACGCTGCATTCTTCACAACGTCTGACAAATACAAACGTTCATTACCAGGTAGAATTATCGGTGTATCTCGCGATACGCGCGGCAACCCAGCATTACGTATGGCAATGCAAACACGCGAGCAACATATCCGTCGCGAAAAAGCTAACTCAAACATTTGTACAGCTCAAGTATTATTAGCCAACATGGCTGCATTTTATGCGGTTTATCATGGTCCTAAAGGCTTAAAAGTAATTGCTGAACGTATTCATCGTTTTACTGATATTTTAGCGGCTGGCGTATTAAGCAAAGGTTTAACGCCATTACATAACAACTACTTCGACACGTTAAGCTTCAACCTAAACTCATTAGGTAATTCAGGTTTCGACAGTAAAGAAACTATCGTAGCGCGCGCGTTAGAAAATAACGTAAACCTACGTATTGATGTTGAAAACCAAATCAGTATTTCAATTAACGAAACCACTACGCGTAGCGACATCGACACCTTATTCACTATTTTATTAGGTGAAGGGCACAACCTAAGTGTTGCAGAGCTAGACGAGCAAGTAATTGCAAACGGCAGCGATTCAATTCCAGACGGTTTAGTACGCGACACTGAAATATTAACGCATCCAGTATTCAACTCGTATCACAGCGAAACTGAAATGCTGCGTTATATCAAAAAGCTTGAAAACAAAGATTTAGCGTTAAACCACTCAATGATTTCATTAGGTTCTTGTACCATGAAATTAAACGCGACAGCGCAGATGATACCTGTATCTTGGCCTGAATTTGCCAACATGCATCCATTTGCTCCTACCGATCAAGCGCTTGGCTACAAACACATGATCGACGAGTTAGGCGAGTGGTTAGTTGAGCTTACAGGCTACGACAACATTTCAATGCAGCCAAACTCTGGTGCACAAGGTGAATACGCAGGTTTAATCGCCATCGTTAAATACCATGAAAGTCGTGGCGAAGCGCATCGTAACGTTTGTTTAATACCAGCTTCAGCGCATGGTACAAACCCAGCGTCGGCACAAATGGTAGGCATGAAAGTTGTAGTAGTAGATTGTGATAAACAAGGTAACGTTGACATGACCGACTTGCGTAACAAAGCAAGCGAAATGGCAGACAACCTTTCTTGTATCATGATCACATATCCATCAACACACGGTGTTTACGAAAGCACCATTGCTGAAATTTGTAATATTATTCATGAACATGGTGGTCAAGTTTACCTTGATGGCGCAAACATGAACGCACAAGTTGGCGTAACGTCTCCAGGCTTTATTGGCGCCGATGTTTCGCATCTTAACTTACACAAAACTTTCGCTATTCCACATGGCGGCGGAGGTCCTGGTATGGGTCCAATAGGTGTTAAATCTCACCTAGCACCATTCTTACCTGATCACGCATTAGTGAATGTAAACGAAAGTACAAAAGGTAACGGCGCAGTATCAGCAGCACCTTACGGTAGTGCAGGTATACTATGTATTTCTTACCTTTACATCGCATTGTTAGGTAAAAAAGGCGTAACAGATGCAACTAAATACGCGATAACAAACGCTAACTATTTAGCCAAAAAGTTAAGCCAACATTACCCAATTTTATACACAGGTAAAAATGGTCGTGTAGCGCACGAATGTATTATTGATTTACGCCAAATTAAGGCTGAATCTGGTATTACAGAAGTAGATATGGCGAAGCGTTTAATGGATTACGGCTTTCATGCACCAACTATGTCGTTCCCAGTAGCGGGTACGTTTATGATTGAGCCAACAGAATCAGAGTCTAAAGTAGAGCTTGATCGTTTTATTGAAGCTATGGTGTGTATTCGTGATGAAGTACGTAAAGTTGAGTCAGGTGAGTGGACGTTAGAAAACAACCCATTACACAATGCTCCACATACGTTAGCGGATATTACTGATACTTGGGATCGTGGATATACTATTCAAGAAGCGGTATTCCCAGTGCCAGCAGCTGCGGCGAATAAATTTTGGCCAACGGTTAACCGTATAGATGACGTGTTCGGGGATAGAAATTTAATATGTTCATGTCCGCCGGTTTCTAGTTATCAGGATTAGGTAACTGGTGTGTAGATTAACTAAGTTCCCCTACAGAAATAATGGGTTATCCCATGGGAATTAAGTTCCCCGTTGGGGACTGATTTTTCAGAGTATTAGATTTGCTGTATTTTAAAAAGCTGTCGCTGAACATGAAAATTGCAACTGTAATGTAATTTACTTAATACCAGAACCGCCGAAAGGCGGTTTTTTATATATAAATTATGATCACATAAATTTAAATGAGGACTGTTGAAAGTACGTAACGGTGTCGATCTATAATTAAGTTTGTGATTTTTAGTAATATGTTGGGGGTATGTAATTAAGTTGGTTAACGAGTTAATTTAGATGGTTAACTTAATTAAGTTGGTTAATTCACCCCAATATTAAATTTGAAAAGCGGATCTATGATGATCCGCTTTTTTATTGTTAAAGATTCTCTCTACTTCCATCTCTAGAGACTATGAGGGGACTTTGGTAATACCTTACTTATATCTTTATCAATAAGTTTCTGATACTTACTGTTCTTCTTCGTCACTTGTTCTATAAATTTTTGATTTCCATAATCTACTACTTCCTCATCGAACATAGCATACAGCTCTTCTTCTCCATGCATATGTTCAGTATTCAATTTAAAAAAGTAACTTTCCAAAAAGGCCGCTTCAAAATAAAGAGCAAGTCTGCGGTCGATTTCATAAAAAGAAATAAAATAATTACCAAATTGAGAATACAAGCGCTTTTCACCATGGTGAGTGTTTAGCCGATCTTTTACATTACCTTGACCAACATAAATCGCTCTCATTAATACTTTTTTTCCGATTAGAAGCTTGGTGTCTTGCCAAATGATATATGGAATTCAATTAATGGGTTTGATTGGCAAATATGAGTAGGATTCAAGCTATGACGAAGTAATTCAAATTATTTCATGTCAATTTTACTTCTATCAATACTCTTAAGTCATGCTCGACACTAGCTATTTGTTTATAGCTAAAGTGTTGAAGTAGTTTCTATTTTTGATTACAAGCTGTAATAATGATTCACGGAGCGCGAGTAACTTGTTATATTTATTATCAAAATAATACATTGTTCGGGAAAGGAAATGTCGTTCAGATTAGAAGCATTCAAGTTGGATGAACAGAAAATTCAAATACCACGAGTTAAATTATCTAAACCAATTAAGAGTGAAGAAAACTACTTTACTGTTGTGATTGGTAATAACGGTACAGGGAAAAGTCGATTTTTGAAGGGTATCGTTGACTCATATCGAAAGAGAAATGTAAAACACAAGCAAACAACTTTTCTAGATGAGCTTAAGAATCCTCAAAAGGTAATTGCAATTACTACTAGCCTGTCTGATAAATTCCCTACAGGTTCAAGTATTAGTCGGCAGGAAAAACCCCATACAATAAAAGATAAATACTGTTATTTAGGTCCCAAAGGGCGTATTGGCGGTTCTTCAAATAGAGCTTTAATGGATAAGGCTATTTCATATCTAATGTCTAATGTAGATGAAAAAAGCAACTTTCATCAATACAACGAGATATTCAATTACTTGCAGTACGAACCTGTTTTAAAGCTTGTATATAAGTTAAGAATACCTGCGGAATTAAAAAATACAATTGGGTCAATAGATGGTAAAACTTTAAAAGATTTCATTAGGTTTCAGAGTGATAGAAGGGGAGGTATAAGGCAAGGGATATTTAGCAGGTTTCTAGAGTTACCCGATTATTACTGGGAAGAGTTAGCTGATGCATATAAATATGCATTTAAGGAGCAATCTTTCCATAGAAGTAGTGAATTTAGCTTTTTGATAAATTTCTCAGAAGAAAATATGACTCGTTCTGAGCATGTTGTTTCTTCACAACAAGTCTCAAGGTATCAAGTCTTTGATGATTTACGAAAGCTTGAGCTTATGAGAAGTATGCAAGTCAAGTTGTATAAAAAAGATGGTGGAGAGTTCGACTATACGGATGCTAGTTCTGGAGAGGCTAGTATTTTATCAACGTTAATTGGGTTGGTTCCTAACTTAGAGAACGATAGTCTCATTTTGATAGATGAACCAGAGATTAGTTTGCATCCATCGTGGCAGTATCGGTATATAGAATTAGTTGATCGTTTATTAAAATCAGTGACAGGCTGTCATGTAATTATCGCTACTCATTCTCATTTTTTGATTTCCGATTTACCAAATGAAAGATCCAGTGTCGTTCATTTTAAAGCTTCTAAAGGTAACCATATTGATGTGGATTATTATGAAGATAACACTAATGGAATGTCAGCAGAGGATGTGTTGCTAAACATTTTTGATATGCCTTCAACAAGAAACTACTATCTTGGAGCTATTGTAACGGAATCATTGGAGCTGCTTGCAGAAGGAAAAAAAGGCTCAAATAGATACAGAGAATTGAAAAGAAAAATTCGACAAGTTCAACCTAATCTAAAAAAAATAGACCCTTTATATGACGTTATAAGTAAGCTACTAGAGTTATGACTGATTTTATTTCCTCTCCATACTCTCTTAGTTCTCAAGAGCTAAAGGTGATTAAGAATTCTTTCGACAATCATACTGATTGGGATAAATCTTGCTTCGATGGAATAAAGGTTTCTCTTAAAGATGATTTACGACCTAAGCAGGGTAACCTTTGTTGTTACTGTAAATGGAAACTTGGATTTGATATTAAGCAAGTTGATATCGAGCACATAGTACCCAAAAGTGAATATAGTAAATTTACTTTTCACCCTAAGAACCTAGCTTTGTCTTGTCCCGGTTGTAATACAAACAAGAGTAATCTGCCTGTTTTACACCGTACTATTACGAACTACCCTAGAGCTGGGACTAACCTAACAATCGTTCATCCATATTTTGATAAATATAGTGAACATATTGAAATTCATGATGGGGCAATATACGAAGGGCTAAGTGCTAAAGGTTGCGAAACTATTAAACTGTGCAAATTATTTCGGTTAAAGAAGGTATTGGAAAAGAAAAAGGAAACCCAATCAGAATCATCACCTATTGCTAAGTTGGTTGCAGACTTAAACAATGCAAGTGATGCTGAAAAGATGCAAATAATTCAGGCATTGGGTATTCAAACCAATCAGTTTCAAGGTGTTTAGTTTAGTTAACCAACTTAATTGCACGTACCCATATGTGAATCGTCAAATATTGTGTGAAAACTATAGAACACTTAAAAATAACTAGAAAATAATACTAATAAAGTGCTCAATAAAGTATCAAGTGACTAAATTCAATACTTCAGCTCTTAGTCAATTACTGACATTAGGCCTGTGCAAATTCAGGAGCATATTTAGGGCGCTATTAAGCAAGATTTCACACTCATTTGTGGAGCTGGTTTAAGCTCATTGCAGTCATTAGCCTGTCGCTGCCTAAAGCAAATTTACCATTATGCAAAAAATGCATACTGGATTACTCAAGGTGTTTTAAAACGGCTTAGTCATTCAGCGCTAGGCCGCATTCTTTCATTTGACTGATAGATGATATTGTTTGAAATGTGAAACAGAACTGTAGAGATCTATTTCATTTTTGGAAATAGCACCCCGTTAAAGTATAATTTATTCATCCCAAACCAAATTTAAATCTTTTTTAGCCTCTCTTAAAAGCTCTTCTCTAGCTATATTACAACTACCTATTAGCTGATTTAAAAAATCATTTTTCAATTCATTACTAGAGCTTAACCCACTAAACATATCGCGATTAATAAATGGATCCATAAATTCATTATTGTGAGGATCAATAAATTTATTAATTGCAGTGAGTGTAGACTCTCCAAGGAATATAGCTCCTTGTAATGCAACGATCCCCTTCAATTTATCTTTTAAAGACGAAATAACATTTAACCCGTGGTCAATTTTATTATCTAATTCATTTATCTCATCAATACTCAATTTTCCATCACTAATATGAAATAAATGACCTAAGATAATATTAAAATGTGAATTCATTGTATTAAATAATGTTAAAGACTCCATATAAAAATCTTTCTTAATTTCCCATCTTTTCTGGTGTAACCAAGCTTTGTTAGTAAGCTTGCCTTCAATAGACTTGGTTAAAACAGTCGTTTCATCTAACTGTTTTTTGAGTTGATTAAAATTTTCATTAGTAGCCTTAATATCTCCTTTTTTTATTAAATATTGTTTAAAATACAGTCCAGCACACGTTACTAATAACTGAACAATACAGAATAAAACTAGAGCCCAATCACTATTTGTCATTCTTTTACTTCCTTATATTTAGCTTTCTTATTAGCCATATTTTTTAATCAAGCTGCAACAGATTTACCGTCTAGTTTCACAAATGCCACATTAAAGTCATTAGCACTAACCAGTGAGGATTGAACTCGAATTAGTTTTTGTATATCAACGCCTCATTAAGAAGCTAAAAATTTTTGGTTAAAATAAGTGACGAAGCAAAACCAACTGTTACATGTCCTTGCTGATATTATTGTTAGACATTTTACCTATAAATTCAGTAGTTTGTATTTTTAATTTTTCAAAAAATATTTTTATTATTTTCAAATAAAAATCCATAAAATCGACATTAATTTCAATTGTATAACCAAAGCTTCCTTTTAAATGTGGGAGATTTAAACGATAAAGTTTTTCAGTTACCATTCCATTGTTATGTACAATTTCATTGCGAACTTTATATAAGATACTAATGTGATCTAACTCTTCTTTTAAGTCATCCATATTGAAATTTTCTACAACTGATAAATGTTCGATACATTTATGTATTTTGGATTTTCGTGATTTATTCGTTTTAAGGTCGAATTTTTTTCCTGAAACAGAAGATGTAAGCTCGCAAAGTTTATACAAAGCAGTTTCAACTAAAGAGGATGCTGTAATCACAATAGATTGCCTATGTAAAAACTGATATTTTATAACCATTTCTATGTAATCATAACTGAAGTTTTCACCGATATCTTGATGGTCACACTCTGGTGCCTTACTAAGATTAGACTTTAGATTTAAATCTAATTCATTTCCACGTTCAGTCCAAACTGCTTCAATAGTTTCAGTGAATCTTTTTAGGCGCTCGGTTTCATTTATATAGTTATTGCAAAAGAAAAATAATCCATTTTCAAAGAAGTCCATTACTCTCTCCTAACGCCGGCATTTGCGGCTGGTTTGGAACGCATCGGAAAATAGTCCGACAACATGCTTATTAGGTTTTTTGAGCATTATTACCATCACCATCTCTTGGCGGATACGAAGTTAACATTGCAAGATATGTAGGCATAAACCACTCTCTGACTAATTCCTCATACATATTCGATAAGTTAGTCAACCGATGCCAGATATAATCTGAACAATACGTTAGAAACTCTTGGTAATCTTCAGGTTTTACGCCCCTACTCAATTTGTCTTTAAGCGTAAGTAGTTCATTGTTGCTCCATTCCATTGGCTTCCAGAACTCATGAGTAGACCAAATATCTTGCCTCAATGCTATATCAACAAAAGTTTTTATCATTTCAACAGGAATCTCAAGAGGCACATTGTATGGCATGGCAGCCTTATCTTGCATGCGCCAAATTTCTTTTAGCTGATAGTTAAACAAAGAGAATGCGCCATACATCTTTGAGCGCTTTCCATATGCTCGCAATGCAATAAGTGCATCTTCCTCATCCAGTATTTCATTTGAAGTGGGAATATAAATCGTTTTTTTTCCCTTCGACGCATAGTCAGGGTCTTCAGGTATTAGAACTTTATCTATATAGTCATTGAGACAAACAAAAAAAGCTCTTTCAGTATTCGTATCGACCAAAATCAACAATACTGGTATTGCAATCCCCATAGATTGGATAGTCAATATATCAGACATATCCAGTTGAAATTTGGCAACTGGGATCTCAACGAAATCGTCCTTATTTTCAGTTAGATTACCCTTAGCAACATTTTCACGTTTATAGGCCTTTCTGGCGGAATATTTTATGCAGTCTGAAGATTTCAATTGAACAAAAAAGTTCTCTCCAAGAGTTTCAGCAATATTTTCGTTTTCATCGATAAAGTCGAAAAGCTCAACAACGAAATCAATACCATAGTCAGCTCCATAACTGTGAATAACCCACTCTTTAGGTAACTTATCTCTCAAAACCCGAACAGATATATCTTCTTTTACTTGGTTTAATGACCTTTGTTTTTTATGCACAAACTTACTCCGGAACACTCAATTACTCAAAGTTGACGATGAGACTTTACTCTTATTGGCAAAAGTTAGTTATTAGGCGTAACACTATAATGCCTGATCTAATGACTCTATTGCAGATACAATGGTATGAACAGAGTTTCTGTCAAACTCTGCTCGGTCTACTTCTTCATGAGTACCTTTGTTCAGGTACCGCCATTCGCGAGAATCACCATTAACACCTAATAACTGCTCTATAGGTGATAAAATATTATGTTTATCAGGATCATTGAAGTCATCTTGTTTAATCTTAGTTTTAAGTTGATCCGTTAATTGACGCAACTCAATTGGCGCTTTTGCGGAACGTAATTTGATGCTTAAGTTTCCATCTCCATGTTTATTGACATATCGCCATACTTTTCCTTTAGTTAATGATTCTAAAGCTTGGCGAGATTTACCCAATGCAAATCGTATTTCATTTTTACGAATATGTTCTAATGCTCCTTCTATATAGTTTCGTGGGGCGCATTTGAAATCAACTTGTATATGCTGCTCATCAATACGAGGCATAAACGCCAACCGCTGGCTACTTTTGGCTTGCTCTACTGATAACATGTTTTGGATATCTTTAAAGAACTCCTCTCCATGACATGTCAAGATAATCTGCTTTCTATCAAAGTAATCATCTTCAAATAGAGTGCGCCTGATGGACTCTCGGTGGTCATCATCAATAGCATTAACAGGGTCATCAAAGATGAGAAGTGGACAGTTTTCTTTGATGTTTTTCGCCAGTGATATTGCTAAGCCGACACAACGGATATGCCCTTCACTTAGTACATGAAGCGCATCAAAATACTTTTGAGGCTCGTTTTGATAGGAAATTTTTAGCTTCTGGTTTTGTGCTAGCGGTAGCTGAATTGATGCCAATAGCTCTGTTGGCGCATCATTACGGTTGAATGCATTATATAATTTAACAACTTCATCACCTAAGTTTTCGACTAGAAGTGCAGGGAGCTTTTTACGGTAGGCATTAAGTAACTCCACAAACTGTTGGTAGGACTTCCTAATTTCAATATTCTGCGTAACAATAGACTTTTCCAGCTCTATTTCATCGATTATTGTCTTGTTTGCTTCGTCAAACTCATTAATTAACTTTTGAGCATCGTCTATTGCGTTAATCGCAGCACTCTTCCTTGCTGCTAGCTTTTGCGCGTCATTTAAAAGCTCTTTAAATCGCTTCAACTCTATCTGTTGAGCGTTCTTACCTTGTTCAATTTGAACTCTCTCAATATCTTGTTTCTCTAGGCATGCTACTTGAGTTTCAATGAGCTGAATGGCTGTCGCGCCATCATCTAGCTCAGCATGTAAACTATTCCACCATGTCACATTTAATTGTGACACCTCAGTGAAACTATATAGTGCCAGCCTATTATCAATGGCATAAAAGTTTAAGCAAGTAGTTAATATCTGATGCAATTCTTGAAGCTTTTGAAGCACTGTTTGCTCAAGTTGCTTTATCTGAGTTTGCAATTTAGCTAAGTGCTGAAGTTTGACTATCTCCTCTCCTGCATGAGTGAAAGGATTAACGGTTACTTCCGATAATGGGGTTAAACATGCAGGGCATTTATCAGGACTAATTTGATGAACTTGAGTTACCGCTTCAAATAGTTGTTGGAAAGATACTTGTTGACTTGCATTCGCTAATTCTTCTCTTTTTTGCTTATGGACGTTTAGACTGCTTATCAACGTTTGTTTGATTAAGGTTAGGTTAGCAGAGGTTAGGTTACTTTTCGGCGGAACAGGCTTTTGTAGCTCTGCTTCTAATAAAGGTATTTGCCCTTGCCTTTCCTCTGACCCATTAAGCTCAAACATCATTTTAAGTAAAGTGGATCCTTCTCTATAGCGTGATGCTAATTCAATCTCTTCACTTTTCACCTGTTGAACGATGCCTTTATTAAGCTTTATTTGCTGTTCAGCCCCTTGTAATTTCAGCCGTTTTTGAGAAAGCTCCTTTGCTTTCACACCTTCTATATCTATATATCGACCATCAATTTCAGGAGAGAAATTTTTAACAAACTCATTAAACGAATCAAGGCCAAATAGTGTTGATATTAGTTCTGACTGTTTGGCTGGAGCTTGTGCAGCAATACGTGAAAAGCTATCTATTCGATTTTTCTCAACAAAGCAAAACCGATAAAGAGCATCATTAGGTTTGATATTGACATTACTGCCTTCAGCATCAATCCCGATCAATTTTGGAGGTGTGAATTTATTGGTATGAGCATTTTTTAAATAAGCTTCAACATCTCTAAAACGCTTACTTTCAGCTTCTGCTACTGAACCTAATAAGGCGTATTCTAATGCCTCACAGAAACTTGACTTACCTGTACCATTTGGCCCAAAAATAAGCACTAATAGGCTTTTTAGATCAAACGTTTCTTCACGGCTAAATCCCCGAAATGAATCAACCGACAATTCTTTGAGTAGGGTAAAAGATGCAACATCTGATTCAACATATTCAAGATTAGTTGGAATATCTTGGCTTAAGCTAGCCCATTCTTTTTGAGCAAGCTTTACGACATGTTTAACTCGTTGCCCTTGATTAGTGCTTAGTGGAACAATTTCACCCAGGCTTTTTAGTACCAAATTAGCGAATTTATGAACTGACGCACTAGATGGTGATAAAAGTAAAGTTTGCAGAAAACGTTGAAATTCAGACTGGATCATACCTTCCCTTATATTGGATAATTTGTCAGGTTGCTCAGCCGAGCCTTAACCTAACGATAATGTCCTTTGTACATCCTACGATTAAAGTTATCAGTTTAAAAAACTTGTGTAAATCAATATGTAGCCTAATACAGATTACTTTGACTTTTCCACAATTTAACTAACTGTATGGAATTAAATAAAATATTTAATATGACTTATAGCCACATTAAAAAACTCTGTCGAATGTCTGTTTTTGTGGCTTAGTTGTCTTTCGGGGTGTAGGTAAACCTACATATTATGAATACAGGAAATAGCTCAAAAATCTATTGATGTTAACGTCCGCTTTCGTATCTTTGTTGACGATAGCTGCTGATTATTCTTTAGGTCAAGTGATAGCCAATTGCAGACATTAGCTTTTATGAAACCACGATCATAATCAGGGCATTAATAGTCAAATATTACTGCACTTTTGTGGGGCTGGTTTAAGCTCAGGCTGTGTGAAAACTCCCAGCGTAAATTTTTTATGTCACGCTACGTAAATTAATAAGTAATTTGGTATCAAACTTACAACAGAATTTAATCTACAGAGCCTTTTTTCGCTGATATTATCGAATTACGCCAATTAAAAATAGTTTTCACACAGTCTGAGCTCATTGTTGACGGTTGCATTGAAAATTTTATGATAGCTTTAAGCGAGGAGAGGACTATCGAATACCTGCTTTTCGGATAAAGTATATACTTTTGTTCAGAAACTGTTTACCTAAGAAAAGCTTAAGTATACGATTAACTTAAACCATTATAACAAAACGATTCCTCCTGAATGATTCTCTCAAAAAATATAGTCAAGAGTTTACTGTTAATTCCAGTTTTTATAATAATTGCAAGTATAGGTAGCCTGATAGCTTTGGATTCAGTTCAAACACCAGTAAATATAGAAAACAATATACAGCAGCAGTATAAGAAAGTGAGGTTTTCTTCTATTCCACTAAATGCAGAATGCAACAATTTTTACGAATACCAAATCCCCCTGAAATATAAACCCTACTATTATCAAAGGGGCGTCCGAGAACGTGTAGGTTTTAAAATAAAGACACCAATTTACAAGTTACCTTTTGAGAAGGTTACACCTACTTCTGCTAATGAGTTAAGCGTTAATCTTAGGGCAGTAAAGCACGAAAGAAACATGTGGACTTTTAATACTTTATCTGGCATTCAAACTAAAGAATCCTACTACACACATATAGGTAAAGTAGGTGAATTTGAAAAATATACAAAAGGTCATATAACTTTGTATGTCCTTAAAGAAGATAAAAACAATTTACCTATTATAGTTGAAGACTTTTCGTCTACATTTTCTAACTTTCGAGCATACCGCCTGTTAAATAATTATATTGAAATAGACTACATTTTCTCTAAAAAAGTTACTATTGAGAAATTACATATTCTGGATAAATATATCCTAGACCTAATAGGTTCTTTCCAAATATCATGCAGTAAAACAACAGCAACCTGAGGTAAAAGATGAAACCAAAAAAAGTAGTTTTTAGAGCTTCTAGAGTTTAAATTAATATAGTATTGAAGAAATGGTTCTCGAAACAACTGATAATCTGATATAAATTTAATCTCTAAACAATCCACAAATAGCAAAAATTATAACAGACTTACATAAACGACAGCTTTGGTGGCTTTTGCGACTGTCAGGAGCAAGACAGATTGAACACTCTAAATAGGTTAAATACTAATTGATGCTAATTTCCGCTTTCGTATCTTTGTTGACGATAGCTGCTGATTATTCTTTAGGTCAAGTGATAGCCAAAAGCAGACATTAGAAAAATCAGTGGGGCCGTTCACTAACATTAACAGCTGGGTGAAAAAATAATCTACTGAATCTATAATAAAGTAATCTAATACATCATTTATGACTCAAAGTGCATAAAACATGTCGATGTGGTTTAATCTGGACTGGAAGAATAATAATTTAATAAAGGGAACTTATGACAAACATCGCATTCAATACCGATATCAGTTCAATAATCAAAACTAGGTATTCGATAGCCCTTGCTATTCTTCCTTTCACGCTGATGTTCTCTTCATTCGGTGTGATGTGGCTTATATCAATATGGTTAGAACTGGACACCGATACTCCCGTGAGAGAGTTCGACAATAGCTTAATTTGGGTTATTGGATTTATTGGCCTAATGGTAACTCTAATGATTGGATTTTACCTTTTAGGATGGTTAATAAACGCTCTGATTTCTTCGACCGTTTTAGGTTGGGATAAAGATAAAGTAAAAAATGTATATCTAAGATCTCAAGTTCCGGATAACTGGTTAAAAGGAAATCAGAACTTAGAAACTGCAATGGCTAATAGAATGGAGAATTGGCGCGAGAAAAGAGAAAGCGGCATGTTTTTTTATGTCTTACAGACTGGTGTTTTGAGCTGGGGTTTAATCATGTATTTAGTTATGGCTGTTTTGCCAGCGCTAAAAGGTTCCGATCAGTTAGATCTAGTTTCACTATTGTGGCAAGCCGGAGTATGGGCTATAGGGGGCGCGTTATTTGGGTATGTTGGCTGGCGATTTAGTGAAAGACAGTATTCAAAGTATTTATCGGAAACACCTAGCTTCGAAATAAAAAACGAATCTGAAGTTACAAGCTTAGATCAAAATACCAAACTCAGCTTATACATCATTTTAGGTGCTATCGGTGGTGTAATGATCAGTTATTGGGCCATGAGTGGCCTTTTACGTGCCACCAAGAACACTGCTGATATTCTATCTGACACCGCCATTCAACTTAACGAAAGCCTGCCGATGGTAATAGATGAAGAAACAACTTGGATTGCAAGTTCATCCCATGAAGATACATTCTCTTACACATATCAATTACCAAATTACGAAAGAGAAAACATTAATATTGAAACATTTGTTGATGCTATGGCTCCTAATATCAAAACGAGTGTCTGCAACGGAGAATCGATGAAACCATTTAGAGATTTGAAGGCTGTCGTTATCTATGATTACTTGGATAATAAACAAGAACTCGTCACACAAATTAAAATAGACACTAAAAATTGTGAACAACCTGAGTAGAAAAGCGAAGAAGTAAAATATGGATACTTATGTTTTAGATCACACTGTATTAGCAAGTGATATTGGTTACTTGTATAGATTAATTTTAGAAGTAGAAACAAGTTAGCTCGAACGACTCTAGTCGGCACTCTACGGTCAATAATTGCAGCTTACAAAACCCAAAAGACAGTGATCGAAATTAGATAACTGCACTTCCTAGCTGGCAGACAAAAAAACGTCCGCTTTCGTATCTTTGCTGACATTATTGGATCGTTGACAAGTTACAAAGTTTTTCTCAGGTGTAACTTAAATATTAAAATTTCTTATCGTGTGACGCATTTCTCATTATTTGTGACGATCCACATATATAATTGGATAATTAAAGATTCAGTCTCATATTAGGATTTCTTGTATTGCCTGTGTTCGCAATCCCATAAGCTCTTTTTGTAATATTTCTATTGCATTTTGTTTGTCAATGGCTTGCTGATGCGCATTAGCCATCACTTCTTGTTGTGCTTTGTTTAACGCAGGAACGATCATTGTGCTTAAATCTTTACTGGATAACATTAGTGATGTAGTTCCAGTGGCAAGCGAGCTGAGTTGATATTTACCATAATCGGACGATAAGTACTGAAATAGTGCTTTTGGAGACATTCTTCTGCAAAGTGGTTTTACCCGCAAGATAGCAAATGCTTGGTTTGCTAGGGCGTTATCTCCTATTTTATCGGGAACAAACCCGACCCTGCCTACAGCACCACGACAAACGACCAAAACATCATTGGGTAGTATTAATTGTTTTATTGCACGTTTTGACTGTCGACTATTTAGTGTCAACTGCCTTGGACTGCCTGCAAGGAGGCCAATATCATTAAGGTTATTTAGCCCATATTCATTAGCTGCTTCATTGCCTTCCTCATTATGTTGTAATGCTTGAGGCCGGATGATATCAACCAGCTCAGACAATGTGGTGGTTTTAAAACCAGATAAGAATTCGTCTAATTTTCTATCATCTTTTGATTTTAAATAGCGAGCTGGGGATAAGTTATAGTCAGTATCTGCTATTTCATACATGGATGAGTAAACTATCAGGTCGTCGTCATAATTATAGGGGTTGTAATAAATATCTAACAGTTGTTTAACATTACTTAGTTGGTTACGTGTTTTTGATAACTTATAAGTAAACGCTTCACTACTAGCATCCATAAATTTAACGTTTAGTGATGTTTTTCTGGTGTCCAATACAACAAGGCTTATATCTAATGAAGTATGTGACAAGAGTCCATTGGGAAGCGCAATAACTCCTTCTAGTATCTCATTCTCAATTATATCTTGTTTGAATCGATATTCACCCGCTGCCGTCCGATAAAGAAATGCGTTGGACACGAAACAAATAACCCGGCCTTTACTTTGCGCGAGCATGTGGCGCAAATAATATACCTCGCCAAAAAAGGCATCTTCAGGAAAGCGGCACCAAATATCGCCATCAACTTTCCCTTTTATTCTACTACCTAGTGGAGGCATGCCGATAACAGCGTCAAACTTTCTGAGTCCACCATCAACTATTAGAGAGGGGCTTTTAATAGGGTCGGTTTCGATGATCTGAAGCGATTTGTTTAATAATACAATTTGAACTTTCGCGTAAAACACGTCGTCTTTACTATTCGTTTCAGTCACTACTTTTGTTTGCTCAGGGAAAAATAAAGCAAAATCACATCCTTTCTCGAATGGGCAGTAAACTTGTTGGATTGAACTCCCTAATAAATCAACTCCAAGCTGGCACAGCTCGTTTGGTATAACGTAGTGATGACTGGATTTACCGTACAACACTTTGATAGCGGTGTTTAGATCTTTGCCATTGATGACTTTGCTTTGAAGTAGGCGTGCAATTTTTGCAATGAACTCATTTAATGCATTCTCCAATTCAGGCCTATTCTTAAGGCATACCTTAAGAGGTGTTGACAAGTGTAGAGTGATTTTGACCGATGAGTTTAGCTCGTTAAATGTTAGCTTTTTATTAAATTGAAATGTTTGTGGTGAATTGCTCTGATTGAAGGTATGTAAATAAACGAAGCAAGCACATACCAGCTCGATAAATTCTTCATGACCTATAAGAGAAAGCTCAGATGAGTAGTCAATTACTTGTTTAATTGAGGGATGCATTATTTCTTATCCATTTGCACTATCAGTGTTGTGTGAATTATGACTATGGCCATAAATTAGTGTCATTTTGGAGAACTTTTAACTCTTATAAAAATATTAGATTATGTATGCTTCATAATTTTGTCAATCTAAAAATAATAATAAGTAAAAAATTATTTTAATTTGTTTTATTGTTTATTTTGTGAGATTTACCAAATAAGACCTAATCGCGATTGCTGTTATATCTAAAAGGTGAGTGGTGCGGCAGGTAAGTGATGAATGATGGGATTTTGGATAATAAAGATTTTTGTCAATAGTGATGAAAATCTTTATCTGGCAGATACTTTATGAATGTAATGACTTCACACTTCTTATTACGCCTGATGCCTTAGTTGACAAGCTCTGAATTTTTGTTACAAAACTCGTGATTAATATTCAATACCTGCTAATTTTTGTGTTTTTATAAATACACTAGTCCTGTTGCTCTTATGAGGTTCATTCAACTTGTATCTTAAGTACATATCAATGTTGTCAAATCACCTCCTTGTGTTTTTATAGTTTATTGGTTTTACCAATAATATTGCAATAACACTCTAAAACTGATTTCAAATTTTATTTCTCTAGCCTATTTTCTAAATTTAAAGGAGAAATACTTATGCAAGAAAATCATGAAAATTTAGGTTTTGTTCGAATCGGGAATCAGCCACCCGTAACATCACTTACCCTAAATCGAATTGCGAAGTGGGAAGCACAAGCAGTCAAGACCAAACAGTATACGCCGTACATTAAGCTAAAGCGCACACCAACGGTTGGTAAGGGTAGTAAGATTTTTAACCCTGAATCCGATGATAGTCATGAGACTCTGTCGATTATGGAAACTCGATTGCTGAGGTACTTGGATTTCCTACCGAATGTTATTTCTATCAAAACACAATACCCGTTACTACCAATCAAAACGACACTAGAAATAGCCGATGCTATGAGAGTAAAGCATCCCAGTTATACCCCAAAAGGCAAGCACATACGGCCATTTCTCAAAGTTAATCAAGCGGTTGTTATGACGACGGATTATCTGATTGATTACTCAGATGAGGATGGCGTTTTTAAGCAATGCGCGATAGCTCTTAAAGGAGTGAACGAAGATGGACTTTTCTCTGAGAAGCAAAAACGTGATGTAAACATACGCAATAAACTCAATATTGAAGTCGAATTCTGTCGAATTGACGGTTTGGGTTGGCGTTTGGTGACTTCTGCAATGCAGTGCTTTGAAGAGGATTTTGCCCGCAACTTATTGGAAGCAGAAGTTCGAAGCGAACTAGAAATTGATGAAGTGCTTCTGGTAAAGGTCGAAGAAGCTTTCAAGCATAGATTTCGTGAGATGCCTAGAGCTTGTTTCACAGCTTTGTTATCTAGCATCGCACTTCAATTAAATCATTCTACGGGGAAAATACGTGGGTCGTTCTGGAAACTTATTTGGCAGAAGCGATTACCAGTTGATATATCCAAAGAAATTATCTTTAACCGCCCTTTGCCTATAGGAGAAAAAATATGGAATTGGCAATAAATAAAGTTCTTGTCGCACCGCCTCTTCATAGTGAAGACATTAACCATGCGCGATTCACTGTTGTCGAATATGAGTATGGTTCTAACATTGTTATATTGTGCCAGCAGGATAGAAGACGGCCTAAAAAACCATTTGTTCATCGAATCGGTAGCCCTCTCAAACTAACACACTGTTCCGCAACCGAATGGGTCGATTGGCACTTATTTTCATTAGTTAGTCAGAGTTTTTCGGACGCAGTTCACATCCGTTATTATCGAGATTTATGGTTGTCGCAAAACATCCCAAGGGGAAAATCGAAAATCATTGAACACTTCTTTAAACGACGAGAAAACCGTAAAAAGAAAGTGGAAGAAAAGCGACGCGTAGTTGATGCGTTTGAGCAGATTATTCAGCGGAAAGTGGCTTTCTTCAATGGGGATATCCCAACTCGAAGCATTAAATCTTTCGCAAAAGGTCTCGGGGTAACTTACGACTTTTTGTGGGATACACTTTGTGTTTACTATGCTTTTGGCCAATGTGAAGAGGCACTTATTCCTGCATATGGGAATTGTGGCAGTAATTTCGCAATGCCTGAAAATACTAAAGATGCTGAACGTCGTTTTCCTACAGGTAGAGGACGAAAGCGAAAGTCAAACAATCAAGTTAAACGGGTATCAAATAAAAACGACTTTAAATGCGTGGAGGAATTTACTAAGTCAAATTTCGACGGTGAAAAATATCTAAGCATAAAGCACTTATGCAAACTTTATAATGCCAAGTACGCCATTACGGTGATCTATGAAGATGACTTCGGGAGAAAGATTTACGACTATATCCCCGAAAAATATTTAACGGTATCTCAGTTTAAAACGCTTTTATTTAAGGCATGCGATGGTCGAACTAAATTCGAAAAAATAAAACATGGCGCAAAAGAGTTTCGTAACAAATTTAAGATTCAAACCAGCACTGTCATGAAGCATGTTATTGGCCCAAGTCACATGTATGAAATTGATGCGACCGTTCTGGATGTTCACCTAATTTCTAAATACTGCACTGAAGAGAGCTTGCCTATTGAGCGGCCTATTCTTTATTCGGTTGTTGATGTTAGCACTAACATTTTCGTTGGTTTTCACTTATCTCTTAATGGAGCGAATGTTGAAGCAGTGTGCCTTGCGCTGTTTAATGCGATGTCTGACAAGGAACAATTTTGTAAACAATGGGGTTATGACTATCAGCCCGGTGATTGGCCTTGTCATCACGTCTGTCATACCTTAGTTATTGATAGAGGAGCAGAATATCTTGATGCAGCTATGTCCGCACTCATTAAGTCACAAATAGGCCTTGCTTCTATTCAAATTACGGAAGCCTATTTAGGTCGGGCTAAAGGGTCAGTAGAAGGGTTATTCAATAAGCTCAATAAAAGCTGCATCCACGGACTTCCCGGAGCGCTCATTAAAGGCCGTGCAAAAGCTAAAAAAGATCCATCCAATCATGCCGTATACACCATTGATGATCTCTATTACATCCTTATTGAAGAAGTCATTGCACACAATAATCACACAATCCTGAATAAGAAGGTGACACAGGAACACCTCGAAAATGGTATTAGGGGAATTCCCAGAGAGCTATGGAATTGGGGGATGGATGAGTTGATGGACGGTGGGAAAACAGTCGATCCTAAAACCCTGATGAGTGCATTGTTGCCAAAGAAAAAAGCCATTGTCAGTAAAACAGGGGTGGAATTAATGAAAGAGGGTTTCAATTATCAAACTTCTAACAAGCAGTTTGAAGAATTGAGGCAGGAGATCTCCATTGATCCCAAGCGCTCAGGTTTCGAGATTGAAGTCATGGCCCTTCCTTCTTGGACTCAAAAGGTGTGGTTTCAAATGGGTACTACATCAAATGACATTATCGACTTTGATTTGGCTGACTCTAACGAACTGCTGAAAAATCTTCACTCCGAAGAGGGATTAGCAGTATTAGAGGACATGGCCGTATTCGCTTCTGGTGCACGCTACGCTAACAGTGTTGATGATTCTATTCGAGTAAAAAAACAGCGAGATATCGCTGCAAGCAATTGTGAAAACCTGCGCGGTCTAATGCGCCCTGAAGGTAAGTCACCCGCTAAAGGTAAGAAGTTGAATACAAAAGTAGACAGGTTCTATGAGGCACAAAATAACGCTAATACAGTTTGCACTGCGATGAGCGACGATTATAACCACTAAGCAATTTAAAATTAATTATAGGAGTATTAATCAATGAAATCAAAGTCTAAAAAAAGTCAATGGGTTTCACCAACGAAACTTAATCCACTAGTTGCTAAATTAAACCTGATAGGCGATAAGCAAGCGTTTATGTCTCAGATCGAATTAAGGCAGGATAAACAGTTTAACTTTAATGGGGTAGATGCTCGTGAGAGGAAGCGAGTGTTTGGCTGTGAGTTTTATGCGCCAAGCGACTTTGCATGGGAAATATACAAAGCAATTAGTGAAATGATTGAATTTGGCTATCGCTTTAAAAATATCGCCTATCCTAGTTTTTACGCAGATATGAACAAGGCTGCAATTGGTGGTCAAAAAAGAGTGGAGGGAAAAATCAAAGCAGACAAAAAGATTGACATGGCAGGGTGCATTATCGGCCCTGCCGGACTGGGTAAATCAGAAACGGTTAACCGCGCTGTGGATATGCTCCCAACGACGATCCTACACCCTGCAAGTGATACTGCTTATCAAAAGTGTTTTTTGCAAATCCCTTGTATTAAGACTGATATCAATGGGCGTTCGACACTCAGCGTACTGCAAAATTTATTAGCAGCAATTGATGACAAGATAGGAACAAAGTATTACGAAGATAACCCTCAACGTAAAGGTGAAGGACATCTAATTGAGGCTTTGGCAAACGCGTGCTGGCAGCATGGAATCGGCCTTGTTATTTTGGATGAGGGGCAGATGCTTATAACTGAGAGTGGAAAAGTGTCAGGTAAAGATTCGCCAAATGCGAAATTTCTTCAGCGTTTATTTAATTCATTGAAGGTTCCAATTTTACTCATTGGTACACCTGAGTTGGAAGACTTTTTATCTTGCAATGCACATACCCTTCGCCGCTACAAAAAAGACGCAGATATCACTTTAGACAACTATCCACAAGATAGTGATTATTGGGATAATTTAGTTACAACGATTATTCAGAAGTATGTGTTTTGTCGTGAAGTGGTATTGACTAGTGCATATTTACGCCAAATCCACGTTTATACAGCCGGAAATTACAGTGCTCTTCAAATTTACTGTAAAGCATTGATAGACCACGTGGAGGAGTTAAACATAACGAGGTTGAGTGAAAAGTTATTGAAGGACGTGTATGAACTTAAAAAGTCGGTATTGAATAAATTGACTCGCTTGCACAAAAAGCCAATTCAAGAAAGAAGCTTAAAAGTGTCATTACAAGCATTAAAGCATACTAAGAAAGTTGTTCCAATGCCAAATGATCAGACCCCTGATAGTGTTGCTTTGAACCAAAGCAAAGAGTTAGGACGTGCCGCTCATGACATATTTCGTAAGAGGTAAAGTGATGAATACTCATATTATTGACCATTACGCAGCTCAAATTCCTATTTTACCGGGGGAGTATCTCCCGGCTTATTTGTCTCGTTTGCGTAAAATGACTAGTGGAGTAGACCCTCGAAGATTGATGTCATTTAGTGGCTCAGCGCAGTTAGGAAAATTACATCAGCTATTCCCACGAGTTGCTTCGTGTTTTGCATATAGAGAAAGTGCAAGAGAGTACAGTGGTGTTTTGTTAAAAGAGCATCTAGGGTCAAGGTTTTGGAGAGGCTTTGTTGGCGAGCAGGCCTATCGTGAACATATCAAGTGCGTCAAAAGTCGTGTGAAATCTAAGCGGAGTGTTTTTGAAGGCGAAGAGATATTGGATGGACTAAAACCGATGAAATTCTGTGCAGATTGTCGTGTTGCTGATATTGAAAAATACGGTGTACCGATTTGGCATGCTACTCATCAAATTACTTCGATTTATTTATGTGCAGTCCACAGTAAGCCTCTTTTAAGTTTCCAGCTTAAGTTAGGTGAAACACTGTTAGATTATCCAGTGATTAACGATGAGGTGTTGAGTCTTGGCATCGAGATTAAATCGGATGAGCTTCGTAATTGGTTGAACAATCAATCTCGTCAGTTGCTGAGCATATCATCAGAGGATAACCGCAACCGCCTAAAAGACGTAAAGTCCTCTATGGCTAGCGCTATGGGAGCCAGAGTAACTACTAGGAATATGCATTTAGATATTACCTACAGATTAGAGTGGCGTAAGTATCTCTCTGATGCTTTGACTAGACTATGTCCGTCAGCGCAGAATTACGCTTTATTTTCAGATAAAGCTAGTTTGGGATTGCCTCAGCAATTGAAGCTGACAGTTCCAGTTCGGCATCCTTTAGTCTTTTTGTTAGCGATGAAGTTTGCTGAAGATGCGACGGAGTTTAAAGCCTCATGATATCTGCTTATGCGCCACCAATATACCATGATGAAACGATATATTCTTATGTGGCGCGTTTGCATATGTATCGAGCAGAAACTAACCATAGAGTTAGTGCGCAACGGTGGTTTGGGAAGTCTCCAGTAAATATCGACCAGAGATTACCTTTCGGTATACAGCATCTTGCAGAGTCTACAGGTTATTTAACAAATCAGCTGCTTTACAACCACACATTTTTTCCGTTATTTTCAGGATTTGTTTCCAGACCAGATTTATTAAAACAAACTATGCTTTCTAGCTCTGGTTATAACCTTGCAAATGTTTCTGCTGTTGCGCAGGCAGCAATGAAACAACTCGGAGGTAGTTGGTATTGTCCAGAGTGTATTGAACAAGATAGGCATACATTTGGTCTAGCATTTTGGCATTTGAGCCATCAAATGCATGGGGTGATAAGTTGTCCTGTACACGCAATAAACCTGCGTTATTTGAACACATCGAGTCGTAAATTTTATCTTCCTCCACAATTAGATAATACGCCGAGAACAATTGCATCAAAACACGCAGTGAGACTCACTGATTTGATCCTGCGCTACAGTCATGATTATCAATTTTTTTCTTACGACTGCCGAGAGGATTATTGGGGTGGTCCAGTAGAGCTTGTTCGATTGAAAAAACTACTTAAAGGTCAAAGTGTGGACATGACCTTACTGCTCCCACAAGCAAACGAGATATCAGTATCAATATTCGGTTTTAAACTTCTCACCAAGAGTGTGGTTTTCAATATTCTGCACAAGAGCAACTATAATTGCCACCCTCTAAAATACATCTTTCTTTGCTACGTGCTTGATCAAATGCGTGATAAGGAAAGAAGTGTACAGATGTCTACAAAAGAAGAGACGGACAAATTACTGGTAGATCGTGAACGTTGCATTAAATTACTAAATAAAAGAACTTATTCATTGCGTGAGATATCGAGACGACTTAAGCGAAGCGTTAACTTTGTAAAGAGTATTGCGAATCAAATTGGCATTGTTTTTCAGAAGCGGACTCAGTTTATTACTTCAGATGTAGAAGCTAAAATACTACAAAGCGCTCACGTTGGGTTGCACAGGAAAATTATTGCAGAGCGAGAGGGCGTGTCAGTAGGATCTGTTGAAATACTTATCCAAAGTGTGCCCGGATTGAGTGAAAAACGAAAAAGTATACGGATGGATAAGCGACGATTAAGTGCTAGAGAATCCATATTTAAGGCTATAAGTGCACAGTCAGGTATTACTCGAAAAGAGCTGAAGAATTTACATTATGCCGATTACACATGGCTTTATAAACATGACAATGAATGGCTGTATCAGATATTACCACCAGCTAAGAATTACACAAAAAAATAGGAGAAATTATATGGTTGATAAAAAAAAAGATTAATCTGTCAGATGACTTAATTACAAAGGCAAACGTATATTTGGAAAGACTACCAAAAACACCCGAAGATGTTATTGAACACTGGACACTACTTGGACAAAAACTTACTGAGGAAATGACTGAACTACAAATAATGCAATTTTTACTGGGTGATCTTGATATAGAGCTAAAGGAGAAAAATCAAAAATAACAGAAGGTTTGCTAATTATATGTAGATAAAGAAATAGGCTAACTTGTTTATGATTAAAGCAAGTTAGCCTAGATATCTCAATTGTTTAAAATGCAGATATGCGATTCAGATAAAATGAATTCCCTCTCAAATTGCTTCAGAGCTATTTCCAATCACAAAACTTACAACTATGACAAATATATACTTGAAATCTGGTGTTACCGATTTGTAAGCTCATTATTCTGGATCGAATTGAATCATCTGTTAGAGAAGAAGAATATACAAATTGGATGGTAAATATATTTGTATTATAGGTATTAGTTCAAACTGATTATACTCTCACTAACGGGGAACTTAGTTGTTCTAAAGTACAGTCTTAGAATAAGTAGAATAAGGGCTATGAAAGGCCCCAAAGGGGAACTTAGTTAATCTACACAACTATCTGAAAATTAATATTAAAAAGCGAGCTTAATGCTCGTTTTTTTTGTTTCTTAAACCCAATTTATTTTTAGTTTTCTTTTCTTTTTATTAGCAGGTGCATTGATTTTGTTCATCGTTTTTTGATTTATTGCATTTATGCCTAATTTTTTTCTTTGCTCCACAAGCTTTTTACCTAATTGCTTATATCTCCCATTAATTTGCCCTGCAGAGAATAAATGGCCTTGTAGTACTTGAAATTCACGCATTAAATCATCAGGAGGTATTGATGAATTATTTAAACTTTTATTTAATTTCTGCTTTAACATAAATATTTTATGTCTGTGTTTGTTACAGACTTTTAAAATATTATTTACTATTACTACACCAGTAATAGGTTTAGGGGTTCCATCATTATATGCTCTAATCTTATGGCAATCTAATTGCCTATTTCTTTTAAGATACTTAACTATATAAGATTTGAATTTAGAGGTTATCTTTTTACCTGAAAAAGTTAAATCATCAACATACACTGTGAAATTAATTTCGTTATCAAAGCTATATTTAGCTATGTGGTCGAATGCAGATCTACTAGCAATGTATGCCATGTTTTGACTTAATGGACTACCCGTAGGTATGAAACCATTGTATGTTGACAGTAAAGCGATTGTTTTTGCAATATCATGTGAACATTTGAATTTATTTCTAAATACTTTTTCGATATTAATAAGCTTTACACTTTGGTAATACTTTTTAATATCTACTTTATACACAACATCTGATTGTAGGTGATCTTTACCATTCTTTATATGAGATCGTCCTTTAACTCCTGAGTTCATATATTTAGGTATTTCAATACGATTGAGTAATGAATTTAAACGTCTATGAATTCGAGTCATTTGAGGAAGAGGAACTTCAATCAGTCTTCCAGATGGAAGTTTTGATTCGTAGTAGTTGTAGTCACCTTTGGATGTTATTTTTTTTAATTGAGCTGTAGATTCTAATAATAGTAATTTAGCTAATTTTGAATGAGAGTTTAATTTGAAAAGAGGGCTTTGATTAAGTGGGTATCTATTTTTCTTCATTTGCTTTCCTTAGCCATAAAATCATATCAAAATATTTATTGATACATTTTATTATTATTTTATAAAGATAATTTTTATTTTTACTAAATAACATTCTTAAATAAATTGAACTCACAGACAGATGGTCAGCGTAGTATTTTATGAGAGCATTAGGTATGGGATGTTTTTCTGATTCTATACCGTTGAGAATATCTTCACTTACTCTTATATCGGTAGAAACTTGAGAAGAAGTTATTTTTAGAACTAATCTCAATTTTAAGATTAAACTCATATTCATTTAGGTTATATACCTGCAGGTGATTCACTATTGAGAATTTCTCCTCTAAAGAGTTGGAAAGGTTAACCCCGCGTATGATAACAGGCCAATTATTAGTAACTTTGCTAACCAGAAAAGTATCTTTCCAGCGAGACTTAATAAAAAACTAATCACCCATTTATGCCCAAGTAGACATGCAATGGTTCCAAAAAATCGTTTTCTGAGAGCTTTCAAGTATTCTATAAACATCGGTTTATTCCTTATAATTACGACACTCTCTAGGAATGCCTCACATAGTAATTATTAGTACCTACTTACTTGATTATCAGAAAATATTACCTGCAAGTTAACCTGCCCAATTTCACATTGGGCGAACCGGGCGGCCGAGGACGACTGAAGTGCCAAGAGCCATACCGTATCAGGTAGAGCGTAAAACGCTCCGCAGAACTTGCGTTCTAATTTTAAGCTATTTCTAACTAGTGTGAGATTATTTCAAGTATTAAAGAAAGCAAAATTATAGTATTCGATTCATTTGTAGCTGTAAATAACTTATTTAATTTATATTCATTTACCTGGGTGAAATCATAATTTTAAGTATGAATATTACTAATAAGTTGATCGAATGCTTGAGGTTTTTGTCGCGGTGGCGACGACACCCAAAAGGAGGCTGCCTCCGGCCTCCCTTTGGAATCCCTCGGAGCTGCTTAAAAATGTATTCTTCATAAAACTACTAATGTTTTGAGCTAACGTTCAGAACGCACATCCATGTGCTACTTCACTTTGCTGGCGTCCTGCCAGCAATCGCTGAACATTAGTATTTTATTCAGTATTTTTAAAAGCAGACTAGGCGCTAGCTAATAGTTTTGTATTTCATCTTATGTACTTAAAATGGCTGAGAGTTAATAACTATTAGCTATTTATACTCAAGGTGTTTTCTGGATAATTTAAGCGATCACCATTTCCCATCTCAGCGATTCAATTAGATATTAGCGATAGTAGGCCTCGACCCGAGACAGGACGTCGAGGGCTGCCGTTGTTCATGGATGATAAATCGGCAGATTTCGAGGGTTACAGCTAATGCTAATTGAATGTTTTAGCTGAGTAGGGCGCCGCAGGGGTTCCAAGGGGAGGCGCGGCGGTACGTCGCCCCTTGGGTGCCGTCGCCACCGCGACAACTAAAGATAAGCGACCACTAAAACTAGGATGATAAAACAGTAAATTGACGCATTACTAAGCAAAAAGTATAATTTATTCTAGCTTGAGGTTATATCTGACATTACTAAATCAATTTAAATTAATTAGGTGTACGACATGTTTAATTCACGTGAAAAAGTTAAGTCTACACCTTTTTTCTGAATTCGTTCGTAATGCTTCATCTAAAGAGAAACGTAAATTCTTTGATAAAGTTATTAAAGAAACTGTTGCTATTCAAAAAGCTATGATTGAAGAGTCTAAAATCTGTAGTTAATTATATTTTCATTATGTTAAAAGTACTAAGCCGCCTACAAAGCGGCTTTTTTGATCTTGCTAAATTAATGTCGGTTAAATTTATTTATTGAATACTCTCAATCAACTCAATCTAGCCGCCCACTGTACAGGTACATGGGACGACTAAGACACCAATGTCATATCATTTAATTGGAAAGCCTGCTCAGAATCGTCGCTTACTTTACTCGCTGATTGGTTTTCGTATTTCTTCCAAACACGCTCGTGAAAATAAAATACAACGGTATTAACTGCGGGCTCTACAAGGGCTACTAGGCCACCAATAACAGCACTGCCAGTTAATAAATAAGTGACTGTAAACGCAACGGTAAAGTGTAAACAAGCAAAGGTAATTGTCTTTTTCATAATGTCCTACTCAATAATAATATCTATTCGTTAATGAGAATTATTATCGATAACTAACGAAAAAGATAATTCATTTTTACGAACTTCATCATCAGTTAATTCAATGATAGAAATCAGCATATAACTTTTATTTAAATTTATAAAAAACACCCATTTTTAAAAAATTGAAATAATTGTTTTTTTCGATAGGTTTCAGCGATCACCACTTTCCATCTCAGCCGCTTACAAACGATTGGCTAATAACGACACTCGTTCCCCCAAATACTGTGCTGTAAGTAATGCATCAGCGGGTATCTCCTTATCTTGCGTATACGTAATAAGCCCCGATTGTGCTCCTGAGTTATTTTGTATATTTCTCTCTTTTAAGCCTTTTAAATCTAACCCTGCCCATAACATTCCGTGTTGTCCTGCTAGCGTTTGTAGGTATTTAATCGTACTTAATTGGTCGCCTGAGTAATGATTACCAACAGTAAAGGCAGCGGCAATTTTGTTAGTCCAGCTACCTGTTGACCAAATTTCGCTTGAGGCATCAATAAATGCTTTAAACTGCGCTGATACAGAGCCCATATAAGTGGGTGAGCCAAAAATAATACCATCAGCTTTGGTTATTTCGTGCAAGATATCTAGGGCGATAAAACGCCCTTGGTGAATATGCTCAGGTAGAATTCGATAAACATTCACTTTAACATCAGCGCAACTGTTAGCACCTTGCACAATGGCGTTGGCTAAACGATGGGTGGAGCCTGAAGCTGAGTGGTAAACCACGGCAATAGATTTCATTATTTCCCTTATTCATGTGTATATGAGTTTAGTCTTTATAGTATTAAGCGTATGCGTTGCGGCGTTCATTTAAGTCGCTATGGTACTCAACGAATTCTACTTCAATGCCGTTTGGGTCTATGTAATAAATATTTGATCGGTAGGGGTCTTCTGCGCCGTCTTTGGCGTGTTTGAATCCAGCCACTAATAACCTGGCTTGCATTTCTGCTAAGTTGGTTACTACATAAGCAAAATGCGCTAAGCCGATTTGGTGGCCAGTTAAGTCACGTGCTGTTCCTTCTCCTTCGCTACAAAAAACGAGGTATTGCTCGTTATTACCAAAATGAAGCCATCTGCGTGTTTTTCCAAACCACTCTTGCTCACCCTCGCCACGTACTGCCCAATTAGGAAATGCTGCTTGGTAAAATGTTAATGTTTCTTCGATGTTATTTACGACTAAATTAATGTGTTCTAAGTGCACTTTTTTCTCAGTAAAGTTGTTGGTGTTGAGTGCACTATAAATCCTCAACCTAACTTGAGGTCAAGGGTTTATTTGTATAATATTAAAATGATACTTATGGCTTCTGTTTCATACCCAGAGCAACGGGAGAAATGGACTTAATTCAATAGGATCCATAGAGGAACATGAGACTAACAAAGGAAAGAAATGGATAAATTAGCTGAACGTGAAGACCCATTAACGGTAGGAGCCGTTGCTAAACGCTGTGGTGTAAAAGTGTCAACGCTACATTTTTATGAAAGCAAAGGCTTGATTAAAAGTTCGCGAAATAGCGGTAATCAGCGGCGCTACAATAAACAAGTATTACGCCGTGTTTCGTTGATTAAGGCGGCCCAAAAAATGGGTATAACACTCACTGAGATCAAAGAGCAGCTTGATACATTGAACGGCAAAACAGCGCCAAGCCAACAAGACTGGCAAAGGCTTTCTACCCATTGGGCTAAAAGCTTAAATGAACGGATTCAAAGAATGGAAAGGCTTCGAGATTATTTATCAGGCTGTATAGGTTGTGGTTGCTTGTCAATGAAGGCATGCCCACTCTATAACGACAACGATAAACTCGCCACAGAAGGAGATGGCGCTATATTGATAGATAGAGCAATATCAAGGGGTCCGCTAACTTGATTTAAGTAATAACTAAAACTAAATAATAAATGTTCTTTATTGAATACTCTCAATTAGCTCAATCGTGTCTTGATAACATTCTTCACAAAAAACTATAAAATCATCAAGTTCATTTCCAACATGATATAACGCTTCACCTGCTTTAGGAGCTTTATACTTTGCACTGTATTTAGAAAGAATAGTGATATATTCCAATCTTCGTGTAGCAGGTATGACTAGTGGGGCATAACCAGCTCTTAGTAAAATGAGGTTTGCTATTAAACGTGCAATACGTCCATTTCCATCCCAAAAAGGATGTATTTGTCCAAAAATTAAATGTGCTGTTGCATACATCGAAATTGCTTCGCTAATATTCTTAGGTTTACATGATTCAATATATTCAACCAGAGCAGATGTTAGCTTTGGAACATCAAATGGTTTTGAGTAGGCATGGTATATACGTGAATTATTATCGAGTAATAAATAGGTACCATTAGGTACAACTTTGAAATCGCCATAAGGTTTGTCTATATCGAATACAATGTCGGTTTGAACCGCTTTATGTAATTGTTTTATTTTATTTACGGTGAGTTCATTACTGATTATGTCGTATAGCAAGTCGATTGCTGTGGCGTGTCCCATAACTTCTTTATGATCTTTTAACGACTTACCCGATACGGTTAATCCCTCATTTAATATAAATTGAGTTTCACCTAAGTTAAGGGTGTTTCCTTCAAGTGCAGTTGAGTTATGTGTCCATATAGTTCGCAACATACTCAGTAATTCTTGTTGTTTCGAACTAGGTAAACCTTCTAAGAACTTAAAGGTTGGCTTTATTTTGTCTGATGAACTCTCATATTTACGCGTTTTTCTTTCACCCGTAATTAAAACTAAGCCTTGTTCTGCAGCACTGTTGAGCCAGCGTTGTACTGTACGTCTATCAACTTGAAAATCTGTCGCTACTTTAATTTCACTAATGCTTACCGCTTTTTTAGCAGACTTTACATAATCAAATATGAGCTTTTTTTCTGTTTTATTTATTTGCATAAGTTTTGTCGCATAAGTGAGTTTATCGGACATTTATAGTTTTATGCGACATTGTCGCATAAAACTATTTATACGACAATATTACATTTATGCGACATTTTATAAGAAAGGAAAAGGACAAATTACTTATTTTCCCAACACAATACACAAACACACCAACGATAATTTATATCTAGTGAACGCTTTATTCTTGCACCCGTAATTAAAATTTAAAACCTGTAAATTGTAGAAGCCCGATGCTATTAAATATATACTACGCCCCATATAACTAGGGTAAACATGAGTTTTTAAATTGCAATTTACAAATAAAGAAGTATTGATATTTGATTTAGACGGAACACTCATTGATAGTGTGCCGGACTTAGCACTTAGCATTAATGAAATGTTAAAAGCCTTGAATATGGCAACTTATTCTACTGAAGTCATTCGCAGTTGGGTTGGTAACGGTGCTGAGGTGTTAACTAAAAGAGCTTTATCAGGAAGTATTGATATTTCTGCTGATCTTGATCCGGCTTTTGTTGAAAAAGCCCTTTCAATATTTTTAGATTTTTATGCGCAAAATGTTTGCGTAGATACCTGCCTTTATCCAAACGTAAAAAACACATTAGAAACTTTACAGAGCAACGGCTATCGCTTAGTGATTGTAACTAACAAGCCTGAACAGTTTATTTCCCCAATACTTGAAACATTTGGCTTAAATAGCTTATTTGAAATGTTAGTAGGAGGCGACAGTTTACCTAAACGTAAACCCGATCCTATGCAGTTAGAGTATGTGTGTGAAACGCTGGGAGTTAATGCTGCTAAATGTGTAATGATTGGCGATTCTAAAAACGATATTTTTGCCGCCACTGCAGCGAATATGGAAAGTATTGGTTTAACTTATGGTTACAACCATGGTGAAAACATTAAAAGCCACGGAGCAAGCCTCGTTTTAGATGACTTTGCTGATATAATTGATGCTGTAGTGCCTCTATAGCTCCGTAATAACGACTGTAATAGTCTCTGCAACTACAGTTGCAAGTTAACCTTATAGCTTTAATAGTATAAAGCTCATTTTAATCTATCGTAATTTATTACCATTTAATGCCCTAAATATGCTGTATCAAAATTCTAAGAGTTCTGAAAATTCAAATGTTCGTATTGGTATCATCGGCGGTGGTGTTGGTGGGGCTACTATTGCGTTGCGTCTTAGTGAACAAGGTGTAAACGTTATTTTGTTGGAAAAAGAAACCAGCTTAATTAATGGACCACCTATGTGTCATCTTCATGCTGGTGGTAACTTGTACAGAGAGATTTCAGATCAACAATGTATCGATTTGTTAAAACAATCTATTAGTACGGCAAGGCTTTATAGAGACGCTATCGATTATAGGCCAACCATTGTTGCTGTGCCGTTACATGATAACGGGCATCCATCAGATGTTATTGCTCGACTAACAACACTTCAGCAAGAATATGCGAAGTTAGTAGAGGCTGATCCTCTAAATCAAGTATTGGGCCCAGCTGAAAAATATTTTACTCTGTATGAACGTCAAGATATCGAAAGACTTGCTCAACTAGTAGCACCTAAACAGCCTGAAACGTGTGATGAATGGATGATCTCATTCGCCAAAAGTGCTGACTTAAACCAATTAAAGTTTCCGCTGATCTTAGTTCAAGAGTTTGGAATTAACGTGTTTAGACTTGCTGCGATTGCCAGTTTAACGCTGGAAAAGAGTGAAAGCTGCAGTTTGTTAACAAACACTCAGGTCACCTCGGTAATTCAAAATAAGACCAGTAATAAATGGACTATAGAAGCGAAGTGTCAGGAAGAAAAACAAACCTTTGAAGTAGATTACTTAATAAATGCCTGTGGTTTTCAAACGGGAACTATAGACAACATGATTGGATTACTGCCAAAGCGCATGGTGGAATTTAAAGCGGCTTATGTGAGCTATTGGCCTAGTGAGAAGAATAATTGGCCTGAAATTATTTTTTATGGTGAGCGTGGTACAAAGAATGGTATGACTCAGCTAACACCATATCCAAACGGGTACTTTCAAATTCATGCCATGACTCCTGAAGTGACTTTGTTTGAAGACGGTTTAGTTTCGTCAGAGTTAGAGAGTGCTCAACCTCAACTAGACAAAAAGTATTTAGCTAAAGTAAATAATCAGTGGGATCCTCAAGTCGTTAAAACAAGAACGGCTAAAGCCATTGATAAAGTGACTGGTTTTATCCCATCGTTTGGTAATGCTACGTTAGGTGGGCCTCCTATGTTTGGCGCACAACAAATACCAGGAGCTGATGCTACTTTGCGAGTAGCTAATGTTTCTTTTGAATATGATAACTATGCAAGGTGTGAAATCGTTAAGGCTTCATCTGCATTACCAGCGGCAAATACTATTATTAAGAATTTAGTTGAGCATGGCATGCTGTTTAATAACAGTACGTCTGATAGTAACACCTCAGGTAGCAATGCCTCAGACACTCATACTTCACAGACTAGTGTTTCTATTACTTACAGCTTAACTGAATTGGAAATTAGCCAACGAGCAGAGCAGCTAGCTTTAGAAAGAAACTTCCCGAAAGATTTGGCTGGGCGTACTAACCCAAATTTCATATAAACCAAAAAAGCTTTATAGGATAGCTTTTGCAAAGACATGAATGATAAAAGGCAAGAGTGATCTTTTATTTACATAAGCTTGTTTGTATAAGCTCTGTCGCATAAGTGATTTTATCGGACAATTTTAGGTTTATGCGACATTTTGTTTGATAAAAAAAGAATGAATTATTACTCATTCATTCTTTTGTTTTTATGTGGTTTAAGTAATTGTTTACGCTGGCTGGCGTTATCTGAATGCTTTACTACGTTCTACCGTGAAACCTTAAACATTACCGTTTTCAAAATATTATCATTCTGATCAACAACCTGAGCTTCCCATTCGCCAATCATGGTTTCATCAAAGTTTTTACTTGAATAAGTTCGCCATTGGTCATTTCTAATGTTGAGTGTTATTTCAGCTATGAGCTTCTTCTTAAATATCCAACGGTGATAAATTTTTTGATTATTCTTACCGTGAATTTCAGTAAATAGATATAACTTATTTTGCTCTTGTAAACTCAAGTGTTTGATATTATCGCTTGGTTCTCTAGATAGTATATTTGATGTTAATTGTGCTCGATGAACCGCGTTGTTTGTGATTTGATTTGAGGTTAACAAGTTAGCTTTTTTCTGTTCAACCTTATCTACTGTTTCAATTTCTGCTTCAACTTTTGCTGCGAGCTCTGGCTCTGTTTTCTCTGTTTCTTGTTCTGACAAATTAGAGGCAATCGCTAATATTGCTTTAGTTGTGCTAGCTTCTTTGTTGCTATTTTCAGTGGTTTTTGTTTCAAGCTTTATATTGGGTATATTGCTTTTTGCGGCTTGTTCTTCATTGTTTACGTTAACGTTTTTAGGTACTTCAGTATTTGTGGCATTCGTTGCTGTGCTGTTGATTTTATTAGCGAGTGTTTCATCAGCTAGTGTTGTGCTTGCCAGAGTTTCTGGTGTTGATGTCTTGTTTAACTTGCTTGGCTTTAACTCGTTTTGCTTTAAATCGCTTTGGCTTAACTCTGCTGTATTTTCATCAGTATCGTTTACTACTGTTTTACTTGATAAGGCATTGTTTGAAGCATTAAGTGTACTAGTTGAAGAGGGCTCTGAGTCTTGCGTCCACAAGCTGTAAACGCCAAAACCTATAAGACTTAACAAAGTGATGGTGAGTAACAAAAAATTCCTAATTTTTACAGGATCAAATGGTGCTGGTTCTGATGGTGATACTGGATCTTGAGATAAATTAATTTGAATTTTTAGCTTCACAAGCTTAACTCCCTTTGTTGTGTGGGCAGCATAATAAAACAGTGTGAAGTAAAAAGCTAAGTGAATTAGGTGCGAGTTTTTAAAAAAATGCTATTTATGCGGCTCTTGGTATTTTAATCACTGTGTAGATGTTTTTCATAAGGCTATTTGGTGTTTTAACTGCCTATTTGTATAGTGTTGGTAATATATAATATACCGAATATTTAATCTTTTAAGCGCGTTCTTTCTTGGTTTTTATGCATGAAAGACGCGGGCGCTGAGTTGAGATAATTGAAAGCGGTATATTTATATCTGTAATCATTCAAGTGAAAATAGTCAGCCGATTTATTTAATTTTTATCTCTAAACCAAGGGATATTATTGTGCCCAATAATGTTGTGATAACTACAGAAACTAAAGAGCCAATTAACACATATTCAGTCATGCTTCTGTCGTTCGATTTATTCAATTCACCAAATCTAAATATTGATTTAGCGGCTAATACAAAACCTACAGCGGCATAACTTCCTACCAGTGTAAATGTAAGGATTAATATGCGCTCTAAATAACCAATTAATTCACCGCCAGCAACAAGACCATTATTATTACTACCATCTTCAGGTTCTGAAATTGGGTATTTCTTTAAAATATTACCAATCATAATTGAAGTGGGTTTGAGAATAAGTAAGTACGCAAAAGCAATCATTACAGCATCCGAGAATTTGTCATGTTTAAGTATTGTTTCAACCGTTAAGCCGTCTGCCATGTGATATGAAATAAGGGCGATAACTGATATGTGTAAAGTTTGGTCAATAACAAAATAAGAAAACTTATGACCGTTTGGTGTAGATACTTTCCATAGGTCTATAAAGAAATGACTTACCGCAACAATAGCGATTAAGCACGCTATTGAATACCCGTTAATACCTAAGGTAAAAGCAGGAATAAAGAGCGCGGCGCCGTGTAAAAGTGAATGATAGTAAAGTGCTGGTGCGCGGTAAGTTTTTTGCTTTTTTTCTTCTACCCATTTGTTTGGCTGCAGATAAAAGTCACATATGATGTGAATAAGTAAAAATGGTATTAATATCTCAAAATAATCAAGCATGTTTCAGTCCTTGTACATGATGTATGAATCGCCCGTTTAATTCATTGATTAATGACCAACCTGAGGCTTTGAGTGATTTACTTGCTGTTGCATCAGCAATGTTTAATTTTTTAGACAACTCAGTTATCGATAAACCTTCATTGGTTTTAAGCATTGGCAGTAACACTTCACATTGGCGTGATGTTAATTCGGTGAGTTGTTTGTCTAAATATTTAAAGAGTAGCTTAAAGTTTTCTGAAAGCTCTACGGGTTCAGAGTTAAAGAGTAATCTTTCACTTTTTAGATTTTTTAGTCCTCGACCAGAAAGCACAAATGCTGCTCCCATTGATTCAGATACAGATTCACGTAGATCAGCATTTGGAGCAATAGCAAAGCTAATGCGGCTATCAAATAATTTGCCTAGTGCTTTGATTGCAACGCGGTAGATAATGGTATATCTAAGTGCATTTTCAATATCATGCACTACCGTTTGAAATTCATCACCTCGCTCAATACTATGCACATTCGATTTATTACCTTTGCTGATCCATGTTTGGATGTCTTTGATCCGCGTAAGTAATTGATCAAATTGTTCAGAGGTTAACTTTGTTGAGTTAATAACATCGCCACTGATCACTGCTATTGGTTTATAAGTAGATTTCACATTAACATTCCTTGCTACACATATAATCTAATTTAGCCGCTTATGGCTAATAATGCAAATTTAGCCCTTTTTGGCTAATTATAATGATTTAACCGTTTATGGCTAATTGTTATTGTTTAGCCGTTTATGGCTAATTTATGCTTTTAGTTACTCTGCTATGTTAGAGAACATTATTTACCTTTAATTGTTTTAATGGTAAATAATATTGTACATATGATATTTCATATATATAATAAATCGCATGTGTCTTTGAGGTGTAACAATGAAAGAAAAACGTAAACAAAAAGTGTTGTTTTTATGTACGGGTAATTCAGCTAGATCCCAAATGGCGGAAGCATTACTTAGACATAAAGCCGGTGATAGCTATGATGTTTTTAGTGCGGGCACACATCCTGAAGGTGTTGATGAACGCACTGTTGAAGCATTAACAAAATTTGGTATTGCGACTCAAGATCTAACGTCTAAAAGTATTGCCACTTTTGAGGATCAAGTGTTTGATTTCGTTATTACCTTATGCGACAAAGCAAACAGCGAATGCCGAAGTTATCCTAATGCTGGTAAGCAGTTAGCATGGGACTTTGCTGATCCTAAAGAACGTTCTGGTAGCAACCCATTTTCGGTCACCTTAAGTGAACTTAATAATCGCTTATCTATGTTTCTTTTGGTTGAAGAGAAGCAAAAAAATACGAAAGATGAGGGGATAGAAGAGCTTACTGATAACAATCCTCAACCGGATGATTTTGATCCTATTTCCTTTTATAAAAGCCTTACCGATGATATTCGACTTAAAACTCTTATGCTGGCGCACTACCATGGCGAGTTGTGTGTTTGTGAGTTAATGGAAGCTATGGATGAAGATAGCCAGCCTAAAGTGTCGCGTAATCTCGCGGTGTTGAAAAAAGCAAAAGTTATAATTGATAGAAAGCATGGTAAGTGGGTGTTTTATAAAATTAATCCTGAAATACCGCTATGGGCTAAGTCTGTTATTGCACAAACTACAGAAAATAACATTGCACTGATTAATGAAGAGCTTCAGCGTTTAGCGCAAATGCAAAACCGACCTAATAAAGCTAATTTTTGTGATTAAGTGTGTAGAGGACTAAGTTTATGGGAATTTTTGAACGTTATTTGTCGTCGTGGGTTGGCTTAAGTATTTTACTTGGCGTGCTTTTAGGTTTATGGCAGCCCAGTGCTTTTGAAGTGATTGCTGGCTTTGAATTTGCTCATGTGAATATTGTTGTCGCCATTTTTATTTGGGTAATGATTTATCCCATGATGGTTCAAATAGATTTTTCAGCAATAAAAGATGTCGGTAAAAACCCTAAAGGCTTGGTATTAACACTTGTTATAAATTGGTTGATTAAACCTTTTACTATGGCTGGTTTGGGCTGGTTGTTTTTTAATTTTTTCTTTGTTGGTTTGGTTGATCCTGCATCTGCTCAAGAATACATTGCCGGTATGATTTTGTTAGGTGTGGCTCCTTGTACTGCCATGGTTTTTGTATGGTCGCAATTAACGAAAGGCGATCCTAATTATACGTTAGTGCAGGTGTCGATTAATGACGTCATTATGATCTTCGCTTTTGCGCCTATTTCTGCATTCTTATTAGGTGTAAGCGATATTCAAGTACCGTGGGAAACTTTACTTATATCGGTTGTGCTTTATGTTTTACTGCCTTTAATCGCTGGTGTAGTAACGCGAAAGCTTTTAAATAAAGGCAATGCCGAAACTTCATTAAATCACTTTCTATCAAAACTAAAACCATGGTCTGTTATTGGGTTATTAGCTACGGTGGTTTTATTATTTGGCTTTCAAGCAAATACCATTATATCTGAGCCTGGCACCATTGGCTTAATTGCTATTCCTCTTATTCTGCAAACTTACGGTATTTTCATTATTGCTTATTTAGCTGCTAAATGGATGAAATTACCTCATAACATTGCGGCTCCTGCATGTTTAATTGGTACATCTAACTTTTTTGAACTGGCGGTTGCGGTGGCTATATCACTTTTTGGTTTACATTCTGGTGCGGCTTTAGCGACTGTTGTGGGAGTACTGGTTGAAGTACCTGTTATGTTGTCGTTGGTTTACATCATCAATCGGACGAATGATTGGTTTGATCAAAAATCTTAATTTATTACTTTTAGGAAAAAACTATGCAATCTCACCCTTTTGATATTTTGAAACTTGATAATGGCGCTCAGCTTATTTTTACACCTTGTCCGGGAACAAAAGATGCAAGTTTAGTTGACTCTATTTCAACACTTAAGCAAGCCGGTACAGATATGCTAATTACATTAATGTTCGATGAAGAAATAGAGAAGAACAATGCCACATCTTTACCTATTGAATGTAACAAGCAAGAGATAGAGTGGCTTCAATTACCTATTTTAGACGATGAGGCGCCAACTCAAGCGTTTGAAACTAATTGGGAAAAGCACAAGGCTGAAATTTTAGCGGTAATAAATAATAAAGGGACTATTGCTGTTCATTGTAAAGGTGGCTCTGGTAGAACGGGCTTGGTTATTGGGCTTATTCTTTTAGCTATGGGTTGGTCAGGTAGTCGAGTGATTACTGAAATTCAGAAAGTTCGACCTAAGTCTTTAAAGAATTTATCTCAGCTAGATTATTTCAATTCATATTTATAAATTTAACAACAACTTAATTAACACTTAGGACATGATTATGACGATTAAAGTAGGCATTAACGGCTTTGGCCGAATGGGACGCTTATCAATGAGAGCAGCGTTTGATTGGGATGAGGTTGAAATTGTTCAGATTAACGATCCTGCTGGAGATGCTGCAACTTTTGCTCATTTAATGGCTTTTGACTCAGTGCATGGCCGTTGGCATCATGAGGTTTCGCACGAGGCTGGTTTTATGGTGATTAATGGTCATAAAATTCCTTGTACACAAAATACAAAAACTGAAGATACAGATTGGTCAGGCTGTGATGTGGTCATTGAGGCTTCAGGTAAAATTAAAACTAAAGCTTTATTACAAGCTTATTTAGATCAAGGTGTTAAGCGTGTGGTTGTTACTGCACCGGTAAAAGAAGATGGCGTGCTGAATATTGTTATGGGTGTTAACGAAAACTTATACGACAAAGCCGTTCATCCTATTGTTACTGCCGCTTCATGTACTACAAACTGTTTAGCGCCAGTGGTTAAAGTTATTCATGAAAAAATTGGTATTAAGCATGGCTCGATGACAACTATTCATAACATTACCAATACCCAAACTATTATAGATGCACCTCATAAAGATCTACGTAGAGCTCGTTCTTGTGGTACCAGTTTAATTCCTACAACAACAGGTTCGGCTACGGCGATTACTCATATTTTTCCTGAGTTGCAAGGAAAGTTAAACGGCCATGCGATACGAGTGCCTTTAACAAATGCATCACTCACCGATTGTGTATTTGAAGTTAAGCGCGGCACAACGGTTGATGAAGTGAATCAATTATTGAAACAAGCAGCTGAAGGCGAGTTAGAAAATATTATGGGCTATGAAGAACGTCCTTTGGTGTCTATTGACTATAAAACTGATCCTCGCTCTAGCATTGTTGATGCGTTATCAACCATGGTGGTAAATGATACTCAGGTTAAGCTTTATGTTTGGTATGACAATGAATGGGGTTATGCAAACCGTACAGCCGAGCTAGTGCGTATGGTTGGCTTGGCTGATAAAGACTAATTTATTATGGGGCTATTATCACTCAAAGATTTATCGCCACAAATTAAACAGTATTTAGTTATTACAGGTAATTACTGGGCGTTTACTTTAACTGATGGTGCGTTACGCATGTTGGTTGTGCTGTATTTTCATCAGTTAGGTTATGGGCCATTAAGTATTGCCATGCTGTTTTTGTTTTATGAAGTATTTGGCGTTATTACCAACCTTGTTGGTGGTTGGTTAGGCGCAAGGTTGGGTTTAAACAAAACCATGAATATTGGCTTGGCTATGCAAATAATTGCTTTAGCTATGCTGGCTGTTCCTGCAGAAATGTTAACGGTTATTTATGTTATGTGTGCTCAAGCCTTGTCGGGTATTGCTAAAGACTTAAATAAAATGAGCGCTAAAAGCTCAATAAAATTACTTGTGCCTGAAGGAGCTGAAGGAAAGCTTTATCAGTGGGTGGCGATTCTTACTGGGTCTAAAAACACATTAAAAGGTGTTGGTTTCTTTTTAGGTGGAGTATTACTTACTTTACTTGAGTTTAAAGGCGCCATTATTTTAATGGCTTCTTTGCTAGCTCTTGTATGGATATTTAGCTTAATCGCATTAAAAGAAGATTTAGGTAAGGCAAAGAGTAAGCCTAAGTTTACTGATATTTTTTCTAAAAGCTTGGCCATAAATACTTTATCTGCAGCGCGATTGTTTTTATTTGGCGCGAGAGATGTTTGGTTTGTAGTCGCGCTACCTGTTTTTTTAGCTGTAACCTTTAATTGGGATCACGGGTGGGTTGGTGGTTTTATGGCAACCTGGGTTATTGGCTATGGCATAGTACAGTCTTTTGCACCTTATTTTACCGGGAAAAAACAAGGTAAAGTGCCAACAGGAAAAGGAGCATTCTTGTGGGCGAGTTATTTAACGTTGATCCCTGCAGCTATTGCGTTAGCACTACATTTTGATTTCTTTATTCATGCATCAATTATTGTTGGTTTGCTTATATTCGGCGCTGTTTTTGCTATTAACTCATCATTGCATAGTTACTTAATAGTGAGTTACGCCGGAAGTGATGGCGTTTCTCTAGATGTTGGCTTTTATTATATGGCTAATGCTATGGGAAGGTTGGTTGGCACTGTGCTTTCCGGCTGGATATATCAAGAATATGGTTTAGAAGCGTGCTTGTGGGTTTCAAGTTTGTTTTTAGCTATAGCGTCATTATTGTCATTAAGGTTGAAACAATAAAATAAGGGAGATACTTAATCTCACTTATTCTCTTTTAATTCAAACGTTATAAATGACAATTTCCAATCACTAAGTTACGCTAGTTAGATAAAAGAAGCACTTACATCTAAATAATATGTAGGTGCTTTTTAGTTATTAACTAAGGTATAAATTACATCTATTTATTTACCTTTTTTCCATTCCATACCTGTTGAATAACGGTGATCAAATCCTTTCCAAGCTTCAGGTGTTTTGCCATCAATAGGTATTTGGTTAGAGTTTTCAGATAAGTCTAAGTAGCTGCATTTATCTTTCTGCTGTTTTATATAGCAATCCATCATCGCTAGGCCAAAATGCTTATTGTTGTTGTTAAGTACGGTGTGATCCCATACTGGTTCGTAATAATGACCAATATCTAGCTCACTGGTTTTTGCAACTGACGGAGCAGGGTGAGGCGCTATGTTATGTCGAGCATTTTTATAGGTAAGTAAGTATTTATCTTGAGTACCTGTTTTCTCGTAAAGAGATTTTATAGATGTGTAATCTGAAATATCATCTAAATCGCCAGAAATGTATAAAACAGGTGTGTTAATTTTTGCTAATGCTTGAGTGTTAAACACATTGTGCTGCCCACCCCATGGAGCCATAGCGATTACGGCTTGCCATTTTGAGTCTACTTTTGCATTTTTGTATTGTCCGCCAGCACAACTATTAAGTAATGTTTTTATTTTTTCTATTTGTACCGGATCTTTAATACCTGTAAAAATTGATGTTGTTGCATCTGTAAAGTCATAACAGCCGCCAATAGTATTTACAGCGCCGTAACCTCCCATTGAATAGCCAACCAGACCTGCTTTGTTTTTATTCATAGCTGCTGAAACAAAATTTTCTGTTGTAGTGAGGTAATCTAGCGTGAATTGTTGATCACGTGAACGATTTAACAACGTACTAAAAAATCCAGAAAAAGGAGTGTTTATTAGGTCTACTTCAGCATTTGTTGAATCGGTATGATCGATTGCAGCAACAATATATCCGTGTGATGCTAAATGCTCTGCTAAATAATACATTAAAGATCTGTAGCCGGTGTAACCGTGTGAAAGAATAACTAATGGATATTTAACATCGCCACTAGGTTTTAATACTTTTGAATTACGAAAGGCATCGGCCTGAATTGAAAATGGAATACCTGATCGAGTTTCATCTTCATAACTGGTTTTCACGTCTGCTTTATTTACTTTGCTTGGATACCATACTTCAAGGGTTAGTTTTCTGTCTTTTTGTGTTTGAGTATTAGGATCAAATTGAGCAGGATTAGTAATCTCAATAGTTCTAACACCAACAGTAAGTTGTCCTTTTTCTGCAAGTTCAGGAGCAACATCTACCGGTAATTTCTTTTGTAGTTCTTCAGGCACTTGTTTACTAACATCGTTTGATATTGGAGTCGCATTTACTACATTTGAAAATTGTAAGTAACTAAACAGCATTACGGTTATCATTAATGTTTTATTGTTTTTAATCTTCATATTTTTCCGTTTTGTTATTTAAAATTTAACATTATCTATTTTGAAACACATAGCTTATGTATTTATTCCCCTGGATATTTAAGTCCCCATTGTTTTCGTAATGTATCCATTAAAGTCATCATTGCTGTTGTTTTATTTAAAGGTAAAATATCGCTTTCGCATTTATTTTGTCGGATGCATTCCATTGCGTGAGATGTTTCAAAAACAAAGTTGTCATCTTCGTCGAAAGGAAAACTAAGTATTTGGCTTGGCTGATCGTTAATATGGACGTGTAATTCTTGAGCGCCAAGAAAGTTAGGTATGACTATATAACCATTGCTGCCAGAAATTATTCCGTCATTAGGCGCATATTCTGTAATAGATGAAGAAAGTATGGCGCGTTGTCCATGTTCATATTCAAGTAAATAACATGAGCTTTCATCTATGCCATCTTCATTCATAACCGCAGAGCTTTGTATTTTGCTAGGAGTGTCTCCAAAGACTATAGAAGCTAGCGTTAATGGATAAATGCCAAGGTCGAGCAATGCACCGCCTGCAAGAGCTTTATTACGAAGTCTGTGTCCTGGATCTACTTTACTGCAAATACTAAAATTAGCTTTTACAGTGTGTACATCACCAATAACATTTTGTGCTAACAATTGACTTAAATGCTGAATAGTAGGAAGAAATCGTGTCCAAACACATTCCATCATAAAACAGTTATTTTGCTTTGCTAAAACGGCGAGTGTTTTGCTTTGTTCAGCATTAATAGTAAAGGGTTTTTCACAGAGTACATGTTTACCCTTTTCTAAACACAGTTTAATATTTTCGAAATGAAAGTTATGCGTAGTCGCTATATACACGGCATGAACATTGGGATCGTTCACTAACGATTGATAATTGGTATACGAACTTTGTATTTGGTGAGTTTTAGCGAAGCTTTCAGCTCGTCCTGTCGTAAGGGAAGCACCTGCGACAATTGAACAGTTATCTAATTTTTTTATCCCGCGGGCAAATTGATGTGCAATATTGCCACAGCCAATAACTCCCCAATGAATATTTTGCATAATTAATCCTTGATTACTGATACTACATTATGTGTATCAGCCTAAACCAAAATAACTGCTGAATAACCTATATTTTGTAAGTTAAAGCTAACTAGGTAGCTTAAAGAGTATTACCCTAAAGGTTTAAAGCTCTGAAACCTGTAAGCCATCACCCGCTTTACCAACGTAAATAGAAGCATGAATATTAAAACGAGCGTGGTACTGCGCTTCAACCGCCTCTTTAATTTTAGCAATATCGTCATGACGACATAAACACACTATCGCACCACCAAAGCCACCACCTGTCATACGTACAGCACCTTGTGTACCTAATGCTTCTTGGCATATTTGTACCAATCCATCAGTTTCAGGAACCGTTACTTCAAAATCATTTTTTAATGACTGATGTGAGGCTGTCATTAGTTCTCTTAAAGTTTTCATATTGTTATTTTTAAGTGCTTCAACCGCATTTAATACACGATGATTTTCAGTGATAACATGGTGTGCACGTTTGTATTCATTATCTGTCATGATTGAACGAGCGGCATTCAAATTATCTAAAGTCGCGTCGCGCAAACTGCTGACAGACATTTTGCTTGCTGCTTCTTCGCAATCTATTCGACGTTGATTGTATTCGCTGTCGACAAGTTTGCGAGGGTAGTTTGAGTTAACAATAACGATAGATAAATCTTCTGGAATACTAACTGATTGAGTTTCTAAGCTTCTGCAGTCCATTAATAGGGCATGACCCTTTTTACCATTAGCCGAAACTAATTGGTCCATGATGCCACATTGGCAATCCATAAAGTCGTTTTCAGCTTCTTGACCTAATAAGGCTATCGCTTGGCCTGATAGGTTTAATTGACAAGCTTGATTAAAAATCCCGCCCATAGAAACTTCTAAAGCAGCCGATGACGATAAACCGCTGCCTTGCGGTACATTACTGTCGATTAATAAATCTAGACCGCATAGTTGATGACCTTGACGTTTAAATACAAAAGCAACGGCACGAATATAATTGCCCCATTGGGACTCGCCTGGAGTAATGTCGCCGTCGATACTGAATTCGTCATGCTCGCCAGGGTAGTGTAGAGAATGCACAACAACTTTATTATCTTCACGTTTTTTGTAAAGGATGCGTGTTGCGAATTCTAATGCGCAAGGTAATACAAACCCGTTATTGTAGTCAGTAAACTCACCAATGAGGTTAACTCGCCCTGGAGCTATAGAAATAGCTTGAGCAGATTGCTTATAAATTTCTTCGAATTTTTCATTAAAGCTATTATTTGTCATTTATTAGCTCCTTTTTGTAGTGTGTTGTACTCACTGAACGCAATATTTTAGCGGCGGTTTCAGCTGTTAGATCTCGTTGACTTTCGGCAAGCATTTCGTAACCAACCATAAATTTCTTAACGGTAGACGAACGTAATAGTGGAGGGTAAAAGTGAGCATGTAAGCGCCAGTGGCTATTATCAGCACCATTTTCAGGCGCACTGTGCCAACCCATTGAATAAGGGAAACTACAATTGAAAACATTATCGTAACGTATTGTTAGCTCTTGAAGTATTTGCGCTAGGCTGTTTTTTTGTAGGTCGTTTAATTGACCAAAATGTTCAATATTATCTTTAGCAATTAATAAAGTTTCAAAAGGCCATGCTGCCCAAAAAGGCACAACTACTATCCAATGCTCGTTTTCTGTAACAATACGATCGGCTTTTGTACTCTCATGTTCAACATAGTCTGCTAATAATGATTTACCGTATTTATTTTGATAATCAAGTTGCTGTTGATTTTCTTGTTCTATTTCAGTTGATAAATGTTCATGAGCCCATATTTGACCGTGAGGGTGCGGCTGAGAACAGCCCATTACGGCACCTTTGTTTTCAAATATACTTACGCAGGTATACTTATTTGCCAGCTCAACATAATTTGATTGCCAGGTATCTACTACGGCTTTAATTTCATCAACGGTTAATTGGGGTAGAGATTTGTTGTGGTCTGGAGAAAAACAAACAACTCGACACTCACCATGGGCAACATTAGCTTCAAACAACGGGTGTTGTTCATCATTCATTTGTGCTGATTCAGGAGTTTCTTCGGTTAATGCACCAAAGTCATTAACAAATACATGTGTATGTTTGTAATCAGGGTTTTCTTTGTTTTCTGCTCGCTCATTGCCCGGACAAAGCGGACAGCTTTCATCATACTTTGGTAACTCTATAACAGGGGCATCTTCCGTGGCACCAAGCCATGGACGATTGTTTCTATGAGGGGAAACTAATACCCAGTCACCTGTAAGAGGGTTTTTTCGACGATGAGTGAACTCTAAATTATTCATTTTTTATTCCAAACCATTGGGGTATTTAGACTGCCAACGCCATGTGTCGTCAGTCATCGATTTAATGTTTAATTGGGCTTGCCAGCCTAACTTTTTTTCTGCAAGTGAAGAATCTGCATAATTACTAGCAATATCACCTGTTCGTCGAGGCGCAAATTGATAGTTGATTTTAACTTTGGCTGATGATGAAAAAGCGTTAATTATTTCTAAAACAGAGTATCCTTTACCCGTGCCTAAGTTATAAACAAACGAACCATTATCTTCTTTATGTGTTGAAAAAGCAGCAACATGTCCTGCTGCTAGATCTAAAATATGGATATAATCACGAACACCTGTACCATCTTCTGTATTGTAATCATTACCAAACACATTCACACAGTCTCTTTTCCCTACCGCTGTTTGCGCTATGTAAGGTATCAAATTGTTAGGGATACCATTTGGACTCTCCCCGAGTAAACCACTTTGATGAGCACCCGCAGGATTAAAATAGCGTAACGAAATAGCAAGGTTGTTTTTATTTGCTAAACACCAATCGTTAAGTATTTGTTCAATCATCACTTTCGTCCAACCGTATGGGTTAGTTGCAGAAATGGGATGTTGCTCATCAATAGGTAAGTATTGAGGGTCACCATAAACCGTTGCTGAAGAACTAAATACAATTTGTTTAACTCCACAATTATCCATTGCAGTGAGTAAATTTAAGGTACCTGAGACATTATTATCGTAATAGCGTAAAGGTTGCTCGGTTGATTCGCCCACAGCTTTTAATGAGGCAAAATGAAAGACAGCCGGTATATTGTAATCTCTAAATACACTTTCTAGCATTGCAGTATCTGCTATATCACCCTCTATGAAGTTAAAGTCGTAGTTAGAAATTGCCTTTAATTGCTCTAACACCTTGACGCTTGAATTCGATAGATTATCGTAAATAACAGGAGTAAATCCTGCCTCAAGTAATGCCAAACAGGTATGGCTACCTATGTAACCCATACCACCGGTAACTAATACGTTCATTTATCACTCAATCAGTAAAGTCTTATTTATAAGATAAATGAATGTGATTAAATTATCAAATATTATTTTTTTGCAGTAGAAACTAATAAGATTTCAGCTTTAATTAGTATAAGAAGTTAGTAGCAGAAAAAATCACATTGAACAAAAAAAGTCATTATATTTTTAACATGTTGTTCCATATGTAATTAATGTATTTATATATGCTTATGTTTATACACAGAGAAAGTTAATGGTCTGTAATAAATCACTTAGTTATAAGTTAAATAAAAAAACGGTTTAGTTGGTTTTATTGTGTTTTTTATATTTTATCTTTATTTTTTAGTTAGTTATTGTTATTCATTGAGTTAACAATATGAAGGGTGACTATTGTTAAATGTTTATTTTAATAGCTGACATTTAACTAGACCTATTAATTTATTTAGCAATACTGAAATGCAATAAAAATGCAGTTTTAATTTACAATGACTATTAAATGAAAATACAGGTATTTAATAATTGTACTTAATTTTTTCAGTATCAAGATAAATCTGATTAAGAAATAAGAATATAACCTTATTAAGGTTTTAAGTTTTTTATTTTAATTAAAACAGTGGTTTATATGTTTTTATTGGATGTTTTTTGCTACGTCACCTAAAATATATTGATTATCTATTGTGGTAATAGTTGACATTATTACACCTCAACTGTAATTATAAGATAAATAGGCTTAATAGCTTGTATGGGGTTGGTGATCTTAAGTGATGCCAATCGACAAAATATTATAACAATGAATGGGGAAGATTATGTCAACAAGTCAAGGTTTAACTCTTACAAAAAGATCACTTATCGCTTTAGCAGTAGCTGGAGCTTTATCAAGCACTAGTGCAATAGCAGAAGACACAGCTAAAGAACAGGAAGTTGAAGTTATTACTGTAACAGGTATGTTAGGAAGCTTGAAAGCAGCAATGGTAGATAAAAAACATTCCAATACTGTTTCAGATGGTATTGCTGCTGAAGATTTAGGTAAATTTCCGGATTTAAACGTAGCAGAATCACTACAACGAATCACAGGTGTTTCAATCGACCGTAGTGGTGGTGAAGGCCAAGCGGTAACAGTTCGTGGTTTTGGCCCACAATTTAACACTGTTCTAGTTAATGGTCGTCAGATTGCAACTGATAGTGCAGGTAGAGAGTTTAACTTCGACATTATTGCTGCAGACCAAATTACAGGAGCAGACGTTTTTAAAACTTCTGTAGCTAATCTTCAAGAAGGTGGTATCGGTGGTACTATCGATATTTCAACGGCTAGACCATTTGATTATAATGGTTTTCAGGTTGTTGGTTCAATAAAGGGCATGTATGAAAGTCTTTCTGAAGAAACTTCACCAGCAGCTTCAATACTAGTAAGTAATACGTTTGCGGATGATACAGTTGGTGTTTTATTAGCGGTAAGTCATTCCGAGCGCGATGTTCAAATTAACCGTATAGAAACTGCAGGTTGGATGCCGGGTAGATCGATTCAGACAACTGCTGGAGAAGAGTTATTTGCTAATGCATATATTCCTCGTAACTGGGATCAAATTGTTGATAATCAAGAGCGTACACGTACTAATGCAAGTTTAGTACTTCAATACGCACCCTCTGAAGATATAAGTATTACTGTTGATGGTTTTGTTTCAAAATTTGAAGTTGACTCTGTTGCAACTGATTTAGCATCATGGTTTGAACCTGGTCGTGTTAACAACGCAACGATTGATTCAGAAACACGTACATTATTGACGTTTGACCAAATTGGCGGCGCAACTGATTTTGTATCACATACTCGTAATTCACGTGATGTTTCTACTGATGGTTTTGGTATAAATGTTGAGTGGCAGGTATCTGATCAATTAAGTGCAACATTCGATGTTTCAACATCAAGTGCTGAAAATGATAGAGCGGGACAAGATCGTTTCAACGTAGTTGGTATTTTAAATAACTATGAGTTTGATGGTACAGGTGCTATTCCAACCGTTTTACATGATGGCTTTGAAAATGGTTCATTACCTGATGCTTCACTATCTCGTTTACATTACAACGAAATAGGTAACACTTTTACAGATGAAGATGAAGTTAACGAATTTAAAGCCGACTTTATTTACGAAGCTGACGGAGATGTATTCGAAAATGCTAAATTTGGTATTTATCGTCAAGAGCGTGAAAAATCAAGTTTCCAAATTTTTGCGAGTCAATGTGCTTTCTGTGGATACGGTACAGAAGCTCCAAACGATGTAATAGGTTTTGAATCTTTTACTGCAGAGAACTACTTCCCTGGATTAATTGATACTTTTTATACTTTTGATGGTGATGCTATGAATAATTTCTTAGCTGACCAAGGTGCACCAATTGAACCGGTATTACAAAATAATCGTTATACAATTAATGAAGATATTACTAGCCTATATGCCGATTTTACATTTGGGTATGAGCTAGGTGATATGCCGTTAACGGTAAATGTTGGTGCTAGATACTCAACAACAAGTGTTAACGCGATGGCTGTGCAAAGTGATATTGCAGATGTTGTAGTAACAACGGATCCTACGTTGTTTGAAAATGTATTTGGTCCTGTTCAAAACATAAGTAACTCAAGCAGCTATTCTAATTTACTTCCGAGTGTAAATGTTAAATTAGAAATTCAAGAAGACATGGTGTTACGATTTGCAGCATATGATTCACTAACTCGTCCTACCTTGTCTCAAATGTCTCCTGCTACGGTATTTGGTGAGCCTCGTCGTCAAACATTAACAGCATCAGGCGGTAATCCAGCGCTTAAGCCATTTACTTCTGAAAACTGGGACATTTCTTACGAATGGTATTATAACGATGCAAGTCTATTTTCATTCGCTGTATTTAGTAAAGAAGTTGATAATTTTATCAGTGTTAGTACTGGAGCTGAATCTTATGAATTAACCGACCGTGTAGGCCCTGAATATAATTGTGCCGGTGCACTTTGTACGGACACCAATGCTCAAGTAGATGCTGAACTAAACGGTCAATTTGAAACATATACTGTTGCACGTCCACAAAATGGTGATGTTAAAACTGTTACTGGTTACGAAATTGCTTTAACACATATCTTTGAGAATGGTTTTGGTTTTACAGCTAACGCTACTGTGGTTGATAGTGACGAAGATGGAACATCATTTGGATTAGAAGGTTTAGGCGACTCTCAAAACCTTATTGTGTTTTATGAAGCTGATACTTGGCAAGCACGAGTAGCTTATAATAATCGTGAAGGCTTCTTACGCTTAGCTGATAACGGTTTTAATGGTGAACCAGTTAACACTCAAACATTTGGCCAATTAGATATTAGCGCTAGCATCGATGTTTCAGAAAATGTATCTGTATTCTTTGAAGGTATTAATATTACTGAAGAAGAGTTAGTACAAACAGGTCGTTTTGCTAATCAAGCATATAACATCGAAGATAACGGATCTCGTTATGCAATAGGTGTTCGTGCTAAGTTTTAAGTAGTTATATCATTTAAATTGATATAGAAAATTATGGTCTGAAAGAAAAATTAATCAGGCCATTTTTTCTTAATAAAACAATTAGTTGAACTGAGTGTTTTATTAAGAGAAATAAACAGTGTTATTTTCATTGTTTTTCTTAATAAACGACTAAAGTTATCGTTAAAAAATAATAACTGAAACTTAGTTAAAGGTGTTAAAAATGACAAATACTGTAAAAACAATTGCAATAGTTGGAGGAGGAACGGCTGGTTGGTTAACTGCTTCTATTATTGCATCTCATCATAAAAGTGCCTCGAATAACTCCGTAAACGTTATTTTAATTGAATCTTCAAATATTCCAACCATTGGTGTTGGTGAAGGTACTTGGCCTACTTTAAAAAATACACTTCAAGATATTGGTTTAAAAGAAAGCGACGTTTTTAGAAAATGTCACGCGGCTTTTAAACAAGGGGCAAAGTTTACTAATTGGGTTCATGGTAACGGCGATTTTTACTATCATCCCTTTACGGTTCCATTAGGTTACGGACGTATTGACTTAGCCCCTTATGTCAATAACATTGAAAATTATGCTATTGAATCAAACTTTCAACATCATATATGTGAGAAAGGATTAGCGCCAAGAACATTCGCTGAAGGTGAGTATCAAGGTACATGCAATTATGCATATCATTTAGACGCATCTATGTTGGGCGAAATGTTAAAAGAGCATTGTATCAATAAGCTTAATGTTACTCAGATTGTCGATACTGTGAAAAGTGTGACCTTATCAAACGACGGTAGTATTAAGTCAGTTGTTTTAAATGAACATAACGAAGTTGATGCTGATTTATTTGTAGATTGCACCGGTGCGTCCTCCTTATTACTCGGAAAAACCTTAGGAGTGCCATTTAAGCCAGTAGATGATGTATTGTTTAATGATAGTGCTTTAGCTATGCAAGTTCCTTATGAAAATGATGATGACCCTGTTGCCACACATACAATAGCTACTGCCCAAAATACTGGCTGGATTTGGGATATAGGTTTAACGCATCGAAGAGGCGTAGGCCATGTGTATTCAAGTAAATATATAACAGACGATGAAGCTGAAAATAATTTACGTACATATTTAGGAAAGGCTGGTGAAGGTATTTCTTGTCGTAAAATTAGTTATAAGCCAGGTTACCATGAACGTTTCTGGGAAAAAAATTGCGTAGCGGTTGGTATGTCTGCAGGCTTTGTTGAGCCCTTAGAAGCAACAGCGATAATGTTAGTTGAAATTTCTGCACGGTACATAGCAGAAAATTTACCTGCTAGTAAAGAGAACATGCTTATTACAGCCAAACGTTTTAATAGCCAAATGGACTATCGTTGGGGGCGTATTATCGATTTCTTGAAATTGCACTACATGTTAACCAAGCGAAAAGAACCATATTGGCAAGCCCACTGTGATCCTAAAACTATCCCGGAGTCGTTAAAAGAAGATTTGGCAATTTGGAAGTATAAAGGCCCGACTATTAGTGACTTTCAAGGAGCAAATGAATTGTTTCCGGCAGCAAGTTATCAGTATGTTCTTTATGGTATGGGGTTTAAACCTGACTTTACGGTTCAGCAACATTTATATCAAGAGCATTTGCAAGCTGATCGTCTAATCAAGCGTAATGAGCAATTAACAGAACAAATGTTACAAACGTTACAACCTCATCGTCACTTTATTAATCAATGGTTATCTGCCACAAAATAAGCTGAAAAGTAATATGAAAGAACTAGTTGAAGTAAAAAGTAATAACCATAGCGAGTTAAAAGTTCACTTAAACAGTGCTGTTAAATTTGCGAATAAGTTACATATTATGAATTTGCGTGTTGATGAGATAGGAAAGGCTGTAAGTAGTTTTCCTGTGTTTTTTATGCGCGACAATCTAAATGGACATTTGAGACTGTCTATTCTGACAAGTTTTGAAGCTAATACAAACGTATATGTTGAAAATGACCAATGGACCGCTGTTTATAAACCAAGTGCGATGCAAACCTATCCATTTTATTTAATGCGTTCACCTAATGACGATAAAAGCTATACGGTAGGTATTGATGAGTCAAACCCTATATTTTCTAAAACAAAGGGGGATGCATTATTTGACGAAGACAAAAATGCTACACCTTATCTGCATCAAAAAACAAAACTACTTGAGGCTGAATTAAAAAGCGATATGCAGTCGTATGAATTTATTCAGTGTATTGAGTCACTTAATTTAATTAAATTGATAGACGTAAAAATAGCCTACGAAGATGGGACAACACAGACACTTAAAGGTTTAAGCACTATAAATGAAGATAAACTTCAAGGTTTAAATGCGGAGCAGTTGTTTGAGCTAAATAAAAAGGGTTATTTATCAGCTATTCACGCAATGTTAGTTTCTATTTATCAATTAAACACATTGATTATTAAAAATAATAATTTTAGTCATTTACATAAAATAAAAAGTATCAAGTTAGAAGTCACTAAAGCTAACCATACTTAATATAACAAGCTGATTGGGGAAATTATAAATGTCAGATAATTTAATTCAAATATTCGTATTTGTTTTTGTAACAGCTTTAATAGGCTTATTAACCTATTTGAAATGTCGTGGTCATGGACGAAAAGTAGGGAGCGGGGCTGAAGCGCAAAATAAAGAGTACTTTTTAGCTGGTGGTGGTCTAGCTTGGTATTTTGTCGCAGGTTCAATTACTTTAACAAATTTAAGTACAGATCAGCTTGTAGGTTCTAACGGAAACCAAATGGCATTACTCGCATGGTGGGAATTTGCAGCTGTGGTTGGTTTATTTATTTTAGCTAAAGTGTTTTTACCTGTTTATTACAAATATAACTGTACTACTACAACTGAATTATTAGAAAAGCGATATAACAATAAGCATATTCGTGCTGTTATTGGTGCGTTGTTTTTCTTAAGTAGCGCATTAATATTTTGTCCTGCGGTTATTTATTCTGGAGCGTTGTTTATGAAAACAATGTTTCAAGTTGATATTCCACTTATGTATATAGCCGTAGCATTTGCTGCAATTGGTGCTATGTACTCTATATTTGGTGGTTTACGTGCTGTAGCAGTGTCTGATACTTATTCTGGGGTATTATTACTTGCGATGGCAATTACCGTTGTATTCTTAGCCTTAAATGCGATTGACTATGATTTTTCAGGTATTCCTGCGGAGCGTTTAACATTAATTGGCGGTGACGATTCACCTATTCCTTGGCATACGCTATTAACCGGTATGTTATTTATTCAAATGTTTTATTGGGGTACTAACCAAGTTATTACTCAAAGAGCAATGGCTGCCCCTAACTTAAAAGAAGCACAAAAAGGTGTGTTTGCTGCGATGGGTATTCGTATTATTATTGTACCCGCAATAATTGTAATACCGGGTATTATTTCATTTAAGTTGTACGGTGATATTGGTGACGCAGCCTATGGCCAAATTGTTGGTGATTTATTACCTGCATGGTTATCAGGTATTTTTGCCGCAGCAATGGCCGCAGCGGTACTTTCAACTTATAACAGTAACCTAAATTCTGCGACAGCATTATATGTGTGTGATATTCACGAACCTTATATTAACAAAGATATTAATGTACCTAAGCTAAGTGCTTGGATAACCGTAGGATTAACCTTTTTAACATTGGCCTTGGTTCCTGTATATCAACAGGCTGATAGTATAATAAACTTAATACAGCAACTATGGGGTTTATTTAGTATGCCAATACTATCGATCTTTATTGTAGGCTTATTGTTCAAAGGTGTTCATGCAAATGCAGGAATAGCTGCAGTGCTGTTTGGTGTGGTTTTATATGGATTACTTTCTTTTGAATTCTCACCGTTTCATGCACCATTTGGTTTGCATTACATTCATCTTATGTTTGTAACACTTATCTCATGTGTTTCATTTGCACTATTAATCAATAAGTTTGTGTTTGGCGGAAAAGCTACACTCTCTTTTAAAAATGAAGAGTTAATCGTTAACTAATTCATCATGTATTTATATAAAGGAGCTAATATAGCTCCTTTTTTATTGATTAAATAAAGGTGTTTTATCTACTTTGATTTTTATTTAAAGATGATCAACCTGGTAAGAATCCTTTAATGGAAAGTAACACATACAAGAAACAGGCTTAGGTAAGGTAGTTGTATTATTAGGTTTGATTTATTTTAAATAAGTGTTTGATCACTATATAGTAAAAAGCCCTTATTTATCTAAAAAGGGCTTTGTTTTTTGTAATCATTTTACTGTAGTTATTGGTTTTAAATTTAACTATTTAGTTTAATGATGGCTACATCATAAGGTGCCATATTGGCTTGCCCTAATAAAAAAGAACCTACGTTTTCTATTGGGAATGTTTGAGCATGACCTGCATAGTTAAATACATAAGTCATATCTCCACGATGAACCATGCGCATGTCTTTAGGTAATCTTATGGTTGTAATACCCATTTCATTGGCTAAATCATCAAACAATTCAATTAAGAAGTTATCACATGTAAGAGTAGCGATATAACTTGTATTACCATGTCGAACTATTGCTGGGTTTTCATCATGATATAGAGCACTAATGTTGACGTTTTCATTGATCTGAATCTCTTCTCTCCAACAACGACTTTCAAACGTTTTACCTTTGTAGATAAGTGTTTCACTGCAATCAGGGCGTATAGTTTCAGTAGAAATTATTTGAATAGGCACTAAAGCTTGTAGTTTACCTGGTGGTAAGTTTGGCGCTAATGACAGTTCATCTGTTTTGCCACCTGAGCGAGGACCAAATACAAAGTGAGCTTTTGCGTTTTTACATTTTTCTATAAAAGCGTCGTTAACAATAGGCAAGCATGGCGCAAGAATTAAATCGTATTGACTAAAGTCACTATCCATTGAAATAAAATCTACGACTAAACCTAATTGACGTATAGCTGAATAGTAAGAAAACTCTGTTTCATGATGGCTATAGCTGTCAGCTTGGCGTTCAATTTCGCTAACCCACTGATTAGTCGTTCCTGAAATTATTGCTACTTTTGCTTGTACTGGTGCATCTGCAGAAAAGGCTACGGTTTTAAGTTCATCGCGCATTTGCTCTATTTCAGCCCATGCAGCACCTTTAGAGTTGTCATTTCGTTTAACACCTGCATGCATTTGCTCTTGTGCAAATGGCGCTTGTCGCCAGCGGAAATAGCAAACACAATCTGCACCATGTGCAAATGCTTGCCAAGACCACAAACGAACCATGCCTTTTTCAGGGCGAGGGTTATGGTGAGCCCAATTTACTGGACCTGGTTGTTGCTCCATAATCCAAAAGTTCTTTTTGCTGATCCCACGGCTTTGATCAAAGTCGTAACTTGCATAGTCAGGGTGACCAGTGCGCATATAAGGTTTAAATTCTTCAGCTGGTCTGTTTGCAAAAAATAAATCTGAGCGGCCTAATGGGTAATTATCATAACTAACAAAATCTAAATTTTCAGCTAGGGCATAGTTATCAACTTGTGTGTCCATCATAGGAATAAAGTTGTGGGTCACAAATCTATTTGGCGCATGTTGACGTATAATTTCGATCATTTTGTTGTGGAAAGCTAACACTTGATCTGAACTAAAACGACGATAAGCTAATTGATGAGCTGGTTGAGCTTCCGTTAACGTTAAAATAGGTAAGTCTATTTGCTCAAAGTTTTCATATTCCATTGACCAAAAAACAGTACCCCAATCGGTATTTAACTTTTCAATGGTTTGGTAACGAGATTTACACCACTCACGAAATGCTTCTTTTGCCGCAACAGAACCACTATGAGTACTATCATGACAGGCAATTTCATTGTCAGTTTGCCAGCCACAAATGGCTGGGTGTTCACCGTATCTTTTAGCTAACACTTCAGAGATACGCATTGCTTCTCTAAAAAAATTCTTACTAGAAAAATCATAGTGTCTGCGTGAGCCAAATGCACGTGTTACACCTGTATTTATATCAACAGGTAAAATGTCAGGGTACTTATCAATTAACCATTTAGGAGGTGTGGCGGTAGGCGTACACATGATCACTTCTAAGCCAGCTGCCGCTAATGTTTCAATGGCACGGTCTAACCATTCAAAGCTGTAAACGCCATCACTAAATTCAATTCTTGACCATGCAAACTCACCAATACGTACGTAACGTAAACCAAGCTCTCGCATTTCTTTAGCATCTTGTGCCCACATTGATTCGGGCCAATGCTCAGGATAATAGCAAACACCTAACATTTTTTTCACTCTCTGTTTATTGTTGTCTGTATAAGAAGAGAATATTTGAATGTTGTTCAAATATTACTTTTTATCATTAATCTATACTTTTAATTTGTTTTAGATCTATATTAACTTTATTTGTATGATATATACTATTAATATTTATTGATATAAAATAAATTAGTAAATGTGGAATAAGCCTCATTGAAAAAAGTTATTTGAAGGAAATAGTTAAATGAAACCATTGCACGATGTTATTCAATTGAACAGTAAAAACGTTAGTTTGATTATTGATTGTCAAAATAGAACTCCCACTATACTTTACTGGGGAAAGATACTTTCAGCACAAACCTCTACTGAGATGTTAACGTTATTGTCGACTCGGCAAGAAGCTAAGTGTTCACTTGTTGTTGAAGCCCCTATCTCTTTATCTCCTTTGTTAGGACAAGGGTTTACAGGTGCCCCTGGTATTGAAATAGTCGATCAAGATTTTGCATGGTCACTTGGCGGCGACATCGTTAATATTACTCAACGACATGAGCATGAAGTTGTATTTGAAAGTCTTGATGATATTCGCCAAATAAAAGTGGTGCATAATTTATCATTAAATAATGAGACGGATGTTTTGTCTGCCTCTACAACACTCGTTAATTTAAGTGACAAGCCGCTAAGTGTTAACTGGTGTGCAGCACCTACACTCACGTTACCAGATCAAATGAATAAAATTATGTCATTTGAAGGTCGTTGGTCTAATGAGTTTCAACGTAATTCACTTGATTTATTTTTGGGGAGTTTTGTTAGAGAAAACCGTAAAGGTAAAACATCTCATGATAATTTCCCTGGCATGGTCATGCACAATAACCAAACACATGAACAAGCAGGCGAGTGTTATGGATTTCACCTTGGGTGGAGCGGTAACCATAAGATGCGTGCAGAGTTATTAGCAGAAGGGCGCAGTTATGTGCAGTTAGGCGAATTATTACTGCCTGGTGAAGTTGTATTACAGCCGCAACAATCGTATAAAAGCCCAACGCTTTATGCAGCCTTTTCCGATCAAGGTTTTAGTGGCTTATCTCATTGCTTTCATCAGTATGTTCGTCGTGAATTATTATCGGCAAAACACAGTCAAAAGCCTCGTCCTGTTCATTATAATACTTGGGAAGGTATCTACTTTGATCACGATGTAGAAACCTTAAAGCAGCTCGCAGATAAAGTTGCTGGCTTAGGTGCGGAACGTTTTGTTTTAGATGATGGTTGGTTTAAAGGTCGTCGAGGAGACTTCGCTGGTTTAGGTGATTGGGTAGTAGATAAAGAAATTTATCCACAAGGCTTAACGCCTTTAATTGAGCATGTTAACGAAAAGGGTATGGAGTTTGGTTTATGGTTTGAACCTGAAATGGTTAACCCAGACAGCGACTTATATCGTTCTCATCCTGATTGGATATTAGCTACCGCTGGCAATGAACAATTAATCTTTAGAAATCAATTGGTTTTAGATTTAACTCGCACTGAAGTTGTTGAGTATTTGTTTAATGCGATTGATGATGTTTTGTCTGAATACCCGAAAATTAAATACATTAAATGGGATATGAATAGAGACATTAATCACGCCGGTAATGCACTTGGTAAGCCAGCTATTCATCAGCAAACGCATGCTTTATATCAATTAATAGATCGCTTAAAAGAAAAACATACTGATGTAGAAATTGAAAGTTGTTCGTCGGGTGGAGCACGCGTTGATTATGGTATTTTGGCACATACAGACAGAGTTTGGACATCAGATTCAAATGACGCTTTAGATAGGTTATCAATTCAGCAAGGTTGTTCATTCTTCTTTCCTGCAGAAGTTATGGGAGCACATGTAGGGCCTAGAGATTGTCATATTACTGGCCGTCACATTAGTATGGAAATGCGTGCAGCCGTAGCATTTTTTGGGCATATGGGACTTGAAATGGACCCAAGAGAGCTAACGGATAAGGAATGCGAACAGCTAACAACCATCATTGCATTACATAAAAAGCACCGCAAGTTAATACATAGCGGCGAGTTAGTGCGCTTAAATAGCACTACCGATTCAATTGATTTTGGCTTGATTAATGATGATAAAACACAAGCATTGTTTGCTTATAATAGTGTTACTGAAACTAAAAGAACAACACCACCTAAATTTAGGTTTGCAGGCTTAGCACTAGATAAGGTTTATAAATTATCACTTATTTGGCCAACTCAGCTTAAAGAGTATTCACCTTCTATTTTAAGTAAGATTCAAGGGCAAGAATTTAGTGGTGAAGCATTAATGAACTTTGGTATGCAATTACCTGTACTATTCCCACAATCTTCACTGATTTTTGAATTAAAGGCTAACTAAGAATAGACAGTTGAGTGCGAGTTTTAACTTGTTTATCGTAGATATTCAGTTAAAACTCTTCTCTTTATGTTGTTTAAATTTACTGAGTTAATTTGTACTTAATAGAAACCTATTAGGCTGTTAATTCTTCAGGGGAAATACACATTGACACTGTCACTTTCTCTTGAGGGTTTAATGATATAACTCCAGTGTTTTTAACACCTTTCTGAGCTAAGTTAATAGCATCTGTGCAATGAGTCACAGGTTCAAAACAAAAGAAATCTTTGCCTTTAGGACTATATATTACGGCAAATTTGCAGTTTGATGATGTTGTGATTTTAGCCATTATTTTTCTTTCAGGCCAAGTAATTGTTGCTGCCCCATCAAAACCTGTAAATACATTGTCTAAATTACTTCCTGTTACTAATAACCCTTTTGAATCAGTCATACCTGTAGGTACATTAACAAGCTCTATTGGCATGGATTCATCATCTACAGTCCACATTTTTTCTACTGAACATGTAATTGATGTGTTATCAGTTAAACTGAAGTAGGGGTGCAAGCCTAAACCTGCAGGCATTTCGTTATTTGAATAATTAATCACAGACAATTCGATAGTTAATGAGTTGTCTTTAAGTGTAAAAACTTGTTCAGCTCTATAAGAAAAAGGCCAGTCAGAGGTTTTATAGTGATATTGCAGTGTTAAGCTGGTATCCGTTTTATGTTTTATTTCCCAAGGTAATAGCCAGCCATGACCATGAATACTATGCTTTTCTGGTAAATGATTGAGTGGAAGTGTCATTTCTTTTTCTTGCCAGCTAAATTGGCCATGTCTAATACGGTTAGAATAAGGTACTAAGGGAAAATTAGCGCTTTCATGAACCGATTTTGCATTACTCGCTTCTCTTAAAATAGGTATAAACTGACCATTAAGATTAACATCGTAAGCTAAAATTGATCCGCCTAACGATGGGGAAACTTCTACTCTGGCGGTTGAATTTTCTAAAACAATAGAATTCATAAGGTTATTAAGTACTATTTATAAGATAAAATAATTAAAGCATTAACCCAAAGTCTTGTCTACTTATAAGTTTAATTCCTTCAATAATGTAATTAATACTGTGTTTTTAATGATGGTTTTTTAATAATTAAAGTTAAGTAATGAAAGAATTAGAGAGGCTAAATGGTGCATTTAGGCTCAGCTAGAGCAACCACACCATTTAATTGAAATATGAATACATTACCGGCTAAAGGTTGTGTTAATAATTGTCTTTTAGACAGTCCTTGTTTTGCAGTTGTTACAATTAACCAGTCTAAATTAGGTCCGCCAAGGGTTACGCAGGAAGGTTGGGATACAGGTAATAATATTGATAATGCAATATCGCCATTAGTGTCGTACCGGATCACTTGACTATTGCCCCATTGAGCATTCCATAAATGATCGTCAGCATCTACTGTTGAGCCATCAGGAAATGCTGAGTAGTGAGTGGTGGCAAATAATTGTTTATTGCTTATTGAACCTGTTGTTTGACAAAAGTCGTATTTGAAAATACTGTGTGATGGAGAGTCAGTATGAAAAAGAATATCTCCTGCTTTATTCCAACATAAGCCATTAGAAATGCTTAGTTTGTTTACCTTTATATGGCAGTTTAGTTGATGATCAATGCAATATAGTGAAGCTTTTTGTTCTGGTGTAGTTAGCTTTTCCACCATAGTGCCCGCCCAAAATCGACCTTGTTGATCAGTCTTCCCATCATTAAAACGGTTACCTGTTATATTAAGTTCAGGTTGGCTTAGCCATTCTAAAGATGATGTTTTTATATTGTAACGAGCAACACCTTGTTCAAAAGCTGCAACAATTTGATCGTCGATAGGGGTAAATGCAAAGCTACCTATACGTTGCGGTAAAGTGAATTTTTCCATGATATCGTTTGCAACAAAGTATCGATATAAATGTTTTGCTTCAATATCAATCCAGTAAATTGCCTGTTGTTCTATATGCCACAACACACCTTCGCCTAATTGACATTGGCTAGGTATGACTTTTAGAAGTTCAGTAGTTACAGTTTTCATCATGTGTTTTTATTTATCATCGAGAAGGTTAATGTTTAACACTTTATTTAATTGGATCACTTTAGCTGTAACGGTATCAACAGAATCATTACTTTGATATAAGCTGTTTCCTATACCAACAGCAATTGCATTAAATGATAGCCATTGTGAGGCATTCTTTTGAGAAATACCGCCAACAGGTATGATGTGTGCATCCCTTGGCAAAACAGATTTTAATGCTTTTAAATGAGCGCAGCCATAAGTTTCTGCTGGGAATAGTTTTAACCATCTTGCACCCGCCTGATAAGCTAAAAATGCTTCTGTGGGAGTTGCTATTCCTGGAATAACGTCTAAATTATTAGCCAGGCAATAGTTAATAATATCTATATCACAATGAGGAGAGATGATGAGCTTACCTCCTGCATTGTTAACCTGCTTAACTTGCTCTAAGGTAATAACTGTACCTGCGCCAATTAAGCAATCTTCTGGTAGGGCACCAACAATATTCGCTATAGAGGTTATTGCTTGCGGTGAGTTTAATGGGACTTCAATAACTCTGATACCATGATCATATAAACATTGTGCAATATTGATGGCATTACTTGGTAATACTCCGCGTAAAATAGCAACAACAGGATGTTTATCAATAAATTGTTTCAAAGGTAATCCTTATTAAATTTGAAATCAATGCTTATTATTTAGAAGAAGGTAATGCGATAAACTGCTGATAAACAGCGTTAAAACCTAACAAGGTTATTTCACTAACTTCGTAGATTTTCATCTTAATATCGTGCGCTTTTAGCACTTGAGAAAATTGCTGACTTAACTTATTTTCACCTATGACAGATACGTCGCCAATTTGAGATAATTGCCATTCTTCGGCATTCATTGCTGCTCTAACATCGCTACCAATAAGTAAACCTGATAGATATGAATATGCTTGAGAATTAGTTAATTCACCAAAAAGCTGTTTACTGCGAACACTAAATAAACCGTGCGTAAAACTCCCTAGTTCGCTTTTTAAAGTAAAGTCGGCACCTTTTTGAAAAGAGCATAAATCGAATGTAGCATTATTGTTTTTTTTAATTAAAATACTGTGATTTATTAACAAATCGAAAAGCTCACCTGTCATAGCTGTTTTAAATAATTCTATCTTGCCATCTTTTACCAAAACCCATTTAGTATGCGTACCAGGTAAACAAATTAAATGGGTTCCTATAGAATGCTGACTGCTTTGCTGTAACCAACCCAACACTTGTAATTCTTCACCGCGCATAACATCATAGTTATCGTTACTTAAACGACAACTTACTCCTGGAACAATGACAATATCATGGTCATTACATGAAAAATTAATACACTTTGAAGCTATATCTTCAAGACTTGTTGGACAGGGCAGGTAACTTGTTTCTTTCCAACCAATACTTGATCCTATTTGTCCCATCATAAATACTGGGATTTTACCGTACTTATTAACCCAAGGAGCAATACAATCAAATAGTGTTTTTTCAAAGCTGTTAACTACTTTGTTCACCCCAAGACTCTTTGCATTGTCAGTTAGAGTGAGGGTTTTATCGTCATTTACTTTACATAAGAAAGCACGTAAATGGCTGGTCCCCCAATCAACAGCAACAACATATTTATGAATTAGCAATTAAATTCTCCCGCCATCAATAATAATGCTTTGTCCTGTGATTAATGCACTATCGTCAGATGCTAAAAACAATGCTAAATTCGATACATCCTCTGGACTAATTCTTTTTTTTAATGCCATGGATTCCATCCACTTTTCTTCTTCTTGCTCTGTTAACCAGCTTGATAATTGACGATCAGTTGCAACCCAGCCAGGTAAAATAGCATTTACTCGGATATTAGATTCGCCGAATTCTTTTGATAAAGCTTTAGTCATACCCATTAAGCCTGCTTTAGCAGTAACATACCCAGTCATGTGTTGTTGACCAATTAAGGCATTAATCGAGCTAAAGTTTATAATGCTACCAGATGCGTTACCTTTCATTAATTTAAACGCTATTTGAGAAGAGAAGAAGGCAGGATCTAAATTAACTTGCATACATTTATGCCAGTCATGTGCTGAAATGTTTTCTGTGTATTGACGATTATCGTTACCCACATTATTAACTAACACGTCGAAACCATTAAAGTATTCTGCTGCTTCAATAATGGCTTGTTGTAATATTTGAGATTGTGTAACGTCGACAGCTTTAAACCAAATGTTATTATTTGATATTGAAGATAATTCAGAAATTAATGCATCGGCTTTATCTTGGTTTAAATCAATAAATGCTACTTTAGCTTTTTGTTGAACAAAAGCTTTAACCATCGATGCGCCTATACCACTTGCACCGCCAGTAATTAAAATAACTTTATCTTTTAAGCTTGTGTATTGAGTTGATAGACTCACTTCAATGCTCCAACTATTGTGAATATGTAATAAAATTAACCTATTTTATTTTAATAGGCTTTAAAGTATTTAAATGTGTTAGTTATTATCTACATATAAAGTTATATCATATTTGTTTGAAATTAAATATGATATAACATATTAATACAATAATAGTGGATTTTAGCTAAATGACACCTTCTATTAAACAGAATTTAACTCAGCAATTAACTCATAGTCTAGGCATAGCAATCGTTAAGGGAACTTATCCTATTGGGGAAGGCTTACCTTCAGAAGCTGATCTTTGTGTTCAATACAATGTAAGTCGAAGCTCAACACGCGAAGCTGTTAAAATGCTATCTGCAAAAGGGTTAATTTCCTCTAGACCTAAACAAGGTATAAGAGTTCTACCTGAAAGCAGTTGGAACATGTTTGATACCGATGTTTTAACTTGGATATTAAGTAGTAAACCATCACTATCTTTATTAAAAGAATTTACACAAGTTCGTGCTGCAATAGAGCCTCAAGCTGCAGCTTTAGCATCTATTAATGCAACTTATGAACAGCTAGAAGATATTGAAAAAGCTTTAGAACGTATGATCGATGCAGATCAAGGGCTAGACGACCCACTAGATGCAGATATTGCTTTTCATACTAGTATTTTAGTTGCTAGTGGTAATCGATTTTTTGTTCAACTTACTGAGTTTATAGGAACTGCCTTAAAAGTCAGTATTAGGTATACAAATAAAATTAAAGGCGTACCCGGCGCTGATGTAGAAAAACATGCTGATATCCTTAATACCATTAAGTCTCGTAACCCTGAAAAAGCACGTAATGCGGTTAAAACTATTTTAGACGAAGCATTGGAGCTAATTGATTCACAGCTTTAATAATATTCAATCGTTACTGTTCATTAAATACTTGCCTTACCTATCTATATGCGAGGGTTATTTTTGTTGGAACTTAAAACCTAAAAGAAAAACGCGTATTAATTTGTTGCTGTAGCCAAGTAGCGGCTTTTTTATTAAGTGGATTAGTAACAATAGCACCTTGTGGTGTGATCAAGAATACAGAGCGATGTCTGTCGTCTATAAAGCGATATAAGCCATCACCTAAATCTTCAATTTCGAGTGCTTGAGCGCTGAAACCTATAATAAGTAATGCTCCTGTTAGCATTTTTATCAATAACCTTGGCATATACGATCTCCTTTATTAAAAATAATAATCTTATATGTAATAGAAAGAGCAAAGTCTTGGAAAATTTCAGTAAATTAATCAATAACTCAGTGGAAATATTGAATAAACCTATTACGCTTAAGCCTTGTATCTCAGGTGCTACGGGTAATTGGATTAATGCAGGAAAGAGCCAATATTGTTAAGTGTGTTGTAACGCTTTGTAATAATTGAGTTAATTGGCTTTTATCTATTGTTACTCGTTAAACCTTGTGATATTTTTCTTTGTTTTTAGAGGTTTGCATACAATGTACACTTTATAAACAAAGATAAAAATTAACATTAAAATAAAAATCAAATGGATTATAGGGGCTGTTGACCTTTCATGATTAAATTTTATTCAATTTAGAACGGATTTAATCTCGAAAAAAAAGCCCCTAATAAAATTAAAGGAATATTATTATGAAAAAAACTCTTATTAGTGCGGCTTTGTTATCTTTAACTAGTTTTGCTGCTTTAGCACATAATTCAACTCAAACTTACGATGTAGTGCGTGGCTCTGCAGAAACATTTTCTGTTAGCCAAACTGAGCAATTAGGTAAATTTAGAGCTGTTTTAATGACTAATAGAGGTAGTTGGCATCACAGAACTTCTAGGTTTAATAGACTTGGACTTGTACTAGACGGAGTTATTAAAGGTGTTTTAAATCCTGACTTCACATTAACGCATTCATTTGTTAATAATAACCGTACAGGTGTTTTATATACAGAGCATGACTCTATTACGACAATTTTTGCTGGTGATCCAACATGTCAAAACGGTACGGGCTCAACGCCTTTTGAGGTTGAAGAAATCTTAAATATTGTTGGTGGTAGTGGTATTTATGCTGATGTAGAAGCAGGAAGCTTTATGGTACTGAGAGGCGTTATTAACAATTGTCCTTCGTTACCTGCATATGGTCAAAATACCTTTGAGATAATTGATGGTTCGGTAACCTTTGCTCAATAATTTTTTTTAGTAGTCGTTAACTCTTTAAAGGAGATCAGCAATGATTTCCTTTCATTTCGGTTCTATCTTATTCTTTCCATGTTTCAAAATTACATTTTAAAAGTATTATCACTTTCCTCGTTCATTAAATACTAAAAACATATCTATTAGGCTAAAGCTTTTGCAGGATTATCCGATACAAATGTTATGTGGATTTAAGGTTAAGGATAATCATGAACAACAATATTTCATCGAGTCAAACAGACTTAATAAATTCGCTTGCCCAGCTAAATCAAAATATCACACATACCTTAAGCAACGAACTTAAAAATATTGAGCCTGAAATGGTTCAAGCCCTGAATGATCTACAGCTAAAAAAACAGTCACTTGGCGATAAAGAGTTGGATCAACTCCTTCAGCAACAGATCACATCTATTTTTACCATATCAGAGACTACTTCAAACACGACACTAAACAGCGTAAAAGCTTTCGATTATAAGCCTTCAAGTGAAGAATTAGCTATACGTACTGTACTAACAAGTCAGCAGGAAGGGTTACTTAATAATGAGAGTAGCGACAAGTTGATAGAGCGTTTTAATCATTCAGTAAAAAATGTTCATCAGGCCTACGCAAATACCAGTGATATTTTATCTGACTTAGGCCAATTAGGGCATGAACAAAAGTCGTTTTTAGCTACTAGCCAACAACGTGTTGATCACGTTTTAGGTGCTTATAGTAATGATATCAGTAATTTAAACAACCCAGATGATGGCAGCTACGTTTTTGAATTATCTGTAAAAACTAAAGAAGGTGATACTATTCGTATAACCTTTAATTCGTCTCAAGGATACGATAAAAACGTAGATCATTCGGCTAACGAATTAAGTTTTACTTATCAAGTAGAAGGTGAGTTGTCTGAAGCTGAGCATAAAGCGTTAACACAGGTTATGTCTGGTGTTGGTGCAATGGCAGATGAATTTTTTAAGGTCAGCGAGAATAGTTTTAATCCATTTAGAGGGGAAAATCAGGCGGATATGAGTTTAGATTTTTTGTCTGATATTAACCATCAGCAATTATCTGATTTTGATTTATCTCTTTCTACAAATACTGGAAGTAACGCTTCTGCAAGAACGATTGATTTGAGTTATCAGTTTGATCATGTTGCTCATCAACAGAACTTTGATTTTGAATCAAAAAATGGCTCACAAGTTGTCGACTTTTCTGTCGCTATGTCAGCATTTGGTGGTAGTGATGTTACTCAAATGCAGCAATATTTATCGGCACTTGATGCTAATCTTGAAGACAGCCGCACTCATAGTACTATGGAAGGTAAATCTTCTACGTTTGGTAAAAGTACTGATACCAATATACGCGAGGGTTTTGAATTATTTAAAGAGGCTTTTTCGAGTATGTCTTCAGCGGCAGAGCGCTACAGTCAAATAGAGTCGACAGCAGCTAATCAATTTCTCAATAGCCGTAATATGGTGGCTGACTTAGTTGATAATATGATCACTCATGATTCTCGTTATCAAGGCCTTAAAACTGATGTAAGTACTGGAGTAGGAAGTGATGTGAGTGAGGATGTAAGAGATACATTAGGCGCTGGTATCTCTAAATTAGCAGACTTTGATTCGAGCTTCTCTTTCGCTATTGTTGGACAAAAAATCAATCCTAAAACCACCATAGATCTAAGCCAAGAAACGCAGGAGCATCAGTCAGGAAAATTATTCAAAGTTAATCAAAGTAAGACAGCAAATACTCATTTTGATTATCAACTAAGCCGTCCTGATTATTATGATAAGACTGAAAGCTACCAAATCGGCGCAGCCATACAAAATGATGAGTTGGTTGGATTAGATCAAACACATGAAGTTAATATTGATCAAAAGCTTTATCGAGAAGGTAAAAATCCGGGTCAGTATGAACTGATGATGGAACGTACTGAAAACCAAATGTCTGAAAGTAAAGTGCGCCTAATTGATGATATATGGCTTGAGACTAATGAGAATAGTCATGATATGAACAAACGAGAACGAGTTGCAGACGAGGGTGAACCAGAAGACTTTAAAACAACTAACCATCATTCACACGATAAATTAATTACACTTATTGGTGATTTAGACAAGCTTGAAAACAATGAAAAACTAAAGCGTGAATATAATGTTGAATTAAATAAGGTAAACTTTTTTATGGAGAAAAAATTATAAGCTTCAATGATCTAATTTTAATCCAAAAACCTTAAGATATAAGCACTCATATACTTATATTAATTATCTACTTAATAAATATTCGATTTTAATACCTCTACCTTAAAATGTTACTGTTAAAGCAGTGTATAAACACTTAAGCCCTTAAGTGTTTTCTGTGTATTTATAAATATCATCTCCCTGCATATACATTAATACTAATAGTTCTTATTTGATTATATAAATGCTTTTGATAATCATTATCATTTGAATTATTTCTATGTATAATGCTTTCAAAAATTATTTACATATTATTAACGCAAGGGTATTTAAACATGAAGTCTACGCATTTTTTTGTATTGTCGTCGCTTACTTTGGCTATGGGTTTGTCAAGTTCAGTGAATGCAATGGAGTCAGAAAAAAACATTGAGAAGTCTGATAAAGACGTTGAACAGATTTTAATTTTAGGTGTACGCCAAGACCGTGTAAGCAAAGGCGCTACAGGCTTAACACTAGAATTAAATGAAACACCTCAATCAATCAGTGTAATTAGCTCTGAACAAATTAAGAACTTTGCTGCTACAAGTGTTAATGATGCTCTTCAAATGGCAACGGGTATAACGGTAGAGCAAGGTGAAACTAACCGTACTCGCTATACATCACGTGGTTTCGATATTAAAAGCACTCAAATAGACGGTATTGGCCTACCTAATGGTTGGGGTCTTGTTACTGGCGCTGTAGAGAGTTACGGCTATGAAGATATTGAAATAATTCGTGGTGCCAACGGTCAATTAACGGGTGTAGGTAACTCAGCTGGTACGATTAATTATGTTCGTAAACGTCCAACCAATGAAAATGAAGGTGAAGTAGGTGTATCTGTTGGTTCGTATGGTTTAAAACGCGTTGAAGCTGATTATTCTTTCTTGTTAACCGAAAGTGGAAGTTGGGCTGCACGTGTTGTTGGTGTTTTAGAAGATGCTGATTCATACCTTGACGCTTTAGAAGATGACCGTGGATTTATCTCTGTTGTGGTTGATGGTCAAATAAGTGATAACTCAACAATTGCTTTTGGTGCTTCTCATCAAGATGCAAATAGTGACGGTGTTATGTGGGGTGGTTTACCATTAGCTTATTCTGATGGAACACAAGCTGACTTTGATGTAGGCACAAGCCCGACCCAAGATTGGACGATGTGGGACACTGTTAATACAAACTTTTTTGTCGAATATACTTATACATTTGATAATGATTGGGAAATTAAAACGACCTACAACAGACAAGATTCAGATGATCAAAGTAAGTTGTTTTATGTTTATGATGCGCTGGGTGTTTTTAACAGCCAAACGAATTTAGGTTTAGTTGGTCTTCCTGGACGTTATGATTCTGAGTTTAGTGCTAACTTGTTTGATGTAACGGTTAAAGGTAAATACGATTTAGCGGGTAGGCAGCATGAGGTAATGTTCGGTGCAAGCACATCTAAAAGTACAGACACTTCATACACTAATGCTGCTGTAGCTGGAGCACCTTATATTGATTATGCAGGCAATACCGTATTATTCACTCCGGCTTTTCCATATTCAACAAGCTCAGACGCTATTCCAGAACCTGAATGGTCAGAGAAAGTTAAATACGCTGAACTTGATGTAACCTTAACACGCATATTTGGCTCAACTAAGGTGAACATAACTGATGACTTATTTGTTATTGCTGGTTTTAATGCGATTGACTATACCCGTAAAGGCTATAATGAAGGTGGACCTGTTGATAATAATGAAAGCGAAATTAGCCCTTACCTTGCCGCAACTTACTCGATTAATGAAGATGTTAATGTTTACATTGGTTACTCAGACATTTATCAACCGCAAGAGCAAACAGACTTTGATGGACATTTTTTAGATCCAAGTAAAGGCACTAACTATGAAGTGGGTGTAAAAACTCAATGGTTTGATGACAACCTACTTGCTACTTTTTCAGTATTTAGTGCAGAGCAAGAAAATGTATCTGTTTTTGCTGGTTTGAACACTACGGGTAATTATTATTATGAAGGCACAACAATGGAAACTGAAGGTTTTGAGTTTGAAGTTGTGGGTCATATTACTGAAAACTTGAATACTTATTTTGCTTACACCTTCTTGGATATAGAAGATGAATTAGGTGAAAATACAAGTGCTTGGGAACCCAAAGATTTAGTTAAGTTTTCATTAGATTATAGCTTACCTGAAATGTCTGAATTGACCTTTGGTTTAGGTGGTAAGTGGCAATCAAAAGTTGAAAATGCGGCAGGAACGGTTAAACAAGATTCATATTTACTACTTAATGCTTTTGCTCGTTGGGATATATCAGAAAAACTTAGCCTACAAGCCAATATTGATAATATTACTGATGAAAAATATATTACCAGTTTAAAGAATGTTGGTTTTTATGGTGCTCCAACCACGGGGCGTGTAAGTGTAACTTACCAATTTTAACGTTTACTTAAGTAATTGTTAAACATGGCGTAAATAATTATTTAACGGTAAATAATTATTTAACGGTAAATAATTATTAGCCCTAAACTTTATACATAAGGTTTAGGGCTTTTTTACCTAAAGTTTATTACTCTTTTTTTTCATCAAGAATAACCACTCTTAAAATAGTGATCATTTTCTTCGGCACCGTTGGATAACCCAATTCTTCGCTGTAGCCAACCTCAACTTCTGAAATAGCTTCAAGTACTTCGTAACCTTCAATAACTTCGCCAAAAACCGCATAGCCCCATGTTCTTCCTGGATCTAAATTAGTATTATCATTTAGGTTAATAAAAAATTGGCTCGTCGCTGAATGGGCATCATTGAGTTGTTTGGCCATGGTGATAGTGCCGTCTTTATTTTTTAAGCCGTTACCAGATTCATTAAAAATAGGTTTGTCGGGTTCAATTTCAGTGTAGTTTGTCATAAAGCCACCGGCTTGAATAAGGTAAGCCTCTTCTACGCGGTGAACTAAGGTTTTATCGTATTGGCCACGAGCAACATAACCTAAAAAGTTATCAACGGTAATTCTAGCGCGATAGCGATCGAGTTGAAGCACTACATTTCCCATCGATGTTTCTATTCGTACTTTGGGAGATAAGTTGTTTGGCTGAATGTATTGACCTTTTGTACCAGCAGCAAGCAGTTGAAAAGACATAAATATTGAAAGAATGATAAGAGAAATTCTGAGCACGTTGAACCCTTTTATGAGAATGAAATAAAGCTTAGTTTAATTGAGTAGTATTTTACATACATAACATATTATCTTCAGTTTATTGAAAATACATCAATTTGTATAATATCAATCTCTGAACAAAATGGTGTTTTACGTTAGAATACACATGTTCTTCATTCTAACTAAATAACATTCTTAAACGATGCTAAATACTTCTCCTTTCATACAATATCAAAACCTAATCAGTGCTAATAAAATAAGCTTCGACGATTCACAACAGCAAGCTGTTGAACTATTGCAAAACTTATATGAAGCAATAGAAGCTGAAGACACAGAAGTTATTTATCGTACTGCGATTAAAGGGCTTTATTTATGGGGAAAAGTAGGGCGCGGTAAAACATTTTTAATGGATTTGTTTGTGAATAGCTTGCCAGATACGTTATGTAAACGTCAGCATTTTCATCATTTTATGCAAGATGTTCATCGCCAGCTTAAAGATCTTTCTGGTCAGGCTGAACCTTTAAAACGTATAGCTGAAGCATTTAGTTGTAAGTATCGAGTATTGTGCTTTGATGAGTTTTTTGTATCTGACATTGGTGATGCGATGTTACTCGGTAATTTGATGCAGTTTATGTTCGACCTTAATATTATTGTGGTAAGTACAAGTAATTGCGCACCAAGCGAGTTATATCGAAACGGTTTACAACGAGAACGTTTTCTCCCTGCGATTGCCGCTATTGAACAACATATGCAAACATTACATTTGGCAGGTGAGCATGATCACCGTCTTCGAACATTAACTTATGATCAAAGTTATTTTGAATTATCTGCCAAGCAATCTATTGAAGAGCAAGTGGCTTTACATCAAAGTTTATTAACTCGGTTTGATTTGAAGTCAGATGCGGTTGTTCAAACTCCTCTTAAGGATGTTGAAGATCACATTGTCGCACAAGCAAAAACCATCAATATTTTAGGTAGAGAAATGACTTATATCGCTAAAAATATTGAAACCGAAAATCATGTGATTTGTTTTGATTTTACAGAGCTATGTGAAGGACCACGAAGCCACTTCGACTATATAGAACTAGCCAAACAGTTCACCACTATTTTATTGTTTAATGTGCCTCCTATGAGCGGACAATCTTATGAGCGCATAAAAGCCAGAGGTACAGAAGATAATGGGTCAAACATTAATGTTTCAGCGGGTTTAACTGGTGAACGCGAGGTAATGTTAGCTCCTATGGATGATGCCGCGAGACGCTTTATTGCTTTAGTTGACGAATGTTACGATTGTGCAATTGATTTATTTATTACGGCTTATGTGCAACAGAGCGAGCTTTATAATAGTGGCTCATTAATGTTTGAATTTGAACGTACGAAAAGTCGACTGATAGAAATGGCATCACTTGAATATAGAAATAAGATATAAAACTTTATATTTATATTTTAAATTTTTATAAAAAAAGTACTTGTTTTCCTTTCTACTGACCCTAAATAAATCACTGTGATAAAGATGTCTTTTTAAAGAGCTTTAATCACAAAACTTGTTTTTATTTTTATGTTGCTTCTAACGGAGGATATATTATGAACTCACTTGATTTAACCCCACTTTACCGAAACAGTGTTGGCTTTGATCGTTTTGCATCGTTAATTGATCACGCTTTCACATCCGACACATCTGCAAGCGTTTATCCGCCTTACAATATTGAAGTTCTCGACGAAAATCAGTACGGCATTACTTTAGCTTTAGCCGGTTTTTCTCAAGAAGAACTGGATATTCAAGTAGAAAAAGGTGTACTAACAGTACGAGGAAATAAAAACGCTAAAGACGAGCGAAAATATCTGTACCACGGTATTGCTAATCGATCTTTTGAACGTAAATTTAATCTAGCAGATTATGTTGAAGTAACCAGTGCCGATCTTTCTAATGGTCTTCTCACTATTAGTTTAGTGAAAGAAATACCTGAAGCTATGAAGCCAAAATCTATTGCTATTAATCAAAATGCAAAAGCGATTGAGCATCAAGCTGACGAAGGCCAAAAATCTAAAAAGGAGGATAAAGCTACTTAATATATTAGAGGGTGTAGCAATACACCCTCTACCTTAACTTGTTGAAAATATTAGTTTACGAATATGTGCTATTTCTCTCAAGCGCATTATTTGAGCTTATTTTATATTGCTTAAATGAGGATATATCATGACTTCAAAAAAGAGACCTATGCTTAAAATATTACTTATCTTATTAACCCTTGTTTTAGGTATAGGTTTTTCAACGTCAACCATAATTAAAGAAAGTAAAGCCAATGGAGGCTCGTATCAGTTAATCGATTATCAGCACAACAATTTAAGTATGCTCAGTTTAGTCAATAAGCCAAAATATAAGGAGGGGTAACTATGTCTATTCAACTGCCAGCTGCCTTAGCTAATGTGGGATGTTTTCAATCATATTTAACTCATGTAAATAGCATTCCAGCACTAAACGAAGAGCAAGAAAGAACTCTGTTTGTAAATTACCAAAACAACAATGATCTGCAAGCAGCTCAACAAATTGTTTTGTCTCATCTTCGTTTTGTTGCTTACATAGCAAAAAGTTATAAAGGTTATGGTTTACCGATTGAAGATTTAGTTCAAGAGGGAACGGTTGGCTTGATGAAGTCGGTAAAGAAGTTTAGTTTAAACTTTGGGGTAAGACTCGCAACTTTTGCTGTGCATTATATTAAGTCAGAAATACAAGAGTTTGTACTTCGCAATTGGCGTTCGGTAAAGTCGGCAACAACAAAAGCAAAGCGTAAACTTTTTTATAACTTAAGACGCTTAAAAGCGAAAACTGAATGGTTAACAAATCAAGAGATAAAGGAGGTTGCTTGTAAGCTTGATGTTAGTGAAGATGATGTAACCGATATGGAGGTTCAGTTAACACAACCTGATGTATATATTGACGCTTCAACAAATGATAATGAAGAGTCTGGCTCTATGCTTATGAGCAGTTTGCTAGAAGATAAAAGTGAATCCTTCTCTACTCAATTAATACAGGATGATTTTACGCAAAAATCTTTACAACAAATAAGAGAAATTGTTAATACCTTAGATGAACGCAGCATAGATATTTTAAATAACCGATGGTTGTCGGATAAGAAAGTTCCTCATAAGGTTTTTGCTGATAAATATGGTGTATCTCAAGAGCGTATCCGACAAGTTGAAGAAAAAGCCATTATCAAGATAAGAAAAAAGATGGCTGATTATATTTATTAACTGTAGTTTTTTACTTTAAAGTTGACGGATTTTTAGCTCATCAATCTAACCTTAAACCTGAATTTAAGCACAAACCTGAATGAAAACCTAAACTGTAGATAAGCTCTTTTCATATAGCATGGCGAGAGCTTATTTTGTTTTTTTTCAGTTAACATTCATGTATCAAATAAACCTTCACACTCCATTCAAGGGTAGCTAAAAAGTATATTAAACCTGAGCTCGGCTTAATATATTCTTCTCTAACAGCTATTTTTACTTGCTTCATCTTTAAATTTACTTGCAATAGGCTAGCTATTGATACGAAATTTTCCTTGAATAAAGAAAAATTACCAAGCTAGAGTATAAGTTAAGTTTTATTAGTAATGATTTCAATAAATTAAAAATACCTTAAACCGAGTTCAGGTTATTAATTTAAAAGTTAGGTTTTAAAGCTAACGGTTTAAAGGTAATCTTGCCTAATTTTTATTAGCTGAAAGCCTAGTTAATAAAAAATGGACTTTTAATAAAGAATATTAGAGATACATAATGACTTACTTGCTGATGTTTGATCTTATCGGATGTGCAGTTTTTGCATTGTCTGGCGCTATTATTGCCTACCAAAAAAGAATGGATGGCATAGGTGTTATTGTTTTAGCTGCAGTAACAGCCATTGGTGGTGGAACCGTGAGAGATCTTTTATTAGGTGTACCTGTATTTTGGGTGAGTCAACCCAGCTATATTTATGCGATTATTTTTTCGAGTTTAGTTGCTATATTATGGATCAATAGCTCTAAAAAACTGCCTGAGAAAGCTTTAGAAATTGCTGATGCTTTTGGTTTAGCGTTATTTGTAGTGATGGGTACAGCAAAAGCATTAGGTGTTGGTGTACCTCCACTTACCGCTGTAATTATGGGGACTATAACTGGTTGTTTTGGTGGTATGATACGTGATGTGTTGGCGAATGAAATTCCACTTATATTCAGAAAAGAGCTTTACGCAGCTTGTACCATAGCGGGTAGTTCAGCGTATGTATTATTGCTCCCATATTTATCTCCCATGATGAGTGCTGCAATCGCATTTACTATTATTTTAGTATTAAGATTAATGGCAATAAGATGGCAACTGGCTTTACATGTATTCAAATTTACAGATGAGTAAATGATAAGGGTATAGAGTAGGGTGTTGCTTATTAAATTTAATCTTTGAAATAAAAAAACACTAAGCCTAAAGAACTTAGTGTTTTTGTTTCAATTCAATAATTGGTTTTGCTTTTACTTATATTCTGATGCTAACTTTCTGGAATTAGCATCAGGTAGTCATTAATAGATATTAGTGATTACTAGAGTAACTAACATCAGTTAATGTGATTTTAGACTTTGTAATACCTATTTCATCAAAACACTCGGCAAAAGATTCTGAATCACCACGAGTACCACAGTCATCTCTGTCGCCACCTGGGTATTGTGATTGCATGTAGTTACCAAACTTGAAGTAAGCACTGCTATCATCTTTTACTGTAAGATCCGCCGTTTTACCTAGGGCTGAAACTTTAACGCGACCTCTATCATTTGTCATTGTTAAATCAAATGATTCACCACTTCTTATTGTACCTAGTGGAAAAACTGTTTCTGAAGAGTCGTTTTCACCACGCATACGAACATAAACATCAAATATCCCATTGCTTGCAACACTATCAGTAAGCTTGCTTTCATTAGAATCAGCAATATATACCTTCATTAGGGTAGAAGTGTCGCTACCATGGTGTTGTGCTACGATAGTTTTCCCACCATCAGACATTTCTACTTTATAGTTGGCAGAAAATGATTCGTCTGTATCGTGCATCGCTTTTCGTTCGCTAGGTTTGATTTTGTACTCATGACGCCACCCGCCACCATTAGAAGTTGTATGTTGAGCTTCTAAAGGTACGAATACTAGTGTTGAATCATTTACTAATGGATGTGGATCACTTCCTTCAAGATCAAATAAGCTACCGTTTGTAATAATACTTGGGATGTCAGCACCACTGCTAGTTCCGCCACCAGAACTGTCATTAGTTGCTACAAGTTCAAAGTTATCAAAACGAACATCACTTGAACTGTTATCGTGTTTTGCAAAAACTTGTAATGTATTTATATTTTTAGTGGTAAAAGTTTTAGATACTTTTGTCCAACTGCTCACATTAAATTTTTTGTTTTTAAACAGACCATTATTATCATTAATACCTATTTGGCCTTTACCTTTAACATAAGCTGTTAAAGTATATTCCGTATTTTTTTCTACATTAACAACTTGATGAACACGACCAGGACTGCCTTTGATTTTTAAAGAACTAGAACCTTGATACGCACTTTGAGAAATAGCTGCTGGCTCTTTTTCTACCCAGCTTGACCAGCCACTTTCAAAGCCGGCATTATTAATATTTGCTGCTTGAGTAAGACATGCTGTTGCAGAAAGTGTTGTTAAAAGAACAAGTGATTTTTTGTTAAACATTTTTTGTATCCCCGACCTAATATTTTTCTCTGTTACATAAAAAATTAGTTTTTATATGCAGAACGAGCAATATTGGTTTTTTATTTATTATGGTTTTACCGCTATTTTTAATGGCTTCGAATTGATTTAAGTTAAACATATGTTTCATGTTCATATTTATACTTGATATCGAAACTCGTGAAAGACTATGCATTTGTCACTTACCAATTGTCAATGTTTATTTTTAGGTTTTTGGTAAGTGGTGTTTTTTTATTTTGGTAAGTTGTGTTTTAGTTTTGATTTCATGAGGAGTTGTTTATCTAAATGGCCTTTTAATTTGTAAGCTCTAATTGTTGTTTTGGTCTGACCGCTTATTTTTTTAAATTATATTCTTTGTATTCAGTGTTTTATGTATTTGTTCTTCTTTGTTTATATAGTTTTCTAGATTGTTTTTTATTATCTATATCGATGGAAATGAACGTTAATATATAAATGGTTAACCAAAAAAACTTTGTGATAAATGATTTTTTGATTTTTTTACGTGTTTGAATTTATGTTTTTATTTTTATTGGTCATACAGGTTTTTGTGAGGATTTTATGAGTGATTATTAGGCAATGATAATAATTAAATAACAAGATATGAGTGATTTTTTTGGAATTATATAGGTAACACCAATAAATTCCCGAATTAATCTGCTTTTTATATTTGTAGATTACATATGAATATGAAGGATTAAAAGAATGAGCTACTCTAGAAGTTTATTTGGTATTGTTATTGTGAGTAATAACAATTACAGAAGGTCTGAACTTAATAAAGTTAAATAATTAACATAAAAAACGCTAAACTTAAAAGCTTAGCGTTTTATTTTAAATTCAAAACAATAATCGATTGAATTTACTTTTATTAATGATTACTGCTGTAGCTAACATCAGTTAAGGTTATTTTGGATGTTGTAATACCTATCTCATCAAAACAATCAGCAAAAGACTCTGAATCGCCTCGTGTACCACAGTCATCTCTATCACCAGCAGGGTATTGAGATTGTATGTAGTTACCAAACTTGAAGTAAGCACTGCTGTCATCTTTTACTGTAAGATCTGCAACTTGACCTAAACCGGTAACTCTTACACGACCGTCGTCATTTGTCATTGTTAAGTCAAATGACTCACCACTTCTTATTGTCCCTAACGGGAAAACAGTCTCAGAAGAATCACCTTCACCCAGCATACGTACGTACACATCAAAAATACCATTACTTGCTACACTATCTATTAAATTGCCTTCATTAGAATCAGCAATATATACTTTCATTAGTGTAGAAGTGTCACTACCATGGTGTTGCGCTACAATAGTTTTACCACCGTCAGACATTTCCACTTTGTAGTTTGCAGAAAATGACTCTTGTGTATCATGCATCGCTTTTCGTTCACTAGGTTTTATTTTGTACTCATGACGCCAACCACCGCCATTAGAGGTAGTATGTTGTGCTTCTAAAGGTACAAATACTAAAGTTGAGCTGTTGACTAATGGATGTGGATCATCACCTTCAAGATCAAATAAATTGCCGTTAGTAATAATGCTTGGAATAGTAGCACCACTGCTAGAACCACCGCCAGAGCTGTCATTAGTTGCTACAAGTTCAAAGTTATCAAAACGAACATCACTAGAGCTGTTATCGTGTTTTGCAAAAACTTGTAAAGAAGTTTGGTTACCGTTTGTAAAAGTTCGAGATATTTTAGTCCAGTTACTCTCATCAAACTTTTGATTTTTAAATAAACCATTTAGGTCATTAATACCTATTAGCCCCTTTCCTTTAACATAAGCACTTAATGTATATTCAGTGTTTTTTTCTACATTAACTAGTTGGAAAACACGACCCGGACTGCCACTTATTTTTAAAGAGCTAGAACCTTGATACGCATTACCTGAAATTGATGCAGGATCTGTCTCGTCCCAACTTGACCAGCCACTTTCAAAACCTGCATTATTAATAGTTGCTGCTTGAGTTAGGCAAGATGTTGCAGAAAGGGTTGTTAAAAGAATAAGTGATTTTTTATTGAACATTAATATATCTCCCTGACCGAATATTTTCGTTTCTGTGATAAATATAGATTTACAACAGAATTAAGCATATTGGTCTTTTATTTATGTATGATAGTTTGTTATTACGTTTATGTTTTAACTTGATCAGGTTAACTTTATAACCCATGTTTTTGTTTTTATATCTTGCTAAAACATGCTTAAGACTATGCATTTCAAGATTACCAATTGTCAATATGGTGTATTACCTATTGGTATGGCCTGTTGTGTTTTTTTGGTAATCGTTATTTTGTTTTTATATGATTTTTTTATGTAGGGAGTGTTTGTTGGTTTTTAATATTTTCTTTGTTTTTTGTTTTGTAAGTCTATGAAAGTATTTGTTTAGTTCTTGTTGGTTTTTACTTTTATTAAACTGCGTATTTTAATTTTTATGATTAATTGGTTTACCAACTGTTGGCTTTTTATTTAAATGAATCTTTACAATTCTTTACTGTTTGTAATATTTTTTTCATCAAAAAGTCATTTTACTAGTATTTGACTATCCTCAAGATATTATCGGATATGTTTTTTCTTAACTTTGTGTTTAAAGGCATCGACATATTATGAAAAACAAACACTAATTAGCCTTTAAAAGTAAATTAACTGAGTATTATAGTGATAAGAGCAAAACATCCCTTATAATGACCAAACGATCAAAAGTTTTACCGCATAAAAATAGATGTTTCAAAAACCACGTTAATGATGTGATAAAATATTAATCATACAAAACGTGTTCAACTAAACTAACGCTAAAATCAAGCTCGAGTAGTATGCAGATATTAGAAAAAGATTATCAAATAAACAGTATTCGAAAAGCAATTAGTGCAGGAGTTAACTCGATTATTGCATTACCAACAGGTGGCGGTAAGAGTATCTGTATACTTAAATTATGCCAAGCAATGTCTGATAAAAAAGTTGTTGTTAGTTTACGTAATGCAGCATTAATCCCTCAATTATTAAATACACTAACCGTTAATGGTTTAACGGTTAGTGTGGTTAAGTCTGGCTACAAATATGTTGCTGGTGGTGACGTAACCTTAATAATGGAGCAGTCATTTACTCGAAGAAAACACCTAAATATACAATGTGACGTATTACTGCGCGATGAGTATCATGTTGGTTGTATGGGGGGCGTTTACATCTCTATGCGAGAAGAGTTATCACCGGATTTAATTATTGGTCTTACTGCAACTCCAATTGATAGATTAGGTGTTTATATTGACAGCTCGATGCAACTTATCGAAGAAACAACGACTAAATTATTGATTGAGTCAGGTGAGTTAGCCAAACCTGTTTATAAAGTACCTAGCTTATCGCAAGAAATAGATTACAGCTCTGTCAAAATGTATCGTGGTGATTTTAGCGTTTCTGGCCTAGACCTTATCTTATTAGAACATTGTTCGTTAGTAGCACAACAAACCGTTGATGATGCCCTTTCTCAAGGTCGTAAAGTGATGTTGTTTGCTAACTCTATCAATCATGTAGAGGCGTTATCTGATGCTTTTCATTTATTAGGTGTTAAGCATGAGCGCGTACATTCAAAGCGTTCAAACGCTGATAATGATGAAAGTATTCGCAGGTATAAATCTAATGAAGTTAGATTAATTATCAATATGTCTATGTTAACAATAGGCTTTGATGATCCTCAAACCGACTGTGTAGTACTCGCCAGACCAACTAAAATTTTAAGATTATACCTACAAATCATTGGACGATGCTTACGTGCATGTGAAGGTAAAAAAGATGCATTGATACTCGATTTAGCTCAATGTATTTCAACTCATGGTTTTGCAGAAGATTACCGCGATTTTACACGTAAAACAGCTAAGTCGGCTGCTATTATGTCTGAGCGTTTAAGTGTTACTAATATTGGTCAGTTTGTTGATGGTGAGTTTAGTTATAGCGATTCTATCGAACGAAAATTAGTTAAGAAAAAATCTCCTCGTAAGAAGCCTCGCCCAAGAGTGATAGTCACTAAAGAGCAAGTGGAAAGAACAGAAAGTAAACGTGCAGATGCACTGCTACGACTAAGCCCAAGAATGGAAAAGCTTGTTAGTACTATTGAACTAGTGAACAGTGTTTATGAACAGCAGGGCGATGAACACAAAATGCTAGAACAAGCGAATATGGTGAAACTTGTTGCTCTTATAGGCTTTGCTTATAGTGATGCATTAGTTGATACCGTAACTAAGTTAGTTGAAGAACTACACGCGCAAAACAATACTATTAAAGGCTTATTAGGCAGAGTGAGTAGTTTAATTACCGCGTTAGCGATGAAGGATATGGTTATTTAGGTTTATTATTAAAGCATAGCGTTTCTTGTTAATTGTTGTTTGCTATGTTTTATTTTATATATCCTTCACGATCTCAAAGTTAAAGTCACTGATACAACCCCATGATCTGTACTTTCACCATCACGATCAAATATAGGGTTAATTAAATGCCTATCATACGTATGGTAATCACTTACTTGTAAAAGACTATCGTGATAACTGGCATCAAACTCACAAGATAATAAAATATAATCGAGCACTGAATTGCTAGCACCATAGTAATGAGTAGGTGTTCTCGCTGGGGCTAGTTGGTTTGCATCAGTGGTAATGGCATCAAGTAACGATTTATTTATCCGTTTTACTTCTGAGTTTTTGATAGCATCAGTTGTTTCAACCTTTTCGGTGTTCTCAATTATATTAATGTTTTCAGTAACCTTTGGAGTTTCAGTAGTTACATCTGTAATAGGACTGTCTTCAGTGTTGTGTGCAACATTCTCATTCATGTATTCGTTATGAATGAACGCTTCAAACAAATCCCAAGCATCTTTTAAACAGTATTTGGCAAGGTAGGCATCTTTATCTATTGATGAAACAAAACGTAAATCATGGGTGAGTAGGTGACTTAAAACACCATCGGCTAAGGTATTATTAAAATCGCCCATGAGTACCATAGGATTATTTGTGGACTCACGTCTTTCGATCATTTCAATCATTAATAATGTTGCTTCACTACCACGTTGAATCGTTGAGCCCCAACCACCCGCAATATTTGCTTTTAAGCTTTCTATAATGGATTTTTCTTGCGACCAATTATTTTCTTGTTCTTCAATACTCAACATTGAGCGTTTAGATTTAAAATGCACAACATAACAATCACTGTTACCTATGTGTGGTACATCAACTGTTGCCCGAATAACTTTTCGACTAAAAGAAAATTCGTTAGTCAGTCCTAATGTTTGTGCCAATTCAAGGTTAGGTTTTACTGTGGCTATTTCACTTATTGGAAAGCGTGAAGCGATAGCTACAACTGGGCTACGATAAATAAAGTCATCAATTACTTCAGGTTCATCAACTACTGCAAAATATTTATAACCTTGCTCGGCGACTAAGTCTTTAAGCGATTCAGGGCTAAAGACTTCTTGGAAACCAATAATATCAGGCTGGTATTCTTTTAAGTATGCGCTTATCCAATTTTGCTTTTTTGCCCATTGTTCAGCGCTATAAATACGATCAAAATCATAATAAGCATTCGGTGGCTCTAGGTAATTAAATAAATTGAAGGTAGCAATTTTTAGTTGAGTATTTATTTCTGATGCAGGTAGGTTTGAAGCTTTCCCATCTAGTGGCGAGAGTTTCTTATGTGTTTCTGTTTTGTCTCTATGATTGATGATGTTAGCTCGAATAAACAATAAGAGGCCATTATACCTTATTGTTTATTTATAAATATGAATAAATCATTTTTAATAAAGTATTCGTTTTAGTCATTATGTTTAAAAAACGAAGAATCGTTAGATTTTCAATTAGGTAATAATATATAAAAGACATAAAGCTAAGTCATTTTATTTATTTGATATTATTGTAAAAATAAGAATTACGTCTAAACTTTTAATTATACAGTAAAGTTACTAACTAAAATGGTTTATAAAGTATGTTCAAAATGGAAAGTTTGAAAACTAAAATTATGTTGCTTTTAATGGTTATTGGCCTCATTCCCTCAATTATAATTAGTGTAGTAGCAACAATTAATAATTCTGAAGATGTATCTCATAAGGTTTATAACCAATTAACTGCTATTAACCAAATAAAAAAACAATCTATCGAAACGTATTTTGCAGAAAGAAAAGGAGATATGGGGGTATTAGTCGATATTGCGAGTACGATGAGAAAGCAAAGTTACTTAACATTATCTGCTATTAATTCTGTAAAAAAATCCCAGTTAAGTGACTATTTATCTAATAATAAAGCTCAACTTGATTTACTTGCGAAGCAAACAGAGTTGCATTCAAACTTAAATTCTTTATTGGCAAGTTTTACGGATAAACCCAAATGGAAATCTTTACTTGATGAATATGATGTTTCATATAAACCACTCCTTAATTATTTTGGCTGGTATGATTTTTTTATCATTAGTAATAACGGTACCATTATTTATTCTGTAACGCGTGAGAGTGATTTAGGAAAAAACATTCCTAAATATTTGAATGATAGCTCATTTAATAAGGCTTTTACTTTAGCCAAACAAAGTAAGTCTAACGATATTCAATTTGGTGATTTTAAGCCTTATGCCCCAAGTAATAACGACCCTGCAGCATTCTCAGTAAAGCCGATTTCAGTCAATGGTAAGCGTATGGGTTATATTGCTTTTCAGCAACCTTTAGAAAAGATCAATAGTATTCTGGGTAATCGTGAAGGTATGGGAGAGTCCGGTGAATCTTACCTTGTAGGGCCTCAAAATTTAATGCGCTCAGACTCTTATCTTAACCCTGAAGAGTATTCAGTAAAAGCGTCGTTCGTTAATAATAATAAAGTTGAAACAATAGCAGTAAACAAGGCGCTTTCAGGTAATAAAGATACCTATGTCATTAATGACTATAATAATAACCCTGTTGTAAGTAGTTGGGATTATATTGATATAGCAGAAGGGGTTCGTTGGGCTATTATTTCTGAAATTGATGTTGGTGAAGCATTTAACCCAACAACGCTTGAAAATGAAGAGTTTTATAAAAGTTATATAAAACAATACGGCTATTATGATTTATTTCTTATTAATACTGATGGCTATATATTCTACACGGCAGCACAAGAAGCCGATTATCAAACTAATATTCTAAATGGAAAATACTCATCATCTAACCTGGGTAAATTAATTACTCAGTTAAAAGATAGTGGAGAGTATGGATTTGTTGATTTTGCACCTTACGCTCCTAGTAACAATGAACCAGCTTCCTTTATTGGCCAACCTATAATGGGGTCTGATGGAAAGGTATCTCTTTATATTGCCCTGCAATTACCCCTTGAAGGTATACAAAATATAATGGGTGTACGAGAAGGAATGGGAGAAACAGGTGAAAGTTATCTTGTAGGAATGGATTTGAAAATGAGAAGTGATTCATTTTTAGATCCAGAAGGGCATACAGTTAAAGCCAGTTTTGCTGGGAGTGTAGAGAAAAACGGTGTTGATACAAAAGCAGCTAGAGATGCGCTAGCTGGAAAGAGCGGGACTGACATTGTTATTGATTATAACGGTAACCCGGTTTTGTCATCTTTTGATCGCATTGATTTTGATAACTTCAGCTGGGCTATTTTATCTGAAATAGATGAACCTGAAGCTTTTGCTTCTATTAATAAAAATACAAATTTTATGATTATTCTCATGATTATATTTGTATTGATTATTGCTACTATAGGTATATTTTTCGCTAAAAGAATTGCTACACCTATTATTATGGTTTCTGAAGCAGCACAGTATGTTGCTGAAGGTGATTTAACGATTAAAGTAATTAAAACATCTAATGATGAAGTAGGCCAGTTACAAGTATCTATCCAAAAAATGATAGATAATTTATCAAATATAGTTAACAACATAGGAATGGTTGCATCACAGCAATCAAGTACATCCGAAGAGTTAGCGACCATTACTGAACAAACTAATCGAACATTATCAGACCAGAGTTTAGCATCTGATCAGCTCAACACCGCAATGCAAGAAATGGGGATAACGGTAGATGATGTTGCTCAAAGTGCCTCTACTACTTCTTCTGCAGTTTCAGATATTCAATCAAAGATAATCGACAGTACCAATAAAATTAATGATACCTATAATGCTATTTTAGCCATGACAGATAAAATACAAAACTCTGAACAAAGTGTTCAAAAAGTACGCTCAGACTTTAATCAGGTAGTTAAAGTTTTAGAGGTTATAAAAGGTATTGCAGACCAAACAAATCTTCTTGCTTTGAATGCAGCTATAGAAGCTGCTCGTGCAGGGGAGCAGGGTAGAGGTTTTGCTGTTGTTGCTGATGAAGTAAGACAGCTGGCACAACGAACTCAAGACTCTACACAAGAAATAAACGATATGGTTAATACTATTATGGCTGGCGCTAATTCTTCAGTAGAGGTAATGGCGAATAGTGTTGTGCAAGCGAATATAGTTAAATCTCATGCACAAGAAGTTAATGAGCTTAACAAAGTTATTAGTGAAGAAATGAATCAGATAAGTGACTTAAGTATTCAAATAGCTACAGCTGCTGAAGAACAATCGGTTGTTGTTAAAATGATACTCGATAATGTAGAAACTCTTAATATAGGTGTAGCTGAAACTAGTATGTCGACAGAAAATATTGCCGAATCAAGTACAGAGTTAGCCTCATTAGCGACAAACTTAGAAAATGAGGTAGCGGTGTTTAAAACTTAAATAACGAGTGTTTAGTCACTGCCATTGAGTTATGGTTTTTTATAAGTATTTAGGGCGCCTCAAGGCGTCCTTTTTTATGAATATTGTTTAATGATGATTCAAGTAGCTAGCTAATGATTAATACTTACGGCGTCGTAACTTCATTTCAGACAGTATTTTTGCGGTGATCTCTTCAACAGAAAATTTTGTAGTATTAATAAATGGAATTTTTTCTTTCTTATAAAGCTTCTCAACTTCTCTCAGCTCCATTCTACATTGACGTGCTGATGCATATTTACTGTTTGATATACGGTTATTCCTAATATCCATTAAACGGTCGGCATCAATGGTTAAACCAAAAATTTTCTTTTTGAACTTTCTTAAAAACTCAGGGATCTTTAAGTGTTCCATATCTTCGTCGATAAAAGGGTAATTTGCTGCCTTTATGCCATATTGTAAGGCTAAATATAGCGCTGATGGCGTTTTTCCTGAGCGTGATACTCCTACTAAAATAACATCGGCATGTTCGTAGTTACTGATGTTTGTTCCGTCGTCATTCGCCAATGCAAAATTAACTGCATCTATTCTGTTGTCGTAACTCTTTTCATGAATGCTATGTGTTCTGTGAGGTTGAGGATTCGCTTTTATGCCCAACTCTTTTTCAAGAGGCGGTATAAAGTGCTCAAGAAAGTTATAAATTACGGCATCACAGCCATCAATAATCTCTCTTATCTCAGGGTTCACAAAGGTATGGAAAACCAGCGGTAGCTCACCTGCGCGCTTACTTGCCTTGTTAATTTTATCTCTCGCAAGCAAAGCTTGTTCTGTATTTTCAACAAATGAAATAGTGTGATGTTCAAACTCAGTAGGGAAAAGGGATAGCAGCGCATGTCCAAATACTTCTGAAGTTATTGCTGTTCCGTCTGAAATATAAAAAGCCGATCTCATTTTTTGTTCCTATTGGTGAAAGTTTACTAAAGGGGTTCCCATTTATAAATTCACAGTGTAGAATATTTACTCTAGAAACATCAATCATTATTATTTAAATTTGGATTTATAGTATTTTTATATATAAAAGTACTTGTATCGTTGAAAGTTTATACCTAAGATATGTTATGTCGGTATTTTTAAATACATAAAATAACTTAATTATACACTTTTTAAATAATTTTGGAGATGTTGTCGTGCAAGAATATGTACTTTGGTATGAAGAACTTGGAATGAATGATGTTGATCGCGTAGGCGGTAAAAATGCATCATTAGGTGAAATGATTTCTAACCTAGCCAATGTTGGCGTGCAGGTACCCGGTGGTTTTGCTACTACTTCGTTTGCTTTTAACGAGTTTTTAGAGCAAAGCGGTTTGAACGACAAAATTTATAAACTTCTAGACACTCTCGATGTAGGCGATCTTAATGCGCTTGGCGAGTGTGGTGCAACTATTCGTCAATGGATTATTGACACGCCTTTCTTACCTCAAATGCAAGCCGACATTGAATTGTCTTACGATAAACTTGCCGGTGAATTTTCAAGCGAAGCTTCTTTTGCTGTTCGATCTTCAGCAACTGCAGAAGATATGCCTGATGCTTCTTTTGCTGGTCAACAAGAAACCTTCTTAAATGTACGTGGTCTTGACGCTGTAATGATTGCTATTAAGCATGTTTTTGCTTCGTTATTCAACGACCGTGCTATTTCATACCGAGTTCACCAAGGTTACGATCACCGTGGTGTGGCGCTTTCAGCTGGTATTCAACGTATGGTTAGAAGTGACATTGCATCAAGTGGTGTTATGTTTTCTATCGATACTGAGTCTGGTTTTGAAGATGTGGTATTTGTTACTTCAAGCTTAGGTCTGGGTGAAATGGTGGTTCAAGGTGCTGTTAACCCTGACGAATTCTATGTACATAAACCAACGTTAGCTAAAGGAAAACCAGCGGTTGTGCGTCGTAATATTGGTAGTAAAGCTATAAAGATGATTTATGCCGATAATCCTGAACACGGTAAACAAGTTGAGATTGTTGATGTAGATGAAGCACAATCAAATCGTTTCTCATTAACTGACGACGAAGTAATGGAGTTGGCTAAACAAGCGGTAATTATTGAAAAGCATTATCAACGTCCTATGGATATAGAATGGGCTAAAGACGGCTTAGACGGTAAACTTTATATTGTTCAAGCACGTCCTGAAACTGTACGTAGTCGTGAAAACACTAATGTAATAGAACAATTTCAGTTACAAGAAACTGCAAAAGTTGTATGTGAAGGCCGTTCTATAGGTCAAAAAATTGGTAGTGGCGAAGCTAAAGTGCTTTCATCTTTAGCTGAAATGGACATGATTCAACCAGGCGATGTTTTAGTTACCGACATGACTGATCCTGATTGGGAACCTATCATGAAACGTGCTTCTGCGATTGTGACTAATCGTGGTGGTCGCACATGTCATGCTGCGATTATTGCTCGAGAAATGGGTATTCCAGCTGTTGTAGGTTGTGGTGACGCAACCAGTAAGATAGCTAATGGCGACAAAATTACAGTTTCATGTGCTGAAGGTGACACCGGCTTTATTTATGAAGGTCAGTTAGACTTTAAAGTAAATACTTCTGAAGTTGATAAAATGCCTGAATTACCATTAAAAGTTATGATGAATGTTGGTAACCCAGATCGTGCATTTGCTTTTGCTCGCTTACCTCATTCAGGTATTGGTTTAGCACGTTTAGAATTTATTATTAACAAAATGATTGGTGTGCATCCTAAAGCGCTTATTAATTTTGATACGCAATCTGAAGATTTAAAAGAAGAAATTACCGATATTATCGCGGGTTACGATAGCCCTGTAGAATTCTACATTGCTAAGTTAACTGAAGGTATTTCTACTTTAGCTGCGGCTTATTCTCCTGAAAAAGTGATTGTTCGTATGTCTGACTTCAAGTCTAACGAATATGCTAATTTAGTCGGTGGGGAAGAGTACGAGCCAGAAGAAGAAAATCCAATGATTGGCTACCGTGGAGCTGCGCGTTATATATCTAAAGATTTCCGTGATTGTTTTGCTTTAGAGTGTGAAGCGATTAAACGCGTTCGTAATGATATGGGCTTAACTAATGTAGAAGTAATGATCCCATTTGTTCGTACGCTTGAAGAAGCAACACAAGTTATCGACATTCTTGCTGAGCACGGTTTAAAACGTGGCGAGAATGGTTTACGAGTGATTATGATGTGTGAATTACCTTCAAACGCCTTACTTGCAGATCAGTTTTTAGATCATTTTGATGGTTTTTCAATTGGCTCTAACGATTTAACTCAGTTAACACTAGGTTTAGATCGAGATTCAGGTTTGATTGCCCATCTATTTGATGAGCGTAATCCTGCAATTAAAGTCTTGTTAGCTATGGCAATTAAAGCCTGTAAGGCGAGAGGTAAGTATGTGGGAATTTGTGGTCAAGGCCCAAGTGATCACAAAGACTTTGCGGCATGGTTAGTAGAACAGGGGATTGATAGCGTATCGTTGAACCCTGATACGGTAATACCAACGTGGTTATATTTAGCCGAAGAGCATAGTAAAGGCTAATTATATAGTCTTTATTTAGTCTGTAATGCGCTTAACTTATTTTTAAATGAGTTAAGCGCTTAGTAATAACAATGGAAGCTGTATTGTTATTGCATCATTCTTTGTAATCTCTTATTCAAAATTAATGACTGGATATAAATTAAATCCCCCCACTATCGTTCTAATAAAAAAGAAAACTTCCTTTTCAAAAACGACTCACCTTAATAATTAATATCTTTCAGTATTGATAAATATTCTTATAATTTATTTTAATTCAGACTAAATCGTTATCTTGTTGGCTTTTATTAATCTTGCTATATCAACTCCCTATAGCATTAATAACCTTTAATGATTTGTCCTTTGTTTACTAATAGTTATACGATGGAAAAATATTACTTATTCTTGATTAGAATCAACTATGTTTTTGTTCGACAGAAATAACAATACATCAATTTTACTGGCTGGAATTCTAGCTTTGACAGTAGGAGTAGGCGTTGCACGTTTCGTTTTTACTTCGTTATTACCCCCAATGCTTGATGATTTTATTACTATTTCTTTTGCGGGGATTTTGGCATCTATTAATTATGCTGGGTACTTATCGGGTTCGTTATTTTCTATTTTTATTAAAGACATTCATAGCAAGGTTAGATTTTTCAAAATAGGTTTAGTTTTATGTGTTATTACCTCGTTACTTTTAGGTATTAGCGAAAATAATATAGTTTGGGCTGTTGCAAGGTATTTAGCTGGCTTTGGAGCCGCTATGGCGCTTGTCGTTGGATCTGCCATTGTTATGTTAAAGCTAAAAAATACCAACAAAACTAAAGCCATGGGTATTCATTTTAGTGGTTTAGGCTTTTCAATTGTTATTACCGATTTACTAATGCGTGCTGTGTTTTATTTCGATGGGAATTGGCAAGATGCTTGGTTGGTATTGGCTTTCTTTGGTGTGTTCTTTTCAGCGTACTCTGCTTATATTTTGTCATTTGATAAAGAGCCCAAAGCGAATATTGTTAAGCATAAGTTTGATAAAACTTTGTTTTCACCTTTAGTTATTGTACTTATTTTAGCTTACTTTACCGAAGGCGTTGGTATGGTGGTGCAAGCGACTTTTTTACCTGATATTGTTAATTCATTAGATGGGTTACAAGGTTACGGTGGTTACACTTGGTTAGCTGTAGGTATTGCTGGTATTCCAGCGAGTATTCTATGGATGCGATTGGCTCATAGGTTTGGCAGTATTAATATAATGATAGCGGCTATGCTGCTACAAATAGTTGGTATTTTAATTCCAACATTCTCTTCAAATATTTATCTTAATCTACTTAGTGGAATATTTTTCGGTGCAACTTTTATAGGTTTAGTCGCTTTGTTTATGAACTATGGTGGGCAATTAGCGAATAAAAACCCAGTATTTATTATGGGCGCAATTACAGCGGCTTATGGCTTAGGACAAATAGTAGCGCCGTTATATTGTATTGCCTTTATTGAATATTTTAACAGTTATAGCCCTGCATTGTACTTAACCGCATTTATTGTTTTTATTGGCATATTATTACTTGTTTTTGCTAACTGTAAATTAAAGCATTTGAAGCCAAATATTTAAAATAGGTATTTAGCTTTCAAAGAACAATACTTAAAATTAACATCATATATGCCTAAATTATTACAATAAATCATTAGGCGTTATGATGTTTTTTATTAACGGTTTTTGTATTGTGTAGGGCAGTAACCTCGTGTGATCTCTTTACTTCTTAGCTTGAGATGTTTTGTATTACGACCGCTAACTCTTTCTCGCCATGTTTTGAAGCTTCTAGGTTTTAACTTATTTCGCATAAACTTTATGACATCAGGCTCTTGCATTTTAAACTGCAGATCAATCGCTTCAAAGGGCGTTCTATCTTCCCAAGCCATTTCTATAATTCTTGACTCATCTTCTTGACTCATCTTCTTGGCTTAATAACATAAATACCATCCTATTTTTGAATTCTAACCTAGAGTTTTTCAACGTATTGATGAGAAATACGAGGTGCACAATAATAAAGATCAGTATGAAAATAATAAAAATGCCTAGGGTCTGTTTATCTTTCAGGGTTAAATTTAATTAGGCTTTTACACGAAAGAAGTTTAGGTGTTTATAAATGCTCTATGTTATTGAGCAGCTGAGTCGCTTTTTCTTTAATTTCTATTTTTTGATCGTCTTGCATTTTATCCCAATTACGAACGGGAAAGCTCATTCTTGGATTCGTTGAAAGCTTATCGTAGTTTTCCCCAATAAAGTTCCAGTACAGGCTATTCAATGGACAGGCAGAGTCACCTAGCTTTTCTTTTACGTTATAGCGACAGCTTTTACAGTAATCACTCATTTTATTAACGTAGTTACCGCTAGCTGAATATGGTTTTGTGGCAACCCAACCACCGTCAGCAAATAATGCCATGCTACGAGTATTGGGTAGTTCAACCCATTCAATAGCGTCTATATATATCCCTAGGTACCATTCATCTACTTGGTCTGGTGCTATTCCAGCAAGTAAGGAAAAGTTTCCAGTGATCATTAAGCGTTGGATGTGGTGTGCGTAAGCATGTTCAAGAGATTGTGATATTGCATGCTTCAAACAATTCATATCAGTATTACCATCCCAAAACCACTTAGGTAAATCGCGCTGCGCATTGAAAAAGTTTTGTTGAGCGTAATTAGGCATATTGATCCAATACATGCCTCTTACATATTCTCTCCAGCCTAGTATTTGTCTTATAAAGCCTTCTATCTGGTTAAGTGTTATAGCGCCTTCTGATATTCGGTAAGCACTTAGTGCAGTTTCAATAACTTCTTTAGGACTAATCATTTTACAGTTGAGCGAAAAACTTAAACGAGAATGATATAAACTCCAAGCGTAGGGCGATGCTTGCGTCATGGCATCTTGAAAATTACCAAAATTAGGTAACTGATTTTTACAAAAGAAATCGAGCAGTGTTAGTGATTGCTGGCGATTTATAGGGTAGTCGACATTTACAGAAGAATTGCCCATGGTGTTAATCTTGTGTTTTTCTATTCGTTTTAAGTAACTCTCAGCGGGGTTATCGAATATGAGTGGTTTAGGGATTAATTTAAGGTCTGTTTTTTTGAATGATTGACGATTGTTTGAATCAAAGTTCCAGGCTCCGCCTTCAGGTTTACCGCCTTGCATCAATATAGAAAACTGTTTACGCATATTGCGATAAAACCCTTCCATTCTTACATGGCTTTGTGCCGTAAAATGTTTGGGTATTTCATTAAATGTTAATAGAAAATGCTCTGTATCTATTTCACAAACAGGTAATTTAAGTTGCTCTGACAATTTAGCTAATTGTACACGCAGTCTATACTCATCAGGTTGCTGGTAAGTAAATGTTTCGCAGGCATATTTCTCTGTTAACTCGGTAATTAACTGATTAATTGTTTGATATTGTTCAGTATCATCTAATGTTAAATAACATACCTGATGACCTTTTGACTTCAGATATTTGGCAAAGTCTTCCATCGCCGCGAAAAAAGCCGTAATTTTCTTTATATGATGCTTGGTATAAGTGGCTTCTTGATGAAGTTCTGCTATTACGTAAATAACATCGTCACTTATTGTGTCAAACCAAGTATGTCTAGGATTAAGTTGATCACCTAAAATAAGTCTGAGGTGTTTATCTTTCATTGTTAACCTTATTTTTACGTTGGCATGTCTCTATCTATTTTTAAAGATACCAAAGTGCACATTAGTTCTTTCCATTCAATACTTAAATCAACAACCTTTCGATCAATTTTTATGTGTTTTTTATGTGTTTTTTATATGTTTATTAGCGTTTCTATACTGTTCATTCTCCTTCCAAACTTGTAAAAAAAATGGCTTTGTTACCTTTTAAGTTCACTTACTTAAAGCTAAAGAAAATCGCTGAGTAACCTATATTCTTTATATTTACACTTTGTTTGCACATTTTATGTTTAAAATCATTATCAATAAGATTAACCACTAAATTATTTTTTATAAAAAAGGTCGATTATGAAATCATTTAAAACCATTAACTTGTTATTGATTCTTTCTTGTCTTGGTTTAGCAGCCTGTAACAGCGGTAGTGATGATACTGATACAGCAAGCGAAACTGAGGTAGACACAGAAGTTGATACTGGAACAGATACAGACACTGACACAGATACGCCGTTAACAACGGGAATATTGCACAGCGCTTATTATGAGTTTGATAGTGAAAATGTTGAGGTAGTACTTAGTGGTGATAACGTTATTATAGAAACTAATGGTTTACCTAATCATACATCACCTTATTGGTCTTCTGATCATGAGCTATTTGTTGAACCAACAGTAACTTCTTATGAGCAAATGGCTCCAGGTAATATTGATGATTTTGTAGGAACTTATACGTTAACTGTTGCTAACAGCCCTGAAAAAGCATCTTCTAGTTCTGCTACAGGTCTTGGTGCCATAGGTATCGCGGTAAGTGGTTCTGTTATTTACAATGATGAAGAAGGCCCCGGTATTCCATTAGATAACGCTGTTGGCAGTTTAGATTTTAATGGTGCGCATACAGGACCACAAAGCTTTCATTATCACTTAGAACCTATTTCTTTTTCAGAAGATGACAGTAATCTTATTGGTGTAATTTCTGATGGTTTTTTCCTATATGGTCGTAAATGTAATTCAACAGGTGACTACCCAACAGATTTAGATGAATCAGGCGGGCACACAAGTACTACGCAATTTACGCAAGATGCTGAATATCATTACCATATTCAAAATGAATTATATTTAAACAACTATTACATTCTTTTCCCTGGTGATTACCAAGGTACAGCTAGTGCAATTAACTAAATTACAGACACTGTTTATTATTTCCATAAGCAGTGTTTTTTGTTCCCTTTGTGAAGCATCTTCTTTGCCGTTTTTAACTGAAGAAGTTGCTCAGACAGCTCAACCTAAAATACCTGAAGCAGAAGCTATTAAATTGTTTGCTGCTACTGCCACTTTAGCTAATGAACAAGTGCAAACGAACGCGCTTAGAGTGAATAAAAAAGACATCGTGATATCTAAAACCACAGGGTTGCGATTATATAAAGGTGCGCCTTTTACTGGTGAAGTTGCGACATATTATCCGTCTGGACAATTAGCTAAGCTATCTAGTTATCAATCCGGTTTACGTCATGGCTTTTTGAAACAATGGTTTCCCAATGGAAAAATGAGTTTTAACTCTGAATATTCTAAAGGCATAGTGAATGGTGTTACCACTAGCTGGTGGAGTAATGGGCATTTGCGTTCAGTAAGTCCATTTCTCAATGGTAAAGTGCACGGCGATACTCTGCAATGGTATGCCACAGGTGAGGTATTTAAGAAAATGCATTACGAGCAAGGTAAAGAAGTTGGCTTACAGCAAGCTTGGCGGCGTAATGGAAAACTATATAGTAATTATGAATATGTTAATGGTCGAATTTTCGGTTTAAAACGAGCAAATATGTGTGTGGAGTTAGAAGATGAAAAACTTGCTAAAAAAGATAAGTCGTAACAGTATTGCTGTCGCTAGTTTGTTGCTGGCGTTAAATGTACAAGCCTTTGAACAAGATAAAGTATTAACATTACCTTATTATAATTCAGCAAACTTTACGCCACAGTGGTTAACTCCTAATAGCCCTGAACTAAAAGATTTTCATAAAATATCTGATTTTAAATGGTTAAATCAACAGGGTGAATATGTTACTTCAAGTGATTTTGACAACAAGGTTTATGTAGCCAGTTTCTTTTTTACAACTTGCCCCGGTATTTGCCCTAAAATGCGCTCACAGTTGTCTCAAGTACAAGAAGTTTTTGCAGATAATGACAATGTAGCAATTATCTCTCATTCTATTCAACCAGGTAACGATACTGTTGAAGTATTGCAAGAGTATGCTGAAATGCATGGTGTTAAATCAGGTAAATGGCATTTAATTACCGGAGAGCGTGATGATATTTATGCGGCCGCTCGTAATGATTATTTTGCCAATGAAGATTTAGGTGAATTTGTGAGTAATAATGATTTCTTGCATACCGAAAATTTAGTTCTGGTGGATTCTCATCGCCATATTCGTGGTATTTATAACGGCTTAAATAAAGTGTCGGTTAATCATTTATTGAGCGATATTAAAGTATTAGATGAAGAACGAAAAAAAGCATTAAACTAGTTTTATTCAGTTGAGAGTAAATCTACATTGAAATGATTTTTGTATTATAAGGCCTTAATAATTTCTTATTAAGGCCTTCTCTTATTTAGTGTTAGTTAAAGCAATTTAAATAGCATTAAGAAACAAGGTTTGAATCTTCAGGTTTACCTAATAAGTAATTTTGTATGTTACTTATTGTTGTTTGCGCTATTTTATTTAATGCTTCTTTGGTGAAAAATGCTTGATGCCCTGTGATAGTAACATTAGGGAAGGTTTGTAATCGCGCAAACACATCGTCTTGAATAAAAGTATCTGATAAGTCTTCAAAGAAGATCTCACTTTCTTCTTCATAAACATCAATACCTAAATAACCAATCTGCTTTAATTTTAGCGCTTTTATGATCGCAACGGTGTCTACCAAAGCACCACGACTGGTATTAATGAGCATAACATTGGGTTTCATCTTATTAATTGCCTGCGTATTGATAAGATGCTGAGTATCTGTGGTTAACGGGCAGTGTAAAGATATGATATCTGACTGCATTAAAAGCTCATCGAATGTAACTTGTGTGAAGTTATTATCAGTATTCGTTTCTCTTAGCATTGGATCATATACCAATACGTTACAGCCAAATCCATTAATTATATTGATAAAAGCGCGTCCTATTTTCCCTGCGCCAACAACACCAACGGTTTTGCTATGTAAATCAAAACCTAAAAGACCATCTAGCGAATAGTCATTTTCTCTGATGCGATTATGTGCTCTGTGGATATTACGATTAAGATCTAAAACTAAAGCACATGTATGTTCTGCAACCGCGTAAGGTGAATATTCAGGCACTCTACACACGGGTAAGCTGAGCTCTTTTGCTGTTTTTAAATCGACATTGTTAAATCCTGCACAACGTAATGCAACGAGTTGTATGCCTTGTTTTTTTAATGTTTTGAGAACATTGGCGTTGAGGTTATCGTTTACAAAGCAGCAAACCACGTCAAACCCCTCTGCCATGTAGACTGTTTCTTCATTTAAATGAGATGAAAAGTATGAAATATCTAGTTGTTCTGAAGTGTTTGAGTTATTCAAGCTGAAAAATTTTTCATCATAAGCTTTACTGCTAAACATACATATTTTCATGTTATTTCAATCCTATTAAAATGGTTACGCTTTAGGCCAATGTTGCTCTAAGTATTCATAAGCCTCTATTGCAGTGTCTACAATATGAAAGATATTCAGATCTTTTTCTGCTATTGCACCTTGTTCCACCAAAAATTCGAAATTAATTAATTTACTCCAATAATCTTTACCAACTAATACAATAGGTAAAGGTTTTATCTTTTTCGTTTGTATTAAGGTAAGTGTTTCAAATAGCTCGTCAAGTGTGCCAAAACCACCTGGGAAAGCTATTAAGCCTTTAGCGCGTTTAATAAAATGCATTTTTCGTATAGCAAAATGATCAAATTGAAAACATAATTCCGGAGTAATATACGGATTAGGTTTTTGCTCAAAAGGCAGCACTATATTTAACCCTATACTTTTACCACCAACATCAGCAGCTCCACGATTGGCTGCTTCCATAGCTCCTGGACCACCACCAGTAACAACAACGAATTGCTTACCTTCATATTTTAAAGATAACTCTGTGATTTTTTTACCCAGTATTCTTGCTTCATTATAGTAATAACTATGTTTTATTGCGTTTTCGGCCAGTTTCTTTTTTTGCTGTTTTTCAGCTGATTCTGGATCTTCAGATAATATTTGACTGGCTTCTTCAAAAGCGAGTTTTGCCTTATGTTCTTCAAGAATTCGAGCGCCACCAAAAATAACAACTGTAGATTCAATTTGTTGTTCTTTTTGAATTAGATCTGCTTTTAACATTTCTAATTGTAGGCGTACTGCTTTTAAGTCATCGCGTAAAATAAAATCATTATCTGTGTAGGCTAAACGATAAGATTCGTTATCCATTATAGCTTGTCTTTGTGTATCTAATTGCTGTGCAGGTGTTAAGTCTTTTTTGTCCATACTAAAAAATTATCTCGCTATAAATATTTATCTCAAAAGGTCAACGACCTAGTAAAGTAATATGAATTTAGGGTAGAGCTCTGTTTAACTCTTTCATTAATATCCAGTGTATTCGATTATGGGGTAGGTTGCTCTGAATTGAGTATGTTTTATTTTGTATAACGTTTTCCTTTGAAAAATATTGAACTGTAATGCAAGTAACAACATACGATTGAGAATAATATGGGAGCGGCACATCTCAAGTGTTCTTTCCATATTAGATTAATAAACAAGTAGTTATATAATATTAGAGTCACATTAAATACTTGTGAAATAAGTATGAGTTATTTTTTATCACTAGCTGAAATATTAATTTTTTAATTGTAAATTTTAATGAAAAAAGTGCCAAACCCGATTAAGAGTTTGGCACTTTGTTGATGAATGTATACTAGTATACCTCAGCTCGGGATAAGCAAAGTCACTCAATAAGTTATTTTTAAGCCTAACATCGTTGCCTACATGGATGTAGGTACTTAGTTTTTATCGGGAATAAAAAAACTGTGTATTTGTTACCAATAGCCAGCTATTGGGTAGACAAATCCGCCTTGCTAGGCATAAAACTATCAATATTGAGTCATCATATTACATGTAAAGTACTCTGATGGTTATTTAATTTATTGATAAGTAACTCTTTTTATTTAATGTTATGACATTCATTATCCCGAGTTGAGGTTAATATAAATCAGTACTTACTCAAATTTCCACCCATTAAGCGTTGCTAACATCTTCAAAGTCAGCATCTATAACATCGTCGTTACTTGCACTGTCATCAGCATTATAGTCTTGCTGAGACTGAGCTTGTGTAACTTTACTATAAGCCTCTTCTAATGCCTTTTGACGCATAACGATTGCTTCTTTGTCACTGCCATTAACCGCCATTTTAAGTTGCTCAATTAAGGTTTTAAGTTCTGTTTGTTGATCTTCAGCTAAGCTAGCCATCGACGTTTCAACAGTATGAATTAATTGATCCGCTTGGTTACGCTGTTCAACTAGCTCACGTTTTTTCTTGTCTTCAGTGGCATGTTTTTCAGCATCATTCACCATGTTATTAATTTCATCTTCGGTTAAACCGCTCGCTGCAGTAATTTTAATGCTTTGCTCTTTACCTGTTGCTTTGTCTTTAGCAGAAACATTTAAAATACCATCAGCATCAATATCAAAAGTGACTTCAACTTGCACTGAACCACGTGGTCCTTGTTTAATATCCGTTAAGTTAAATTGACCTAACGATTTATTATCTGTTGCCATTTCACGTTGACCTTGTAACACATGAACCGTTACGGCAGCTTGGTTATCTTCAGCTGTTGAGAAGGTTTCAGATGCACGAGTTGGTATTGTAGTGTTTTTCTCAATCAACTTAGTCATAACGCCACCTAAGGTTTCAATACCTAAAGATAATGGTGTTACATCCAGCAATAGCACATCATTTACAGTGCCAGATAATACTCCCGATTGAATTGCCGCACCTATCGCCACCGCTTCATCTGGGTTTACATCTTTACGTGGTTCTTTACCAAAGAAGCTTTGAACTGCTTCTTGTACTTTCGGCATACGTGTTTGACCACCTACCAGAATAACTTCGCTAATGTCACCTTTACTTAACCCCGCATCTTTTAAAGCCTGCTCACATGGTGCAATAGTACTTTTAACTAAATCTTCAACTAATGACTCCAATTTAGCGCGAGTTACTTTCACATTTAAATGTTTAGGCCCACTTGCATCGGCTGTGATGTAAGGCAAGTTGACATCAGTTTGTAAGGCAGAAGATAATTCAATCTTTGCTTTCTCAGCTGCTTCTTTAATACGTTGTAACGCTAAAGAATCTTGATGAACATCTATACCACTTTCCTTTTTAAACTCATCAGCAAGATAATTAATTAAACGTAAATCAAAATCTTCACCACCTAAAAAGGTATCGCCATTGGTTGCTAATACTTCAAATTGTTTTTCACCATCTACATTCGATATTTCGATAATTGATACATCAAATGTACCACCACCTAAATCGTAAACCACAACCTTTTGGTCGGCTTTACTGTTTTTATCAACGCCATAAGCGAGTGCTGCAGCTGTTGGTTCGTTAATAATACGTTTAACATTAAGACCTGCAATTTTACCTGCGTCTTTAGTTGCTTGACGTTGCGAATCGTTAAAATAAGCGGGTACTGTAATGACTGCTTCGGTAACCGTTTCACCTAAATAAGCTTCGGCATCTTTTTTCAATTTACGTAAAATTTGAGCTGATACTTCTTGTGGTGATAATGCTTTACCATTTACTTCAACCCAAGCGTCACCGTTGTCAGCTTTTACGATTTTGTAAGGTGCTAACTTAATATCTTTTTGTACTTCTTTGTCATCAAACTTACGTCCGATTAAGCGTTTAATTGCAAATAAAGTGTTGTCTGCGTTTGTAACTGCTTGTCTTTTTGCTGGTTGGCCGGCTAATGTTTCGCCGTTAGCATAAGCAACAATTGAAGGTGTTGTGCGGCTACCTTCAGCATTCTCAATAATTCGTGCTTTACCGCCTTCCATTACTGCAACACATGAGTTTGTTGTACCTAAATCAATACCAATAATCTTAGTCATAATAATTTCCTATTACTTAACAGAGCTTAATAAAAAGCATTTAATAAAAGTGGAGGGGCTTTATGGTTATGTCCATGTCAGCTGTTTACTCCGTTAAACAACCTTGTATAAAACTTTTAATTTCTAAGTGCTTTATACAAGGTTGCTTGGTTAGTGGAGCTATAATAGGGGAGACGGATAAATGCTTCTGTCACAAATATGACAGTTGGTGTCATTTAGTTTTATTATTTTGAATTAAATAGTTGGAGAGATAGGTAGCAGTGGGGGACTCAGTTTTGTTTTAGCTTTTGCTATATAGCGACAACTAGGTAGAATAAAAAAATGTGTTTATGTTATGGCTTAAATCCTTTTATCTATGAATAAAGATGTTAATCACCTTCCTCAAAAAGCGAGTCCTGTATTAGTTAAACAAGCGAATATTTTTGCAGACTTACCTGAAAAGTTAATTGAAGATTTTCAGCAAGAATTTCAATTAAATGAATGGAACAAAGGCGAGTATATTAATTCAGATATTCTAACAAAACGCTTTTTTGTGATGATAGAAGGGCAATTAGAAATCAAACAAGCGAATCCTGAAACAGGTCGTGAAGCCACATTAGATATGCTTTATGCAGGCGACTGTTTTGATTTAATGGTGTTATTAGATGATCAGCCCCATAATGTGATTATTTCACCGTTAAATACAGTAAAACTGCTTTCGGTAAAGTTATCGACTATGCGTCATTGGTTATGGACTTATCCAGAATTTAATCAGCAGTTTATGCCCTATTTAGCACAAAAGATGCGTGAGAAAGAGCATCAAGCGAGTAATTTAATTTTACATGATGTGCCTACACGTTTAAGTCGAATTATTTTGGAACATATAAATAAAATCAAGTTTTATGCCGGCGCGAAAGAAGAAGAGCATAAACACCATTTAGTGAATGGTTTAAACGACGAAACCTTAGCACGAATGACGGGATCTGTTAGACAGGTTATTAATAAACAACTACAGTTATGGAAGAAGCAAGACACGATTGATAAAAAGCGTAATCAGTTAATTATTAAAGATTTAGAAGCTTTGGAAAAAGAAGCAAAATATACTCACAATCTCGCTAATACTGCAATCTCTAATCTAAAACCTAATAATGGTTCAAATAAACCAACAAATACAAGGTAAGGACGATAAGATTTTACCTACAGGATCTAATATTTACATGAATAGTTTAAATCCTTATTTAGCCCCTTTACTTGATGCAATAGATCGATTTTTAAATGATTTTCCTCAAACAAACGAACATCAACTGATTAAACATCTGCAAGATAATAAAATTACCCCGTTCGCCGATTTCTCATTAGCTGAATCAAAAGATTTATTTAGCGCACATTTTCTTTGTATGCATGTTTTATATCACTTAAGAAGAGAGTATCGGGATAAGCAGACATTTGTACTCGATATACAATTAGTGAGGATACAACGTTTACCATTAGTAGCATCAAAAAGTATAAATAATGAAGAAAAGCTAGCGCTTGAAACAATTGATCCACTTGAAAGTTATTACTTAAATTCAAAACATTATTTTGAAACACAAGAAGATGAAATTAATGATTTACTTAAATCTTTTTGGCAAAAATATTTAGCACAAGATAACAAGAAAGAAGCACTTGCTGTGTTAGACCTTCCAACTGATGCCGATGCAAAAATGATTAAAGCTCAGTACAAGCACCTCGCTCAGAAACATCATCCTGATAAAGGTGGTTGCGCTGAAATGTTTACTAAAATTCGCCAAGCTAAAACTGTGTTAGATCAGCTTTTATAAAACCTCTGTAATTCAGGAGCTAAGTTAAAACTAAGTACCTGCTTTTGTTAAGCCTCTACTTTATTTTCTGTAGCTAAGGCTTTTAAAGATTCATACAGTTTTTCTTCTTCTGCTGACAAGCTTTTTGGTAATACTATTTTTAGTTTTACAAAAAAATCACCCGCTACTTTGCAAGGTAAGCCACGACCTTTTAAGCGCATTTTACTACCACTGTTACTTAATTTAGGTAAGCTTAAATCGATAACGCCTGTTGGTGTTGGTACTTTTACTTTGTCACCTAAAGCTGCTTGCCACGGACTAATGCTGACTTCAGTGGTAATATTTGCTCCGTCAACTTCATACAATAGATTAGGGTTAAAGCCAATTTCAATATATAAGTCACCATTTTCGGCTCCACCGACACTAGGACCACCTTGATTTTTCAAGCGGATTTTTTGTCCTGCTTTTATACCTTTAGGAATATTAATCTTTAAGGTACGATCTTTTGGTGCTGATTGTCTGTTCTGGTTCACCATTTGATCACTCAAACTAAAGTTGCGGCTTGCTCCGGTATAAGAGTCTTGAATATCAATCATTATCTTGGCGCTGCTGTCTTGTCCTTTTTTCTGATATGAACCTCTGCCTCTTGTGGCTCCAGGATTTCCAGCAAAGCCACTACCAAATAATGATTCAAAGAAGTCACTAAAATCGCCTTGACCTCCAGCTGTGCCGCCAGCACTGTATCCACCATTACTTCGGCCATATTGATCTTGCCAACTAGGTGGAGGTGTAAAGCCTGATTGTCCTGATTTCCAATTGCTACCAAGTTGGTCGTAAGCTGCTCGCTTTTCTTTATCGCGCAGTACTTCGTAAGCTTCGTTGATATCTTTAAAACGACTTTCAGCATCCTTTTCTTTGCTTACATCAGGATGAAATTTTCGTGCGAGTTTACGATAAGATGTTTTAATTTCATCTTGAGACGCTGTTTTATCAACGTTCATTATTTTGTAGTAATCTTTATAATTCACGATAACCTCCTGTATAACTAACGTTTAAGTTAGGGATTACAGACTTAGGATTAATAGAGTAAAAAGGGATTAAATAAAATGCCGTGTGGTATTTATATAGTCCAATGGGATGGCATTATTATAGAACAATTAAAAATTATGAATGTCAGTTATGTGACACTTTATATAAATTATAACCAGTGTTTCATTAATTCTGTTTTTATTCAGAAATAACAAAATAATCATATTTTTCAATAAACAATTTTAACTTTGTCAGCTATGCTTAATACTAACACTAAAATGCAAAGGGTTTTGTTTATACTCAGATCAGTTAGAAATACATTTAATATAATAATTTCTTAACAAGATAATGAGTTATTATTTCTGTATATCATCTATATTTAAATTGATTTGTATTACCAAGGGTTTTACAAATTATATATATGCACAATATATCTTTAATACAAACATAGACGTATTTAAATAATAAGGGAATTTACCTTCTGTTTAATTGATTTCATTAAAGATGATTTAGAAAAATCAAACTAATAATAACGGTAAATTTGAATGATCAAACAAGATAACTACGACTACAGGCGATTCGCTTTACGTATATTGTTGGTAGTCACTATTTTTTCTGCAACATTTTTTGCTATAAAAAATTGGATAAGTGGCTGGCACTCTTTCGCCATGATGGAAGCTGTTGTAGCATTTTTCTGGTCTTATATTCTGAGTATTGTTTCAACCACAATACATTTAAAACGCTGGTCTTTAATCTATTTATGTACTTTTTATTTCCTTGTTTTATATGGTATTTATTTTTCTAGTTACGAGAATGGTTTATTTGCATGGCTATTTATTTTTCCGATTATCTCTTATTTACTTTTAGGGCGTAAACTCGGAACAATATTAACAACAATAAGTGTATTTATTGGTTTAGGTTTTCTTGGTCGTTTGGTATGGCAACTTAACTCAGATGTACAATGGATTGTGATGGCTAATTTTGGATTGTGTGTGATAGCTATCTGGACGATGGTTTATGTTTACGAGTCTAAAAGTGAAGCGGTTATAACTAGATTACAAGAGCAAGTTACAAGAGACCCACTAACTGGGTTGTTAAATATAAGAAATTTAAATGATATTCTTGTTTCTGTTTTGTACAGTGCAGAACGTCGTGGTGAGTCGGTTACTATAGCTTATATAGACCTAAATGATTTTAAGAAAATAAATGACACTCAAGGTCACCAAAAGGGCAATGAAATACTCTTAACTGTGGCTAAAATTATTAAAAATATTACTCGAACAGAGGATCATTCTTTTAGATATGGCGGAGATGAGTTCTGTATTATTTTCCCTAATTGCACGATAGAACAAGCAAAGAATAGTTATGGAAAAAGATTAAAAGAAGAAGTACATAAAGAATTAGATAAGCTTACTATGAGTATTGGTTACGCTGAAACAGGCGCTGAGGGCTACTTATCTCCTGATGATTTTATAAACCAAGCAGATAAAGATATGTATGCCACTAAATGTACGTTTAAAATGCAAACATCTTAAAGCTTTTAAATTAAAAAGTTGTGAAATCTATGCCTTATAAGCTTATTCAGAATGATATCTCTTACATTAGCTAAGACGATCAATATGGTGAAATGCATTTAACGGGGACATTGTTCTATCTGATGCATTAGCATGGAATAACTTGGCTAAAATATTATTAGAAGATGTTCTGAATCAGATAATAAAAACAGTAAGGAAGCTGTTGCACAGTGTTCTGATGTCGTTAATTATCTAACATAGAACTTAGTTCATCCGATAATGTTAGACGCTAATTGTATAACAAGGTGTTTTTCTTGATTAATAGCTGGTTATTAGCAAGAAAAACATCCAAGTAAACGATTAAATAACAATATTAACCTCAGCTCGGGTTAAGCTATTTTACTCAATAATGCTATTTAAGCGCCTATCTGCGTTGCCTGCATGGATGCAGGTACTTGGTTTTTATCAGGAATAAAAAAAACGTATTTTTACGCCCAATAGCCAGCTATTGGTTTATAAAAACGCCTTGATAATCACATAAATTTCATCATTGAGAGAGAATTAAGGCCTTTTATGTTTTTAATCTTGATAAAGCTAAAAGATACTTCAATAAATCAATGGGTTATTAAATCCATTAACCCGAGTTGAGGTAATGTTAGGCATAATTGCTTATCCTGAATCTAGGTTACTTATTCTTTTCAATTAACCCATGATTAACTGCGTATCTTACTAATTCAGCTAAGGTTTCTATTTTTAGTTTTGTTTTTATGTTTCTGCGATGAGCATCAACGGTTCTAAAGCTAATATCTAACTTTCGGGCGACTTCTTTACTTGATAAACCACTAGCGACATGTGAAAGAATAACTTGCTCACGTGTGGTGAGTTTTTCGTTATCAGCTTTCATCGGGTTTTCAATTAACATTTTAGATATAGAGCTACTAAAGTGTGTATTGCCTTTAGCTACGGCTTTTATTGCAAAATACACTTCTTCAGATGAGGTGTCTTTTAATACATAACCGCTTGCACCCGCATCAATTGCGCTTCTAACAAACTCAGGTCTGTCGTGCATGCTAAATATTAGTACGCGCGTATCGGGAAGTTGTTCTGATATAATTTCAGTGGCATCTATACCGTTCATTTTCGGCATACTAACGTCCATAATGATCACATCAGGCTTTAATTCTTTTGCTTTACTTAAAGCTTCTGCCCCGTCATCTGTAGCCCCAACTATTTCTATATCGTCATAAAATGCTAAACATGCTGTTAAACCACCTTGTACCATAGGGTGATCATCAACAAGCATGACAGAAATTTTTGAATTATTATTATCTATCATCGTTTTTCGTTCTTATTGTTGCTTCGTTGAAATGATTTACAAAACTGGCTGTTGGTATTTTAACGGTAATAAGTGTGCCTTTTTTCGATGATTTTATATTAAATTCACCTTTGTGATATTGAACTCTTTCAGCTAAATTTCTTAAGCCAATACCTTCATAAGAAGTATTGTTGTTCTGAATATCAAAGCCTTTACCATCATCTTTTATTGTTAGGGTTAGCCAGTCATCCTGTATTGATAAACTTATAATAACACTTTTGGCTTCGGCGTGTTTTTGAATATTCGTTAATGTTTCTTGAACCACTCTAAATAGGGTTGTATTGATAAAGTCGGGTAATAATTTTCTTAACGAAGGTTTAAATACCTGTATTTCTACGCCTGTACGTTTTGAGAAATCTTGCGCTATAGATTCGATAGCAACAGATAATCCTAGTTCATCTAATACTTGAGGGTGCATGTGATGAGAAATTCTTCGCACTTCTTGAATCGCAAAAGTGAGGTTTTTTTCTGCATGAGTGAGTGGTTCTGGTTTTTCTTGTTTGTTTTTAAGTAGTGAAAGTCGGGTGGCTTCCAAAGAATATTTTATAGAAACTAATATTTGAATAATTCCATCGTGAAGCTCTCTTGATATATGGCGGTTTTCTTCTTCTTGAACGTCGATAACTCTTTGACTAAGCTCATTTATTTTTTCTTCAGCTTTTCTTTTATGGCTAAGGTTAACAGCAAAACCAAAGATAAAAATAAAGAAGATTGAAGATAAAGCTACTACTAAAATGATTTTTTTAGTTCTGTTGATGTGTCGATTAATTTCGTTTTGAGTTTCATTTAGCTGTTTATATACATCATCTAAATAGACACCAGTACCTATCATCCAATCCCAACGTTCTATCATGGTTGAGTAACCCATTTTTTCTGATTGCTGGCCTTCAGATGGTTTGGACCAGTTATATCGATAAAAATCGCCACCTTTTTGAGCATTTTTGATCAAAACTTGAATGATCATTTCGCCATTGCTGTCTCTTAAATCCCACCAGCTTTTACCCACTCGGTTAGGCTGTTTAGGATGAACAACATTATTTCCGTGTACGTCGTAAATAAAGAAGTAGCCATCATCTCCGTTATAAAGCATATTTTCCACAATATCTGCCACTACACCTTTAACTTTATTGTCGTTGCTTTTGTCGCTAGGATACATGTGTTCTACAGAAGTAAGAGCAATAGACGTGTAGTTCTTAAGTTCTTGTTCTTTTTGCTTTATTAAGAAACTTTCAAGGGCCTTTACGGTTTTAACTGAGAGCTCTCGGTATTCATTAGAAACTAGATAATAGGTGATTACTGAAGTCAAAATTACCTGAAAAACGGCGATATATAAGAGTCGTAGTGGTAGCGTCATGATTTGCCTTTGTTAACAACCTGTGGGATATTTTACTGGTTATTATAATTGAATGAAATATAACCGTTCGTATTCGGTATAATCGACTATAATCACAAATATTGAGAGATATTGCTACTGTGCAGACAATACCTACGTATTTATACCTAGTATAGATCGTATTAGTAGGTAGGTAGGTAAGTGTTTGTACGAATAGTTAAAATGTCTCTCTTTTGCGACAGTATAGGAACTTTAATAAGCGCGATAAGCGCAAAATGGGGAAGGTTACAATGTCAAAATCAATGATTATAAAAGCGTTGTTAGTAGCATCGGTTGCATTTTCTGGGCTGGTAAATGCTGCTGGTGACGAAAAAGTTAGATGGCGATTAGCTGAAACATGGGGTCCTAATTTCCCAATATTCGGTGATGCACCAAAAAATATGGCGAAGTTAGTAAAAGAATTATCTAACGGTCGTTTCACTATTCGTATCGATTCTGCCAATAAGCACAAGTCTGCTTTTGGTATATTCGATTTTGTTAAAAATGGCCAATATCAAATGGGTCATTCAGCATCATATTATTGGAAAGGTAAAGACTTCAACACTATGTTCTTTACAACAGTTCCTTTCGGTATGACAACTTCTGAACAGTACGCTTGGTTCTACCATGGCGGCGGTATGGAGTTAATGAAGTCAGTTTACGACAAGTACGGCATTATGTCGTTCCCAGGTGGTAACACAGGTAACCAAATGGGCGGTTGGTTCCGTAAAGAAATCAACAGTGTTGAAGATCTTCAAGGTTTAAAAATGCGTATCCCAGGTTTTGCTGGTGAAGTATTGGCTAAGTTAGGTGCTAAACCTACTAACATCCCATCAGGTGAGCTATACACTGCATTAGAACGTAATACGATTGATGCGTTAGAGTGGGTTGGTCCATCACTAGATTTACGTATGGGTTTCCACAAAATAGCTCCATACTACTATACTGGCTGGCATGAGCCTGCAACTGAACTTCAGTTTATGGTAAACCAGAAAGCTTACGATAAATTACCTGAAGATTTACAAAAAATCTTAGTTGCAGCAATGAAGTTAGCGGCATACGACATGTATACGCAATCAACTCATGAAAGTGGTAAGAACTTAGCAACCATCAGAAAAGATTTTCCTAACGTGAAAATGCGTACATTCCCTAAACCAGTAATGGACGCAATCAAAGTTGCTAACAGTGAATTACTTGCTGAATTTGCTAGCAAAGATCCTAAAACTCAAGAGATTTTAGATTCTATCAAAAGCTACCAAGAACAAGCGCGTGCTTGGACAGACTTCTCAGACCGTGCCTACTTAGACAGCTTCAGCGCTAAGTAGTACATCCCTCAATATCTATAACTACTTACTTTCCTTAAGTAAGTAGTTATGGAGGTTATTATTATGCAAACCTTATTAAATATTCTTAGAAAATTTATTAATGCTGTTGGTTCGCTCTGCAGTTTATTAATGATCCTGATGATCCTTAACGTATTTTACGATGTTGTAATGCGTTACTTTTTTAACGATGTAAGTATTGCTATGCAAGAACTTGAATGGCATCTTTATGCTGCTATGTTCATGTTCGGTATTGGTTACACATTAAAAGAAGATGGTCATGTAAGAGTTGATGTTATTTACGATCAACTATCTAAAAAAACACAAGCTATTATCAATATTGTAGGCTCTTTACTGTTTGCCTTGCCGTTTACGCTTTTAATTTTATATTTCAGCTGGGACTACGCGCTAGAAGCCTACACTATGGGTGAAGGCAGTGCAGATCCGGGTGGATTACCTCATCGCTGGATTATCCGAAGTGTTATTCCTGTTTCATCTATTTATTTACTCATTTGTCTTTTATATGTAGTACTAACTCAAATTAAAAGCCTTTCAACTCTTGTTCCAGAAAAAGGAGAGAAATAATGACGGGTTTGATTTTATTTGTAGTCGCTTTACTGTTTTTATTCTTTGGCTATTCTGTAGCATTTACTTTTGCTGGTGTATCAGTTTTAGTCGGTGTGCTTGCTTTAGGCTCAGATCTATTTTCATTTATGCCATATCGAATTATGGGCGTAATGGAAAATACCACCTTGATGGCAATTCCTATGTTCGTTTTTATGGGGATTGTGCTGCAAAAAACAGGGTTGGCTGAACGCTTACTTGAATCTTCAGCAAAACTCTTTGGCAGTATTGCCGGCGGTGTTGCTATTTCAACGATTATTGTTGGTGCTTTATTAGCGGCGTCTACAGGTGTTGTTGGTGCAAGTGTTGTAGCAATGGGTGTTATTTCTTTACCTGTAATGCTTAAAAATAAATACCATGAACCTACGGCTGCAGGTGTGATTTGTGCATCGGGTACGTTAGGTCAAATTATCCCGCCATCAATTATCTTGATTATCCTTGGCGATGTAATGGGTGTTCCTGTTGGTGATTTATTTAAAGCTGCTGTACTTCCAGGTATGTTACTAATTGTTGTTTACACCATTTATATTTTGGTTTTAGGTAAATTTAAACCTGAATACTGTCCTCCTATGGAGATCACAGAAAGTAAAGCTGAACTATTAGTACAAGCGACAAAAGATATTGTGCCACCATTATTACTTATCGTAACAGTTTTAGGTTCAATCTTTTCTGGTATTGCTACACCGACAGAATCTTCTGCCATTGGTGCATTAGGCTCAGTTATTTTAGCTGTTTTTTATCGTAGTTTTTCTTTCAAAAAGTTAAATGATGTATCGAAAGAAACTGTAAAAGTAACGTCAATGATCTTCGCTGTACTTATTGGTGCAACAGCATTCTCTATGGTGTTTAGCTATTCAGGTAGTGAATACATTGTTGAAGAGTTCTTCTTAGATTTACCAGGTGATAAATGGACATTCTTGTTGATGTCTATGTTAGCGATATTAATTTTAGGATTCTTTATTGATTTCATTGAAATAGCCTTTTTAGTTGTACCGATTTTGGTACCTGTGGCTATGGTTTTAGAAATTGACTTAGTGTGGTTTGCTATCTTAATTTCAATGAATTTACAGACATCTTTTTTAACACCGCCCTTTGGTTTTAGTCTCTTTTATCTAAAAGGCGTAGCTCCACCCACACTTAAAACAACAACAATATATAAAGGTGTAATTCCTTTTATCCTAATGCAGATAATGGTTCTAGCACTGGTTTTATTTTTGCCTGAATACTTTATCTTCACATAATAAAAAATAACATAAACTAGGGTTGTTGATCTTTCCTGATTAGTTTTACAGCAAGGTGTTTAGCATTTAGATAGTACAGCGTAAGTTAGAGAAGTTAGTTACTCGAACTTACGCTAAATGTTAAACACATGCTGCCGTTAGGTTCATTTAAAAAGCATGCTTATTGGTGTGCGCTTTATTAAAAAATAAAGCCCACGTCGTGGTTTAACTCGTTTAAAAATTGAATAAAATCTAACTATGAAAGCTCAATAAACCCTAATAACATAAACTGGGGAATATAATAATGAAGAAAACAGCTCTATTTTTAGCCATTGGAAGTACTTTATTTGTGGCGAATTCAGCTATCGCTGATGTGTCGGTTTACGGTCGAATTACTTACAATATGCTAAAAGATGATACGTCGAAAGATGTATATTTTGGTCGTCATGAATTTGCAGAATCAAATTTCGGTTTTAAAGGTACATTTGATTATGGAAATTTGAAGTTTGGCGCTCAATTAGAAGTTGGTTTAGATGAAGGGGTTTCTAGTATCCTTCATGCAGAAGGTAACTCTCGAACTCGTATTCAAGAATTATCTGTTGCTGGTGATTTTGGTAAAGTAAAACTAGGTACTGGTGCTGGTATTACTTGGATTATTTCTGATGTCGATCAATCAGGCACTTGGTGGTCTGATCCATTAGGCATGAGCCAACGTTTTGGTGCTAGCCGTCGTGGCCCTGCTACTGACAGCCAAACACCATTTGTACAAGCTCAATCTATCTTTAATGAGCGTATTATTTATGAGTCACCTACTTTTTTAGAAGGTGCTAAATTCTACGCTCAAATGAGTGAAGCGAGTGGTTACGAAGTTGCCATTAAATATGTGGCGAATGGCTGGCGCGTAAATGTTTGGAATGTTGATTACGGTGATGTTGACCGTGATGAAGATCCACAAGCGGATATTGATGAAAACGGTACTGCTGGTTTCTTTGGTGCTACTGAAGGTCGAGGAGTTCTTGCTGGTTACAAACATTCATCAGGTGTTAACTTTACTGCAACTTATGGTGAAGCTGATCAAGTAGATGACAGCAAAAGAGAATTCATTAACTGGAAGCTAGGTTATACAAAAGATAAACATGCAGTAAGTATTAGCATGGGTAACTATAGTTCAGAAGATGGTTCTGGTGTGTCTGGTCCAGATCATACACGTACAACGTTAGCCTATAACTTTAAACCTTTAACCGGTGTTCAATTATGGGCGCAAGCAACTAAAGGCGATACAGATGATCAAGAATCATTTAATGCTTTAGTTTTAGGTGGTTTAGTTAAGTTTTAATCATTACTAATTAAGAATAGTATTGTGTCTTACATGCTATTCTTTAGGAGTTTTTGAATATTTTGATCTTTTATTGAAAAATTTAATCTCAGATATTCAATAATTCCTAGTTATTATTTGGAGAAAATATGATGAAATATACGATATGTATTGTGATTACATTATTAACAACAAGCTTTGGCGCATTAGCTGATAATGAAATGGAGAAGGAACCAGGACTTTTCACAGGTAAAAAAGGGGCTTTTACGTTATTAAAAACAGATAACCTTAAGCCAAAAGAACAAGCTAACAAAGAAATCATAGAACAAAAAAGTCACGTTAAAGCTACCGTTGCGGATATGTCGAAGAAAGAAGAATTTGGCCTATTTAAAAACTGGAAGCAACATAAAGAAAATAATACCTCAGAATACCAAGAATTTTTATTATGGTTAGAATATAAAGAAGTTAACCAATAATATATTGATAAAAAACTCGTCATCATTTGAATATTCTCTCTTTTTCTTTTGTATTTTAGAAAGGATCAAGCTTAGCGACTAGCCAGTTTTTTATTTTGATTTATACAGGAGTTAAATTGATTTTAAAAAACTAAGACTTTAAAATCTCAATTTCTTAAAATTAAAGTAGTAAAGGTTACGGTTTTATATGAAAAAACACTCAGGGTTTACCTTAATTGAATTAGTTGTTGTAATAGCTATCCTTGGCATTTTATCTGCTGTCGCTTTACCTAAATTTATAAACCTACAAGATGACGCTCAACAAGCTGCAATGAATGGGCTTAAATCAGCTTTAGAAACTGCTTCTTCGTTGACTTTTGCTAAAGCCAAAATTAATCAGGCCGGCGACTTTGCTGATGAAACCCTGCCATCAGGTATAAGAATTCGGTACGGTTATCCTTTCGCTACCCAAACCAATTTAAAATTACTGCTTGATCTTAATGATGATGACTGGAAACTTTCTGGTTCTGATCCCGCGATTACTTTTACCAGAACAAGTACTACAGAAGATTTGACCGTAAGTGAAATAGCAAGCGCTGACGTCTGTAAGCTTATTTACACGAGAGCTGTGCAAGGTGAGCGACCAGATATTACTATATCGGGTTGTACTGATTAGATATGGTAAGTTGTGTTTGGTTCGACTGGGTTTTTACTGGGGATAAGTTAATTGAATCATTAGAATTTAATATAGGAATTCAGATACTCCAAAGTTTAACTTGGTTACTAAGTTAAAGCACTAAGCTACATACACAGCTTAATATTTTCTCTAGTCTAATCGTTTTCTAACCCTCTATACTCACTTTGTTTGCTTATCTTTATTAAACCGAACTCAGGTTCTTTACATACAAAAAAAACGCCATCTGATCACTCAAATGGCGTTTTGTTATTCTATCTTAATTTATAATAAGCGTTGTACGATAGGGCAATTAATAATTATTCCGGTAGAGCCATAAGGCGTACCACCTGGACCTGTTACAAAGCCTCGTTCAACCATGCCTAGAATTGCAAACTCTTCTGTCATTCTAGAGCGGTATCCTTGATCAACAGCTTCTTGTGTCCATTCGCCTAAGTTTAAATCCCAAAGCGGACTATAATCTGTAGCAATGGTAGGTATACCACCAAGAATGTTTAAAGGAACACCTTCACCAAGAATAGCACTGTTAAAACCTTGACGTTGTGGACTTACTTGACCACTCGCATCGTTAACAGGACCGTTAGTAAAACCAAAGATACGCTCAACACCACTAAATAGTGAATCATCAGCGCCTACAGGTATATTTGCTAATGCAGGAGCAAAAATTGCGCCTTCAAGAGTAGCAGCAATATCCGCAGATGCATCCGTTGATAAATACAATACTGGACGACCAAAACTAAAGCCTAAAGTTAACTCTAATGTTACAGTGCCAGCTTCGCCATCATCACCAGGACAAATAGCAACAACACCATCATGAAGTATTTCACGTGCTGCAACTAATTGGTCGTCAGGTATACCGTCACAGTAAGCAGATAATTGCTCATCAGTAGTATTAAATGACACCATAGGTGCATTATAAATATGGTTACGTGCATTTTCTATTTTAACTAATGGGCTATAAAAACCGTTTTCATCACCTACATCAGTACCTATAGCGCCTGGAGTAAATGCTAGATCTGCAAGTAAATTATTAGTGCCAGACGTATCAGTTGATCCTGCATTTGTGCTTCTTACAGGAGAAAAGTCAACCGCTCCACCTTCAACAACTAGTACGCCTTCGTTGTCATAAAAACCACGACGAACAGCTGAAGGTTGAAAACTATCAGAAGAACCAGATACATCTGTAAATGCTAATTTCTCACTGAAGTTTAAACCTAATGCCGCAGCATTATCACGATCAGATGTATCAGTTACAACATACCAAAACTCTTGACCATCTTTCGAACCACCCGATGCCAAACGCCCTTTATAAAGAGGTAATGTAACCGTTGCTGTTTCTGCCTCTGTATCAACCGTTCCTGCTGTTAACAATTGAACAGGACCAATAAGTCTTGGGTTGCTATCAGATGGCGCAGGACCAAAGTAAGTTACAGGAATATCAGCACCTACTGAAGGTGGACCCGGTGCAACATCGTCTTCATCTTCTTCAAATTCAGCAGGAGTGCCAGCAACTAATTCAAATGCATTTGTACTAGATTCAGTTGCATCAGCGAAATCTTGAGCTAAGCGTCCACCAAATTCAATGGTGATTTCTGAAGGCTCAGGTAAGGTTAGGTCTTGACCTGCTGGGCCTGCAGGACCTTGAGCACCAACGCTACCATCGTCTCCATTACATGCTGACAAGGCAATTGACATTGCTGTCACTAATAGTAATTTTTGAGTAGTAATTTTCATAATAATAAACCTTAATTTGTTAGTTTCGTTGCGTGCTACAGAAAGCGGTGAACAATTGGACAGTTAATAATAAATCCTGTCGAACCATAAGGAGCTCCACCAGGGCCGGTAATAAAGCCACGTTCAACTAGGCCTAAAATTTGAAATTCTTCAGTTAATCGAGAAACATATCCTCTATCAATAGCTGCTTGGCTCCATTCACCTAAGTTAAGATCCCAAAGAGGGCTATAATCTGTCGCAACAGTAGGAATTCCACCTAATACGTTTAAGGTATCGCCTTCACCTCTAAGCGCACTTTCAAAACCTTGACGTTGTGGATTAGTTACTCCTTCTTCAAGGTTAACCGGTCCATTAACAAAACCGAAAATACGTTCAACTGCACTAAATAGTGAATCATCAGCACCAACGGCTACATCTCTTAAACCTGGTGCATAAGTTGCGCCTTCAAGTGCTGCTGGTAATGGGTCGTTTGTATCTGTTGAAAGGTATAAAACAGGTTTAGCAAAACTAAAACCAGGTGTTAATGCTAGTGTAACTGTGCCTTCTTCAGGGCAAATATGAACAACTTTATCGTGTACTAATGAATAATCAGGTGTTGTATCACAAAAATCTAAATCTTCTGCTGGTGTGTTAAATGCAATCATTGGGGCGTTGTATATATGATCCCCAGCACTAATAATTTTAACTAATGGCGAATATAGTTCGTCGCCAACAGAACCTGGTTGAAAAGCAGCAGGTGGGAATGCATTCGGTAATTCACCCGGTGTAACAATACGCTCTGGTGAAAAGTCTACAGCTCCCCAATGGAACATTAAGGTGCCATCAACATCGGTTTCAGCAATACGAGCAGAACGAGAGTTATCAGCAAAAGCTAATTTACCTGCATGGTTAACACCAAGAGCAACAGCTACTTCTGCATCGGTAGTATCTGTTATGACATACCAAACAGCTTCACCTGTTTCTTTTAATTTACCGTAATAAAGTGGCATGGTTATGGTGCCAGCATCTTCATCTAACACTCCAGAACGTAAAAGTTGTACTGGGCCAATAAGTTCTGGTTCTACACTTGACGGTGGCGGACCAAAGTAAGTCACTGGAATATCTGTACCTATAGAAGGAGGTGAAGGTCTTACTTCATCATCACCTGACTCTTCTGCTATTGCTACGGCAGCGCATAAGCTTGATATTACAAAAAGACTAGCTAGCGTCTTATTAAATTTTTTGTACATACTATTTACCTTTTCAAATGTAAGTTAGATTGAAATTTATATGTGTTTTTTATTTCATCATTTTTTTTATCTAGGTAAATTCTATGGATTAGTTATCACGAATTCGTCACGAAAAAGACACGGTTATGAATTAAATGAATCACAACTCTGTGATAATTAATATGATGGTAAGTTAGTTGTTTTATTAGAAGGGAAAATTGATTTTTGTAAACTCTAATCAGTTATCTGCATTGAATCACTAGAATTTTAATGTATCATTACATCAATTAAATTATTTCTTGGTGACTTGTGTTCCAACACTTTTCTAAAACATTAATGGTATTGCTTATCTGTTTGACCTTTTTCGGTCAGGCAATGGCGTCTACTGTTATGTCTTATCATATGATGAGTATGGAAAATATGAAGAGCATGCATCAGCAACAAAGCTCAGATCAAAGTACTAACATGTCAATGATGGACCATAGCCAACATACGATGGGAAATGGTACGAGTAATGAGCCGGAATCTAAAGATGACGATTGCTGTGATAGTTTTTGTAATTGTTTTACCAGCGGTTGTTCACCTTTATTCTCAATCCACCAAAATATAAATAATGATGTCGTTATCGATATCGCTGCAAAAATTTACGCTATACCTGTTCAAATTCAAAGTCAGCTCCCAACCTCTTTATATCGACCTCCTATACTAAGTTAACTACAGACTCAGTGTGTCCAAAATTTGGCTCACTAAACTATTTTATCTCTGTATTTGGCTTTTTGATCTCGGTTTACTCTCTATAACCATTTCAAAATAACCTTATGAACTAAACTTTTTATCCCTATTGGGGCGGTTATGTTTATCAATAAATTAATGTTAAATGGGCTTTTAGCTTTTACTTTTTTCCATGCTAATGCCACAAAACCATTCAGTAATACAACGCAGAAGGCTTTATCTTTCAACAAAGCGATCAGTACCGCGCAAGCTAACGATCCTTGGTTAACGGGTAATGTAAATCAGCAACGTTCTATTGAATATATGAGTCAGGCGGCAACGTCATTACCTGATCCTAAAATCTCCATTAACATGGCGAATTTGCCTGTTAATGGTTTTGATTTCTCTCAAGAAGCGATGACGCAAGCGCAAGTGGGGATATCGCAAGTTTTTCCTCGTGGCGATAGCTTAAAAATCAAAAGTGACCAGCTAAAAACTGAAAGTGAAATGTACCCTTATCAAAGAGAAAATAGAAAATCTCAGGTAGCGGTTACGGTAGGTAGCTTATGGCTAGATGCTTTTCGAGTACAAGAGAGCATTACTTTAATAGAAACCAACAGGAAGCTTTTTGAGCAGTTAGTACAAATTAGCGAAGCAAGTTACTCTTCAGCGTTAGGTAAAACCAGACAACAAGATATTGTTAGAGCACAATTAGAGTTAACACGCTTAGACGATAGATTAGATATTCTTCATCAACAAAAAAGCAGTTTTGATGGCTTGTTATCGCAATGGTTGGTTAACTTATCTCAAGAAAGTGATTCGGGTAACTCAAACGACATTACAGATACTTCTTATGATTCAATCATTGCGGACTTAGCTCTGTCTCATTTTAATTTGAGCCCTCAGCTTCCAGATATCGATTTACTTAACCATGAGGTTATCTATCAAAGTGATCCCCTTAAACCTAATCAAGTTGTTGCTTTGTTTATTAATCATCCTTCTATAATTGCTATTGAAAAAAAGGTTGATGCGAGTAGAACAGGTATTTCGTTAGCAAAACAAAAATACAAACCAGAGTGGGGAGTTAACGCAAGTTATGGCTACCGTGCGGATGATTTTGATGGGCGCAGCCGAGCTGATTTATTTTCAGTAGGTGTTACTTTCGATTTACCTTTATTCACCGAGAATAAGCAGGATAAAGAAGTAAAGTCAGCTATTCACCAAACTGAAGCCGTTAAAACAGAAAAGCTTTTAATGTTAAAACAATTTATTGGTAGCTTTGCTAGCGCGAAAGCTCGATTGCTGCGCCTTAAAACCAGACAACATTTATATAAAACAAAATTGCTTCCGCAAATGCATGATCAAGTAGAGGCCGCATTAGCAGCTTATACAAATAATGATGGTGATTTTTCTGAAGTTGTTCGTTCAAGGATTGCCGTATTGAATACTGAAATTGAAGATCTATCCCTTAATGTAGAAGAGCAGAAGATACATCTTGAGTTAAATTACTTGTTTGTTGGTAGTGTTAAAGTTGCCAGTGTTAAATCGACTCGCTACGAAAACCAGAAAAGTATGGCCAATAGTTCACAATCTAGAACTATTTGGGGAGAAAGATAATGACTAATAGTAAAAATACACGAATGAAAGCTGGCGTTATTATTGGGTTAGTTTTAGGTAGCATAATAAGTTTTGTTGCTTATCATTTTATTATGCCTACTCAATCAGCTAGCCATGAAATGTCGAGTAGTACTAAAGACTCAAAAGAACCTATTTATTGGGTTGCACCAATGGATGCAAACTATAGAAAAGATAAACCTGGTAAGTCACCAATGGGGATGGATCTTGTTCCTGTTTATGATGACGACGGCTCAGGTCCTGATGAAGGTGCTGGTACAATTCGCATTTCTTCCAATGTTGAAAATAACTTAGGTGTAAGAGTTGCTAAAGCAGAAATAAAACCTTTAAACACAGTGATTAATACCGTTGGTTATGTCACTTACAACGAAGAACAATTGGTTAATGTTCATTCTCGTGTACAAGGTTGGATTGAAAAGCTTTATGTCTCAGCCGTAGGCGATCAAGTAACAAAAGGGCAAGCTCTGTACGATATTTATTCTCCTGAATTAGTAAATGCACAAGAAGAATTCTTACTGGCGTTAGATCGTAAGAATAATCGACTTATTAGTGCAGCTCAAAATCGTTTAGCAGCATTATATTTACCCCAACAAGCAATTGAAAAGTTACGTGCTACACGAAAAATTCAACAGAATGTAACTTTCTATGCAATACAAAGTGGTGTTGTTGAAAGTTTAAGTGTTAGAGAAGGTGTATTTGTTAAACCTGAAACCATGATGTTATCAATTATCGATTTGAGCCAAGTGTGGGTAAAAGCAGAAGTATTCGAACGTCAATCTTCGTTACTCGCTATGGGTAATGATGTTGTGATGACGTTAGATTATTTACCTAATAAACAGTGGCAAGGAAAAATCGAACACATACATCCCATGCTCAACCCTAAAACTAGAACATCAATTGCACGTTTACGATTTGATAATACCAACAACGAACTTAAACCTAACATGTTTGGACAAATCACCATTCAAACCTCTGGTAATGAAAGTGCGCTACTTATCCCGAAAGAAGCACTGATCAGAACAGGCACACAAAATCGTGTTGTTCTTGCATTAGGCGAAGGTAACTACAAGTCTATTGAAGTTAAGGTAGGGCGCTATAATGAAAACAGCGTTGAAATATTAGAAGGCTTAGCTGAAGGTGAGAATGTTGTAAGTTCAGCTCAATTCTTATTGGATTCTGAATCAAGTAAAACTTCTGATTTTAAACGTATGGAACCTGAAAACATTGAAGAAGAAACTCCAGAATTATCATCCGTTTGGGTAAACGCTGAAGTAGAAAGCACTATGGCTGATCATAGAATGTTAACCCTAATTCATGATCCTATCCCTGAATGGAGCTGGCCAGAAATGACCATGGATTTTACGGCTATAGATGCGGTAGATTTTTCTCAGCTAACAGAAGGTCGACATGTTCGCGTTAAAATAAGTAAAAAAGTAACAGGAGGTTATCAGGTTATAGACATTGATGTATCTGATACTGAAATGCTTGATCAGCAAATGTCTAATGACAATACTGTCATTGATCATTCAAACCACTAATTTAGGAGTTTATATTTATGATTGCTTCTATAATTCGTTGGTCCGTTGGAAACCGATTTTTTGTTTTACTAGCAACCTGTTTATTGGTGGCTGCAGGGTTATATTCTGTTAATAAAACGCCGATTGATGCCTTGCCAGACTTGTCTGATGTACAAGTCATAATAAAAACAAGTTATCCAGGCCAAGCACCTCAAGTGGTGGAAGAGCAAGTCACTTATCCTATGACTACCGCTATGTTGTCAGTACCTGGTGCTGTTACTGTGCGAGGTTATTCTTTTTTCGGTGATTCGTATGTTTATGTGATTTTTGATGAAGATACCGACTTATATTGGGCTCGCTCACGCGTACTTGAATATTTAAGTCAGGTTGTACCTAATTTACCCAGTAATGCTAAATCTCAATTAGGCCCTGATGCCACAGGTGTAGGCTGGGTTTATTTATATGCCCTTATCGATAAAACAGGGCAACACGATTTAAGCGAGCTACGTAGTTTACAAGATTGGTTTTTAAAATATGAGTTACAAACCCTTTCAGGTGTATCAGAAGTCACCGCTTTAGGTGGTATGGTTAAACAATATCAAGTCAATGTTGATCCTGAAAAGCTACGCGCTTTTGGTATTCCGCTTTCTCATATTCAAAGGGCTATTCAACAAGGCAATCAAGAAATTGGGGCTTCAGTTATCGAGATGGCTGAAGCCGAATACATGGTGCGAGCTACAGGTTATTTAAAAAGTATTGATGATCTAGAAAATATTCCCTTAGGTGTTAACGAAAATGGTACACCTTTGCAGTTAAAAGATGTCGCCGATATTGGCACAGGTCCACAAATGCGTCGAGGTATTGCCGAACTTAATGGTGAAGGCGAAACTGTTGGCGGTATTGTGGTTATGCGCTTTGGTGAAAATGCTCAACAAGTAATTAATCGCGTAAAAGCAAAACTTGAAGAACTTAAAAAAGGCCTCCCTGAAGGCATTGAAATTATTCCTGTTTACGATCGTTCAGCGTTGATTGAACGTGCGGTAAATAACTTAGGTTTCAAACTGCTAGAAGAGTTTGGTGTTGTCGCTTTAGTTTGTATTGTTTTTCTGTTTCATGTGCGTTCATCTTTGGTTGCTATTGTAAGTTTACCTGTGGGAATTTTAACAGCTTTTATCGTTATGCATTTTCAAGGGCTTAACGCTAACATTATGTCGCTTGGTGGTATTGCGATTGCGATTGGTGCCATGATAGATGGTGCAATCGTTATGATAGAAAACATGCATAAGCATATGGAAAAGCTAACATCCCAAGGGAAAAAATTAACCAATGAAAACCGCTGGCAAGTGGTTATTGATTCAGCCAGTGAAGTTGGACCTGCATTATTTTTCAGTTTGATGATCATTACTGTTAGTTTTATCCCAGTTTTTACCTTAGAAGCACAAGAAGGGCGAATGTTTGCGCCATTAGCTTTTACTAAAACTTATGCCATGGCTGCTTCTGCTGCATTAGCTATTACTTTAGTTCCTGTTCTTATGGGCTACTTTATTCGCGGAAAAGTATTACCGGAGCATAAAAATCCAGTAAATAGATTTCTAACCTATCTTTATATGCCAGCTTTAAAAACTGTGTTACGTTTTCCTAAAATCACTTTATTAGCAGCCTTGGTTGTACTGGCTATTGGAATATATCCACTAAATAAAATTGGCAGTGAATTTATTCCACCGCTCGATGAAGGCGATTTAATGTATATGCCAACAACGTATCCTGGAATATCTATCGGGCAAGCTCGACATCTATTACAACAAACGGATAAATTGATCAAAACAGTACCAGAAGTGAAAACTGTATTTGGTAAAATGGGACGGGCAGAAACAGCTACAGATCCTGCACCATTAACTATGATCGAAACCTTCATTCAGTTTAAACCGCAAGATCAATGGAGAGCTGGCGTTACTCCTGAAAGTTTGAAAGCAGAATTAGACGCACTCGTTAAATTCCCCGGCGTGACTAATGCTTGGGTTATGCCAATAAAAACCCGAATTGATATGTTAGCCACAGGCATCAAAACACCTGTTGGGATCAAAGTGGCAGGGGCAGATCTTTCTGTTATTCAAGATATAGGGAAGCAGCTAGAAGTTATTCTTAAAGATGTACCTGGTACGGCATCCGTTTATTCAGAGCGTGTTGCTGGCGGACGTTATGTGAAAATTGATATTCAACGTGCGAAGGCTGCACGTTATGGGTTAAATATAGCGGAGATACAGCAAGTTATATCAACAGCTATTGGCGGTATTAATGTAACAAACACAGTTGAAGGGCTAGAGCGTTATCCTGTAAATTTACGTTATCCTCAAGATTACCGTGATTCACCAGAGCAAATATCTTTGTTGCCTATTGTTACACCTACAGGGCAGCGTATTTCATTAGGCGATGTAGCTAATGTCTTTATTGAAGATGGACCGCCAGGGATCAAATCTGAAAATGCACGTTTAAACGGTTGGTCGTTTGTTGATATAGAAGGTGTCGATATAGGTACTTATGTTGAAGCTGCTCAGCAAGTTGTTGCAGATAAACTAAAACTTCCAGCAGGTTATTCAATTGCATGGGCAGGCCAGTATGAATATATGGAGCGCGCTAAAGCTAAGTTAGCTTACGTTGTGCCATTAACCTTATTCATTATTATCATCTTACTATATTTAAACTTTAGAAATGTGATTGAAGTCGCGATGATCATGGGGACTTTACCTTTAGCCATGGTAGGCAGTATTTGGTTAATGTACCTTGAGGGCTTTAACTTTTCGGTAGCTGTTGGCGTTGGTTTTATTGCCTTAGCAGGTGTCGCTGTTGAAATTGGTGTCATTATGTTGGTTTATCTCAACCAAGCTTATAAAGAAATGCTTAATTATCATCAAGAACGAAACATAGACACGACAAAAGCGGATGTGCTGCAAGCTGTTTTACATGGCGCAGGTTTACGTGTTCGCCCAGTAATGATGACAGCAGCAGCGATAATTGTTGGTTTACTTCCTATTTTATACGGAACAGGAACGGGATCAGAAGTAATGAGTAGAATAGCAGCGCCTATGGTTGGCGGTATGTTAAGCGCGGTAATTTTAACGCTATTAATTTTACCTGCATTATTTTACCTATGGCGCTCCTCATCATTAAGAAGTAGTTAAACAAATAAAGGATAAAAGAAAACATAAAATTACTTAGTTGTTATGAATATTTTCAATATTAACGCTAAGTGATTTTTCATTAAAAATCTCAAATAAAGGTAATATTTGGGTTAATAAAAGGCTAAATGTCGTATTCAAGCATTATAAAGTCGACTATTTATCCCTTTGCGTTATACTGCCGCGCTTAAATTATGGTTTTAATTAGCGGGAGCAAATAATGCACGATCTGTATTACAAAGGGCGTATTCACACCAGACATAATCACGTAACAACAGGTTATAACACTAAGCGCACCGTTAAACTTGGCACAGAGAAAAATCCTCTTACCTTAGTTGTTGCTTCTGATGAGCGAAAATTAGAAGTAGAAGCCTTAGTTGCTGAAAACCAATTGTTTGCTGACATTACAGTAGATAAAAGCGTTGACGAGAATATCAACGAACTTGACGTTATTCTAAATAAGCCTGTAACTACTACTTTTGATAAAACACCTAACCGTAATGATCCTTGTTCATGTGGCAGTGAGAAAAAATACAAAAAGTGCTGTGGTTAATTAGTACTAACCAAACTTATAATATCTATAGAGTATTATTTATTACTTGATACTGTATAAAACAACAGTTACGATGTTTTTGTTATTCATAAAATATAAAATGTCGTCATGAAGTTATTTATTGCAGAAAAACCCAGTTTAGCTCGAGCTATTGTTGATGTGCTACCTAAGCCACATAAAAAAAATGATGGTTTTATAGAAACTGGCAATGGCGATGTAGTTACTTGGTGTATCGGACATCTATTAGAACAATCACCACCTGAAGATTATGATGTTAAATACAAAAAATGGGTAGTCGAACATTTACCCATAATACCTCAACAATGGCAACTCAAGCCTAAATCACAAACTAGAAAACAACTTACCGTAATAAAAAAACTTGTTAAAAAAGCTGATTGTATAGTAAATGCTGGCGATGTTGACCGAGAAGGGCAGTTACTTGTAGATGAAGCGATAAGCTTTTGTGGTGCATCCAAAAGTAAAATAGATAATGCTCAGCGTTGTTTGATCAGCGATATGAACTTCGCCGCAGTAAAAAAATCTGTTAACGCATTAAAACCTAATAAGAATTTTCTACCTTTAGCTGTATCAGCACTTGCACGAGCCCGTGCAGATTGGCTTTACGGTTTAAACATGACACGTTTATGCACTTTACGTGGGAAGAAATCAGGTTATCAAGGCGTATTATCTATTGGGCGAGTGCAAACACCTATATTGGGCCTAGTGGTTAACCGAGATATTGAAATCGATAACTTTGTCTCAAAGCCTTTTTATGAAGTATTAGCTAATATAACAACAGCAAACGGTGAAATATTTCAAGGTAAGTGGCAACCAAGTAAAGCATGCGAGCCATATATGGATGAAGAAAAACGTGTGCTATCTAAAAAACTAGCATTAACAGTCGTCAACCGTATTAATAATCAGCCAGGTAAAATAGAAAAAGTTACTCAAGATAAAAAACAACAACCAGCACCTTTACTATTCAGTTTATCGGGTTTGCAAATTGCAGCGGCCAAAGCTTTTGGAATGAGTGCCAAACAAGTATTAGACACCTGTCAGCAACTTTATGAAAAACATAAACTCATAACTTACCCAAGATCAGATTGTCAGTATTTACCTACAGAACATTTAAATGATGTGCCTGCTGTTACTGATGCAATTAGCCAAATTTCACCTAAATTAGCAGCTAGTTTAAAAGAGGCAGATCTAAAGAAAAAGAGTCGTGTTTGGAACAATAAAAAAGTTAGTGCGCATCATGCCATTATTCCAACAGCTAAAAATAAACCAACAGGTATTTTATCTCCTACAGAAACTAAAATTTATGAGCTAGTAGCAAGACAATATGTGGCACAGTTTTATCCAAACTTCGAATACGTTGATAAACAAATAAATACTATTATAGATGGTGGTCTTTTTATCAGCAGGCAGAAAGATATTGTTAAAAATGGTTGGAAAAACTTGTTTTCGTCTTCAAATACCAATAAAACAAACAATAATAGTGATAAAGATGGTGATAATACAAAAGATAATGAATTTTCGACTAAAAAACTACCAGAGGTAAAAGTAGGAGAATCGGTACTTTGCTTAGAAGGAAATTTAATAGAAAAGAATACAACACCACCTAAACCTTTCACTGATGCCACCATATTATCGGCGTTAACGGGAATAGCGCGCTACGTTACCGATGCAAATATTAAAAAGGCGTTACGAGAGTCAGATGGTATAGGTACCGAGGCAACACGAGCAGGTATTATTGAATTACTATTTAAACGGCAATTTCTAACACGCAAAGGTAAAGAGATCAGAGCGACAGAAATAGGGCGTCAATTAATAACGGCTTTACCTGCACAAATATCACAGCCAGATATGACTGCATTATGGGAATCGCAACTTGAATCAATTAGTAATCAGTCTATAAACTATCAAACCTTTATAGGTGGAGTAGAGCAAAACTTACATCAATTGATTAACGAAGTTAAAGATGTGACTTTTACTGGATTACCACAAAGTGCAGTACCTAGAAAGTTTACCCGTAAACGACGAACTAAAAAGACATCTACTAAAGCATAAGCTGTTTACTCATCGAATTTAACGTTACAATACAAATAATAATGCTACTACTTTATATAGTAGAGTCAGATTTTCGCAATATGCGACACAATAAGAGTCATACCTGAATGAAGCCATATAACAGCCTTGCCGAATTAATTAAAAACTTAGAAGATGAAATACAATCACTTACTCAAGATGTAAGTATGCTTAAAGAACAACCACAAAGTTTGAATGAGCAAATTATTTTCAAATACATTGATACGGGCAGTACAGGTAAAACTAAAGATTATGTTAGATCATTAGGTGTTAAGTCTGAACGTGGCGCTTTCTTCTCATCAGGCGATGTAACCAAGTTAATAAAAGACGGTGCCGACGATATAGCACCTGAATTACTAGATATAGCGCGTAAAGTTGTACAAATGAAAAAGACAGGCAGCTCAAAAAGATAGTTAGCAGAAAATTATAGATAGTTAGTTATATTTAGATATCAAAACATAGCTTACATATAACTACCTTAATTGTATGACTCTGTTAATAGCGCTATTACTTATACAAATAGTGATAGAGAAATATCATTCCAATAATTTCCTTTATAATTAATATGAAGGAAATTACTGAATCACAATCACTTCTTTTACTTATTACCTAACCTCAACTCGGGATAATGAATGTTATAACATTCAATAAAAATAGCTTATTGAGTAACTTTGCTTATCCCGAGTTGAGGTTATCTACTATCTATCATCAATACATCTAGTTTTACTTGAGCCTGTTTAGGTTTAGTAATATCGATAGCTTCAATCATTTCGCATTCATCTCTTATCATTTCAGGGATAAGGCTTGGGTAAAGTCTACAATCTTCCGGTCTATTAAAATAAATACTGCATGTATACTTATTGGCTTCAAGCGGATTAGCTTTAGGAGCTAACTGTAAAAAAGGGCATTTTTTAAGCCTATCGCCTGATTTAGGATTAAACCAAATTTCTTCACCTTTAACATATTCAAAAATTTCAGGATGAAATATCTCCCAGAGATCGATTTCTTCCTTAGTAGCTGAAAGATCTTCTCCGCCATATTTAATACAACATTTGCCGCATTGATTACAATCTTTCATAAATAAACACTACTTTTGTTAGTTAACGCGAAATTTGACAAGAAAAGAGAACAATAAACTCATTGTATCATTGATAGAGTTTAAAGTTTCTTTAGTGATTTATGTAAAATTTGAATGATTTTTGAATGATTTTTGAATGATCTGATTGTTTAATAAACGCTTTGAAATTAAATTCAATTAATTCACAAAAAACAGTT
>NZ_JAUPEC010000009.1 GCF_030551755.1 Pseudocolwellia sp. AS88
TGAACCGCCCTGTGCGGAGCCGCATGCAGGGTGGTGTGGGGGCTGGAGGTTAGATACCTCCGGCTACCCGATTTATAAATCGTGACCTAATGACTTAACGTGGTCGATAACTAAACCATGACCACCTAATAATGCAGACAACCTTATTTTGGCGCCACTTTCAAAAGTTAAAGTATACCAATTAGGGGTTGAGTGAAACTTTACTTGTTTTAAATTAACCCACAATTCATCTTTTGATCCAGTCCAAGGAGTATGAAATTGAATTGATGTTTCATCAAAGCGACCATGAACCCTGAATGCTTCACCAAACGAATAAATTGCACCGATACCAAAACCAACGATTAAGCCAATTAAAGGGTAAAAGTCTCGTTCATGGTTATATTCAGTAAACAATAAAACATATAAACAGCCTAACGAAAAAGCTAAACAACACCAAAATAAACCAGAAATCAAAACTCCAAATTTTAATTGGCCATCTGATGTTTTATGACTGATTTTTGATGAAACGATTGTGCATAGAATTACAGCAATAATGCCACCTATAATTCCACTATAATTTGAATCCATACTCCGAAACTCCTTGAGATTTATAACAGTTTAATATGAGGATGCCATCCGCCTTTCTACAAAGGCCAACAATCATCAACAATTTATAATTAATATAAACATTACTCGATTATCAATTATAGATCAATTAGTTAAAAATCCAATCGTAACTGGTTGATGTGTGAAAGGAGGATGTAATCCTGCTTTGTTGTAGAAAGAAGGATTACAAGGTATCTGTATGTATTTACAGTTACCTTGTAATTAAAAATCAGATATTTCTAACAAAACGTTTGAGCTTTAAGTAACTATCAACTTTATATCTATACTTTTATTGCGTTATGGTGATTAAACTGAGTGTTTTACGCTTTATAAAGTGTAATAGCACCTATAATAATAAAGCCTGCACCTGCGAAATAATTTAAATATTTTTCATTGATGTATTCAGATAAAAGGCTTCCAGCTAACACCCCTACTGCTGTCGCTACAATTAATGCGGCTGATGCTGCTAAGAATACAGTATATTTGCTAACTTCTTTATCTGCTGCAAATAGCATGGTAGCAAGTTGGGTTTTGTCTCCTAGCTCAGCGATAAAAACGGAAGCAAATATAGTTAAAAATATTTTCCAATCCATCTGTCTTTTCTCTCTCAAAATTACCCATTTCTTTATTTTGGGTAGATGTTTATAAAATTTTTCTTTGGTAAGTTATTTAAACAATTTAAACGTTTTAATAACTCTTTAAGTTAATAAGCTTAAATCAAACTTAGTTGCGGCTATATCTGTACTTATTTCATTGTTTAATCTTGCAATCATGGGGGCTTTGATTAAAGACATTAGCTCAGTGATATTTTCTTCTAAATAGTTCATACCCTCAAAAGTATTCGCTACCCAACCAACGCATTCTAGTCCGTCAGATAATATACTTTCGTACGTTAATATTGCGTGATTTAAACAACCTAATTTCATATTTACCACTAGAATAACTTTTTGTTCTGATTGTTGAACAAATTCAGATAAATATTTGCCATTACCTAAGGGTAAGCGCCACCCTCCAGCACCTTCAGTTAAGGTAATATCGGCATTTAATGAGGTAACGTTTGTGTAATGTTGTAATACATCTTCAACGGTAATACTTTGATTAGATTTCGCTGCGGCAATATGAGGTGCAATAGGCTCTTCGTAAGCAATGGGATTTACATTCGAGATAGATTGATTACTGTTAGCCACTTGCTGTAATAAAAATGCATCTTCGTTAATAAGCTCACCATCAATAACTTCACAGCCTGCTGAAATAGGCTTGTATACAGCTACAGTTTTTCCTGTGTTTACTAAAGCTTTAACTAAGGCGGTGGCTACGAATGTTTTTCCTGCATCGGTATCTGTGGCGGTTATAAAAAATTTAGACATTAAGTTTTACTGCAACCCCTGAATATGCTGAATAAGTGGCTGGATATACGCCATTTGGTTCTCTAAAGTCTTCGTAGTGTTCTGTCATTTTCTTCCATTTATCTTTACCTGATAAACCTTTCTTTCTTTGATTAGGTACATGATTAGCACCTAAACCTTTTAACTCGTGTAGTAAGTGCATTACGTTTTCATATTCTAACGCAATGTCTTTTACCTGACTGTCTAATAATTTAAATTGAGAACCATCAAAAGTATTAACAAGTGTATCTTTTGGTTTAAAGTCTAATACGTGTGGTTCGTCATCAACTTGTTTCCAAGAAGATTTAAGCTCATATAAAGTACCTTCAACAAGTGTGCTGAAAACAAACAGGCCACCGGGTTTTAGTATACGAGTCATTTCGGTAAGTAAATCACTTAATGGATTACACCATTGAATCATTAAATTTGAATAGATAACATCAACACTTTCATCTTCAATAGGAAGTTTAAAAGCATCCGCTTCTATCCATTTAATTTCATGTGTTGATTTTTCTTCAGCAAATTTAAGCATATCTTTTGAAATATCCACACCGATAACTTGCTTGTATTTACTTGCTAAAATATTAGTAAAAAAGCCTGTACCACAGCCTAAATCAACAACCGTTAAGTCGCTTCGCTTAGGTAGTTTAGACATTAAGTGTTTGCCTGTGTAACGTTGCAAACGTGCAGAAACATCGTAAGAGTGTGTTGCTGAACTGAAAGAACGAGCAATCTTAGTCCTACTGAAGTTATTTCCCATTTAAAAAGGCCTTGTTAATATTACTTGCTAAATATTTGATATCGTTTGCATTATGAGATGCAGTTATAGTAACACGTAACCTAGAGCTGTTTTTTGCAACCGTGGGAGGACGAATTGCGGTAACCCAAATTCCATTTTCTTTCAGTTTTTCACTCGTGTTCAATGTTTTGCTCGCTGAACCTAAAACAATCGCGTGAATTGAAGATTCAGTTTTTATTAATTCTATGTCGTTATTAAGTGTAGTAGATAATAAATAACTTAATTCACTAATTTTGTCTCTGCGCCACTGTTCTTGCTGAGCCAGCTTAATACTGGCTTTAGTTGCCCAAGCAACGGCAGGCGAAATGGCTGTTGAATATATGTAATGTCTAGAGAAGTTTACGAGGTATTCGTAAATGTCTTCATTACAAACAACAAAAGCGCCACTGGTCGCCAATGCTTTACCAAATGTTGCCATTACCATGTCTATTGGTGCTTGGCTTAAACTACCTTCACCAAATTTACCTTTTACACCTATGCTATGGGCGTCATCTATATAAGTTAACGCTTTATGTTTTTTAGCGAGTTGACTAATGCTGCTTAAATTAGCTTGATCGCCATCCATGCTAAAAACGCCTTCAGAGATTATGACGTTATCTTTTTCTGGAGACGAGCTTAAAAACGTATCAAGTTGTTGCATGTCGTTGTGTAAGAAGCGTTTAGTGCGCGCTTTTGATGCTAAAGCACCATCAATTAACGAAGCATGGCTAAGTTTATCTAACCAATAGTTGGTATTAGGCTCACCCAACGCATCGAGTACACCTTGATTTGCAGCAAAACCACTAGAAAACAATAAACATTTAGGTTTGTTTAACCAAGTACATATGTCGTTCTCAAGTGATTGATGCGCATAGTGATAACCAGTAATCAAACTTGAGGCACTTGCACAAGTGCCAAACCTATCAGCACCCTCTTGCATGGCTTTATTGATTTCTGGGTGATTATTTAAACCTAAATAATCATTAGATGAAAAGTTTAAGTAGGTTTTACCTGCTATAGACACTTCTCTCGCGTTTTGAGATTCAACACACTTTGTACTTCTATACAAAGCGTGTTCTCGTTGTTGCGCTAATTTTTGCTCAATAAAGCTAAAAGCCACTATAAATACAACTTAAATATTAGTTAGCGTTATAAAATAAATCACTATTTTGCTGATCAATTATAGCAGTTTTAACTTTCAGCATTTGCTCTTGTTCAGTAATGCTGTCAATCGTTTCAGTGTTAATACCTAGTTTTTTGAATAAGGCAACGTCAGAGTTTGTTTCAGGGTTGTCAGCCGTTAATAGCTTACATCCGTAAAAGATTGAGTTAGCACCGGCTAAAAAACACATGGCTTGCATTTGTTCATTCATTTCTGAACGACCAGCAGATAAACGTACATGGCTTTTTGGCATAATAATACGTGCTACAGCAATACAACGAACAAAGTCGAAATGATCTAAATCATCAACATCCGCTAAAGGTGTACCTTCAACTTTAACTAACATGTTAATTGGAACACTTTCAGGTTGTGGAGAAAGGTTAGCTAATTGAATAAGCAAAGAAATACGGTCTTTAGCATCTTCACCTAAACCCACTATACCGCCACTACATACTTTCATACCGGCTTTACGAACGTTGCCTAAAGTATCTAAGCGATCTTGGTAAGTACGGGTAGTTATAATTTGGTTGTAATGCTCTGGCGAGGTATCTAAGTTATGATTGTAGTAATCTAGGCCAGCAGTTTGTAATTCGTCAGCTTGATCTTCAGATAACATACCTAAAGTCATACAAGTTTCTAAACCCATAGCTTTAACGCCTTTAACCATTTCAACAACTAATGGCATATCACGCTCTTTTGGATTTCTCCATGCAGCCCCCATACAAAAACGGGTTGAACCTTGTTGTTTAGCTTTTTCAGCAGCTTCTAATACTTTTTCAACAGCCATTAATCTTTCTTTATCAATGTCTGTTTTGTAACGAGCACTTTGCGAACAGTATTTACAATCTTCTGGGCAAGCACCGGTTTTTATTGATAACAAAGTACTCACTTGTACTTCATTAGCGTTAAAGTTTTTGCGATGAACTGTTTGCGCTTCGAACATTAGGTCGTTAAAAGGCATATCGAATAAGGCTTGAACTTCTTCTTTAGTCCAATCGTGACGGACAACTTGATCAGACTCTTTTAACATATTTAACGAATTAAGCTGTACAGACATAGAATACCTTTTCTTCTTACGAGTAAATTGCTGATGGTGAGGTGTAATCCATGCGCTAGCGCATATTGCATCTCTTTTTATTTGCGCGTAGTCTACCACCAATTTTTACTTGTAAACATACTAACGAGAATTAAGTTAACAAATGTCTAATTTATATACAGATGATTTGATCTTCGACCGAGATCACATATGGCACCCTTATACATCCATGACTAATCCCCTACCAAGTTTTATGGTGGAATCAGCTAATGGTGTAACCATTAATTTAGCGTCAGGCGAGCAACTTACCGATGGTATGTCATCTTGGTGGTCTGTTCTGCATGGTTACAACCACCCTGTTCTTAATGAAGCATTAGTTGAACAAAGTAAAAACATGTCTCACGTTATGTTTGGCGGTTTAACCCATAAGCCTGCTATTGAACTCTGTAAAAAATTAATACGTTTATCGCCTGAAGGTTTAGATAAGGTATTTCTATCTGACAGTGGCTCGGTAGCTGTTGAAGTAGCAATGAAAATGGCAATTCAATATTGGGGGGCTAAAGGACAACCTAACAAAAACAAAATGCTTACTGTTAAAAATGGTTATCACGGTGATACTTTTGCAACCATGGCTGTTTGTGATCCTGTTAACGGCATGCATCATATGTTTGATCAGGTACTCACCAAGCATTATTTTGCTCCAGCGCCTCAAACCAGTATTGATGAAGAATGGAATGCCAACGGCAATAACGATGATATTGCTGAGCTAGAACAGTTATTTAAAGATAATCACAGCAATATAGCCGCTTTTATTATAGAGCCGATTGTTCAAGGCGCTGGCGGTATGCGTTTTTATCATCCAGAATATTTAAAAGCCTGTCGCGCATTATGTGATCAATACCAAGTGCTTTTTATTGCTGACGAGATAGCCACTGGATTAGGCAGAACAGGAAAGCTATTTGCTTGTGAATGGGCAGAAATTAGTCCCGACATTATGTGTTTAGGTAAAACCTTAACTGGTGGTTACATTACATTAGCCGCCACACTTTGTACGAACGAAATAGCTGAAGGTATAAGCCAATCAGAAGCTGGCTGCTTTATGCATGGCCCAACCTATATGGGTAATCCATTAGCATGTGCTGTTGCTAATGCGAGTATAGGTTTACTTGAAAGTAGTGATTGGAAATCTAACATAAACCGCATCGAAAAATGCTTGCAGGAACAACTATTACCTCTTAGTGAAAATAAGCGTGTTCATGCAACTCGAGTGCTAGGTAGTATTGGTGTTGTAGAAGCGGTAACGCCAGTAAATATGGCAAACATTCAAAAACGCTTTGTTGAATTAGGTGTGTGGATCCGCCCTTTTGGTAAGCTTATTTATATAATGCCACCACTTATTTCTACTAATGAAGATCTTAAAAAACTAGTTGGAGCTATTGCGACAGTTTTAAATGAAGAGGCTTGTTTTGCTTAACTGGTAATAAAGTAAGGTTTACTGCAAATCGTTATGCGGTAAACCTTTTACCTTTAAAGGACTTAATATGCTGTTCTTAAAAAGCATTAAGTAAAATAGCTTAATCCGTTCAAAGATTACTTACCAAGCTACCTAAGATTAATTAAAATATAAACAGCCCAAGCAACCGAAATCACCATCAATAATAGTAGATTGAAGTTTTTACTATCTGTTTCTCTTCTCGATCGAAACTTGTGAACAATTAAACTGAAATAACTAAATAAAGCACTTAACCAAAGTGCGGCATACAAATATCCCGTTAAAGGGATCAACCAGAATTTACGAATCTCTAAGCTATGATAACGAACAAGCCCATAGTCTTTTTCGGGTGCAGCGTAATAAGACATCCCCAATGCAAATATAAATAACACCCAACTTACTATGGTTAAAGTGCGTACAACTAACACCCATTTGTCGGGTGATTTTCTTCTGTTTTCTTGCTTAGTATCCATATTTACTCGTAAATGCTCTAAATTAACTATTTCTTTAGCTATTTATTCAATTTTATAGCAGGTATTAACATTTTTTACTTGTTAATCATATAATGCACGGTAACATATCACACCTTAACTTTAGAGCAATTTTGACAGACAAAGAGGTCGATTAATGTCACTCATATCAATTACTGACGTTTTAGCAGGAAAGTCGCCTGTTAACGAAACAGTTTCAGTACATGGTTGGATCCGTACACGCCGTGATTCAAAAGCAGGTATTTCATTTTTAGCCATTCATGACGGTTCATGTTTTGATGCGATTCAAGCGATTGTTTCTAGTGACATAGAAAATTACCAATCTGATGTTTTAAAATTAACTACAGGTTGTGCCGTTAAAGTTACCGGTATTTTAGTTGAATCTCCTGGCCAAGGCCAAGCATTTGAAATTCAAGCTACAGCTATCGAAGTATACGGTTTTGTTGAAGACCCAGATACTTACCCAATGGCAGCTAAACGTCATAGTATTGAATTTTTACGTGAGCAAGCTCATTTACGTGCTCGTACTAACATTGGTGGCGCGGTAACTCGTGTTCGTAATACCTTAGCACAAGCTGTACATCGCTTTTTACATAGCAAAGGTTACTTCTGGATAAGCACTCCACTTATTACAGGTAGTGACTGTGAAGGCGCTGGTGAAATGTTCCGTGTAAGTACATTAGACATGGAAAACTTACCGCGTACTGACAAAGGCGAAGTTGATTACAAACAAGACTTCTTCGGTAAAGAAACATTCTTAACAGTTTCAGGACAATTAAACGTTGAAACTTACGCATGTGCTTTATCTAAAGTATATACGTTTGGTCCTACGTTCCGTGCAGAAAACTCTAATACTACGCGTCATTTAGCTGAATTTTGGATGGTTGAACCTGAAATCGCGTTTGCTGATTTATCTGACGCGGCTGATTTAGCTGAAGAAATGTTGAAGTATGTGTTCAAAGCCGTTTTAGATGAACGTGCTGACGACATGGCATTCTTCCAACAACGTGTAGATAAGACGGTTATTGACCGTTTAAATTCTGTAATCAATACCGACTTTGTTCGTCTTGATTATACAGATGCAATTACCATTTTAGAAAATTGTGAGAAGAAGTTTGAAAACGCAGTTTCATGGGGTGTTGATTTAAACTCTGAACATGAACGTTATTTAGCTGAAGAACACTTTAATGGTCCAGTAGTTTTACAAAACTACCCTAAAGATATTAAATCGTTCTACATGCGTTTAAATGACGATGGCAAAACTGTTGCTGCTATGGACATTCTTGCTCCTGGTATTGGCGAGATCATTGGCGGAAGTCAACGTGAAGAACGTTTAGACGTTTTAGATGCTAGATTAGAAGAAATGAACCTAGATATTTCTGATTACGGCTGGTATCGCGATTTACGTCGTTACGGCACAGTTCCTCATTCTGGTTTTGGTTTAGGCTTTGAGCGTTTAGTTGCTTATGCTACAGGCATGCAGAACGTACGTGACGTTATCCCATTCCCAAGAACACCAAATAACGCAGCATTTTAATTTTTAATAGCTACTTTATAAAATAAAAAAACGCCTTAATTGGCGTTTTTTTTGTTTTATAATTAAAAATCTAATGCTTTTATAATCCTAGGCATTTATCTCATACCCATCTATTTTATCGTTATATCTAATATCACAGCCCTATTCACCTTATTAGGCTCTCAACTGACGCTTTAGCTAAATTAATAACGATCTATCTATAATTATTTTAGAAAAACAGTTGTTTTCTCTTAATTAAGACATATTATGTCTTTGAATCATTTAATTCGGAGTTAAAAAATGCAACGTATTGTATTATTTTTATTAACTAACTTAGCGATAATGTTAGTGCTCAGCGTTACCCTTAGTATCTTAATGTCAGTGTTTGGTATTGACCGACAAGGTTTAGGTGGCTTATTAATGCTCGCTATGGTGTTTGGCTTCGGTGGTGCTTTTATATCATTACTTATGTCTAAATGGATGGCAAAACGTTCTGTAGGCGCTTATGTGATCGAACAACCACAAAATAATACAGAAAAGTGGTTATTAGATACGGTTAAACGCTATTCAGATAAAGCAGGTATTGGTATGCCTGAAGTAGCGCTATATCAGTCGCCAGATATGAACGCATTCGCAACGGGCGCTAACAAAAACAATGCGCTAGTTGCTGTAAGCACTGGGTTATTAGAAAACATGAGCCAAGCTGAAGCTGAAGCGGTGATCGGTCATGAAATTAGCCACGTAGCTAATGGTGATATGGTTACTCTAACTTTAGTGCAAGGTGTAATGAACACTTTTGTTATATTTTTAGCGCGCTTAATAGCAGGCGTTATTGATAACGCAACTCGTAGCAATAATAACCAAGGTGGCGGCTTAGGCGGAATTGCTTATTTTGCTGTAGTGTTTATTTTAGAAATGGTTTTAGGTGTTTTAGCCAGTATAGTTGTAGCTTGGTTTTCAAGAAAACGTGAGTTTAGAGCCGACATTGGAGGTGCTCAACTTGCAGGTAAACAAGCTATGATTGGTGCTTTAGAGAAATTAAAACGTAGCCAAGAAAGTCAACTTGAAGGCTCTATGATGGCATTTGGTATTAATAATAAAGCTAAGTTTTTAAGTTTATTTGCAAGTCATCCACCGCTTGATGTGCGTATTAAAGCGCTTAGAGATAACCAAGAGTAAAATTATGTAGATTTAATGTTAAGACTACACTGAAAAACAAAAAAGCCCTTAAACTATTATTAGTTTAAGGGCTTTAATATTTTGTTGTATAGCTTGGCTAGTTTATGCGTTAAGCCATTTATCTATTCTGCATCCATCTTGACAAGTCTTATGCTTTACGTTGACGAACAACAAGAGCAATTAAACCTAAAGCAAAAATAGCTAAAGAAGGCATTTCTGGAACAGATGTAGCGCCACCAACAATAACTTCTGTGCCTGATGAAGATACTGAAGAGAAATCATCACCAAAGTCATCAGCTAAAAGGATATCAGCAAAGTTAAATGTGTTCAGACCATCAGCTAAAACATCAAAACTTACCGAAGCTAAAAGAAAGCTTGATTGACCATCTTGAGCAGCAAATAAATCATCACTAAAAGCATAACTAATTTCAGACACATACAAATCACCCATACCTAAATCAGCATCAAATTGATCACTGGCAAAGGAAGGGTCAACATCTAAAAAGCTACCAAAAGTTGTTGATTGGTAAGCAAGTATAGAGCTATCGAATAATAGGTCGAAATCAAACGAACCTAATAGTTTTTGAAAACCTAAAGAGTCTTGTTCAATATCTGAAATTATTACGTTTGCTTGTAAAGTATCACCTACTTGATAGTCAGTATTATCAAGATCGATGCTTAATAATGTTGCTTGTGAACTTAAAGAAATAAGTGCTGTTGCGAATAACGCGATTAATTTTTTCATTTTATATTCCTAAGGATATTTTGTTATTAAAATCCCCTCTAAAACAGAGGGGATATTTACTTTTATTTTTTATTCAGTTGCACAACGGCTACGTGTACATAACGACATTAATGAACGAGCGTCTGATGTATTAACAACACCGTCATTATTAAAATCGTTCGCCATATCAGTCGCTTCGCCTTGTCTTACTAACAAGGTGAAAGCTACAACGTCATTACGGTCAATATCACCATCAGCATCAAAGTCACCTACTAAAGCTTGTTCTGAGCTAAGCGCTAGTGAAATAACAACTGGATCATGATCAGAAGCACGGTATGCGTCACTGCCATAGTAACTAGTGATTTGACTATCTGTTTTGAACTCAGTGTTGTAATCAAACGAACCTGGTTCATCAGCATTAATGTGCCATACCGTTGTTTCAAGTACTTGGCTTGTTAATGTATCTGAAGCAAGAGCGTGATCTAAATAACCTAACTCACCATCAAAGCTATAAGAATAACCATTATGACCTAATGATTTTTCAACTAAGTTTTGGTAACCGTTATTTTCAATCTCAAGGATAGGGTCTTCTTTAGCATAAGCATTTAAATCACCCATGATGATCACATCAGTATCAGCAGTACCTGTTGGCTGTGTTGCTAACCAAGCAGTTAATGTAGATGCAGCTTGTGTTCTTAATTCATTCCAACAGCCTTGGCCATCACCTGAATCAGCATTACCACCTGTTGCACTGCCACAGCTACCTTTCGATTTAAAGTGGTTAACAGCAACAGTTAATACTTCATTGCTCGCTATTTCTTTAAACGTTTGAACTAATGGTTGACGGTTACTGGTATTAAATGGAGTTTCTGTTGTTGTTACTGCAGAACCTTCAAGTGATACGTTTGCAGGTTTATAAATTAAACCAACCGCAATAGCATCTGTACCTAAAGTCGACATGTTAGGGTTAACATAGCTATAAGTACCTTCACCCATTTGTGAGTTTAATTTAGTTACTAAATCACTAATTGCACTGTTCGCTTCATAGCCATCGTTTTCGATTTCCATTAAACCAACAATATCAGCGTTTATAGCAACTAATGCGGCAACGATTTTATCACTTTGACGTGTAAATTCTTCTGCAGTATCAGCACCACGTTCAGTTGGGAAACCTCCACCTAAACCATCGCCATTAAAGTAGTTTAATACGTTAAAGCTAGCAATTTTTAAAGAACCAACGTTTGAAAACTCTGGTTCGTTAGTACGATTGTTAGTTGCGATAAATTGAGGAGCACCTACAGGCAATGCACGGTAGCTACCAAAACTGTAATCAATAACAGCAGTTAAATTACTCACTGTATCGCCTAAACGTACAGTATTTGTGTAACTTAAAGGAGATGAAGGAAAAGGCACAACCTCAGGGTTTTGCGAGCTATTCATATCATCTAATATAAGTCTGTTACGGCTGTTTCTGTCAGTTAAAGCAATGGCTTCAGTACTATCTGCTGCGTAAACATTCGTTGGTTTAAGTAAACGACCATTTGATAAAGTAAGTTCACCAAAGCGAGTTAATGTGAATGAATCTGATACACTTAAATCATGAGAAACAGTAATTAACATGCCTTCAACTTTTTCCCAATCAGCAAAGCTATCTACAGGTAAGCTAATTGATTGAGAAGAAATAGATTCGCCTACACCACAATCAGTGTAAGTAGTAGAAGCTGTTAATTGAGTTCTTGCGAAAGATTCTTCAACAACACCTTGTACTCGAATTCTGTTACCTACTGTTGGCATTGCCGATGAGTTTTCGTCTAAAACAAATAAACCTTCAGAAGTTTCAGATAATCCATCTTGGTCTGCGGCTTCTTCTTGAACAAAGTAACCATTTAGTGAGTTATCAACAAGAGTAACAACACCTTCAATAACTTTAGTTTCGCCCGCGAATAGTGAAGCGTCGCCAGAACCTTGAATTACGTTAATGTAATCGGCTGTGTCACTACATGAACCTAATGGTAATGTAGGTTCAGTTGGTTCTTCAGGATCTGTCGGATCAGTTGGGTCTGTTACTTCACCTGGAAGTACATTATGTGAACCGATGAAAGTAAAGGTATCACTTGGTTCAGAATCCCACTCAGTATCAACTGAGAATGTATCAGTTCTGTCTGAATCACCTTGAGTGATTGAAGATTTTCTGATTAACGTAACGTTACCACCCCAGCTTTCTCTTACACCAAATACACCTACTGAATCGATAATATTATCGCCATTAGTTAATTCAATGTAATCATCACCGTTAAAGTTAGCAGCACCAGTAAATACATCTATTTTACTTGCTAACTCTTCAGTCGCTTGGCTGTTACCTAAAACGAGTACATCACCAGAAGCTAACTCACCTGTTAAACTAACAGTGGTTGATGGCGTTACACTACCATTTGAATACAGTTTAAATTCGTAACCAGTTAAATCGATTGTTGTTAGTGTTGGATTGTAAATTTCAACAGCTTTGTTGAAGCTACTACCTTCTACGTATTCAGAAATGAATAAATCGGCACCACCTGGAGCTGGGTCGGTAGGCTCTGGATCTGTTGGTTCTGGTTCAGGATCTGTTGGCTCTGTTACTTCTTCGTCAGTACAACTTTGGGTATAAATTTTTGAAATCCATTCTGGATGATCGATAAATGGGTTTCTGTTGCCTTGGAATTCGTAAATTCGGTTGTTGCGTTCTTGTTCAAACTCATCAACAGGATCACTTTCATTCCAGCTTAGTAAAGCACATAGCTTACCTAAGTTTGCTTCACCAGTAGAGGTTAGTCTATTAACTACTTCTAAATCAGGTGTTCCAGAGTCATTACCTTGGTAACGAGTATCCATATAGAAAACGATACGTGCTACATCACCTTTAACAGCATCACGTGGTTCAAAAGAATCACTGTCTACTCTGTTTTCCGGTGCTTCAGCTAAAGCACCGTCACTAAAGTCAAAGTCTAAGTTACCGCGAGAAGAGTTAACTGAAATATCGGTAGGACGTAAATGATGGATATCTGTATAAGCTTCAGCACTTGTTTCAGGGAAACCATGGCTTTTAGCCCAAACGTGCTCACGGTTCCAGTTATCTTGATCTGAAGATTGTGAACCACTACCATTTGAAAACTTAGCTAGTGAAATACCACGGTAGAATAAAATAACGTTTTCACTGTTTAATGGATCTTCATCAGTTTGTGTTAATGCAGTCCATGCTTCTGAATAGGTAAGATTTTTGTGATTATCTGAAATTGCAGCAGTAATTCTTTCTTTAATAATTTCTTGTGATTGTTCAGAGTCAACAGCATCAAATACATGAGCATAATATGCAGAATCATCAAAAGCTGAAGCATCTGCTATTTTCTCTAAATCAGGACAGTTAAAACAAGCATTAGTAATAATGTCTGAATCTGGAGTCTCATCAACTTCGCCTGTTCCGTCATCTATACCATCGTCACCGTCTTCACTTCCATCGCTATCACCCTGAGAAGTTACTAGCACATCATCTAATCTGATGTACTCAGAACCTGCACCATTTTGCATCGCAACTTTAATAACTAAAGAAGAACCTTCAGCAATATCGGCTTCTACAGTTGTAGAAGTAAAATCGTCAATTAATGTATGTTCCGTGCTACCTAAACCTTGCCAGTTAGTCACTTGAACAAATGCGCCGCCATCTACAGAGTAATATAAGTCAAAAAAGTCATCTGCTTCGTGTGTTCCATCTTCTTCAGCTAAAACAGATAATTTAATATCCGTTTTATTTGAAATATCAATTGTTTCAGAAATCCATTCTACAACACCGTCAACATCTCTAGCTTCCATAACTGCATTGGTTACTTTAAACCAATCAGAAGTTGCCGTTAATGATGCATTACTAATATCGATAGACCAACGATCAACGCCAGACATATCAATAGTAGAATTAACAGCACCTTTGTTATCTAATGCTGCATCATTAAAGTTTTCGCTCCATAGGTCTTCTGCGAAAGCAGATGAACTAATTAATAACGCAGACGATATACATAAAGCGACTTTACTTTTTGTATGCATAAACCGAGTTGATCTTGGTACTAATGTATCGACTGTAACAGTCTTTTTCTTAAACATTGAACACTCCAAATGATAACTTAATTAAAATAAAACCAGGTATGAAAACAAACTCCATATTGATGTAAATAATGACGTAAAATTGTTACATTAATGTTATTGATATATTACACAATACAAAAACCTGACTATATAGTCTACTTTATAATTGTATGCAGTCTTTATGTCACATGAATAATTTTCATCTAACTAACCAAATAGACAAAAAATAAAAACTGTATAAAATTAAAACAAAACCCCGCTAAGCCATACCACGCATAGCTTACCGAGACGCACACTTTGGAAGGTCAAAAAAACTCAGAGTTGAGAAAGTAATAGGCATAAAAAAGCCAGCTACTGATATAGCTGGCTATTAGCAATAAAATGCAGAAAATACGTAAAACAAAAATGTTAACAAGTATTTTACTTTGCACAATTGAATTATTTACCTTTAAATCACAATAATCGATTTTTGACTAATGAATGTATTATGATCAGTTAGGGATTTTACATGAGAACATAATGTAGGGATGATAAAATCTATGTGGTTAACAAGGATTTTTTATTGCAGATATAAACCAGATACCTGCATCCTTGCAAGTAAACGCTTAAAGCTAATTATAAAGTAAAATAGCTTATCTCAAATGAGATTATTTCAAATAAGTCACACAATCTTCGTAAGGCTTAGCAGGTTTAGCGGGTCTAACCTTTTTTTCTGTTCCAATATATAAGTAGCCAACAATGTCATCTTGTCTATCAACATTCAGCGCATATTTAACTGAATTGTTATAGCTTAAATCTCCAGTTCGCCATACTGCACCAAAACCTAAACTAAATGCCATCATTTGCATTGCATGTACACAACAACCAGCAGCAACTAATTGTTCTTGTTTAGGAACTTTATGTTCTTGATATTTAGTACTTACAATAATAATTAATGGTGCTCTAAAAGGCATATTGCGTGTTTTTTCAAGTTTGGCTTCATCATTACTTTCTAACTGCACAGCATTAACAAAATACTCACTAAGCTTATGTAAACCATCACCTTCTACAACAGTAAAGTGCCAAGGCATAAGACCACCATGATCAGGCACTCGCATACCAGCACTTAAAATATTATGTAAATCTTCACCTGCTGGTGCTGGTTCACATAAATGTGGGTTAGACTGACGCGTTAAAAGTAATTCGGTGCTGTTCATCATTAATCTATTCTCGTATTTGGTTTTATATTTTAAACTTATCGTATTAGCTTAAAACTCTTTTAAATGGTTTAACACACGTTTAGTAGAAATAGGATAAGGTGTTTTAAGGTTTTGTGCGTATAACGACACCTTTAATTCTTCCAACATCCAAGTAACATCCGATAGCTCTTTTGATAACGGCTGCCCTTTCTTCTGCTTACTTAATACCGTTTGATAAGCCGTTTGAGCTTTCTCAATTTCGATCATTTTTAATCTATCTTGATTAGGATCGATAGGTAGTTTTTCTAAACGTCTTATAATTGCTTGTAAATATCTGTTTATATCATCGAGTTTGTCGTGCCCTGATTCGGTAACAAAACCTTTAAACACAAGGGATTCTAAATGCTGCTTAATGTCACCATGAGATTGAATGATGTTTAGGCTCACATTACCTTTAAGCTTTTTACGAATATCGTGCGCGGTGCTTAGGGCTTTCTCAACTTTAATTGCACTGTCTAAAACGCAATCAGCTATTTCTGCACGTATGTAATCTTTAGCTTTAGTAAATTCTTGTTCACTGCGTGGTAAAGGTCCATGAGTAAGCAATAAATGCTGACAAGCCGCCACAATACAATCTTGTAGTAAATCAGTGATCGAGCCAAACGGATTAAAGTACAAGCCCAGCTTAGCTTTATTTGGAAGCTTTTCTTGTAAGTATTTAATCGGCGAAGGAATGTTAAGTAAAATTAATCGACTTGCACCTTTCAACATTGCTTGCTCGGCAATTTCTTGTTGCTCGAATAACTCAATTGAAACACTTTTGTTTTTATCAACTAAAGCTGGAAATGCTTTGATGGTGATATTGGCAACTTTCTTCTCGTAGCCTGTTGGTAAGTCTTTAAAGTCCCAAGTTTCGATATCTGTTCGTTCAATACCTTTATCAGCGACTTGCTTGATAGAAGCTTTTACTTTGCCTTGCAATTCAGCTTTTAATAAATCAAGATCGCGACCTTGTTTAACTAACTTACCTTTTTCATTTAATACTTTGAAGTTCATAGTTAAATTCACAGGCAATTCAATATGATCCCAAGAATTTTCAGGTAATCTTACGCCTGTCATTCTCAGTAATTGTTTTTCAAGCACTTCAACTAAAGGTTTATTAGTGTCAGTCATCGCCATTACACAAGCTTCAGCATAATTAGGTGCTGGTACAAAGTTTCTGCGTAGCGATTTAGGTAAGCCTTTAATTAACGCAACCACTAAATCAAAACGTAAAGCAGGAATTAACCAATCAAAACCATGGTCGTGAACTTGGTTAAGAATACCGATAGGGATAATAACGCTAATTCCATCGTCTATATCGCCTGGTGTAAAGTGATATTGTAATGGCAAGGTTAGATTGTCTTGCTGCCAAGTATCAGGGTATTCAGTTTTAGATAGTTCTTCAGAACTTTCGTTTAACAAAAACTCTCGAGTAAAATGCAGTAGCTTACCGTTTGTTTGCTTTTCTTTTTTCCACCACGATAAGAAACTTCGTTGACAGTTAATGTGTTCAGGCAATATAGATGAGTAAAAATCTACAAGGTGTTGCTCGTCAATTAAGAAATCTTTGCGTCGAGCTTTTTTCTCTAAGTTTTCAATTTCTTCAACAAGTGCTTTGTTTGCCTTGAAGAAGTTTTCTTGAATGGTGCAATCACCGTTAACTAAGGCTTCTCTGATAAAGATCTCACGACAAGTATCGGGTTCAATTTTGTTAAAATTAACTTTTCGATTTGCCACTAAAATCAAGCCATAAAGAGATACTTGCTCAGATGCCATAACAGCACCCTGCTTCTTCTCCCAATGGGGTTCGCTATAGCTCTTTTTAACTAGGTGATCCGCTAAAGGTTCAATCCATTGTGCATCAATTTTACCCACCATACGGGCGAATAGACGACTAGTTTCAACAAGTTCAGCCCCCATAATCCACTTAGGTGATTTTTTAGCGACACCAGAACCTGGGAATATATAAAACTTACTGCCACGCGCGCCTTTGTATTCTCGGTTTTCGTCAAGCTGACCTATATGACTTAATAACCCTGAAAGTATAGCTTGATGAATAATGTCTTGATTACCTTCAGCTTCATAATCAATGCGTGTTAACGGTATTTTCAAATCTCTAAAGGTAGACTTTAATTGTGTGAATATATCCTGCCATTCTCGAACACGCATATAGGCGATAAAGTCTTTTTGGCACATACGTCTAAATTGGTTACTGCTTAATTCTTTTTGCTGATCGGTAATATAATTCCATAAATTAAGTAAACTAATAAAATCAGACTCGGGATCTTTAAAGCGATTATGCTTTTCATCAGCCGCTTGTTGTTTCTCATGTGGACGTTCACGTGGATCTTGAATACTTAACGCACTAACGATAATCAGGACTTGTTCAATACAACCTAAGTCGATTGCAGTGAGAATCATTTTTGAAAGTCGAGGATCAATAGAGAACTTTGAAAGCAAGCGCCCTATTTTGGTTAATACCGGACCTTTAGTGTTTTGACCTTTACCTTGCGCCCGTCCTTGATAAGAAATAGCCGCGAGCTCTTCTAATAATTTAACACCGTCGTTTATGTTACGGCTATCTGGTGGTTGAACAAATGGAAAGTCAGAAATATCGCCTAAATCGAGCGCAAGCATTTGTAGAATAACGGTTGCTAAGTTTGTTCTTACAATTTCAGGATCAGTAAACTCAGGACGCCCTAAAAAGTCTTCTTCAGAATATAAACGAATACAAACACCCGCAGATACACGACCACAACGACCTGAACGTTGATTTGCACTCGCCTGTGAAATTGCTTCAATAGGTAAACGTTGTACTTTAGTTCGGTAGCTATATCGTGAAATACGCGCCGTACCTGGGTCAATTACATATTTAATGCCAGGTACGGTTAAGCTGGTTTCAGCAACGTTGGTCGCTAAAACAATATTTCTACCGCTGTGTGGCTGAAATATTTTATTTTGTTCTTGCACGGTTAGGCGCGAATACAATGGAAGAATACTGGTGTGGCGTAAGTTCGCTTTTTCTAATGCGCTTGCTGTATCTCTAATTTCACGTTCACCATTTAAAAATATAAGAATGTCGCCGTTACTTACATCAGTTAATTCGTCTACCGCATCTAAAATACCTGTAATAACATCGGCATCATCACGTTGTGAGCTACCTTCATTTGAATCATCGCTTCGCGGCTCATTTAATGGTCGGTACAAGATATCTACAGGAAATGTTCTACCTGATACTTCAATAATGGGTGCATCGTCAAAGTGTTTTGAGAAGCGTTGAGGATCTATCGTCGCAGAGGTAATAATAACTTTTAAGTCTGGGCGTTTAGGTAGTATTTGCTTTAAGTAACCTAAAATAAAATCGATGTTTAAACTACGCTCATGCGCTTCATCAATAATTAATGTATCGTATTGACGTAACAAACGATCCGTTTGCATTTCAGCTAATAAAATACCATCGGTCATTAACTTTATATGACTGTGTTCATCAACCATATCGTTAAAACGAACTTTATAACCAACAGAAGTCCCAAGCTTAGTATTTAACTCTTCAGCAATACGTGTTGCTACTGTACGTGCTGCAATTCGTCTAGGTTGAGTATGACCAATAATGCCGTCAATACCACGACCCAATTCTAAACAAATTTTAGGGATTTGAGTGGTTTTACCCGAGCCTGTTTCACCAGCAATAATAGTAACTTGATTATTTTTGATGGTTTCGCTGATGTGATCTACGTTTTGTGAAACAGGTAAAGATTCATTATAAGATACTTTAGGCAACTTACTGATTTTATGCTGTTTATTAACTAAAGACTTTTCTATAAGAGAAGCCACCTGTAGTAACGCGTTATTTTTTTTATCGCCTTCACTCAGCTTTTTAGCATTTATTAATCTATTTTTTAAACGTGCTCTATCGCAGCCTTTGACTTTGGTTAAGAGATTAAAAAGAGATTGAATTTCTGGGATGGGATTTGAACTGACTTCTAACGACACAACAGGCTCTAATACTTATTTATATTGCCTGTATAATATCAGTTTCTACCTTAAATGGCAGTAAGTTAACCTTATTTGTTTTATCTTTTATGGTTATATTAGCGATGGAGTTAATAGCAATTTCATTTTGTTTGTTATCAACTTACAGCTCCATCAGCGAGTTTAAAAGAGCTTATATTCAGTGTTAAAAATTTTGACTAAACTGTAACCCTGCAAAGTGATTTGTTATGATAAATAACGTCATAAATAAATCTGTTTGTAATGTTACGTTTGTACTACAAAAATTTTTATTATCCACATTTATTACTTTCAATAATTAGAGAAGTATCTCGCTATGAATCCTATTTTAGAAGCTCAGTTAAATCATCGCTCTATTCGTTCGTACACAGACAAACCAATAGATGCAACACTTTTACACGAACTGATCAGGCATGCTCAAGGTGCAGCCTCTTCTAGCTTTATTCAGGCTTACTCAATCATTCGAGTAAACAACAAAACAAGTCGCCAAACTATCGCATCGGTAGCGGGTGGTCAACATTGGGTTAAGTCAGCTGCAGAGTTTCTTATTATTTGTGCAGATCTAAGACGTGTTGAAATGGCCTGTGTAAATCAAGAACTTGGTGCGCTGGAAGGAAATACTGAGCACTTTATCAGTGCCACAGTTGATGCAGCATTAATGGCGCAAAACTTAATGTTGGGTGCTGAATCTGAAGGTTTAGGTGCTGTATTTATTGGTGGAATTAGAAATGACCCTGAAAAGGTTTCTGAGCTTTTAGATCTTCCCGATCAAGTTTATCCAGTTTTTGGTTTATGTTTGGGTTGGCCTGATGCAATTCCTGAGCTTAAACCTAGATTGCCAGTTGACGTGATCTTGCATGATGAATCTTACGATAAAGATAGAACAGCAAGCGATATCGCAGCATACGATGAACAAATTGAACATTATTATAAAGAAAGAGGTTCTAATCAACGTTCAAGCAATTGGTCAGAACAAACAGCAAAAGCAGTTCAGAAGAAAAAACGAGAACATATGTTAGAGTTTTTACAGAAACAAGGCTTTGTTAAATGTTAGTAAATGCCGATATTTAGTAAGTTTTAAAATAACTTATATAAGATCATAAACGTTAACACTGATTTAGAATAATCAGTGTTAACGTAGTGTCAGACTTTAAATACCGTTAATATCTTAAAATCAAACCATTAAGCAGTCGATTTGTGGCTAAGTTTGTCAGCGATCTCACCAGAGCGTACATGCTTATCAATTGCTCGTAAAACATCGTTACGACAAATAGTGCCTAACAAGTTACCGTCATCATCAACAACAGGATAAACTTTAGGTTTGTTTTGCAGCATACTTTGACCAAGCTCCATCACACTGTCGTAAGGTTTTACAGTTAATACATCTTTACGCATCATCTCAGAAACATAGGCAAAGTGCTTATTATGATAAATGCTATCTATCATCTTCGATAACACATCATTTTCAGATAAAAACCCAACAAGTTGGTTATTTGAGTCAATAACGGGCCCACCGATTTGCTTTGTTTTTAAAAACCTTAGTGACGCGTCTTGAACCACCATATCAGGCGTAAAAGTTACAGGATAGTGATTCATATAATGTTGTACTTGTAATGATTCCATACCGATTGTCCTATATTGTTTTTATTATCTTTAAGTATTTTTATCTATATATTAACTGTAGACCTTATTTGTACAAACTTCCTAATTTTTCACTGTTTTATTAATGATAATAACGCAGTTGCTTCACATTCTGAATTAGACTGATTTAATTGCTTAACGGCACCTTTATAAGAACTTTTTAAATGCCCCTTTAAATGTGGTAAAACCTTACTTTTATCGATGTTTTTTAACTTACAAAACATGGCTAAACAGTAAACCGTTTCAAGTTCAGTTAATGTAGATTGCCTATTCGCTTGTCTATTATTACAAGATCCACATCCACCTTTAAACTGAAAGGCTGTATTAGAAAATATAACACCAAAGCCCATAAAACAAGCAACCAGATCCACAGCTTGAGGAACATACTCTTTGCCACCTGGTGGTAACTCAGGTGAATGCATCACTAACAACGAAGCCAGTATTTGTGCAAAAGAAGACACTAAGTCTTGTGGTTGATTAACTTGAGCTGGGTTATAGCTAATTTCAATAACCTGATTATTAGCATTATCTTTCGACAAACTCTCGCCACCGTAACTAACCTCTACTGCATTTCCACTGCCATAACCATCAGTATTAGCAACAGATACAAGCGCAGAAGGACCACGTAGTAAACGGCTGGTAGATAACTTAGGGATTACATTAGCTGAAGCACGATGCGGCTCCACAAGAACAAGCGGCCAATTTTCCATTCCGGCATGTTTAACCGTTTGACTAAATACTTGCTGTGCCATTTCATGAACACTGGTTACTCTTCCCGGGAAAAATTCATTTGTTGGAAGAATTAGTTGGCTTTCATGCTTCAAAAAATCGCCGTTTAAATGGGTAATTGCCCATGAAAATGTGTCAGCAACCCAATTATGAACACTGTCTTCTACTACGGGTTTATTTTTAAATAAATCTAAAATCATAAGTGTGTTTGTTTCTCTTTAATTTATAACATGCGATTAACTGGACGTTTTAGCCTGCTGTAGTGCCCAATTCCAACCTTGTGTATTAAATAATGCGATAGTTGAAAGTGAATGATGATGGCTACCACTCGACTCCTTTGTAGAATAAGACAGGTAAATTAAGGTTTTGTGTTCAGCATCGTAAATTCTACGTACTTTTAAGCTTTTAAATAAAATACTTTTAGATTGTTTAAAAACAATATCGCCGTCTTTAGAGCGGTCGATTTTATTAAGTTGTTCTTCCGTGATTGGTCCTGTTTGTCGACAAGCGATAGACATATCAGACGGATCACTAAAATCTAGATTCGCTTCAACATGACTAATATGACAAGTTACACCAGAAATAATAGGATCTTGCTTTGCTTCAATAACAACATCTTTTGTAGTAAATAAGCCTAAGCTCACTTTACCTACGTTGTCTGAACAACCCGCCAATAAACCTAAAGCAAGAACAGATGGAACAAGTGCAGATTTTGAGATCGCAGAGAATGAGAAATTTTTCATAAGGTTCACCAAAGAGTTAATATAAACAAATAGTAAACCATATTAGGCAAGGAAGTTAGCTGATTTTAGTATTCGGCCAAATGAAGATGTGGAATATCCAGAATAACTACACACTCAGAATAAATAACCCAGTAAGAACCTACGACTCCTCTTCAATTGGGTGAAATTGTGTAATATGCCAAAGCTCACCTGAAGGCCCAGTAAGATAAATAACTCTTCCCCATGGTTCTACTATTATTGGCTGATATTTAATATCAAAATCAGTTAAAGTCGAGAGATTTTCATACACAGCATCAATATCAGATACAGCTAGTTGCAACATTAAGTTAGTTTTAACGTCTTCATTGTAATGACGACTTAAGAAAAATGTAGAGCCATTGTTTTCAAATATAGATAAGTCGTCAGATGCACGTTCCATTTCAAAGCCGAGAGACTGATAAAAACGTTTTGAAACTTCATAATCCTTACTTGGAATAAATACGCGTATGTCTACAACTTTCATATATTCACCTTTAAACAGAAAACGTCATTGACGAATTAAAACAGAAGATTGGTTCTATATCTAAATACAGTTCAGGTGCCCAACATTCATTTCTAAATTTGTTATACACATCTCTAAATGGAGTCTCAATAAGACCAACTTCATCCATCATGATTTTAGAAAAGTCGTTAGATTTGATCACAATATAAATATATTCAAATTCAGAGTGTTTTTCATAAAAAACAGAATCCCAGTAATAACCTTTTTGATCCATCTCGTTTTTTGGGAATTCGATGTTTTCTTGCATGTACAAGATTAGCTCATCTAGTTTAGTTCGCGAATTTGAGTTAAGTTTTATTTTTAACAGCTTAGATTCCATTCTTACCTCTGAAATAAAACAAGCCTCATAAGAGGCTTGATTAAAATTAACGAAGCAAAGTTCGTATTAGCTATTTAAAGATTACACTAATTTACTTACAACACTCACATTATTATGCAAAGTTTTATGAACAGGACATTTATCAGCAATTTCTAAAAACCGTTGTTGCTGTTGCCCATCTAATTCACCGGTATAACTAATATTTCTCACGATAGCTTCCATACCATTTAACTGTTCACAGTTTTCGCAATCATCTTGATAATCACGAGTATGAGTCAAATCAACTTTAATATGTTTTATTGGAAGCTGTTTACGTTCAGCATACATTCTTAAAGTCATAGCAGTACAAGCACCTAAGCCAGCTAAAACATGTTCGTAAGGATCTGGACCGGTATTATTGCCACCAACACGTACAGGTTCGTCTGCTAACCAGTAATGGCTAGCTGTGCTTACATGCTGAGCAAATTTATGATTTTTCTCTTCTACTAGAACGTGACCTTGTGCAACATTCGCTTTATACGTTTCTACATCAGTTGGCACATAACGACTTGCCCAAGCGGCAATAACATCAGCAGCATATTCAGAGTCTTTTTTGTTAGTAAGTAAATGATCTGCATCATCTAAGCTAACAAAACTTTTAGGATGTAGCGCTGATTGGTAAATTTTTTCAGCTTCAGAAATTTTAACCGTAGCGTCAATTGGCGAATGCATCACTAATAACGCTTTTTTAAGTTTACTAATATGACTATTACCGTAACTCTTAATATCGTCTAAAAATTGTTTTTGTATTTTAAAGCTTCTTCCAGCAAGATTTACTTCAGCTTCACCATTCGCTTCAATATCTTCGATGTGGGCTTCAAAATTATGTGCAACATGAGCTGCGTCTGATGGTGCACCAATAGTTACAACAGCGACAGACTCTTCTACTTTGCGTGCAACACCCAATACAGCAGCTCCACCTAAACTATGGCCAATCAATAATTTTGGCGCGCTGTATTCTTTACGAAGAAAATCAGCAGCAGCGACTAAATCTTGGATATTAGAAGAGAAGTTTGTATTAGCAAAATCACCATCACTATTACCTAATCCTGTAAAATCAAAACGTAAAACCGCAATACCTTTAGCGGTTAACGCTCTACTTATGCGAGAAGCAGCAGCAACATCTTTACCACAGGTAAAACAGTGAGCAAATAAAGCATAAAATTTGATATCTGACTCAGGCGTTTCTAACAAGCCACTTAATTGATTAACACCGCTGGTAAATTGTATCTTCTCACGCATAAACTCTCTCCAAGTAATTATGTATTGTTCTTATGAAAACCGAGTTAATCTTATGTAATTAATCAGTTTTATTCGTTTTAAGTTAATTGTTTTTTTAACTATAGTTAAGTTAGTTTTGCTTTTGATGACCTTGAATAGCTTTAACTGATGAATAAGTTGAAACACAGTATGGCACCAAATAAGTTAGCAAAATTTGAGTGATTTTTTCACCCGATAAATTCATCTCTAGCAGTGTTGATCCGTGGTTAATCATAGCAAGCAATGTTCCTACAATAATCGATACTTTTAGTGCAGAAAAAACCACCTTGTTAGATAGCGCTAAAGTAATAAACTTAGTTGATGGATCTGACATATATTGTTATTCCTATGAATGCCTAGCTTTTACAAATGTTATACAAAAGAATGATAAAGCCACGAAGTTAAATATTACATGGTATTTTTTTTATCGCTTTTGAATTAAAACTTTCTGATTAACTCTTTCTAATTAACTATAGTTAAAATCTTTGGATATTAGACACGTGTTTGTCATGAATACTTTCAGGCATAAGTTAAAAAAGCTGAAAAACCATTAAACCTCGAAAAAGAAGCTAAATATTAGCTTTTTATCATATATAAACAATGATCGTCTTGTAATTCTTCTGGGTAGGTAGCTAATGTAAAGCCGTACTTTTTGTAAGCTTTAATAGCACTTTTATTATGTTCTAGAACAAACAACGACGTTTCTTTAACATTAAGTTCGCTACAACCTTCTATTGAAAGTAACTCGATAAGTTTTGCTACTAACCCTTTACCTCTATGCTTTGGGTTAACAATTAAACGAGCTAAATGACACTTATGGTTTCTTAAATAATATTGACCAAAAGAGAGAACCTCATCACTTTCACCAACAAGAATAAAAGAACTAAAAAGCGTAATATTCAGCTCTGCAGCAAAGCTTGAAAGGCTTAGCGGATAATCTAGTACCGTGCCAGACCAATCAAGAAGCTCTGCTTGATCGGCAAACCAGTGGGTCATTTCGAGTAAATGTTCGTTTGTCGGTGTGATTAACTTCATATAGATAATTGATTAGGCTTCCGAAACTAATAGAAAATTAAAAATAACAATAACACTATTAATTTATAACGTATGTTATGCGCTTATAGAATAAAAAATATGTAACTAAAAACGCTTAATATCGTTTACTGCTTGGTTATCAACAAAAGATGAAAAAACATCAGCTAGCTTTTCAGTGTCAGCTAAAACACTTTTCCAATAATGAATACGGGTATCTGAATCCATTTTAGTGAAGTCTGTTCGGTCGGGAATTTTATTGTACGGTAAAGAATTCACAAACTCTTGCGATGGGCAAATCATCACAATCTTATCATAATTTTCAGGCGATACTTTTCGTGTTAAGTTTTTATCAAACCACCCTGCTTTGGGATTGGAACTAAAATGTGGATATAAAATTAACCCTTCATTTTTTACGTTAAAATCAAAATGGTAATCAATAATTCCACCATCTCGATACATGCCTTTTGGCGAATTTTGGATGTTTCTAATCCCTTCCATCACCATAGGTATAGAACCAGAAGCGAGTAACGCATCTTTTATATTTTCAGGCGTAAACGCTATTTTAGTGGTTTTAAATCCATAACTATCGTTGATATTTAATGAGCTATTGGCCGGTTGATAAATAAAACGTTCGTATTGAGACTTTAATAATCGTCTATCAATGCGATTTAACAAGTAACTACTAAGTAATCCAGCACCTTGAATAATTTTGTTTTCGCTTGCCGTTAAGCCCTTAGATTTAGCGACAATAAAATGTGCTTTAAAGACAGGATTATCAATAATTTCTTGTCCACCTGTACTGCCAAAAACACCATTTAAAAGTTCTCGTGCTTTTCCGGTTATTTCAGCAGCATCAGCATTAGCCGAATAAGTTGTTTCTGAATAAGATGTAGCTAAACGCTCAATAGCAGCTAAAGGATCGTTTTGTGCAAAACAAGAACTTCTAAAGCTACCAGCACTCGAACCTATCAAGTTTAAAGTTTGAGTTCTGTCTTTAAAAAACTCACCAAATAAATATCTATCCAAACAGTACAATACAAACCATTTAGGCCCACCAGACGCACCTAAAAATGAAGTAAACAACTCTTGCTTGAAGCCTTGTTCTTTTATGGTTTTTAAAGCTGTTTTACCTGCATATATTTCTAACATTTAAATCATGTTCTCGTTTGAGTAATAGTATTTTTGGTGCACTTGAGCTTTTTATAATTCAAGCAATTGTTATACAAATATGAAACTAAACCTTTTTAAAACCTATTTGATTCACTTTAGAACCACAGTAAAAACAATGGGTACGACGTTTAGCTATTCTATGTCCACAATCTGAGCATTCTGTTGGTAATGCGAGTTTGCCATCAGCTTTACCATCTCTTAGGTCAATCTCCTCTATTTTGTTCATGATTTCTGTTTGAGTAACGCCTAAATCACCCAATAGCTCTAAAGCGGCTAAATTCATTACATAAAGTTGATCAATCTTTTCAGATAACACATCAAGGTGACTTTCATTTTGATGTGCTCGGATTTTAGTTTGATCACCTTCTATCTCAGAATTCGCAATCCTTAAATCTCTGAAGGCATTTTGAAGAAATGACATATTATTTCCTTATAAAGTACTTTAAAACGTTAAAATATTGTCTCTAATATTGCTGTTAATCTTTTATCTATCAAAAGAAAGCAACAATGAATGCCAGACAATATAAGTGATTAAGTTACAGATTTCATTATCTATTATGCTAACTGAGTTTTTTATTTGGAAGCCATTTAAATAACAAGGTATGTATTTGAGATATAAAATTACAAAACGGTTTTAACACAAATAAAAAAGGAACCCGTAGGTTCCTCTGTACTATTTAACGATCTATTTATCTAGGCCCATTCAGATAAGTTTCGCCTAAAGATTATCTATTCCAAAATTTGATCATTACTTGAATAACCATCTGGTGCTTCAGCATGTGAAACTAAACGGAAACTATCAAAGTATGCTTCCGTACCTTCAGCAGGAGCGCCTTGCGAAGTTAACGAAACATTATCAATACGCAGCTCATTGGCTTTTTGAACATCACTTGAAAGCTTACCATCTGAATCTACCGTAGTATCTCCGATAATAGTGTGCGCATTGTATGTGATGTAAATAGTCGCTGAATCATTTGAACCTGAATTCAAACCACTTAGCGAAAACAGCTCAAAACTATCATCTAAATCTGTATCAACTAAGTCAGCGGTTGTTACTACCGTATCGTTTAGAATAATGCTTGAGTCCCCTTCTATGCGTACTGTAACTGAAGAACTTGAACCATTTTTAACTAGCATAGCAAATTCAAAATCGTAGTTAGTATTTATATCAACATCAACTTCTTGAAATAATACCGGCGAGGTATTTTCGTGAGTTGCTCTGTTGTAACCTAACTTAGCTGAACCATCAGCGCCTGAAGCTGAGTTACTTGATCCTGCTACATCACCTTCATTAGTTCCTTCAATGGTTTGCCATTCTCCATCACCCGCTTTAAATTCAACTAAATCAGAGTCTGAAACAGCTTCGTTAAGTACAAAATCATCGACTGAGCCGCTTATAACTGCAGTTGTAGCACTACCTGAGTTAAATGTTACTGAAGTAAACTTATAACTGCTTGAATCTTGGTCGCTATAGTAAGTTACACCACCAACCAGTGCAGATAGTTTTGCTGTACCTTTAACAAAAGCAGATAAAGTGTAATTAGTGTTAGCGGTAAGTGATACTGTTTGGCTAACTTCCCCAGCATTAGTGTCTAATTTTAAACTAGCACCACGAGAAAACACCTCTTCAGGATCAGTTTCTATAACACCACCATTATTAGTCCAACCAGTAAAGTCGCCTGAATCAAAGTCATGGTTTGCTAAAGGCACTACAGCAACATGAACTTCACCTGGTGTTGCTGTATACGTTTTAGGTCCAACATCTGCTGAGCTTAGTAAAGCTAAAGTAACATCAGTTGTTAACACTTCATCAGCGCCTGATGTGGTAGTGTCAGAACGAGTTTGTCCATCCATATCAATGGTTGGTAAAGTGAAACTGCCAATAGCCACATTACTTTCTGCAGTTAATGATGGACTTGAAGCGCTAGGTCTAAAAATACCATCGCTATCTGCAGCTAACATAGCATCAACCATGTTGAAACCAGATATTGTTGCATCTTCATCATCGTCAGATAACACTAAACCATCTACATAGTTCCCTGCATAAATAGAGTTTGTTGGCATTTCGTTAGCATTGCGAATAATGGCGCCAACTGCATCTGCAATAATGTTATTGATAAAATAAACACTGTCTGGAGCTGTATTTTCATTGCCACCGTACACATTTAAACTATTTACACTGTCTACAATAGTATTGTTCGCCACTAAAACATTAGACACATCTTGGTAGCCATTTTCACTGTCACCAGAACCATCTCCTGTTGTAAGTACAACACCGCCATTCCAATTAGACGCTAAATATCGAGCGCCTTGAATATAGTTGTTTGTAACCGTGTGGCTGTCGTCAACAATACGAATGCCGCCAGAAAATGGGTGGTCGTCACCTAATACAAAGTTATTACTGATCGTTGCTGTATTACCATGGCGAGTTACGATTGAGCCATAGCTTTCGCGCACTGTATTATTTCGAATAGTATTGTTTGATGCCTTGTTTGAAATAACTTCAGCTTCACCTTGAATTCGTTCGAAGTAATTATTCTCAACGACAGTAAATGAATCACCTGAATGTGAAGTACTTACACCAATGCGGATCCCTTCATATTCATTATCTGAACTGCCAGCGTAAGCTTTACCTTCAATCGGCGGTCTATCACCAAAGTAGTTATAATCGATTTGTGCGTAATCTACTTCAAAGTCTGCTTCTATACTTGTACTCCATCCATCTGAATAACGGTCAACTACTAACAAAGCACCACGAGATGTTTTGCCTGAAACCCAGTTGTGATCGAAACGTGTATGAGCACCATAAATTTCAAACCATTTTTTCGAGTCGTCAGTATCGTTAACACCGTCATCCATATCTACAAAGGTATTTTCGGTAATACGACAGAAATTACATGGCACGCTGTTACCAAACGTTTTTATTAAATTAAAATCGACACTGCCATCTCTAAATACAAAACCTTGAAGAACAACATGCTCACCGCTCATTACAATATCTACTTGGCTATTTGAGATAATAGCTTGACCGGGATTTTCAGCAGCAATGGTAATTTTAGCTTCAGCGGTACCTACACCGCCAAAATCTAACTCAAAATCATCATCGTAATTACCATCAGCTAAACATAAAGTTGTACCTGCAGCTAATGAGTTTGATGCTGCACTTGTTAAAGCACTAATTGAATCGTAAGTCGTATCACAACTAACCACAGGTACGGCATCGGTATAACCATCAATAGAGTTACCACCTTGCTCTTGAGAAAAACCGTTAGCACTATTGCTTGGTGGAGGAACTATCACAACAGCTTCGTCTGCTCCTGTAATAGTAATGGTGATGGTTGCCGTGGTTGAATCTATAGTCGTTACAGTAAAAGCATCTATTACCGTATCAACCGCTGTTAACGCCTGAAGATCAGTATTGCTATGATCTAATGAATAAGTCCATGCACCTGCAGCATCTATTGAAAAACTGCCGTAATCACCTAATGTATCAGTTTGAATATTGAAGGCAGCTTCACCAGAATCGGGATCGACTACGGTTAATGTACCTGCTGTATTAGTCATTACATCTTCAGTTGCTGTTCCGGACATACCACCTGAAATAACAGCAGCTACATTAATAACCTCAGGTGGAACGACTGGGTCTACTACTGGATCTACAACAGAGTCAACTGCGTCATCTCCACCGCCACCACAGGCACTTAACGACCAAACTAATATCCCCAATGCTAATTTTTTAGTTAATGTTTGCTTATTTGTTTTCATTATTGTTATCCATTTATGATGAAAATTTATCGATTGGTTAACCAATTACTTTGTTTTTGTTGATAAAACGAACATTTAAAACTTAGCATTTTTACAAAAAAGATCAAACACGATTTACCAATATATCACTATTGGTAAAATCGTATACACAATGAAAACAAAAAAATTATTTGCCTATGTACTTAGGCTGACGCTTAAACAAAAAGAAACGCGTTACTTTATTACGGACAAGAAGGATTCGATAAAATAAATATAAAACAGTTAGATAATAAATAAAAACAGAAATACCAATCAAAAAAGTGTAAATCTTTCGATTTGGTAATAGCAGCATATAAATTAAAATATAACGAGATAAATAGCAGGTAAAACTATAAAAAAACACGAGGATGAGTACATAAAAGTTACAGAAGGAATGATTTTAGCCTAAAAATAGATATGACCAATAAGACTTACCAAAACTGGTTAAAAAACTTATTAGCACCAATACCAAAAAAGATAAATGACTGAGCAATGAAATGATAAAAGCTCAGTCATTTGTTAAAAGGTGTTGTGCTAATTTAACACCTTTAATTCATTAGATTTGTCTAATAATAAACTTAAGTTACTAAGGTAAGGCACAAACCTCTTCGTCTTTTTTATTGTAATAATCAGCAGACAATCCGATTAATTGAGGTACAGTTGCTGAAATGGTAATTGATGAAAAAGTACCAATCAAAATCCCAGTAAACAATGAAATTGCAAAACCAGATAACGACTCACCTGCAAATATCCATATCGCCATAATAGTCGCAAGGGTTGTACCTGATGTAATCAATGTTCTTACAATAGTCGACTTAATCGCTAAGTTAACAATGTTTTCGATACTTGCACCTGAATTACGTTTCATAATTTCACGAATTTTATCGCCAACAATAATCGAGTCATTCAACGAATAACCAATAATCGCCAGTAAACTAGCCACAATAGTTAAATCAAACTCAATACCAAGCCAAGCGAATAATCCTAGAACTACGATCACATCATGACACAGAGCAATAACCGACCCAGCAGCTAAACGCCATTCAAATCTGAACGACAGATAAAGCAATATAACTATTACAGCGGTTATCAAAGCTAATCCACCTTGATCAATTAACTCATCACCTACTTGGCTACCAATGTAGATAGAATCTTGCGGGGTAATGTTTAAGCCACTTTGTTGTGAAAAGTCAGTTAACCAAGTTTTACCTTTTAAACTAATGTCGTTATCTGCTTGCTGTACGCTCCAATGGGTACCATTGTCGGCTGAAGCTAAGCCAAATGTATCGGGTAGATAGTCAGTTAATAAGGTTTCCATGTCTGCTTTATTCACAGACTCTTGAGTGGTAAATTCTGTTAAATAACCACCGGTAAAGTCTAAACCTAAATTCAAACCTTTACTAAATACGCCTGCTAGAGAAAAAATAACTAACGCTGTGGCAAAATATAAGCTGATAACCCGAAATTTACTTAAGGTTTCTGTTTGATTTAAAAGGAAGTTGTTCATAGTTTTACTCCAAGTAACTGAGACTTGTTTTCACGAATAGAAAAGTTAGTTAATGCTTTTGATACGAATACGCCAGTAAACATGCTTGTTAAAATACCTAAACATAAAATAATGGCGAAACCTTTTACCGCGCCATAACCAATAGCATATAAAATAATGCCTGTGATCATTGTGGTAATGTTTGCATCTAAAATCGTTGAAAAAGCATTGTTATAGCCATATTCAATCGCTGAAAGTACTTTACGACCGCGTTTCAATTCCTCTTTTATCCTTTCAAAAATAAGTACGTTAGTATCAACTGCCATGCCTACCGTTAACACCAAGCCAGCAATACCAGGAAGTGTTAATACCGTGCCTGGTAATAAAGACATTAAGCCAAGTAAGCTCACCAAATTTAAAGCTAAAGCCACGTTAGCGATCAAACCTAAACTGCGATACCAAACAAACATAAAGATTAAAGTAATACCTATGCCTATACTTAAGGCTTTAATACCGTTGTCTATGTTGTCTGCACCTAAAGTCGCTTCAATACTGCGTTGCTCAACAATCGTTACAGGAGCAGTTAAAGAGCCTGCACGTAGTAATAATGCTAACTCTTGCGCTTCTTGTGGGCTCGACATATTAGTAATGCTGAATTGCGAACCTAGATGTTGTTGAATCGTAGCAACGTTAATTACCTTGCTCTTCTTCACCATCTGGTCGTTTGCATCACGGTAAAACTCAGAAAACACAGTCACCATTGGCTTGCCAATATTCTTCTTAGAAAAGTTAGACATTTGCTTACCGCCTACATCATCTAAGGTTAAGTTAACTAGTGGCATTCCCATTTCACCAACACCTGAACGAGCATTTTTAATATGGCTACCAGAAAAAACCACTTGGCTGTTCATACGAAGACGTTGACCATTTTTATCTGTCATTTGAATAATACCAGCTGCTTTTGAGTTTTCAGCCAGTTGGTAGAAGTCTAACGAAGCTGTTGCACCAATAATTCTTTTCGCTTCTTCAGGATCATGTACACCCGGTAATTCAATGCGAATTCTATTTTTACCCTGCTTCTGAGTTACCGCTTCTGTAATGCCTAACTCTTCTATTCTGCCACGCATAGTTTTCAGAGTTTGGTTCATTGTTTCTTGACGAAACAGCACTTGTTCTTGCTCTGAATAAGTTAGAACAACCTGATTATCATCAACTTTCTTTTGGTTCAACTCAGGGTACATTTTCTTAATTTCAGACAATAATGTGCCTTCACTTAACTGCTTTGCAGAAGAGAAGTTAATGACAATTGAATGGTTGTCTGGCTGAGCTACTTTGCTTAAACGAATGCGGCTATCAATTGCTAACGTTTTAACGTCTAAAGCCACACCTTTTAACTTATCGAATAATGCGCGTTCTGTATCTACATCAAGTACAAACAACACACCACCACTTAAATCTAAACCTAGTTTAATGGGTTGTCCGTGTAACATTTTTAACCAAGTAGGCGCAGTGTTTTCTGTCACGCTTTCAATAGAAAAACTATCGCTAAGTTCAGCGCTTAAAAGCTTTTCAATGGCTTTTTGATCCGCTTCGTTCGATAGCGTGATAGACGTTGTTGATGCTGATGTTCTTATCTCATCAATGGCGAGGTTGTTCTTAACTAACAAAGTATTAATTTCTTGTGCAGATACTTGTTCAGCTTGGCTGTTATTGTTAACTAAATTAACCGTTAACTTGTCTGAATATAAGTTAGGTAAGGCGCTAACTATCATAAACAACAATACGAAGATAATGACAATGTTCTGCCATTTTGTCTGTTTAACGTGCTTTTTATTACGTGAATTCATCATAAAATCTCTAACACCTATTCCATAAATTCTTAATAAAGAAATGAAACAGATATAAATCAAATAGCACCGTACTTAGCTAAATCAATTGAATTAAACCTGGCTAAAACCAAATTTATAGATCGCAAATACGGTAAATCACTGATGATTAACATCAGCATGGAAAATTATCTTTTTTGATTTTGTCGTTCAGAAAATACAGGTGTACTTTCATAAACGAAATTTTATGAATTAGCTGTGGTAAGTAGTTCTAGAAGAATACAAAGAGTTGCCGTCTTTCCAACCAGAAAGTCGAGATGAATTACTGCTATGGCTTAATTGCTCAAACCATGGCGTTATTACAGGAGGATTCGCTAAATGCTTGAATACACCTGCGTTAAGTTTAATTTTGAAAAACTCAACAATAAGTAAATATTCAGGACTGTTTTGAACTTCAACAGAAAATAACGAAGCGTTAAGCCTGCTTGTTCTTGGCAAGTTATATAAAACTTCAGGTTCATCTGTATCGATACTAGAGTCGAAATCAAAATCGCCATCTACATTTGTTTGAAGTGCTATTTGTGACGTGTTGTGTGCAACAGAGTAATCGTCACTGTTAATCTTAGAGATCGGCAAAGCACTAGCTGTTTTAGCCAGAACTAATAAAAACAATAAAATTGTTAATTTACGCCACATGTAAAAATTCAACCCATTCTAAGATTGGCGGTATTATATTCCGCTTTTTTTTCTACACAAGATATTTAATCAATTAAATTTATAAATTAAGTAACAAAGAATATATTGTTATATTATCACAATCACTTATGTTATATTATAACACTTGTTAAATATCTTGATCTTACATAAAGCATTAGATCACAAACAAATTCTTATTACTTGTCTCAACAGGCATAAGAAAAATAAATACAGGTTAAATCCATGAACTTAAAGTCTCAAACAGTTGATAAATTTGCAATCTTCGTATCAAGCTTATGTGTTGCACACTGTCTAGTATTTCCGATACTAGCGGTTTTAATGCCCAGCTTTATTACCTTAGGATTAGAATCTGAGAGTATGCACTTTTGGATGATAATTACCGTTATTCCAAGTAGCATTTATGCTTTAGCTCTAGGCTGTAAAAAACACGCTAACACATCAGTATTTTTGATCGGTGCTCTAGGACTTAGCTGTCTATTATTAGCCTTTGCACTAGGTGGAAATATAGTTGGTGAAACAGGCGAAAAAATGCTTACCGTGATAGGCGCAATAATCATTGCTTTCTCTCACTTTAAAAACTTTAAATTGTGTCAGCATAAAGATGATTGCGAATGCCATCATTAATCCTAATACCTGATCAGTAACATATATAAGAAAAACAAATAACGATGTCATATCTCTTACTGTTAAACTGATCAGATGAATAATTTAAAACTCTCTTCCATTCCTACAAACATAGTTACTGGCTTTTTAGGTGCAGGTAAAACATCTGCAATTTTACATTTGTTAAAACAAAAACCAGCCAATGAACGTTGGGCCATACTCGTTAATGAGTTTGGTGAAATAGGAGTAGACGGAAGCTTACTTGAAGCACAAGCTCTAGATAGCAAAAACGTATTTATACAAGAAGTATCAGGCGGCTGCATGTGTTGTTCGTCTGGCATAACCATGCCAATAGCATTAAATAAACTTCTAAAAGAAGCTAAACCTCACCGTTTATTAATCGAACCAACAGGTTTAGGCCATCCAATCGAAGTTTTAAAAGTACTTTCAAACCAATACTATAAAGACGTACTAAGCCTAGAGAAAACCATCACCTTAATAGATGCGAGAAACTTAGCTGACAAACGCTACACCGAACATGTTATTTTTAATCAGCAACTACTGATTGCCGATACCATTGTCGGTAGCAAAACAGATCTTTATAGCACTGAAGATAAACAGGCATTAATGAATTATGGAAATGATCAAACAAGAAAGCCTGAAGATATCGTTTTTATAGAGCATGGCCAGCTACCTATTAATTTGCTGGCAGGTAAAACTCAATACATGCCTCAAGTTAAGGCTCAAGCTAGCTCTTTAATTAAACAAGCAAAAGTACAGCCCCATAAATTTAAATCTTCGTTACTTTTAAATAAAAAAACTACAAATAATACATCTTTAAATGAAAAGCCTTTTCCTGAATCAGGTGTTATCAAAGCAATCAATAAAGGAGAAGGATTTCAAAGCATCGGCTGGCGCTTTGCTGCAGATAAAACATTTAACCGAGCTAAGTTAAATAACTTTATCGCCAGTTTGGATGTTACTCGGTTAAAAGCCATTTTCATCACTAATGAAGGTAACTTTGCTTATAACATGACGGGTAAAGAAGGCACTACCGCTAATAACGAAGTGAAATTAACTGAATGTATCGAAAGTCGTATAGAAATTATTTGTCCTAAGATCGATGAGGCTTGGGAAGAGACATTGCTCAATTATGTGTGTGAATAGAATATACTTTACTTGTTAATAACTGATAAGTTGATCACGAAGCAATAGCACCTCATTCAAAGACTAAAATAGTAAAGAACGAGCAAGAGGTAAGCTTTATTTAGTGCTAATAATTTGCCTTGTTAGAGGCATAGTTCACAAAATGCTTTCTTATTTTCGAGCAAAAATAATATTTTTTTAGTTCTATCCGTAGATTTAAATTTATCTAAGCTTACAGCTAGTTCAAATATATCTTGTCCAAAATATGGACTGGATTCATTTTCAACTTTTGAATTAACAAAACCACCATTATTAATTAACCACTCAACTGTTAAAGGATTACTTATAAATGTCTCCTTTAAAATCCATGTTAACCCTCTATGGTCTTTATATTCATTAAATTTGTAGCCCTGCGTAGCAATTAACTCTAGCTCTCTTATTGCGCTAGCATTACAACCACCATCTTCATAAAGAAAAATTGAAAATAAACCTTCTATGAGTTCATTTTTATTTTCAATACTTTTTACTTGAACATTACGAATACCCCAGTATTCATATACAAGATTTACGGGTGTTATTGATGAAGCGTTAAAGTCGCAATCACTCATCACTTTATGATAAACCTTATACTCGTCTGATGTAAAAACTTCTAATAACAAAACACTTAAAAATATACCTATTGGAAGACCAATGATTAGATCCTTGATGATTTTCACTATATATCCTTATTAAGCATTCCGCCTTTAAGAGTTCACAAACTTAATTAAGTCGGAAACAAGCAATGGTTGCAATATTCGTCTCGCGGGCTCTTTACGTAAACCAATTTTATTCATCATCCACTTATATGGGTAAAGCAGGTCAAGCAGTTCCCCTTCTGAATGAAAATAGCTTTCAATGTTACCTATATCTTTTAAATCAATTCCATAATTATCGATAAGATCGAAATATAATTCATCTAAGTCGTCACCATTTAGGTCTAAATCAATAACAATAGAGTCAGATTCAATTATCTCTTCTTTAAGAGTGTGTTTACTTAGAATTGAAATCAGCTCATCAGAATTCATCGTATGCCTAAGGGTTTAATACAAGGATATAATTAGCCTTTCAACAAAAGCCATCAATACCCTTTAATTTAGAATTAACATCGAGATTACGTGATTGTTTTCAGTAAATCAATTACTTAAAAGTTCGTTATAAATGGTTGGATTTTGAAAGCAGGAACTTATCCGGATTTTGGTATAGAGAAGAGTTAAATGTAGCGGATGTATATAAACAGTATAACTATACCGTTAACTTTAAAAACTATTACTAGCCTTACGCACCTTCCATTTGTTGTTCAATCAGTTGTAGTAGTTGAGCATTTAACATAACAAGTTCTGCTTCCATGGTTTTAGCTTTTTCATCATTACCGTTTGTACGTTCTTGAGTTATGTCTGCGGTTAATTTAGTTATTTCTTCCCGTAATTCTGCGATTTTTTCATCTAATGTTTGTTCACCGTCAGCTTGGGCACTATTAACATCTTCATTGCCTGCCATTTTTCTCATAGCGGCTTGGTTTTCATCATCAATGCTTTTTTGACGTCCTTCTTCAGAGATATTGACTTGATCTGTTTGAGAATTTGCTGATTGATTAATTTCAACAGATGCACTTTGGCTAAGCTCATTCAATTTAGACACAGAAACAGGCTCTTTAGAGAGAGATAAAGGAATATTGACCTGCATATTTTCGGTATAAAATTTCATTTGATAGATATCCTTTTCTTAAGCACTCGTCGATTTTATAAGTAGAAGCTGTCTATCATATTATCGGCAGCTATTAAAAATACTAAATGCTTTAATGTTAACGATGAAACAAATAGATGAGCACGTATTAATCACACCCTAAATGTTGTTGTCTTCAGTCCAATCTTTAAGTCTTTCTAAAATATCTAATGCGGAGCGTCCAAAGTCTGTAATGTCATAAGCAACAGCAATAGGACGATCGCTAATCACTTCGCGAGTAACCAGGCCTTGTGCTTCTAATTCCTTTAATCGCTGATCTACCATCTTCTTACTCGCACCACCTAACATACGCGATAATTCGTTAAAACGAACAGGTCCATCCTTTAGGTGCCACAAAATAGATGCTTTCCATTTTCCACCTAAAACTCGCATACCACGTTCAATAAGGCATGGTTGCTCACAGCTTTCTGAATTTATTTTTTTCACATTACCTTCTGTTTTTGTTGTGGTTTTCATGTTTTTTGTACTTTTACACTAGTGGTAACTAAAAGTATACTGGTTGCTTTAATTAACCACTCTAGCATAATACCGCTATATAACCAATTTACACTTTGTGAGCATGTAGTACCAAACGGACTAATTTATTGCTCACACAAATTAATGCCATTTTAGGAAACCATATTATGTCAACACTCACCTCTTATAATCCAATTGATAGAAACCCCGTTGGTGAAGTTTCCGTTACCGAATCAACTGATATACCAACGGTTGTTTTACGCGCTAAGAATGCACAAAAATCTTGGTCTGCATTATCACTTGATGAACGCCAACAAAAAATAGTTAAAGCCTACGATGCTCTTGCTGCAGTAGAAGATGACCTAACTTTATTAATCAGCAAAGAAATGGGTAAAGACTACCGCAGAGCAAGTTATGAAGTGGGTGGAACTATTCAAAACACGGCTTATTTTGCCCAAGAAATAGTGCAAGCATTACAAACTGAAGTAATAGGACGCAGTGGTGAAATTCAATATCGTCCTTTGGGCGTAGTTGCTGTTATTTCTCCGTGGAATTACCCTCTTGCCATGGCAAACAACTTGTTATTACCTGCACTTATTGCTGGTAACACCGTTGTGTTAAAACCTTCAGAAGAAACTCCTTTAGTTGCTGACCTTTTTGTTAACACATTAAATACAGTACTTCCTGAAAATGTATTACAAATAGCCCATGGTGATGCTGAAACAGGTAAAGCCTTAGTTAATGCAGATATTAATATGGTGGCTTTTACTGGTTCGCAAGCCGCTGGTAAACAGATTATGGCAAGTGCCGCTTCAGGTCTTAAGCGCTTAGTTATGGAATTGGGTGGAAACGATCCACTGATCGTTATGGCAAGTGCAGATATAGATAGAGCTGTTCAGTTTGCTGTAGCTAGCTCTTTTGAAAATACAGGACAAATGTGTACATCAACTGAACGAGTTTATGTAGATGAACGTATTGCTGATGAGTTCGAACAGAAAGTCGTAGCGTTAGCCAATCGCTATCAAGCCGGACCATGGGATCAGCCTAAAGTGAATATCGGCCCCATAGTTAACCCAAAACAGCATGCGAATGTATTGTCTCAATTAGAAGATGCTTATGCTAAAGGTGCAAAGTTTTTACTTGGGCAACCTCATTACGATTTACCTTATATACAACCAACAGTTGTAACAGGTATCACACCTGATATGACACTAGAGAAACATGAAACTTTTGGACCAGTAGTCGCTATTAGCAGATTTAGTCATGTATCTGAAGCGGTTGAACGAGCTAACGCAAGTTCATACGGCTTAGCAGCTGTGGTATTTGGTGGCGCTGGAGCAAATGATGTGGCTGAACAAATGGAAGCTGGCATGGTTGCGGTAAATAAAGGTGCTGGTGGACTAGGACCTTGGGTTGGCGCAAAACAAAGTGGCTTTGGTTTTCATGGCACTGCTGATGGCCATCGTCAGTTTGCCCAAGTAAGAGTTATCCAGAAATAAGCCTTAATAACGAATGTAATCATCATAAAAACTAGAAGTTATTTTAATGACTTCTAGGTCAAATATAGAGAAAGATATGAACCAAACTACAGATACAACAAATGATTTTTTTGTTGCGGCTTTAGAGCCAGGAGCTGAACATCCTGCTTTACCTGCTTGGGGTAATCGTAATGAAAACCCAGCAAACTTAGAAGCAAACGTTGATGTAAGCAATATTGAGCGACATGAATTAACACAAGTACCTGGTGCTTTTCAGTTATTGAATGTATTAACTAAACAAGAATGTGAACAGCTAATTAATATTAGCGAAAAATTAGGTTTTCTACCTGATGCCGCAGTTTCACTTCCACGTAGTGTGCGTCATAACGATAGTTTAACCTGGATAGTTGATGAACAAACAGATGGTATTATTTGGGACCGAATTGCGCACCTAATGGATGACAGACAGGCTATTTTTGGTGGCAGTAAAGCATTAGGACTTAATGCACGTTTTCGTTTTTATCGTTATAAAGCTGAAGACTATTTTAAACCACATTCAGATGGCGCATGGTCAGGTAGTCGTATAATTAATGATGATTTAATTGCTAACGCTTATCCTGATCGTTTCAGCCAAATGTCGTTTTTAATTTACTTAACGGATGACTTCGAAGGTGGAGAAACACGTTTCTTAGTTAATGCTGATGATCCAACTCAACCAGCGCGAAGAAATGACAATGTTAAAAATGTAGATATTAGAACACCTGTTGGCGGCGTTTTATGCTTTCCGCACGGCATGCATCCTCTACATTGTATCCATAGCTCGGTACCCATTACTGATGGTGTTAAATATATAATCCGCAGTGATGTTTTGTTTGAGTTATAAATACTTTACTTGAAAAGCAGTTGTAGATCGTAATCTACAACTGCTTACGTATCATAATGTTAGCTATAAGATTTCAACTTCAAATGCTTTAACCATATAAACAAAATAACGACTCGCTAAAGTTGTTGTACTCATTCAAAAACCGTTAGCTCATGTGTCGTTGTTGGCGTTGTAGTGATTTGTTTTTAACAACCAACTCAGGTTTTTCAACGGCATAAAGGTTAAGACTACTGAACAAACTTTTTAACTTAGCCGCCTCATAATCTTGCTCTATTTTTTCAATCACTAACTCATGCTTTTCAGGATATAAAGCTTCAACCGATTGCGAAATCAACTCAAACAACTTCTTCAAGTTAATCTTATGTATCTGCCCTGTTTTGTTAAAAATCCATTCAGTAATCGCCATAAAATCATCAAAGGGTTCGTCCGACAATATATGTGGTAACGAATATTTAAAACGTCCTGAATTACCTATCATATCCCAATAGCGAGCAAAGCGATTAATACGTTGCATCGTAGGAAAACTAACGCGATCAGTACTTAAAATATTAAACGGTGGTAACGGATTAAAACGTAAATCGAACGCTTCGGTATGCCTGATAATTGGGCTACCTTTCAAGCGTTTTAAAATACCCATTTGAATTTCGTGAGGTCGACAATGATAAAGCTGGTTAAAGCTATCTTTAAACGTATCAAAGGTTTCGCCAGGTAAACCAAAAATCAAATCGGCATGAATATGCGCAGAAGTATGATCTCTTAACCAAAGTAAGTTCTCTTTCGACTTAGCATTGTTTTGCTTACGACTAATATTCTTTTGCACTTCAACGTTAAAGGTTTGAATTCCAATCTCAAATTGCAAACTACCCTCAGGAAACTGCGCTAACAACTCTTTGAGTTTTCTCGGAAGATGATCAGGCACTACTTCAAAATGCAGATAAAGATCCTCAGTCATTCGATCTAAGAAAAACTGCATAATTTGCATCGTGGTTTTAATGTTTAAATTAAAAGTTCTATCTATAAACTTAAAGTTACGAGCGCCCCGCTCATACAAAATTTCCATTTGCTCTAAAAATAGCTCTAGCTCAAATGGCGTAGAGGTTTTATCTAAAGACGATAAACAAAACTCACACTTAAACGGACAACCACGCGACGCTTCAACATAAAGCAAACGATTGGTTAAATCTTCATCGGTGTAATACTCATAAGGCAAAGCAATTTCTTCTAGCCCTACAGGTTTAGACTTTAATACTTTTTTCTCAGGCGGCGTTTTGTTGATAATGTCTTTACACAATTCATAAAAACTAATATCCGCAGGACCCGTTAAAACATAATCAGCATACTTAACAATTAACTGCTCTTCAGTTTCATAACTCACTTCAGGGCCACCTAACACCACCTTAATTTCAGGTGCGATAACTTTTAACAAACTAACAACATCAGTAGTTTCAACAATATTCCAAATATAAACACCAAAGCCAACAATACTAGGTTTCGACTCAAGAATTTGTTCAACAATATCAATAGCGCGCGTTTGAATAATAAACTCTTTAATCTCGCAACTACTCTGCAACTCTTTTAAATTAGCGTACAAATAACGTAAACCAAAGCTGGTATGAAAATACCGAGCGTTAAGGGTCGCAAGTACAATCTTAGGCGCACCATCATTTTCGGCATACTTAATTACATCAAAACTACTGTTGTTATCTTCACTCGTAGAAGAAAGCTGTGTAGCAACTTCAGTAAATTTTGACGTGTTTAAATCTGACGAAGTTGTGCTAGATGGATCTGTAGTATTCTCTTCAGTTGAATGAATCTGTGTAACCGCTATTTCGGGATGTTTATTTTGCTCAGTCATACTGAATTTGAATACCTTGATTGGGTCTGTTGATCTTTTAAAGATGATTCGGGGATTATACGGGGAATGTGGAAGTTATTCAGTAATCTTATTTGAAGATAGTTAATGATTTGTTATTTGTATTATTAAATGAAGATTTTGACCTAAAATACATTTTCATAATTAGTTAGCTATTCAAAATGGAATTAAATTTAAGTAGCTAGGAACACAGATTACAAACTATAATAAATATCATTTTTTGTCATCTAGGGAGCTAAAGCAAGCATCGCTTTTGAAAAACTATCAAAAGATCAATCTACTTTAAGCTCCTAACTGCTGTTAGTTTTTCACATATCAAGACTAATGTTCTCAAGGCATTCTACTGATATGATAAATTAGATAATATTTTGCAAGTTATACAATTATCACCAGTTTAGGATTAACTATTGCATTATGCCTAACTGTTTCATACGAATAATAACGACAGTTTTTGAAACCATAAACTTTTTCATCAAATGTGATGTAATAAAAATCATCGAAGTTACATTACATTTTTGTCCATCCACAAATAATGGTCCAAACCCTTTGTTAATAATCCCTCTCCGCTTAGCCTCAGCTTCAAATGCTTTAATAAAAGTTTTTTTAGGTAATAACAAGCATGAAGCAAACTGGTTCGCTTGCCATTCCATACGCATTATATCTGGTATAGATAAATCCTTACGCTCTTCACTTACTAAATGAGAATCATAGCAACTTTCTTCAACCATAAACTGTGAATGTTCAAGGAAAAAATGCCCTAACTCATGTGCTATAGTAAATCTAACTCTTGCTTCCGTTTCACATTGTGAATTATCAATATTTATTACTGAACTTTTAAAGTTTATATTTCCTAACACTCCAATCCCCAGATCGGTATTTAAATTAAGTTTGAACCTATACGTATTTAGGAGAAAGGTTTTAATCTTATCAAATGATACAGGTCCGTTTAAATATTTGATGGCATGAAGGAGTTTAGAGCACTTAGATTCAATCACGCTAATATCAAGAAAGTTTACAGATGGATAATTATTAGGAATAGTTTGCCTTACGGCATCCCAAGCTTTTTTTTCACTATTATCTAAGTCTGATAAAATCAAATCAGAAAAAAAAATTCGAGTATAGTTTGAATAACAGTTACCAGTATAACAATAAAAGTCAAAGCCAGTGCTTATGTGTTCTTGCTGAGTCAACCCTATGGATACTGTTGATTTTTCAGTTTTACTTTTACTTCTTCCGTTAATAACTGAAGGCGAACGAGTCAAGACCCATTCACGTTTTTCTTTACTGAAGTAGCGTAATAAACCTATCCCTTTTGATTTAGAAAATTTAAAGGTGCCGTCTTGAAATGAGTTTGTTGAAGCAACAATAGCTTTGATATTAGCACCAGATATTTGCTGTGTTTTAGCATAAAACTCTTCAACATCATCGACAGGAACTTTATGATTGTAATTCTTACATTCAATGAGTACTAATACAGAGTAATTTTCTTGACCTGGTAAATATATTTCGATAGATATATCGAAGATTATATCCTTTTCTCTATCTTTAGAGTAATAACCTTTTTTTATGAAAATCTTACAGCAGTCCTTATTAGCCCAGAAGCTTCCATTAGCTATATCTTCAGAAAAAACATCATGTATTATTTGCTCTAATTTATCCCCTTTTTCAACTGTATTCATTAAATCCACCAATTAAAAGCATCTATTTGGAAGTGAGAACAGTCAATTTCATTCACTTTAAAGTGACTGTGATTCACGTTAACCTAAACCACCTAGAAATTGAGGAACCATTCCTAAGTCCATTACTTGAGCAGATTCTTTTTGCGTTAGATTACGACAAATATATGGGTATGCCCTTATCAAAAGAGACTTTTTTTGTTCGAATGCTTCTTGACTGTATATGATTTTTTCGTCATTCAATTCGTTACAAAAGCTCATAACAGCTTTAATATAAATAGTAGGTGTAAAGTAATCTTTTAAATCGGTCCAAGCATCAGAGTAACCATCTGTATAATAGCGCTTTGCTAATATTCGATCGCAATCACCACCACAACAAACATACTGATTTCTTATTTTTTTTACTAGACCATTTTCTGTTTCTTCATATTTCCCCCAACTATTATAATCCAAAATAGTATCACAGTGATGGCACCTAAAAGGTTCATGATCAGAAAATATAACTGCCGGTTTTGGATTTTCATCAGTCCAGTTTTTAAATGATTTAGGGAAATAACGTTTTGCAAGCTCCAAGCATTTAGAATTAGTAAGAAGCGCTTGTTCAATTTTAGAGGAATCAAAAAACTGATGTTCGATCTCTGCCATACCTTCTACTTTATCAACTAGCCCTGATGAAGGTAGTGTAGAATAAAACCCAATAAAACCAGTACAATTATGTGCCTTTAATGAATCAGATATTTCTGGTTCGTCTGTTTTGGATACTGACGATCCAGAGTGAGCTTTATGTTTACAACTAACAAGCCACCTTACTTCCGTGTTACTCGCTATTCCTTTTCTAACTTCGGTCAATATCAGGTCTTTTCCGCCATCAGCTCCTCTACCAGGTGCTGAACTAATTCTATAACCTATATTTTGGAAGAAATCCCTCGAAAAAAGTTCGAACTTATCTTGTTCACCACCACCTTTATGTGCCATCGGTATTTCTTTAAAATCTAAAATTGACATATATAACTCTAATTAGGGAACACAATAGCCAAGTATTAAAAACTTATTTCAAAGAATCGTTTATTTACGCAGTAATTACAAGCAGATATAAAAACTTATTAGATTATCGACACTAGGATTAACAGAATAAATATCATCCTAACATGGGGTTAGCGCTGAAATACAAAGGTTGTAAGCAAATTCGCTCTATCTATATCATCAAAGCTTAAACATAAAAATATAGACATAAAAAAACGCTAACAATTTAGCGTTTCTAAGTTTTAAACTTTGGTAAAACGGCCCTGTTATTTATTACACCTGAATAACTGGTTTTTACTTGCGTAAAACCACGTAAGCGTAAACAACAATAAGGTAACTACAACTGCAACTGGTTCAAATGCACTCCCGAGTATCTCGCGATATTTCTTTGCCCAAAACAAAGCGTAAAAACAATGATTGGTAAGAATAAAACCGCACCAAAAGTTTAGGTATTGCGCCCATTTTGCTTGCTTGAATCCGTACCATGCTAAGTTTCCTAAAAATACAGCGATGATCAGTATGATGGTTGGAATAATAAAGTGTTTTCCGATAATAAAGGTTTGTAATACTGCCAATATTGCGATGGCTGCAAACGTAGCGATTAGCCAATCAAGTCCGTGCTGTAAGGCTAGTTTTTTCATTGATATTATCCACCTGGTTATATGTTTACTGATGTTTTATAAGTAATTTACATGATTGTAAGGTATATGAATAGGCAGAAATCACTGTATTATCAATGAATTATTTTAACTTATAGCTAAACCTCTAAATAACCCTATACCTGAACTTATAAAGAAATCTATAACTAAATCTACCACCAAATTCAGGACATAAAAAAACCGCTTACGTGCTTTATATTAAGCTTTGTAAGCGGTTGTATTTTTGATGTTTAAGCTTTTAGTTGATTACCAATCGGTAACTGTCTAATGCGTTTACCACATGCGGCAAAAATAGCATTACAAAGTGCTGGAGCGTAAACCGGAGTTGCTGGCTCACCAACACCTGCTGGTGGCGCTTCACTAGGAACAATTTCTACCTCTATTTCTAGCGGAGAATCATTCATGCGTGGAACTCGGTAATCGTGGAAGTTACTCTGTTGTACACGACCATTGTCGAAAGTAATACCTTCACTGATTGCAGCAGTAATTCCGTAAATAGAACCACCTTGAACCTGATTTTTCACGGTATCTGTATTTACTACTGTTCCAGCATCAATACTTGCCCATGATTTAATGATTTTAAGATCGCCCTCTTCTGAAACTTCTACTTCAACTACTGTTGCAACGTAAGTTAAAAAGCTTCTGTGTGCAGCAATACCCATACCGCGACCTTTAGGAAGTTTTCTTCCCCACTTACTCATTTCAGCTACTTTTTCAATAACATGACGTAGTCTGCTGGTGTCTAATGGGTAAACTGTTTTATCGCCACCGTAGTTATCGTAATCAGCATTTTCTTCTGTTACGTCTAAGATGCGATCAGGACCTATGGTGTCTAGCAAGTAGTCTTTTTGATCACGACCCGCTTTGTGTGCAGCTTCAGCAATAAATGACTGAATAGCAAAGGCATGGAAAATATTAGATACAGATCTCATCCAACCAATTCTAGCTTTTGCAGGTGCTTCACCGTTTTCTAACTTCATGTTAGGTGTGTTAATAGGATTATCGGTAAAACCTAAACGTAACTCGAAGCTACCCGCAACGGTTGCACCTTCTTGAAAGGTAGAGGTAATAGGTGAAAACGCTGTGCGGTGTAAATACGCATCGATAGCACCATTTTTATCTAATGATGCTTCAATGTGTTGAGCTGATACCGCATGGTAGAAACCGTGTTGGATGTCGTCTTCACGAGTCCATTGAACACGGATCGCTTTACCTGTTTTCATTGAAAGGTAAGCCGCTTCTGCTGAGAAATCAGGCTTAGACTTACGTCCAAATCCACCACCTAACATAGTTACGTGAACATTAATTTGTTCTTGTGGCATGCCAACCATTGCAGCAACAGTTGCCATATCAGCTTGTGGGTTTTGTGTTGCAGCCCATACGTCTACACGGTCTTTGTAATACATTGCGGTAGCACAAGGTGGCTCCATTGGAGCTTGAGCTAAATGCGGCGCATAGTAATCTGCTACAAGTTTATCGCTAGCTTTAGCTAGAACAGTTTCTGCATCACCTATCGAGCGGATTGATTTTTGCGATGTAGCGACTTTAGCCAGTAAGCTTTTCTTAAATGCTTCTGAATTGTAGTCGGCATTTTTACCATCATCCCATGTTACTGTTAAGGCTTTGCGGCCTTTCATTGCAGCCCAAGTATTATTGGCAATAATGGCAATACCACCTTTAGGTTGAAACATAGGTGCGCCTTTCGGTGCTGGAATTTCTACTACGTCTACCACACCTTCTATTGATTTAGCGGCTTTTGCGTCAAAACTTTTAACTTTGCCACCAACAACTGGAGAACGAACAATCATTGCAATAAGCGCTTTAGGCTCTAGAACATCAGCCGCAAAAGTTGCTTTGCCTGTTACGATATCTTTTAAATCGATATGTTCCATAGCGGTATTAATGTAACGCCACTCACTACGTTTTTTAAGCGCGACTTTGTCTGTTTCTGGTGGTGTGATGTTTAACGCATCGTTTACTAAATCAGCATAAGTTAGGGTTTTACCTGATGTATGAGTAACAATGTGCTGCACAGCTGAACATGAATCTATAGATACACCCCAGCGCGTTGCAGCCGCTTGTCGCATAAGATGACGAACACTTGCGCCCATTTCACGTAAACGCTGCATATTGTAACGAATACTGCGTGAACCATCGGTATTTTGGTCACCGTATTTAGGATCACCTTTACCTTGGATAACAACGACTTTGTCCCAAGACGCTTCCATTTCATCAGCTACGATTTGTGCTATCGCTGTACGAATTTGTTGACCCATTTCAGAACGGTGACAGGTAATTTCAACAACGCCATCTGGGCGTAAAGCAACAAATAAATTAGCTTCTTTAGAGGTAGCTGATGGTTTAGCAAGTACTCCTGCCATTGCTCTTGGAGCTGCACCAGTAAAATAGGTACCAACAACTAAAGCACCTACTGCTGCGCTAGACTTTAAAAAGCTACGTCGGCTTAAATCAAAATATTTGCTCATGATTCTTCTCCTGCTTTTTCAGGAACATAATAAGCAACACCCGCCATTGATTTAGACGCAGCTTTGATCGCTTTATGAATACGAGGATAAGTACCACATCGACAAATATTACCTGACATACCTTGTACGATTTCGTCATCGCTAGGCGTAGGATTAGTGGCTAGTAAACTAGCTGCTTGCATCATTTGACCACATTGACAGAAACCACATTGAGGAACTTTATGTTCTACCCAAGCCTTTTGTACTGGATGCTCACCGTTTTCACTTAAACCTTCAATAGTGGTTATTTTACCACCTGCAATGGCAGAAAGAGGCAATACACAAGAACGCTGCGCAACTCCGTCAATATGCACAGTACATGCGCCACATTGCGCCATACCACAGCCAAATTTAGGACCAGTTAGTTGTAATTCATCTCGTAAATACCAAAGTACAGGAGTCGTTGGATCGCCCGAAAATTTACGAACTTCACCGTTAACGGTAAACGTAATCATTTTTTATCTCCATTGCAGTAAGTAAATGATTTTAAATCGCTTACTTACATTGCTTAATTGATTGTCACTATTGAAGGCTATAATTGTATATTAATTAAGCCAAGGCTAGCTTTGTAGTGATTCATCACTTGAACTTTTAAGTCCTATTTTTAATACCAATTTGATTAATGAAGTGATCTACTTTTTCATGAGGAAAAATAGATAATTACAAGGCATAAAATTTAGTAAGTAGTTATTCTACTTATAAATTTTATAACGCAGTCATTATTAATTTTAACCGTTAAAAATGAGCAGTTAATTAATCAACTTGGTATAACTGTGAATGAATTCAGTTCTCTCAGTTATATAGCCTACGTTATTTTATTTGATTTACCAGAAAAACTAATAATTTCATGACGATCCAAAATGCTATTTTTGTATCTATTTATTACAACGGATAAAAACATAACTAACAAATAGAGAAACTTAAGCTCACTTTTAGGAAAAAGCTTATATTTATGACTCATTTTAAACTTATAAATTGAGATATTTTGGGATCGCTTCTGCACATTAAAGCTTCTTCATTACATAAAATTTAGGCAAAAAAAACGCTAATAAATTAGCGTTTCTTCAAATGTAATAAAGTTAATTATTTATTTAAACTTAGTGATTTACTGTAAACAACATTTCTTGAATTTCTTACCACTGCCACATGGACAAGGATCATTGCGACCCGCTGTAGCTAAAGAACTAACTGGAACACTGTTTTTTAGAATGGTATTTTCATCGTACAAGATACTATCTAATAAACCGCCTTCCTCCATTAACGAATCAATGTCATCAAGTTCTTCGTCTTCATAGTCATTTTCAATCCAGGTTTGTAATGTGTTAATCATATTAAAATCTGTTTGAACCATTCCTGATTCAACGAACTTGCGTGTATTGCTGTTATTCCATGCCTTTACTTCAGAGGACTCAAAACGCTCTTCATCAAGTAGGTCTTTGTCACACAATTCGTTAAATTGGCTTTTAAAAGTATTTAATTGATACTGAACACAACAGTCTGCTAATACGCTCATTAAAAAGCTGTTGATTGCACTTGGAATAGCTAAGAATGAAGCCAACCAGCGACGTACATGATCTTCTAACTCATTTTTATCAATAATCCCCACTTCGTACTGTGCAAATACCGCTTCAATCGCGGCTCCTTTGCCATACATAGATTGATGCCCATCAGAGATAAAATTACATAACGCTTGGGTATTACCATCTGCAACATTGAAAAATAAAGTAGGTGTTAATTCAGTGATTGTTTCACCAAATACAGTTTCTAGTGGAGTTAAAATAGAATCGCTGCGTGCAAATAGGTGTAAACATTTTTCTAGCGCTGGTGAATATTTTAATTCGGCTAATAATAATGTTCCAAAAAACAGAATAGGCTCTTGTTCTTGAGTTAATGACGTATCGTCTGCGATGAACTGATCGATGAGACTTTCTAACTCAAGATAAAATGCAGACCAATTTTGTTTTGCCGCGGATATACCAGCAATAGTTAAGTTGTCGTCGTTTGGGTTACTAATTGCCAATAAGGTTTGATCTAAGTTCATTTAAAGTTCCGCGTAAGGTATGCAAAAGAGCTGGATATATTAAAGGTCGTATTCTAACATTTCTTATTGTTGTTAACATTTAAATAGATAAGTTAAGTAAATAAATTTTTCACTTAAATAACCAGCCTACTTTCTCGCAATAAATGGTTAGCATATCTAGGCAAACGATTGTTGCAATAGAAAAAGGCAAATACTCACCATCGTTAGAAGTTGCCTTTAAAATTGCTGATGTATTTGGTGTATCGATTGCAGAGGTATTTAGTTATCAAGAGCAAGTTAATAACTAATATTTGATCTTAAATTGTTGCTGATTGATGAATATTATACCAATTTGATTAATGAAGTGATCTACTTTTTCATGAGGAAAAATGGATAATTACAAGGCATAAAATTTAGTAAGTAGTTATTCTACTTATAAATTTTATAACGCCGTCATTATTAATTTTAACCGTTAAAAATGAGCAGTTAATTAATCAACTTGGTATTAGCACCATGATTTGAACTCTACATCAGGTTTAGCGCTACAAACCCTCTATTCTAAACATCAAAATCCAGACGAAAAAAAACCGCTAAATAATTAGCGGTTTTTTTTGGAATGTGGCGGTGAGATAGAGATTTGAACTCTAGAAGGGCTACAAACCCTTGCCGGTTTTCAAGACCGGTGCTTTCGACCACTCAGCCATCTCACCTGAATGCAATTAACGCGTTGCGTTAAAGCGAGGCGAATATTAAAGAGAGTTGAAACCTTTGTAAAGTATTTTTTTTATGAAAAGTGTGTTTTTTTACTAGTTGAGTAAAAAACAGGTAAACAATGAGTAAAAACCATACATAACGTGTCTTGTCATTGAATGCTGAATAAAATATTACATTAATACTTACTTTATTTATGCTGTATCTGTTTACAATAGAAATATAACCGCTAGAGTTTAGTTATAACTATTAACTACAATTAGGGGTAAGTTGTTTTACTCTGTATGACTATTTAGGTGTTAATCATCTTTGCTTGAGGTACTTCGTTTATATTTTAAATATAAAGGCTGTATTTTGATATTCAATACCTACTTATTGGTTTGTAAAATACTTTGATAATCACATAAATTTCATCATTAAATAGATATTAATATTGTATTCTGTTCATTATCCGTAATAAGTTAGAATTAACAATATGAGTCAATAAGTTATAAAACCCATCAACCTGAACAAGGTTATAATAATAAATTAGGATGTTTATGAATTCGCTTTTAATCAAATCTTTAGTCGTTTCTCTTGTTTCAATCAGTGCTTTAGGATGTCAAAGTCAGGTTGAGCTTACTCCTGTTGAGATTGACCCTAATGCAAATCATATTGCAGTCGATAATAATCCAATAACGAATAAAAAAGCTGAAGGGATTAAGCCTAAGCATTCGGTATGTAAAAAATCATCAACACCTTTATTAAAAGATAAAACTAAATTAAAAGAAATGTTATTTAAAGAAGGAAAGTTAAATAACGATATGTCTGAAGACGAAATAAAAGCTTATGTAGATGAGTATATAAAGAAGAAGTCTTCTGTACCTTGTAAGCCGTTATCAAAATAACGGTTACTTTCCATCATTAGAGAACATACATGTTTAAATTATCAAAAATAGCTCTGCTAACCAGTTTAGTTACTTGTAGTGGCCTGTCTTATGCTGACACTTTTGTTAATGCCGGTTCTACAGACTTTGGTGTTGTTAATAAAGATAGAATTTTGTATTGGTTAGAAAAACGTGGCGAGCTTTCTGCTAACGCCTCTGAAGAAGAAAAACAGCAGGCTTTTGAAAGTTACATAGCCGATAGAATGAGTAACCAAAACAATAAGCTACCTAAAAGCTTGATGAACAAACAAGCAAAGGTAAACAAAACGGCTAAAGCTTCTATTATTGAAAAACAATCAGTAAAGAGCACGAGTATTCAAAAAGTTAATGAAGATGTTGATAATACCATTAAAGTATTAGCCATCATGATCGATTTCCCAGATTTACGTTACAACGATAATGGCTTATCTGCCTTTGACACAGATATGTACTACAGTGACTATCCGATGTCTCATTATCAGGACTTATTGTTCTCTCCTACCGGTTTTACTGGTCCTTCAGGTCAGAACCTTGAATCTGCTTATCAATATTATCAACAAGAATCAGGCAACACATTTGCTTTTAGTGGTGAAACCTTTGGTTGGTATACAGCAGAAGAAAATGCTGAGTATTATGGCGCGAATAATAACGATCCAAGAAACGATTTCAATCAAGATGATGTAAATGTTGATGAACTTGTTATTGAAGCTGTAGAAAAAGCCATTGCGTTAGGTCAAATTGATTTAAATGATTACGATAAAATTAGCGAAGAAGACCATGACGGTGATGGTATTCTTGATGAACCTGATGGGATTGTTGATCACATTATGATTTTTCATTCGAGTATTGGTGAAGAGTCAGGTGGTGGAGATTTAGGGTCTAATGCTATTTGGTCTCATAGATCAGCAGTGTTTAATGCAGATTACCCACAAAGTTCTGACGATTTTGCCGTAAGTGTTGAAGGCTCTGATCTTAGAATTTATAGCTATACGATTACGCCAATTGATGCTTCTGTGGGAGTTGTTGTTCATGAATTTGGTCATGTGTTAGGTGTGCCTGATGAATATGACTTAACAAATGATTCTACGGGAGCTCCTGTTCAAGCTTGGTCTGTTATGGGAAGTGGTAGCTGGTTAGGAAGCCCTCGCGGCTCTGAACCTGTTTCTTTTAGTCCTTATGCTAAAGAATTCTTTCAAAACAAATATGGTGGAAACTGGGTAAATCAACAAAGAGTTACTTTCTCAGATTCTACAAACGAGACATTGTCGTTAGTTAGCGCATCTACCCATGGCGATAGTGTTGATCAGATAAGAGTGGATCTTCCAATAATTCCTAGAAGTTTTGGTGAACCATTTACAGGTGAATATCAATACTATTCTAATCAAGGTAATGATTTACAAACCACTTTAAGTTTCAATACCACGTTGGGAACTAACAGCCCTACTTTATCTATGAAAGCTCGCTGGAACATAGAGCAAGATTACGATTTTGTACTTGTAAGTGTTGATGGAAATGTTGTTTCTGGTAATCATACTTCAGCATCGAATGAATATTATAGCTTTATAAGAAACTTTATAAGTGGTGATTCTGCAGATATTAGCGGTGCTTCTGTAGATTTGGGTTGGGTAGATTTAACTTTTGATTTGTCTAATTACAGCGGTCGAAATGTTGATATAGCAATAACTTATGTAACTGATACTAGCATTTCAGGTTATGGATTTGTCGCAGATGATATTACGGTTACTTCAGGTACAACTACAACATTTAGTAATGGTGCTGAGAATCTTACTTCTATGAGTTTAGATGGCTTTTCTCGAATAGACGATACTGTTGAAGGCGATAATCATTATTATTATGTTCAATTACGTGATCATACTGGTACGGACTCATCTTTAGCTAGTTTAGATTACGATCCTGGTGTTTTAATTTGGTATAGAGATGAAGCGGTTGATAATAACAACGTAAGTGATCATGCTGGTGAGTTATTTCTTGGTGTGGTTGATGCTGATCAGAACTTGATCACTCGAAATGGTTCGCCTAGAAATACCGAGATACAAATACGTGATGCAGCTTTTAGTTTGTATGATCAAAGTTTAAATATTAATACAGGATCTAACGATACTGCACTTACTAATAACTCTGTATTCAATGATAGTGATGATTACACATCACCAGATCAACCTAAGTCGGGTATTATTCTTCCAGAACTAGGTGTTAATATTGAAGTAATTACTCAGGCTGGCGACAGTTCTACTGCTTCGATAGTGCTAAGTAACACTAGCGATACATCTGGTGGCACTGATACATCCGGCGGTACTGATACGTCTGGTGGTACTGAAACACCTGTTATAACGGTACCTGAAACAGCTTCAACAAGTGATTCAGGAAGTTCTGGCGGTTCAATACATTGGTTAACCTTATTATTTGCAGGATTATTCGTTAATAGAAGATATGCTAATAAAAAGTAAAGTTGATTGTCATCACTCAACTTAAGCAAGTGCTAGTGATAAGATAAAATTCTTTGATACTAATCTTTTGAAATTAAGCCCTGATTGTTCAAGGCTTTTTTATGCCTGTATGTTCCTCGAAAAACTTCCACAAAACCATTAACCATTAAATACTCAAATGATACTGATTCGCATTTACATACAGGTAACAATTATGTATCATCTTCGCAATTATAGATTCAGATAAACACAGAAAATAACATTATAAAATTTATCGTCGTATACACACTAATTGCATTTAGTGGTCGTAAGAGTTTTGCATTATCAAATATAAAACTATAGCCATAAATTAAACGTTTTATGTAGATCGAATCTGTACCAAACGACGTTCAGTTAAAGCCAATAACAAAGGAAATAAAGCGGTTCACTTACCGCTTTACTGTTAAGTATTATGAGAAAAAAACTCTACAAATGGCATTCTATTGGTGCCCTTTTCGCTATGTTGCCGTTGCTTCTTATTTCTTTAACCGGGAGCATTTTGGTTTTTAAAGTTGAGTTAGACACTCTACTAATGCCAGATAAGATGCAAGTTACTAGCAACAATTCTGCGACTGATGTTACAAGAGCGAGTGAAAGAATGTCGTTAGATTTTTTGATGGCAAAGGTAAAATCTACATACCCTGAGCACGAAATAGGCAGTTGGGAAATATTTGACGATAAAAGCCGAACCGATGCCGCTTATCTTATAAAACATTATACAACACAGTGGTCAAAAATTTATGTAAACCAATATACTGGCGAATTGTTGTCTACTCCTGTTGGTTTATCTGATGATTTAACTGATTGGTTATTAGATTTACATTACAAGTTACTACTAGAAACTAACGGTATGTTTTTAGGTGCAATTGTTTCTATATTACTGTTGTTCTTAGGCATTAGCGGTATTGTTTTATATCGTAAATTTTGGGTAAACTTTTTTACTTTACGCTTTAAATTAGCCCGTAGAATTTTCTTTAGTGATTTACATAAGATGATAGGTATATCAAGCTCCCCTGTTATTATCATTCTTGCTTTTACGGGTGCTTGGTGGAATGTATCAGAGGTTATTCATGAAGTATCTGAGCATATTATTGAAGAGCCGTATTTAATGGCAAAGCCTTTACACAATCAAGACTTATCAATTCAATCATTATTAGATCGTAATAAAGAGACGATTCAAGATTTTGAAGCAACCTACCTGCTTATGCCCTACGAACCTGAAATGAATATTCTATTTTACGGTAAAGTAGATTCGCCTAATCCTTTGAATAGCGACTACTCAAGCACCATCACTTACGATAAAAACTCTGGCAAGATGATCGATTATTTAGATGTAAGAACATCAAGTGCCGCCCATGTTTCAGTAGATAGCTTCAGAAAACTACACTTTGGACACTTTGCCGGTTTACCAAGTAAAATAATTTGGTGTGTTTTAGGTTTAAGCCCTTCTATCTTAGCGTTTACTGGTCTGTATTTATATTTGTATAAAAACAGAAATAGAAAGGCATCAAAGCTTGTTAAGCTTAAAAGAGCAGTAAGTTAATGAAGCTACAGATGAAACGAGTCAGGCGTTAAACGGTCTATGCTTTAACAAATCAGGCATTAAGCAAACTTATTGTTTTTTTATAGTGGTTTGACATGGATATATAGGCATACATTAAAAGTAACAGACAAAAAAATAACTTAGCAGGAATATCTGAATATTCTTGTTAAGTTATTGATTTTGTTTTGATGAAGGAATTAACTTACTAGACTTTATTGAAGGTTAGCAATCAGCAGTTTCTAAGCCTATTTCTGGTTCTCGACCATCTTGATGATTAACGTAATACACACTACACTGATCGTTAAAGCTATACCCATTTGAGTAAATTTTAGCTATGCCCCCTGTACCTGAAGTTGTAATGCCACTTGGGATACTTTGTTGATTTCCTCTAGCGCACCATTCATCCTCACAAACCTCATCAGGAACTGATGTAAAATCTACGTTATCTAAATTTACTACATACTTAAGACTAGCTGACCATTGAGCTGTAGGATAACCGCTATGTACATCAATGGTGACATCACCAAGTGCCATTGAGTCCAAGTCTGATGTTTTATCTTGTACAATAGCTTTAGCATGGACCATATTGGTACCACTACGAATAGCACCTAGCATACCTTGAAGTTTAGCCACGGTTGCGTCAGAAGTTAGATCGATAAATTTAGGTGCTGCAGTGGCTGCTAAAATCCCTAATATAACAATCACCACAACTAATTCTATTAAAGTGAAACCTTTGTTCTTTTTCATAAAGTTAACCTTATTATCTGCTTTGTTTATTTGATTCACACCAAACAAACAAAATAATATACAACTTATAAACTGTACGAATTTTAAATAGCTGTTTTATACAACAGCTCTATAGCACTGAGAATTTATCAGTGCTCAAATACCATCACTATATCTGCCATTAAAAATAAAACTTAAACTATTAGATCTAGTTATAGTTAAATACAACAACTGAGTTTAAAGAAGCTCAGCCAGTACTTGTGCGGGATGTCTTGCTTTTAAATCAGCAAAGCGTTTCGTTTGGCTTCTACAAGAAAAACCTGTAACCACGATTTGTTGAGAATTTAAGCGCTCTACTTTCGGCTCCCAGCTTGATTCAAATAAAGCTTTAGAGTTTTCTAAGTTCACTTTTTCATGACCGTATGTTCCTGCCATGCCACAACAACCCACACTTTGCTTTTGTAGCGATAAACCTAAACCTTTAAAAATAGCGATCCATTGTGCTTCACTATTCGGTAAGGCGGTTTTCTCTGTACAGTGGGAAAACAGTTGATAGTCAATATCAGAGGACAATTGAATATTGGCTTTAATCTCGTCTAATTTCGGTGTTAACCATTCATGTGCTAACAATACAGAGAAATCGCCACGCTTATCACCTAATATTTGTTTGTATTCGTCGCGGTAACATAAAACTAACGAAGCATCTAAACCCACCATAGATAAGTTAAGGGCTTGCAGCTTATTTAAAAACTCTGCGCTGTTTTTAGCTGTGCTAGCAAAGCGTGATAAAAAGCCTTTAACATGCTGAGCTTTACCATTAGGTTTGAAAGGCAATAATACAGGTTTATAACCACACTTCTTGGCTAGCAACATCATCGACTCAACCGTAGCAGCGTCGTAATAAGAAGTGAACGGGTCTTGAACGATTAATAAGTATTGTTTACGCTCTTCTTCAGATAGTGCTTCTAGTTTGCTTAAATCGAAGGCTTCAAATACACCGGCATTAATTTGTTCGTTAACACTGCTTTCAAGTGTTGGCACAGACAGCAATGGTGTATTCACATAACCGATAGTTGCACTAGAAAATTTGTCATAAATTTTTGAACCTAAAACACTATTCACTAACTTAGGTGCTTTCGCCAAAATAGGTGTGATTATCTCAACGTTTGCCACTAAGTGATCTTTTAGCGGACGGAAATAACGTGTGTGATATAAGTTAACAAAACGCGATTTAAAATCAGGAACATCTACTTTAATCGGACACTGGCTAACACAAGATTTACATGCCAAACAACCCGACATAGCTTCCATAACTTCGTGTGAAAAGTCGTTTTTATAATCGTTAGAAAAGCGACTTTTCATCTTAAATAAGGTTTGTTCAAGTAGTTGTTTAACAGACCAACCACTTACGTCTTGCTCTAGCTTAAGAACGTCAACGCCTTTTACTTCTAATAAGCGTAACCATTCGCGCATTAAGCCAGCTCTACCTTTCGGAGAATGACGTCGGTCACGCGTTACTTTACTTGAAGGACACATTGGGCTATCTACATCATAGTTAAAACATAACCCGTTACCATTACAGTCTAATGCTGACTTGAATGAGTCTTTCACTTCAATAGGGATTTGACGGTCGTAAAAACCACGTTTAATGGCATCAACAGATACCAGTTTTTCAGTAGATTCTAGCGGTGTACAAATCTTACCTGGGTTCATTTTGTTAAGGGGATCGAATGCCCCTTTCACTTTACGAAGTTCTAAGAATAACTCTTCACCAAAAAACTCTGGGCCATATTCACTACGATAACCACGACCATGTTCACCCCACATTAAACCGCCATATTTTGCAGTTAAGGCAACCACTTGATCTGAAATTTGACGCAGTAAAACTTCTTGCTCTGGGTCACACATATCTAATGCTGGACGCACATGTAAAACACCAGCATCGACATGGCCAAACATTCCGTATTGTAAATTATGGCTATCAAGTAGCGCTCTAAATTCAACAATATAATCAGCTAAGTTTTCTGGTGGTACGGCTGTATCTTCAGCAAAGGCTATTGGTTTTTGACGCCCTTTAGTATTTCCTAATAAACCAACAGCTTTTTTACGCATTGCATAAAGTTTGTTAATGCTAGCGAGATCACTCGTTACTTGGTAACCAATAATACCGCCAATGCTATTTTCAATTTCGTTATCTAAACGTGCTGTTAGTTCAGCCACTTGTTCAGCTAAGTCTTCAACACTTCTCCCGTTGTATTCAACAACGTTAATGCCATCCATTACCTTGCCTTCAACATCGGTAATAAGGTCGCTAACGGAATGCCATACAATATCTTGTTTTGCTAAGTTAAGTACTTTGCTGTCAATGGTTTCAACTGATGTTGCTTTAGCTTCTACTAAGGCTGGAGAATGTCTTAAAGCTGAATCGAAGCTATCATATTTAATATTAATAACTGTTTTAGCTTTTAAAATTTCGTTTAAGTCGAGCTTGGCTTCACATACAAAAGCTAAAGAACCTTCAGAGCCTGTAATAATTCGGCTTAGGTCAACTTGTGTTAAATCAGCATTAAATACGTTTTCTAAATCGTATCCTGTTAAAAAGCGATTTAAACGTGGGAATTTCTCAAGTATTTGTTCACGGTTATCTTTACCGCTTGCAAGCACTTGTTTAAGTATTTTGCCTAAGCTTGAGTCTTCTTGAGAAAGCTCTTCTGCTGCTTCCATACTCATAGGTTTTGTATGTAAAAAATCACCGTTGGCTAAGATCGATTCTAGCTCTAAAACATGATCTGAAGTTTTTCCGTAATATAAAGAACCTTGACCGGAAGCATCTGTATTGATCATGCCGCCAATGGTTGCACGGTTACTTGTTGATAAATCTGGTGCGAAAAAGAAACCAAAAGGACGTAAATAAGCATTTAATTGGTCTTTAACAACACCTGCTTCAACTCTTACCCAATTCTCTTTTACGTTAATTTCTAATATACGGTTCATGTACTTAGATAAATCAACAACAATACCTGGTGTTAAACTTTGACCGTTAGTACCTGTTCCGCCACCTCTTGCACTGAATTTAATTTTGTTAAATTTTTCTTCATTAGCAAGTTGAGTAATAATTTGTACGTCGAATTTATTGCGAGGATTTAGAACCAACTGCGGTAATTGCTGATATACACTATTGTCTGTAGCCACAGACAAACGAGCACTATATTGACAGCTAATATCACCTTGATATGGCTTTGTTTGTAATACGCGGGCAAACTCTTGATAGAGTGGTTCTACTACTTCGATATGGTCGATTCTAGGTAACATATTATTATATTTTGGCAACGTTTATTATGCTCTGAGTATATCACGCTGTTATGGATAATTAATGCATAAAAGTAGAAAAAAAGTAGTAGATTATTGGTTTATAAGATATAAATTTATCAGCTAACAGAGCAGTAAAAACACGATAGAACAACCATTGTTAAAGCATTAATTCAGTGTTCAATCGAGTCTTTGCATTAACAAGTGTAAAAGTATCTGTACTTTATAAGCATATTTTAGCGTTATCCATTCGTATATTAATCAGATAAACCATTAACTCAGCACGAGTTTACCTGTACAATTTAGTCATTAAATACTTTCTCATTTATCTGAGTACAACTCTTTAGAAAATACCATGACAATTAAAACTGATGAATTACGCACTACCCTTATCGATAATTTAGTATCTCCTGCAGAGTTGGCTAATCAAATTCCTCTTGATCAAGAAACTGCTGATTTTATTATTGAAAGTAGAAAGAACATTGAAAAGATCATTTCAGGTGAAGACGACAGACTACTTCTTATTATTGGTCCTTGTTCAATTCATGATCCTGAAGCAGCTATCGATTACGCTAAAAAACTTAAAGTATTAAGTGATAAGCATGCAAATGAATTATTGATTGTTATGCGTGTGTATTTTGAAAAACCTAGAACCACTGTAGGTTGGAAAGGTTTAATTAGTGATCCTAATTTAGACAAATCTTTCAATGTTGCTAAAGGTTTAAACCTTGCGCGTAACTTATTAATGGAAGTTAACAAAATAGGTTTATCGGCTGGTACTGAATTTTTAGATATGGTTACTGGCCAATATATATCAGACTTGATCAGCTGGGGAGCTATTGGTGCACGTACTACTGAAAGCCAAGTTCATAGAGAATTAGCTTCTGCACTTTCATGCCCTGTTGGTTTTAAAAATGGTACCGATGGTAATATCCAAATTGCGCTAGATGCGATTAAAGCAGCAAGTGTTCCTCATGTTTTATATTCACCAGATAAAAGTGGCCAAATGTGTATTTATCAAACACATGGTAATCCACATTCTCATGTAATTTTACGTGGTGGTAAAATACCAAATTATCACGCAGAAGATATTAAACAAACTCAAGAGTCGTTAACTAAAGCCAATATAAGCACTAAAATCATGGTGGATTGTAGTCACGGTAATAGCTATAAAGATCATAAGAAACAAATCGATGTGGCTAAATCTATTGCGAATCAAATAGAAAATGGCGAAAAGTCAATCTTTGGTTTGATGGTTGAAAGCTTTTTAGTTGAAGGCAATCAAAAAGTAGAATCAATTGATACGTTAACTTATGGCCAAAGTATTACTGATGCTTGTGTTAATTTAGATGAAAGTGAAGACATTATTAACTTACTTGCGAATGCAGTAACCGTTGCTCGCTCAAAAAAGTAAAAAGTAAAAAGTAAATTAAGCTAACTATAAACTCATTTTTAGTTAGCTAACTTGTTCAAGATCAAAAAGAAAACCTTTCTTAGTCGCCTCAATCAAAAACAATTTGACCTTAAAGATATATTCGCTATATCTTTAAGGTTATTAATTTCTGTGTAAGCATTTTAAATTTAAATCCCAAAAGCTATTCACAATACGCTATTGTTAACTTACTCAGGAAATATCACCGTTCTTTATCATTATTTAAATAAAGCAAGGAGGCAGATTATGACTATGTTAACTAAACCTAGGTTTACTTTAACAAAACTCGTAAAAACTAACCCTATTCGTCACTTATTATCTTTATCACTGATAATGTCATTTTCTGCAGTTATTCTTACAGGTTGTAGCCAGGAAGGTACACAAGCTGAAAACAATTCAAATTCAAAAATTGATAAACCCAATGTTATTATTTTTTACGTTGATGATTTGGGTTATGGCGACTTAGGTGTTTACGGAGCAAAAGACGTTAAAACACCAAATGTTGACGCGCTTGCTAAAAATGGCATTCGATTTACTGATGCTCACAGTTACTCTGCAACAGGTACACCTTCTCACTATTCGTTGTTAACAGGTGAATATGGCTTTCGTGAGAATGTAACGTTATTAAAAGAAGATTCAGAATTAATTATCCCAAGCAACAAACCAACCTTACCTAAATTATTTAAAAGATCTGGATATAATACAGCGGTTATTGGTAAATGGTTATTAGGTTTGGGAGATGCTAAATCTGATGTTAATTGGAACGAAAAAGTACCTTTAGGACCTTCAGAAGTAGGATTCGATTACAGTTTTATTATTCCTGGGGCGGTAGAGAAAGTTCCTACTATTTATCTTGAAGATCAATATGTAGTTAACTTAAAAGAAACTGATCCTATTTCTATTAGTTTAGAAAAAAAAATTGGAGACAGACCAACAGGTGCTGAAAATCCAGAGCTTTTATTGCAACCAGCTGATGAATTACATAGTGGTAGCATTATTAATGGAATAAGCCGGATTGGTTGGATGAAAGGTGGTAAAGACGCTGAATGGAAAGATGACAATTTTTCAGAAATATTTACTAATATGGCCGACTTTTATATTGAAGATTACCAAGAAGCCCCCTTTTTCTTATTTTTCTCATTTCATGATATTCATGTTCCTCGTATGCCTAACGAGATGTTTAAAGGAACGAGTAGCATGGGCCCCCGTGGAGACTCTATTGCACAAATGGATTGGATCACAGGCCAAGTGGTTAACAAACTGAAAGCAAAAGGTTTACTTGATAATACCTTAATTATTTTTACCAGTGACAATGGTCCTGTGCTGATGGATGGTTACAAAGATGGCGCAGATGAATTACTAGGTGACCACAAACCTGCCGGTGACTTTAGAGGTGGCAAGTACAGCGCGTTTGAAGCAGGTACTCGTGTTCCAACCATTATTCATTACCCTAATAAAATCAAACCAGGTGTTAGTAATGCGTTAATGAGCCAAGTAGATATATATGCTTCTCTAGCTAATATGCTAAACATAGAGCTTGCAAAAAATGAAGCGATAGACAGTGAGAATCATTTAAAAGCTTGGTTCAATCCTCTAAGTACTGGTAGAACAGAATTACTGCTTGAGTCGCAAACATTCGCTTTAAGAACTCAAGAATGGAAGTATATTGCTCCTAGTAAGAAAAAAGTTGATTGGATCAAACAAGAAAAAAATATTGAGTCAGGTGTATCGCCTATTCCTCAACTTTTTAATGTTTTAAAAGATCCTTCAGAGACAAAAGACCTTGCCCAGAGCAAAGCAAAAGACGTTGAACGTTTTAAAGAAAGAATTACTGCAATAAAAGCCAAAAATCAAAGATAAAGCTAAGTTTTTTATGTGTCAAAAAGCCAGATTCTCTTTTTATAATATGGGGGATCTGGCTTTTTTGATCAGCGGTGTAGATTCTATATTCTGCTTTTAATCTTGTAGCATAAAGGTTTGGTATTCTAAATTTTTAAACTGCCCATTTAGCTGTACTAATCCCATTAATGTGGTTGTTAACATAGCGAGAGTAAATCCATAGCCATAAAATGCCGGACCTAAATAAATGCTAATTTGAGTAAAAACATAATTGGTGATCACAATACAGGTAACTAAAGCTAAAGCTTGATGCCTTTTATCTAAATAGAACATCACATTTAAAATAGCCATCACTAAAACTTGTAAACTTACGCCAACTAAATCTACATACAATAAATGTAAATAAGCAGCATCTATCCCAAGAGCTTCAAGAATATCTTTTGCCCATAAAAGTAAAAGCGCTAGCGTAATACCTTGGACTTTGAATATTTGATAAATACTCTTTTGGCAGTCGTCTACCATGCGTTCTTTTAGAACATAAATAGACTGTAAAGTACCACCCTCACGCACTGTTTTGTAAAACTTTTCACACGACTGAGCAAAGTCTGTTTCCATGTGTAACATAAAAACAGCCATACCTGGAATGATAGCTAAGTAGGCTAAAAATATAGGTAAATCGTAGATAAACGACGCATAGAAAATATCGATTACTTGCACATTTAATACTGGATTCATCCAGAAACAGAACTTATCTATCCACACGCCAACGTTGTATATAAGCCCACATAACACTAACGAGAAAAATATCTTATTTGGGTTTAAAAAGTCAAAAGCTACCAATTTTTTTGATGGAAAGTAACGTAAAACAAAAAACAAGAATACGAAGGTGATCAAGCCTTGGCTGAAAGCAAATACACTTAACAACCCAATTAAGCCAAAAGAAGCAAATATTAAACTGCCCACTATCATCACACCATAACCTGCTAATAACGTGATTAAAATACGATAATATTGCTTCATACCACTTAAAAAAATGATAATAAGCCATAAGTTACACAAAACTACAAAGGAGGATAATATAGCAATTTTGATCGCTGCTGATAATTCACTAAAACTAAGAACAGCCCCGCCAACTAAAACAGCCAAAATACTGCTCACTACCATACAGCCCAATAAGTTTGGCGTAACGGCTTCTTGATTTTTACTAAAAAATTGATCTGCAATAAAGCGGGTTAACATTAATTGAAACAAACCACTTAAAATTAAGGAGCCTGCCATCAGATAAGTAACAATTACCAAAAATTGAACTATAACAACATCTTGGGATACTTTCCCTATACTTAAAAAGCCAATAACCATTAGCGCGACAATAGATAAAACCCAAGGCCCTGAGCTAACCACACCCGCTAAGCCATAGGCTTCAAAAATAGATAAAAGTGTGTTCTTTTTAAGGATCTTCCTTAATTCAAATCCTATTCCTGCCACGAAATTTGTTCCTTATAAATATTTCGATAAGATTCGTACATCATCTTTTCAACATAATATTTTTTAACGCGTTCACGTCCTATATCGCCCATTTTTCGCCATTGTTTTGGATCAGATAAAATATTGTTGATGGCTACAGCGGTTACGTTAGGTGAAGCTATTTGAATAATTTCACCACAGGCACCTAAAGCTCTATCGTCACTAGACATGCCATAAACAATTTCTCGACAAGAACCCACTTCAGTTGCAATACAAGGAATTCCAGCAGCCATGCCTTCTAATAAAACAAGCGGCTGAGCCTCACTAATTGAGGTTAAAATAACAACACCCACTTTAGGTAAAATTTCTTTGATGTTTTGCATACCTAGAAACTTAATTTGATCGGTTAGTGACAAACTATCGACTAAGGTTTTGCATTCTTCGTAGTATTCTAAATCTTCATCTGCAGGGCCAATGACCCAACCTTCAAGAGTAGGATCATTATTAATAGCAACACGCATACTTCGTATAAAAGTCTTTATATCTTTTATTGGAACCACCCGACCAATTAAGCCAACAACTTTAGGTGGCTCTTTTGGTCGTAAATCATAAGCTTGAACAAATTGATCGTAATTAATGCCATTAACAATAACATTGGTTTTGTTGGCAGGTGCACCATCGGTAATTTGACGTTGTCGATTACCTTCGTACAAGGCAATAATTTTATCGGCTTGATGGTACGCGGTAAGACCCAGTTGCTCAAAAAACTTGATCCATGTACCTCGTGTCATTTCTATTTTCTTGTGTAGGCTAACATCAAAGGCACTGTGTCTACTTGGGATCCAACTGGCTTGGCTTAAATCAATTTTACGTTCTTTTGTGTAAATTCCATGCTCTGTTAATACAAAAGGCTTTTTAGTTTGTTGATGACATAAAGCCCCTAAAAATCCAGCATAACCAGTGGATATACTATGAAACACCTTACACTCAGGTAAATTTCTCGCTACTTTTGCTAGTTCAAATAACGGTGAATAGATATTTCTAAAGGTCCAAAAGAAATCAACAAATGAGTGATTACCTCCAAATTTTTCATAAATTTCAGTGATCACTTCCCAAGAAGCTTCGCTGTATAAAAAGTCATCCACACTCACTTTTTTATTTTCAGCTAAGTTATTAAGAATATCTTGTAGCATTCCATTATTAATAGGCTCATCAGTTTTTTGAAAGTAACTTAAAATATCTTTCCACAATTGAAATGCATATGAATTACCCCTACGTGGGCTAGGTTTCATTATTTTAGACTTTTGCAGTAAATAATTAACTTGAATACCAACCACATTATCAGGTAATTCATAAACCATTTCATTGTATGCGCTGGCATCACCACCTAAAAAAACTAAGTAAAAATTGTATTCGGGTAATCCTCTAATAATTTGATGTACCCAACTTGAAACGCCGCCACGTATATACGGGTAAGTACCTTCAAGTAACAAGCATATATCGACAGGTTTAGAATTATTCACTCCAAAAGCTCCTTAACTCACTTAATGAGTTGCCGTAGTTTTTAGGTAAATACATCATGTATTGGCGAACTTTCGTGTAGTTATTCATCATAAATGCAGCTTCAGCTAAATATGGTGCGACTTGCTTCATCAGTAAGCCCCCTTTTAATGCTTCTTCTAAGGAGGATATTGCCTGTGAATAATCTTCTTGAGCTAATAAAACTTTTCCTAGTAAAAGATTAACTTTAGGTAGAGATTCATGTTTACAAGCCAGTAATAAATATTCTTGTGCTTTAACTAAATAATGATCTTTTAGAGGTGAATCAGCTAAACCCAAGTAATAAAGCTCCCAGTAATTTTGAGCAATTTGATGAGCTGTAATTGCATTGGGTTTGACAGCAAGTTTCTTTTGTAAGTGCTCTATGGTTTCGTTTATCTTAAATTCGATTTTGTCGAGAGACGAATAAGCTAATAACCTCACGTCGTCCGACAAGTCATTAAGCGCAATTTTGAATAAAGGTATAGCTTCTTTATCAGGTAAATAACAAATAGCATTAACGGCAGCTAAGCGTTGTGTTTCGTTATTGGTAAAAGATAGAATTCCGCGTAATGATCCCATTCCATAGCTTAAATTATTGGGTGCATCAGGAGATTTAGGTAAAGCTAATTGTTCTACACTACGCCACTCATAATTCTTTTGAGGTTTTGGCAAATTAAGTGCTAAAACTAGAGAAAACACTAGACCTATCATGCCAATTATAGGCATAAATAAACTGATAACTAGAACAAAACTTAGTGATGTTATGCCATGTTTCTTATGATTATTAGATAAAAACAACCAACATAAACAGGTGAAACATATAGCGGCTAAACCATGAGTAATAAAATAATACAGCCAACCACCTTCACTAAATACATCAGAGTTGATGACATAAAGACTTAAGGATTCTAAAATAAAAGTTAATAACGAAAGCGCAAATATCATTAAATAATCTCTTCTCTACGCTTTAATATTAAGAAAGTCGTTAGGTATAACTGTTTTGCTAATTTTAGCCTTTACATCTTGCGTCACTGGCGCTTCACCTAAAGTTGATAATACTTTGGTAACTTCATCAGATTGACTAAAGGCAACATATGGCCCTAGAATTTCGAGCTGTCTAACATCAGCATCATATTTATCTTTTACGACGCTGAGTAATCTATCAATAAATTGTTTTGCCTCGAAAACAGTTGTCATAGGCAATAAAGCTACCATGGCGTGTTCACCTTTAGGGGTGAAACAATTCCAGTAAATATCTGCACCACGTCGGTAGTCGATAAACTTTTTAATGGGTAAAGTTTGTTCAGGGCTTTTATCAACAAAAATAACTAAAGCGCTATCTGCACCATAATGCAGTTTATTAAAGTGCAGTTGTTCTAAATACTGATTGAAGATTTTACCTTGTTCAGGCTTTAAAATTGGCGTGTATAATTTCTCACACATAAAATTAGCCATGTAACTAGCCACTAATGAAATTAGCGCTAGATTGGCATCGGTAAGAGCAACAAATTTTACTTTTTCGGCCAGTACAACACCTTGTAATTTATTGTATGAATCTACCAGTGGGATCACTAACTGATAATGAAGTTCTTCATCTTGAACATCATGAATATTAGCTGGTGTAAAAATACGTTTCTTGTCCAACATTTCAAGTAACATAGGATCATCTAGAACTAGACTATGACCTTTACCGATGGCGCTAATGCAGTTGTTTTGCACCAGATCGTCTTTGACTAAATAAATACCCGCTTCGTACATACCAACCACATCAGACAAAATATGCAAACACTCGTCACCAAGGCTTTCTAAACGATTATCTACTTTAGTGAGTGCGGTTTTCTGTAAAATTTGAATACTGGTTCTTAAACTCATGATCTTACTAGCAGCACGTTGCTCAAGTTGATCGTGGGATATTTTTAATAAGTAATAACTTTGAGTAAAACTTTGTAGTTTTTGCTCCATATAAATATAATTAAGTTCGTTCTCTTTAATTGATTTACGCCAATAATCAGTAAACTCACCTGTAATCATAATGATAAGACCACTACCAATAAGGATCGGTAGACTAAAGTTTATATCTTCAAACATTAGCTGTTTAAGAAAAAACATACTTACGGTCAAAAAGGCAAAACATTGAAAGCCTTTTGAGAATCCATATCTTAGAGAAATAAGAATAGGTCCTAGCATAGGCCAAAAGAAATAATTGTGTGATGTGTTACCTGATTCACGATCTATAAAAAACCAGCTAAGAAGCGATAAAATGGCAACAACTAGACTTTCCACAAAAGCCATTTTGTCGTTTTTCAATCCAACAAGCACACGTTTATGTATGTTTTGACCAAACTTGTTTGGTTGCTTTTTAGGTTTTATCTTTTGTTTCATTAGTGTAAATCTAACTCTTCAACCATTTCGCTGATAACTTCCATACCTGTTTGAGCCAAATTTTCTCTACCCCAACCGTTTCCTGCACCAGTACCTTGCCATAACAAAGTATTAGTTTTTGCATCTGTTATTTTTAACGTTATAGCAACAGATGGTTCTGAATCTAAACCACTTTTATATTTCCATTCAGCAACAGATGCAGTAACTATGTAATCGGCTTTTTGATCTGCTAACCACTTTTTGGCAGCCGTAGTTTTGATAGAAGGATCGAGTACGGTATCTAACAAGTTAAGGTCTGATACTTGATAGATTTTTATATTTACTTCTTCTTCTTTAAACACTGATGTTGTGATTTCTTCAGCTTGTTCAGACGCAAATGCTGCACCTGAATAGTTATTAAACGGCATAACAACCCATTGCTTTTTACTGTCTAACTTTGGGCTGTCAGGTAAGTTATATGAAGAGCATGCTGCTAGCACTAATGCTGAGGCTCCTACTAATAAATATTTAATCATTTGTTTTCCTTTAAAATGTTAAGTAGTAACCCAGTGATAAATTGACATTTTTATCACCTCTTTTATCTGCCGACTGCCATAAAGCAGACATATATAATTCGTCGTTACCAAACACAGGTAGCCCTATGCCGGTTTGAACATCAAACACCATTTGATCTTGTACAAAGTTGTAACCTACTGCTGTATCAAGCCAGTAACTTGGGAACTGAGAAAGTGCACCAGGAGTCCCGACATTACCGTTACTTATCCTTTGTCCTAAAGAAAACTGTTGGTATTTTCCTGCAATAAAATCATGTCCAAATAAGGGACGATTAATTTTTAATTCTTTGGCAAGCTTTATTAATGGGTCTGGGCTTTTGTCTGATTTTTCATAAACATATTGCGCATATACTGACCAGCTTGGATTATTATAAAAAAGCGCTTCTTGAGCTTTTAGAGAAACAGACAAGTTGTTGGCAATATCTTCACCAAATAAGCTTTTATATTTTTGATAACTTACTTGAGCACTTATGGTTTCTCGGTAAGTTGGATTTAAAAACACAGTGGCTGAAATAGCGTCTTTCTTGCCCAGCATCATCATATTTTTGCTGGTGGTAGCCCCCATGTTTTTAGCAACATCAGTGGCAACAGATATATATTTTGAAAACTTATATAGAGCTTCCACCTGAATACCTAATGAGGTTTTACTGAATCTGTTATCAAGTAAGGCTGTTATTTCTGTTTGTAAACTATCTACAGAAAAACCATATTTACCTTCCAGTTGCTGTGCGTCGAAGGCGATATTTGTCGTTAACAGTCGTTGCGGGCCACTATCAATATCACGCGCAAAAAGTCGAACATAACCATTGCCTAAAGGCTGGTAATAGCCTAGTTCATTTTCAGTTACGTCCCATTGGCTGAAGCTTTTATGTTGAAAACGTAAGGCATACACTCTTTCTTGATGAATAGTTGATAAGCCATTTAACAGTAAAGAATGCTCAGCGGTTCTTTCTTTGTTTTCAATCGCATTAATACCCACCTCCCATGCAAGTTTCTTTTCTCCAATATTATTCAAGGCAGCTAAACGCTCACCTGGAGTTAAGAATAATGAAAACTTAACCAGTTCAAGTACTTTAGATGGATTACGTTCTAGTAAAGCAAGTCTTAGTTCTGCACTATCAGGTAAATCATAATTTTTTAACCACGATGATTTCAGCAGGAAACGAGCTTTTTCATGATTTTCTTGATCAATGTAATAAAATAAAAGTTCATGGGCTTTTTCTTTACTCGGTTCATTCTTTAAGGCAGCTTCAACCATACTTGATGCGATTGATTCACCAATAAAGATAGAGGCAAGAGAACGGTAAGTTCTATCACCGTTAGGCAACTTAAAAAGTTCATTGGTTAAATGGCTAGCAACGTGTTTTCGAATGATATTGGCACTAAAGCTATCGTCTAACTTTTCTAATACATTGGCTAAATCTAATAATTCAGCAGGTATGTTTTTGTCGTTATTTATTTTTTTGATGTACCATATTTTTGCCTCTTCATAACGACCGAGCATATTTGATGCTGCAGCAAATGAAGACCATAGCTGTGGCGAATCAGCTAAGTTTGATTTGTACTTTTGGTAAATCTCATCTAAAGCTTCAGTGTCTTTTCTTTCAATATTTAACCAAATCAACGACTCAATAGCCGATTCATCTGTATTATTGCTCGCGAGCATACCATCTAAATAACCAGAGGCTTCATCAAACAATTTATGTTTAATTGCATACTGAACTTTAAGAATTAAAAAAGAATTAGGCAAAGTGCCTTGATGAAGTTGTACTAAGTTTATGGCTTCTAAAAATTTGCTTTCGTCTTTCTCTTTTATCGCTTGAGCTGCAAAAGCTTCTAATACTGATAAGTTACCCGTTTTTTTATAAAAGTTGTAAAACAGTTCACTGTCTGCCATTTCAATAGGTGAATGAGCGTTAATGAATTTAGATGGATCGATGTTTTCAACTTTCTGTAATTTTTGAATGCGCTTAAGAGACGGTTTATCTGACACATACCAAGCTAAAGACGAAACTTTTTGTAAGTAATCGTCGTCAGCCTTTTCTATATCATTTATTGATGTTAGTACTTCAAGTGACTTTTCTGGTTGCCACATTTTCTTATAGGCATCAGCATAATAATTAACATCTTTAAAACTTAAAGGGGTTTTACTCGCTATAGTGTCCCAAACATTACTGACTTCTTCGTAACTACCTACATTGTAATAAAACTTAACCAGCTTTTGTAATAATGGACTCGACTCTTTTGCATCGGCAAGAAGTTCTTCAAGTTGCGTAATAACCTTATTTGCGCCTATGGCTTTTTCAGCGTTATCTAACCAAAGGTCATATTCATTAACCAATAATAAACCTTTTTGCCCTAATTGATGATAAAAATGGCTAAGTGATGCTAAATTTGAAACCGCTGAAGCTTCTTCAATACCTGAACGTAATTGTTTTTCGTTTAATTCAAACTGCTCTAATCTATGCGTAATTTCTAAAGCGGCTTTTGGATCTCCTAACCATCTATTATATTGATGTAAAGTAACCAAATAAGCTTCTTTGTCGTTATAACTAAGTGCTTTTTCTAATAATTTAACAGCTTTGTCTATATCACCTTTTTGGGCGAACAAACGTGAAGCATGTTCGTAGTTTTTCTCTGTTTCAAAAAGCTCAGATTTAGTTAATGCTAAGCTTGATGCTAAACCTAAGCGCCCGCCTGACAATAAAAAATTAATAGATGATGAATAATATTGCTCTGTTAGCTCTTGCCCTTGATCAAATGATAAAATAGCTGATTTACCTTTATCCCACTCACTTTGAATAAGATATAAATTGAGTAATTCAGTTAAGGTATCAACCGTAGAATTTTCTTTGTATTCAACTTCTTGTAACTCAATGGCGTAATCAACCTTGTTTGATTGTAAAGCTATGTTAATTAATTCTTTATTCGAGGTTATGCCCGAGTCTTTATACTGTTTAAGTATAGCTAACGCTGTTACTGGTTCACCAATTTGCAAAGCAATATCAGCAAATAGTCGTGCTAAGTCTGCGCTAGGTATTGAATGCAGTTGGTTAATAAAAAGAACAAGATCATTTTTTAACGCTTGATGTAAATCTGGTTGCTCCTCTGTTGCTTGGCTGATCAATTTAACACTTGAATCAGCATACAAGCGTTTAGCCTGCCATTGTTCTATTTCATCTTTGAATTTAGTAAAAGGTATAACCGCATCAATAGCGTCTTGATACCTACCTGCCTTGTTATAGTTAATTGCTAATGAAAGCTGAACAGGAAGTGCCCCTTCATCTTTTTCTTCTAAGGCTTTTAAAAAGGCAATAGCAATTTCAGGTTCTTTAGACTCATCAAGATGCCCAAGTAAATCTCCATCTTCAGGAAGTAAAAAGACCAAAAGTCCAACAACAACGGCACCTAAAGTGAATAAAGTTTTTTTGTTAACTAAGCTTGTATGCTTTAGTGGAGCGTTTTCATCAACCATTATTACACTCCAATGTCGCTGTGAACTTACCTGCTTTTGGTGATGTTAAGCTTAAACTGCTACCTTTAACTTTAACTGTAAAGTCGGTGTTGCTTTTTACCAATTTACATTGCTTTCCTTGGCTTATGATTAAGTTTAATGGCATATGTGTTGTTACCGACATTTCAATAGATTGAGATTTTTTACTGTGTTGTGAAATTTTCCATTTATTAACTACGCCATTCACATTATTTAAGTAAGGTAATTTAGGTTTATTTGATATAAAGCTAATAGGTGTTCTGGTTTTCACTAAAGAAACGTAACGTCCGTCAGGCCCTTTATTCCAACCAGCAACGGGTGTTGACGATAAATCCACATGTTCAAATGCTTCTGATAATCGTAAGGTTTTGATACCTGTAGATGTGATCAAAAAATCAAATTCATTATTAAGCGGTTTTCCTATTCCTGTTTCATATAAAGTACGTGCACGTTCTGCATATTCACTTAAATAAAGCGGAGTGGATTCTTGGGTGTATACCCAGTCATAAATTTTTTCTAACGCTTCCACAGATGAAGGATATACACCTGAATACATATGATAATAAATACTGATAGTTTTAAGGCGTTTTGGATAACCAAGTAGTTCAAAAGTTTCTATAACACGTGCATATCCTGAATAGTTTTCAGTCCATAGATTTGTATAAAGGTTTTCGTTAATAACAGGTGCATAAACTTGCACTGCATTTTCATGCCACATTAAATGCGGGAATACTTGAGCAATAGAATCTTCCCCGTTAACCACAAATGTACTTCCACCATTTACGTTTAACAAACCGTATTTTAGAGTTTTCTCTATAATATTTTCAGTAGGATCAGCAACTCCTGACCATAAAAGCATTTTAACTTTTTTGTCTTTAGGAGCTAACTTGTCATTGATGTAATCAACACTACCAAATATTTCTTTATCATAATCAACAGTATAATTAGGTATGGGTAACGTATCTCCATACTGTTTTTCACCTAGATCTACGCGATCATCCCAAAAAAATGGATGGCTATAGGTATGAGAAGCTATTTCAACATGAGGTAATCTAAAGGTTTCTCTAGCAATACTTTCCATTTCTGCGCTGTTTTCAGGATGTAAACCATCAGCACTTATCTCAGCTTCAATAACAGATACGGTATGTGGAATAGTATATTTTTTGAAAATACGCTGCAGTAATACATCGGCAGAAAATGGTTTGTTAGGCATCCACGCACGTGACGGAAAACCATCGCCATCGATATGAGCTGTTAAAATACGGTTACCTGATTCAGTGGTAATATCTGGAACTGGAACTGTAGGCAGTTGAAAAATCAGATCAATAAATTTAAAAGGTTCAAAAGTCCAATAACGTTTCTCTAAATCTAAACTCTGTACTACAGCAGGCTTTAAGACAACAGCTCCCCAAGGAGCAGTAAAAACTGCAACTGAAGTATTGCCTTTTTCATCTTCTAGCGTAAGTTGAGCTTTTGTTGTAGAGTTTTTAACCTGATATATAGGTAAATGCTTTAAGGAAGCGTTACTAAAAGGTAGTAATTTCTCAAGAGCTGGATTCTGTTGTTTTATGGTTAATTTACCTGACAACTCAGTACCCATTTGTTCAATACCTAGTTTACTTAGAAATACGGAGTTTTGAGGTAAATAATCTAAAAGAACAAGGCGTGTTTTTCCAAACCAAGTATCAATCCACTTAAAAATTTCTTTGTTATATGAAACAGGCTCCAACCAAAAAGCAATAGCTTGATAGCGCGTGGTATCAATACTATTAAGATTTGCTTCTTCAATAGCTACACATTCAGGCACAAAGCCATTGTATTCAATAATGGTTGATAGAATTCGACTACAATTACTTTCATGTCTGAGCACGTCTTGATTACTGTAAAAGGTTAAAACTCTTCGTTTAATAGGCTCTATGGTACTAATGCCGAACTGTTCTAATAATCCATCACTAATATATGGCGTGAAGTTATGCTTTAAGAGTGCTTTAGCTGCTTTTCTTTGTTCAACTCTATTATTACCATCAAGATAATCGATGACAATCGCTTCAATATTTAGTGCGCGAACTTCATTTAATCGGTCGATTAACCAAGCTTGTCCTGCAGGATCTGTGTCATAGTAACTACTTTCAGCAACGTTATAACCCTTAAACAAAGACTCAGCGACAACACCACTTGGTTTAAAGTTTAATTGAGAAACAATTTCGAAGCCGCGATTTAAAATTAAGTTAGGTATTAATTGATTAAGTTCGTTTAACGCATTAATTAAACCCTGTTGTTGTAGTTTTTGAAACTCTGTATCTGTATTTGCTATTTTATAGCTGTCTAAAGTGTCTAAGAATAAACCAGTAAAACCTTTGGTTTTGTATTCCGATGTTTTAGTTAATAAATAGTTTTTCCAGAACTCTGACGCCATATCCATAATGGCACTATCCCAGTCATGGTTATGAGAGATAATGTGTTGTTTAAACTCTTCGGAAATTTTATCTCCATGCAATTCTCCAACACTTAAATAGGCAAAAGTTTCTACTTCGCCTTTATGAAGTTGTTTAAGTTGTCTTGATGTTATCGCTGAAGGTGTTAAAACCACACGGTCATAAACTAAGAGTTCACGAACGGAGTCTACGTGCTGATAATAAAAAGCTATAGATTTTGGAGATGAGTGATTTTCAGCGCTTACATTTAAGGAAAATATAAGGCATATAAAAACAAAAATGTTTTTATAAAGCGAATTAAAAAGTTTAATTAGCAAGATCGATCCTTGAGAAAAACAGTGGAGTCCTTTATTGTTTGATTTATAAACTAAACAATTATTTATGTTACAAATTATAACATCTTATTTACAAACGATGTAAGCTTAAATAATTATTTTTTTAATAATAAAAATTGCATGCAACATGCCAAACTAAGTAATTGTATTTTTGAATATTAAGTAGAATAGCTATACAAATTTTTAGTGGAGTTTTACATTGATTTAAAATAAAAAAGAGAGCTAAAAAGCTCTCTAAAGCAAAATAACCAAGTTACATAAATAAAGTTATTGTCTCATTCAAGAAAAAACTTAACTCAGTCACAATTTATTTCTTATTTTTAGCTTTAAACCACATAGTTGCTTTATAAATAACAGCGAACATTACAAACCAAAATACAATGTGAAAGGTAGCATGCAACATACCTTCACCTAAGCCGTGATCTGTATGTGCTAATGCTGCAGTACTTGTAAACACTGTGATTAGTGCGCTTAAAAAAATCATGATAGTTTTCATTTATATTTCCTTTTTTACTCAATTAATTCAAATAGGTATTTAAATAGCTTTAATCTTATATCTTCAACATACCTTCACTTTCAATAAAGTCGATAATGTCTTGTAAGCCCTGCTTTGTTTTCATGTTACTAAAAACAAAAGGCTTATCGCCACGCATTTTCTTAGCGTCGCGATCCATAACCTCTAAAGATGCACCAACCAATTCAGCAACATCGATTTTGTTAATAATAAGAAGATCGGACTTAGTTATTCCTGGACCACCCTTACGTGGAATTTTATCACCTGCTGATACATCTATAACATATAAAGTCAGGTCAGAAAGTTCAGGACTGAAAGTTGCACTTAAATTATCACCACCACTCTCAACGAGAACAAAATCTAAATTCGGATGTAAAGCGTGAAGATCATCAATTGCAGCGAGATTCATTGAAGCATCTTCTCGAATAGCTGTATGAGGACAACCACCCGTTTCAACACCCATAATACGATCTTCTGCTAAAGCATTATGACGAGTAAGAAACTCTGCATCTTCGCGTGTATAAATATCATTAGTTACCACAGCCATATCGTATTTGTCGCGAAGAGCGATACATAACTCTCTTAATAGAGCTGTTTTACCAGAACCAACAGGTCCGCCGACGCCAATTCGTAATACTTGTTTCTTTTTCATAATATTCTCTTTTTTAATCTTTAATTTTTTAACTTAAACTTAATAAATATGTATCTACTAAGATCTAAACAATCGGGTGTATTGCGTTTCATGCCATGCACTTGCCATAGCTAAACGCGGTAAACTTGCACCAATCTCTTCATCTTGCAAACTATTGGCGAGTTGAATAGATGCTTCTACTTTCTCGGTAATATCAAATAATAAATTCTGTGCCTGAGTTTGCCCTAAAGGAACAAGCTTAGTTGCTGCAGCGACTTGGTTATCAATATAAGTCCAACAGTAACCACTTTGAATCAACATCAAATCTAATTTAAATAACGAACCAATTAACACAAAAGCACTCACAAAACTGATATCACTACCGATATTTTCAGGTTCAATTAAAGCTTCATACTTCTCTAAACCTTGTTGAATTTCGGGTGAATCTAATTGCTTCAATAAACGAATAAGTGCTTTCCCCATTGCTACATCAGCAAGGTGTAATTCGTTACTTTCTCGACAGGCAATTAGGTGCTGATTCCATTTAATAAAAGCTGAAGTATCATTATTTAGAAGTGCTTCATATTGTCGCTTAATTATCGCTAAATCTGTACGTGCAATTGACTGAGATAAGTTTAATTCAACCCAGTTCAAGGTTGAATCCACATCTTTAACCCAGCCCATCTCAACGGCATACTCTAAACCTTGCGAAAATGAGAAACCACCAACCGGCAGATTAGCACTACACAACTGCAACAGACGATTAAATTGTAACGCGTTATGATTAATCAAAACACAAAACCTTTATTAACTATTGATTTAAAGCTATTTATTTCAAAAACCAGCATATAACAACAAATCTAGTGTTCGTGAGTGTGATTATCAGAATCACCATGGGAATGACTATGTGAGTGACTATGTGAATGCCCTCCACCTTTACCATAAGCACCACTTTCAGGTTCAAAAATTGCTGGAGTATGGTTGATTTTCAAGCCATAGTTTTCAGCTAACTCTTCCAACACATAATCAGGTTTAAATCGCACCCAAAGTTCACCAATTTGTAAAGACGTATGACGATTACCTAAGTGATAACACACTTTACAAAATGACAACCAATCTGTTGCAACAGCAGTAGAAACTTCTTCTGCTTTACCCTTTACTTCAATCAATAAACCGCACTCAGTTTTGAGTACCTGACCGATCAATAATGGATGACCACGTTCAACAAAAATCCCAACATCCTGACCTTTATCAGTTACACCTTTAATACGCGCTTTTTTACGTGTGTCTTGATCTAAGGTGATGGAATCAGCAATCTCATCGTGCGTGTGATCGAGTCTTTCAAATACTTGTAACATCTACATTCCTAATTTATTTCTAACTCAGCTTTTCTTTTGTACTAAAAACAGCTTATAACTAGTTTGATTATTAAAAAAATTACTAGCACCTATTCAATATATGTTTTCATAACAGAGAGCTTTTAAGCAAAGCCGTCAAACTTTTTATTTCATGAGCATAGTTTACCTATGTGATTGAAATAAACCGTGCCTACAATAATCCATCAACGTCACTTCACTAAAGTTATTCATCTATGCATGTACGTTTTCACAACAGAGAACTTTTAGGCAAAGCCGTCAAACTTTTTATTTCATGAGCATAGTTTACCTATGTGATTGAAATAAACCGTGCTTACAATGAGCCATCAACGTCCCTTCACTAAAGTTATTCATCTATGGATGTACGTTTTCATAACAGAGAGCTTTTAGGCAAAGCCGTCAAACTTTTTATTTCATGAGCATAGTTTACCTATGTGATTGAAATAAAAAGTGCAGACAATGCCGCATAAATGCTCTCTGTGCCGAAAACTAAAACAAAGTATAACGTTGGGCTAGAGGCAATATAGATGCCGGTTCGCAAGTCAGCAGTTCCCCATTCGCCCTCACCTCATAAGTCTGCGCATCCACTTCTATCTTCGGCTGCCAGCTATTATGAATCATATCGTCTTTACCAATATTTCGAGTATTCTTACAAACCCCAACCATACGTGTCATGCCTACTTTTTCAGGTACACCTTTATCAACCGCTGCTTGCGATAAAAAGGTCATAGATATTTTAGCTGTCGCTAAACCGTAAGACCCAAACATAGGACGATAATACACAGGCTGCGGTGTAGGAATAGATGCATTGGCATCCCCCATTGGCGCTGCAGCAATAAAGCCTGATTTAATGATCATTGATGGCTTAATACCAAAGAATGCAGGTTTCCATAAAACGATATCGGCTAGCTTACCCACTTCAATCGATCCTACCTCATGGCTTACACCATGGCTTATTGCTGGATTAATAGTGTATTTAGCAATGTAACGCTTAATACGGAAATTATCGTTACGCTCAGTATCGGGTGCCAAAGGTCCACGTTGTTGCTTATTTTTATGGGCGGTTTGCCAAGTACGTGTGATCATTTCACCAACTCGTCCCATCGCTTGCGAGTCAGACGAAATCATACTGATAGCGCCTAAGTCATGCATTACGTCTTCAGCAGCTATACTTTCTTTACGAATTCGTGAGTCAGCAAAAGCAACATCTTCGGGAATATTAGGATCTAGATGATGACATACCATGAGCATGTCTAAATGTTCATCTATGGTGTTGATAGTGTAAGGTCGTGTTGGGTTGGTTGACGAAGGTAAAACATTGGCTTCGCCACACGCTTTAATAATATCAGGGGAATGTCCACCGCCAGCACCTTCTGTGTGATAAGTGTGAATGGTTCTGCCTTTGAAAGCGCCAATCGTATCTTCAACAAAACCAGATTCGTTTAAGGTGTCTGTATGAATAGCCACTTGCACATCGTACCTTTCTGCAACTGTTAAACAGTTATCAATAGCGGCAGGTGTTGTACCCCAATCTTCATGCAGTTTTAAACCACATACGCCAGCTTCAATTTGCTCTTCAATCGCTAGCGGTAAACTAGCATTACCTTTACCTAAGAAGCCAAAGTTCATTGGAAAATCATTTGTCGCTTGTAGCATTTTATGAATATACCAAGGACCGGGTGTACACGTTGTTGCGTTTGTACCTGTTGCAGGACCTGTTCCACCACCTATCATAGTCGTTACGCCAGACATTAAGGCTTCATCAATTTGTTGCGGACAAATAAAGTGAATATGCGCGTCTATGCCGCCAGCTGTTAATATTTGACCTTCGCCAGCAATAACTTCAGTGCCAGGACCGACTTCAATATCAATATTGTCTTGAATGTCTGGATTACCCGCTTTACCAATGATGGCAATACGACCAGCTTTAACACCCACATCAGCTTTAACTATGCCCCAATGATCAACAATTAGTGCGTTGGTAATAACAAGATCGACTGTTTCGTAACAAGACGCTTGGCTTTGTCCCATACCATCTCGAATAACCTTACCACCACCAAACTTAACTTCTTCGCCATATTCGGTGTAATCTTTTTCAACTTCTAGCCATAAGTCGGTATCTGCTAAGCGAACTCTGTCGCCAACGGTTGGGCCAAACATGTGAGCATATGAATGTTTATCAATAGTTGCCATTTATAAATCTCCCTGCACTTCTGCTCTAAAGCCAAATACTCTGCGTTTACCACGATAAGCAATCAGTGTTACTTCGCGCTCTTGTCCTGGTTCAAAACGAACGGCAGTGCCTGAAGTAATATCGAGGCGATAGCCTTTAGTTAATTCTCGATCAAATGTTAACGCTGGATTCACTTCATAAAAGTGATAATGAGATCCTATTTGAATCGGACGATCGCCTGAGTTGGCAACAGTCACTTTAAGTTGTTCGCGACCCACATTAAGTTCGCGGTTACCACTATCCGTTTTTATTTCACCAGGAATTAATCTGCCTGATGTATTAATAGGTGAAGATGAAGACATTTGACGCTCCTTTACACTATAGGGTTATGAACCGTTACAAGCTTAGTTCCATCAGGAAACGTTGCTTCTACTTGTACTTCAGCTAACAATTCAGGAATTCCTTCCATTACCTGATCACGGGTTAAAAGTGTGCGTCCGTAATCCATCATTTGAGCAACTGTTTTCCCATCACGTGCGCCTTCCATAATTTCCATAGAAATATACGCCATCGCTTCAGGGTAATTAAGTTTTACACCACGATTTAAGCGACGTTCTGCTAACAGTGCTGCAGTGAACAAAAGGAGTTTGTCTTTTTCTCTAGGTAATAAATCCATAATTTTCTCTTAAATTCTTGTAAATGTAAGCTAAGAATTAGGTATGCCAAATTCTTGGTTCAATGGCTGACGCCTCAATAACAAGAGGACGTAAATGCTGCCATAATTTAATAAATAAGTTTTTACATTGATGTGCTTGTTCACCTAAATAACGGATAACAAACAAACCTCTAATATCTGTAATGCTGATCAGTTCTTGGGCATTTTCAGCATCTATAATATCGCGTAATACTTCGATAATTTCTTTACGCTGTTTTAGTTCGTTTAATTGTAAAGGTGCATAAATTAGGAATGTACCAAATACAGATTTACTGGCAAGCCCTGCCATATGGTGAAGTAATTGGTTCTTAGGTGATATTTCTATACGGTCTTGATAAATAAGCGTACCACCACAATACAAACGGTTCAGCTGAGTGTATTGGCCTTTATCGAAATATTGGTTTGAACTCGGTAAACCTAAACAAGTAATATCCCACCCAAAGTAAGTACTGTTGTCACACATATGCACATCAACGGTATTAAAACCGTCAGCACCTTCGTATACGATTGTTTCTTGTGGGAAGTTCTCAGCAACTGCCTCATTAGTTAAATGTAATGAAGTAATTTGTGTTTGTTTTGTTTCACCGATTGATAGGTCTTCACGTGCACGATAAAAGCGATTAGCACCTGGTGTGGTAACTAAAACATGCCCTTGCTCTTCAATGTTTATTTCAACATTAAGCTCGTCACCCGAAACAATACCTGCTGGAGGATGAAGCAAATAGATATGTGCGCATTCTTGCCCTTCTGGATAGAAAGCTTTTTGAACCGATAATGGCCCTTTACGCGATGTTGTTTTTAGTTGAGTACCGTAGGCATTGTGACTAAACGTTAATGCTAATTTAGCCAGCCATTGCCTAGGTTCTACCTTGCTTGTTTCTTTTATAATCATTATAGACTTATGATTCGCTTGATTTTTACCCGTTTACACAGATAAATACTTACTCACTAACTCATCCGTCAACTCTACCATTTCACCCGACGCAATAACATTGCCTTTTTCCATTAAATGAAATTCTTCGCCTACTGCACGTGCAAAAGGTAATTTTTGTTCAACGAGTACAATAGTCATGCCGTGTTCTTTGTTTAATTTAAGTAGAACGTCACGAATAAGTTGTACGATATTCGGTTGAATACCTTCGTTTGGCTCATCAAGGATCAGAATATCAGGATTAAGCACTAACGCCCTACCTATGGCTAATTGCTGTTGCTGACCACCTGATAAATCTCCACCTCTGCGATGTAACATTTCTTTAAGTACAGGAAATAACGTAAAGATATGCTCGGGTATGGTTTTACTTTTTTGACGTTTACAATTTAAGCTAAGCTTTAGGTTTTCTTCCACGGTAAGTTGCGGAAATATATCACGTCCTTGTGGTACATAACCTACCCCGATTTCAGGTCGTGTTTCCACGCCCTTTTTAACCACATCAACATCGTTGATGATCAAGCTCCCCGAACTAATAGGTAATAAACCCATGATGGATTTAAGTAAGGTCGTTTTACCAACACCGTTACGCCCCATGATGCAGGTACGAGATCCTTTTTTTATTTTAAGGTTCAAATCCCACAGTATTTGCGTACCGCCATATTGTTGATTAACAGAGGTTAACTCGATCATGCTGTTTGCTCCTGTGTGTTACTCATTGCTTTTTCTATGTCGTCTGAACCGTTAGCTTCGCCATCGTCTTCACCCAAGTAAACTTGAATAACATCTTTATTCGATTGGATTTCAGACATAGTGCCCTCTGCCAATACTGAACCTTGATGTAATACCGTAACTTGCTTAGCAATAGAGCGAACAAATGCCATATCATGTTCTACTACGACAACTGAATGCTTACCTGCTAGCGATGTTAGTAATTCAGCTGTACGTTCAGTTTCTTGTCCTGTCATACCTGCTACAGGTTCATCAACAAGTAATACACGCGGTTCAGCCGCTAGAAGCATACCTATCTCTAACCATTGTTTTTGGCCATGCGACAAACGTCCAGCAGGGTAATAACATTCTTGAGTTAGTCCTATGGTATAAAGTATTTCGGCAATACGGTCTTTTTGCTCTCCACTAAGTTTGTGAAACAGTGACGTCCATATTCCTTTGTCGCCAGCTAAACTTAACTCGATATTTTCAAATACAGATAACTCTTCAAATACCGTTGGCTTTTGAAATTTACGTCCAATACCTGCTCTGGCGATTTCAGCCTCACTTAATTGCAGTAAATCCACTTGCTGACCAAAACTTACCGTACCTTTATCAGGGCGCGTTTTACCCGTAATAACATCCATTAAGGTGGTTTTACCCGCACCGTTAGCACCAATTAAACAACGTAATTCACCATCGTTTATGTAAAGATTCAAATCGTTTAATGCTTTGAAGCCGTCAAAACTGACACTCACGTCTTCAACATATAAAATAACACCATGACGAGTATCAGGTTTAATGTTTTCGTCTGCTAGCAAAGGAGAACCATTTTTATCAACTATCATGATTGAACCTCCGTTTTTTGAATGTCTGTGCTTCTATTATTTTTACTATCCGTACCTTTGCTATTAGAACTATCGTCTTCGTTATCTTTATTACTTAATAAATGTGGTAATAATCCCGCAATACCTTTTGGAAGATACAAAGTCACTAATACAAATAAACCACCTAAAGCGAACAACCATGCTTCTGGCATAATCGCAGTAAAACGAGTTTTAGCGTAACTTACAACTACGGCACCAATTAACGCGCCGTATAATGTTCCTCTACCGCCAATTGCAACCCATACCACCATTTCAATAGAATTTAGTGGAGAGAATTCGCCTGGATTAATAATACCTACTTGCGGCACATACAAAGCGCCAGCAACACCCGCTAACATAGCTGAAACGATATAAATCCAAAGTTTGTAATGTTCAGGTTTAAAGCCAACAAAACGTACTCGTGATTCAGCATCTCGAATGGCTGTAACAACTCGCCCCATTTTAGACTTAACAATGTAATCACTAATGGCATAACCAATCGCTAAAGCAATCGCGGTAGCAACAAATAAACCAAGTTTTGTAGAGGGTTCTTGTAATGAGAATCCTAGTATTTCTTTAAAATCTGTTAAACCGTTATTACCGCCAAAACCCATTTCGTTACGGAAAAACGCCAGCATTAATGCATAAGTTACCGCTTGCGTCATTATCGATAAGTAAACACCACTGACACGTGAACGAAACGCTAAAGAGCCAAACACATAAGCTAATAAACCTGGGCCGATAAATACCATAGCGATCATCCAAATTACGCTGTCTGATCCTGCCCAGTACCAAGGTAATTCTGTAAAGTTAAGAAATACCATAAAATCAGGTAAGTCTGGATTACCGTATACACCTCGGTCGCCAATTTGACGCATTAAGTACATACCCATCGCGTAGCCACCTAAAGCGAAAAATGCTCCGTGACCTAAGCTAAGTATTCCGCAATATCCCCATACTAGGTCTACAGCTAAGGCAAGTAAGGCATAACATAAGTATTTACCGAATAAACTTACTGTATAGTCGCTTACATGAAAGAAAGATCCTTCTGCAAAAGCGATATTACAAAAAGTTACGTAAAACGCTGATATCAATAGAAAGCCAATAACAACACGTAAACTCCCAAGTTGAGCAAGCTTTTGAATTAATGGACGTATTGGTTGCGTTACACTTGTTGAATGTTTTGCGTTATTTGAAATATTCATTAGTCTGCTGATCTCCCTTTTTGTGGAAACAGTCCTTTCGGTTTTTTCTGGATGAACAACACCAAGCCCACTAATACAATAATATTGGCAAGTACTGAGCCGGTTACAGGTTCTAAGAATTTATTGAATGCACCTAGTGACATAGCTGCGACTAAAGTTCCCCATAAGTTACCTACACCACCGAATACAACCACTAAGAAAGAATCGATAATATAAGCTTGTCCTAAGTTAGGGCCCACGTTAGTTAACTGACTTAATACCACACCTGCTATACCCGCAATACCTGAACCTAAACCAAAGGTAATAGCATCTACCCAATCACTTTTAATACTTAATGCTCTAGCCATGTCGCGGTTTTGAGATACAGCACGTACATGTAAGCCTAATGAGGTTTTCTTTAAAATCATCAACAAGGCAACAAAAACCATTAATGAAAAAATGATGATGTATAAACGGTTAAAGGTTAACGAGAAAATAGGATTAATTTGCCATGAACCACTCATCCACTCAGGAGCGAGTACTTGACGGTTTAATGGAGAGAAAATGGTTCTTACCAGTTGTTGTAAGATCAAACTAATACCAAAAGTTGCTAGTAGCGTTTCTAACGGGCGACCTTTTAAATGACGTATAACGCCACGTTCAATTGCAACACCCACTAGGCCTGATACTAAGAAAGCAGCAGGAATTGCCATTAATAACGAATATTCGATTAGTTGAGGGAAAGCTTGTTGAATCACATAAGTGGTGTACGCACCCAGCATCATCATTTCGCCATGTGCCATGTTAATAACACCCATAACACCAAAAGTAATAGCTAAGCCGATAGCAGCTAGTAGCAATACTGAACCTAAGCTAATACCAAAAAATAGATTTTCAGCAAATTCAAAAAGTCCTTTTCTGCCATCGATATCTGCCATTGCTTTTTCTAGCGCGACTTTTAAAGCTTTGTCTTCTGGTGAAGCTGGCTTTTCAACTTTAGAAAGTTCTGTCGCCATCGCATTTAATACTGAAGGCTCTAAACTTGTTTTTAATTGTTTAACAGCAGCTAATTTTTCTGTGTGCTCACCTTCTAACAATTGTTGAACCAATAAAGTTACTGACATTAGCTCACGAACATCATCATCTTGCTCTGAGTTAATCAACTTTTTAATGGTTTCGATACCTATGTCATTAGGTTTGTCGAGAATTTGCTTAACCGCTTCAATGCGTACCGTTTTATCTGAGAAAGTTAAATCTAACTGTGCGAGTAAACTGCGTATTTTTCCACGTAATCGGTTATTGGTTTTAACTTTTCTAATTTTGCTTTTTGCTACAGCTTCAAGTTTGGTATTAGTTAATACATCAGTTAATGCGTATTTATTATCTGCGTTAAGCTGTGCATGCACTATTTGCTTATTACTTTTTAAGTAATACAAATCACCGTTCATTAAAGAGTTAAAAGTTTTTTTGATTTGAGGTGCCTTTGTTTGTGAAAGTTGTTCAATTAATAAAGGCATTTTTGAAAGCTTAGTGGTAGGTAGCTTTTTAAATAAAGCGATTAACTGAGCTTGCTCGTTTGATTGTGGTTCGGCTATTGTAACCTCTGCACTAACGACTTCGTTGTCGTTTACTTTTGCCGTTACTTCGCTAGCAACACTTTGCCCAGCTAAGAAACAACAAATCAAAAGTAAAAATATGCGCAACATTGCGTTTTCCTTAAGAGTTAACATGAAATTAAGACGGTGTAATGTTTATATGCCAATTTTTATAAGCACTGTGTTGAGAAAATAACAACCGCATAAGCTGACAAAACTTTACTCAAAAAATTCTTTATTGATGGTTAGAGTTACTAAGCAAAAATCCTTTGAGTAAATGGGAAGCTAGGCTTCCCATTAGCGTTTAATTACGTTTTTATTCGAAGTTTTGACCAGAACATTTGGCTGTAGTTACATCGAAGTTTCCGCATTTAACAGGGCTAGTCCAATCAGAAATTAGGTTTTTAGAGCTAGGTAAAAAGTCTGACCAAGCATCACCAATAACGGTATCTGGTGTTTCCCAAACCACTTCAAATTGACCGTCTTCTTGAATCTCACCAATTAATACTGGCTTAGATAAATGATGGTTTGAGTTCATCACCGCAGTACCACCTGTTAAGTTAGGAACAGCAATACCAATCATCGCCTGTTCAACGGCATCAACATCTGTAGTTCCAGCTTTCTCAACTGCTTTTGCCCACATGTTGAAACCTATGTAAGTTGCTTCCATAGGATCGTTCGTTACACGCTTGTCATCACCGATGTATTTTTTCCAATCAGCAATAAAGGTTTCATTTTCATCAGACTCAACACTTTGAAAGTAATTCCAAGCGGCTAAATGACCAACCAATGGCTTAGTATCAAAACCAGAAAGCTCTTCTTCACCTACCGAGAATGCCACTACAGGAATGTCTTCAGCAGAAATACCTTGGTTACCTAACTCTTTATAAAATGGAATATTTGCATCACCGTTAATGGTTGAAACAACAGCTGTTTTCTTGCCTGTTGAACCAAACTTTTTAACTTCAGCAACAATACTCTGCCAGTCTGAATGACCAAATGGTGTGTAGTTCACCATAATATCTTCGTCTTTAACGCCTTTAGACTTTAAGTAAGCTTTTAAAACCTTGTTTGTTGTACGTGGATAAACATAATCTGTACCAGCTAATACCCAACGTTGTGCTCCAATGTCATCCATTAAATAGTCAATTGCAGGAATAGCTTGTTGATTTGGCGCAGCACCTGTGTAAAAAACGTTTTTAGATGACTCTTCACCTTCATACTGAACTGGGTAAAAAAGTAAACCGTTAAGCTCTTCTAATACGGGTAAAGCTGACTTACGTGATACTGATGTCCAACAACCGAAAATAACGTCTACCTTTTCTTTTGCTAATAATTCACGTGTTTTCTCAGCAAATAGCGGCCAGTTAGACGCAGGATCTACAACTACGGCTTCAAGTTGCTTACCTAAAATACCACCGGCTTTATTTTGCTTATCGATCATCATTAATACGGTATCTTTAAGTGTTGTTTCACTGATTGCCATCGTGCCTGACAAAGAGTGAAGTACGCCCACTTTGATAGTGTCGGCAGCATATGAGATGCTAGTTACTAAACTACTCGCTACGATTGAACTCGCGATGATAAGTTTTTTCAATTTCATTTTAATACCCTGTTTTATTGATAGTTAAAGATGTTTTTTAAAAGCCCACACAAATATATGTTTCAGAAGCGGGCTAATCGAAATGATTAGTTAAAAATTCATTAGAAAGTAATTAAGGCTTCAACAGCGAAAGTATTAATATCAACGTCGTTGATTTCGTCCATGCGGTATTCAAAAACCATTAATAGATTTTCATTAACTGAGAAACTTGGAGAAATTGTGAAACCACTTGCATCTTCAAAGGTTGCGCCAGATGCATCTTCAATTTCCCAATCGTGGTAACGCAGAGTTAATGCAAAGCTTTCAAAACCGTAATTTGCCATTAATAAGAAACCTGTTGCTTCAGCATCAACACCGGCACCTGCCCAAACATAAGCTGGCGCGTTTTCTGACATGTTATATTCAGCAGCAAGAGTTAACGCATCTTTGGCATAGCTCGCCCATAAGTTAACTAATGTGGTGTCTTCGTCTGTTCCTGCTAACTTCTCAAACGAGTAAAAGCCTTTAACGGTTACTGAATCTGATGGCATGATGGCTAACATGGTTTCAACACCAATCTCTTCGGAATCAACTGACTGAGGACCCGCAAGATCGTTAACTAACGAAACAGCAGCACTAAAACCATCACCCGTGTATAAACCTGAAATACCTTGTTGGTAGTAACCATAGAAATAAGGCGCATAACCGGCACCCGAATATTGAAATAAACCTGTAGGCTCTTCAGTTTCCCAACCTGTGTAACTTAAGAAACGACCTGCTTTAACACTAAAGCTGTCTGATACTGCGTAAGTAATGAATGCTTGCTCAAGGTCTACACCTTCAGCTGAGTTTTGATACTCAATATCAACAGTAGCTGTTAACTTGTTACCAAAGTCGTAAGAAATGTCGATTTCTGCTTGGTCAATACCAGACACACTAACTGAATCACCACCATCTGGATCTGAATATACGTAAGACATATCAATAAAGCCTGAAATGCTTAAGTTATCCATTACTGATGTATATATTGAATCATCTGCTTGTGCGGCAGACACTGTACCTAATGACAATAAAACCGTTGCAGCGATAGGTGTTAATTTTTGTAAAATGTTCATATTTTCCGTCCCTTAATGTATTTCAATATCGTGTTCTATAGTTCTTATGTTTGAACAAGTAACACGGGTTGGTTTCCCCTCCTTAAATAAGTAATAAGCTGTTCAGCCAGAAAATATAAGCGTTAGCTGTTCAATTGATTTACCCAATAAGGATGGGATAAGTATTGAGTATTTTGTAAAGGGTTAATATGAGTAAAAGCGCGCAAAGGCATACGCATAATTGCGTAGTTATGTGTGAATGTAATTCGAAGACTGAGTAAAATGTATTAATAAAAGTTTAGGGGTAAACTATAAAAAAACTGATATAAAGGATAAATACCTATTAACTCAGTTATTTGTGAATATCTGGAGTTAATTATCAAAGTCAAAATAGATAAAGGAAATATGGAAAATTTAATTACAGTAAGAGAAATTCAGGAAGAAGATCATCCATTTATATTGGGGCTTTCACCTCACTTGGCAGAAGTAGCTCAGTTGGATTGGCATAGTGATGAAGCCATTCAAAAAATGCAAGATGACTATATTATTGAAATGCTAGCAGAAACATCTAAACCTCATATCACTCTTATAGCAGAGCGCAATAAAGTGAAGTTAGGTTTTATTCACGTACGAACACATGAAGATAGTATTTCAGGCGAAACTTGTGGAACAGTCCCTCTTCTTGCTGTATCTCCCAAGTCACAAGGATTAGGGGTTGGCAAGTTATTGATGGGCCATGGCGAGAAATGGGCAAAAGACATAGGCTGTAGACTGTTACACTTAGAAGTTTTTGCTAATAACAAGAAAGCAGATATCTTTTATCAGAACCTAGGTTTCAAAGCCGAATTAGTTCATATGATAAAACCTTTATAGGAAATTGATAAATTCAAAGTTTTAATTTTAGGCTTTAAGTTGTAATACTTTAAAATATTGAAGGGCTTAATTTATAATGTTGTAAATATATAACCTGAACAAATAAATGCTTAGATCATATATTTAAACCTAAAAGTAATTTACCTAAACACTTTAGTTGCTGAATTCAGGTTTTCACTGTTTTCTTTGATCTTGCTAGCTAGCGCCTGCACATCATTGGCTATAGCTGATGATGACTGCATATTTTCAGCTAAGTTATTTTGCATTTGAGCAATTTCATTTGTCACATTACCCTGTTCTTCTGTCGCCGTAGCTATAGACTCTAATTGACCACTAATACCACTAATAGATTCAGATACAGCTGATATTTCAGACAAGGTTTGTTCTGTTGCCTCTTCAACCATTGAAATTGAATTATTAACTAGCTCTATACTGTTTACCGTTTTGCCAGATTGCTGCTGCAAATTGCCGATAACATTTTTAATATCAACAACGTTCTGTTGAGTTCTTTGGGCTAATTGACGAACTTCGTCAGCTACAACAGAAAATCCTCTCCCTGCATCACCAGCTCTAGCAGCTTCAATGGCAGCGTTAAGGGCAAGCAAATTGGTTTGTTCAGCTATACTATCTATTTGTTCAGCAACTGTTGATATTTCATTGGCACTATTAGATAACTCATGAATAGCAGCAGATGAATCTTCTATATTTTTCTTGGTGCTACTTATATAAGAAGAAAGGTTATTCATAGTAAGTGATGCTTGTTTTGATGTGTTGTTAATTTCATTCGCCGCCAGTGATGCAGAATTTGTACGCTCAACCACATCACTAAAGGATGCTGTCAATTCTTCAACTGCAACAACCACTGAATGCACACGGTTTTCGACATCGCTGCTGATATTAATTTGCTCATTAGACTTATCTAATACAGCGGAAGCTGTTTTGTCTGTTTCAGAGGTGAGATGTTGCACCTCACTCACTAAGGCATGAATTTTATTTGCCATTGATGTAACAGATTCCATTAAAATATCTGTTTCTTTTTTAGAGTTTTCATTGAAGTTTAAAGAAACACTTGAGACGGCACCATCTCCCACCTCCTTTAAAGCTTCAACGGTAGGTTTTATATCTTTAAATATAGCTTTAGTGAGAATGCTTAAAACAATTAAGGTAAGGAAAACAGCAACTATACCCACAAGCGCTGTATTATTACGAATAACTTCGGCCATACTAGTCATACTTGCAATTGGCACTTCAATTACATAAGTCCAATTGTATCCTGCTATTTTTTCATAAAAATATTGAGAGTCGTTAACTAAGAACTGTCCTGAGTTACCATTTTTGACTTGTTGCTGAATTTCTTCAAAGTTTTCAGGCTTATTAGACTGGTTAAGCATTTTCAATTTAGAATCTAGTAAATACATAGTTCCGATAGAGCTCTCATTAAATGTATTTGTGGCTTCTTTAATTGCTGCTAGGGTATCGATTACTTCCAATCCAGAGAATACGATAACGTTATATTGGTCAGAGTTTATTTTTAATGGAACATAAGCCGTAACATAGTTTTTTCCAAACAAGCTGGCCATTCCATAATAACTTTTACCACTGATGAGTGTTTGATAACCTGGATGCTTCTCTTTTCCTAAAAGTGTTCCGTAAGCTCGGTCGCCATTTTCTTTTTTTAATGATGTACTCACTCGAATAAAATCATCATCTTGTGTTCTTTGAAACACTGTGATCGGCATTTTGTATTCAGCGGTTAGCTGATCAATCACAGTAAAGTTGTCAACCAATAAGTTATTACTGAGCATTAAGTTTTGTAATGGTTGCTTCAAAATATTATTAGTTTCATTAGGATTAAGCGTTAATAATGGACTTAATTTATTAACTAAATTATCAGCAACACCTTGGGTGAGTCTTAAATTTAAGCTGTATGAAGGTGACAGTAAATTAGCACTATTGTGTAATTCTGATTCCATCCGTTTTTTCGTATCTTCCATGACTAGCTGACTTGAAGATTGATAATTTACAACGGCTATGACAGCAACAAGTAAAATAATCAACAAGGAAACAATAGTTAACAATTGGTGTTGTATTTTTAAACGAAAGAAACTCTGCATGTAATTCTTATCCCATCAGCTTGTATAAAAAATTATAGTAATAAAATAATTGTAGACCCAATTCAAGCGCAAATCCAAGTAATTGAGAGGCCATAAACACAATTTTTATTCACGTAGCTATTTTCAATATCAAACAATCTATAACAATGAGATAAATCAACAAATACATATAAGTGCAATAATTTATAAAAAACCTACGCAATTCTGCGCATATCTCAATTTTGTATTTTTGTGTAGAATGCTAGTGTGCCGCTCATCAGTTATTAAAAAGATAGACAAGTTGCAATCTAATCAAAAAATACTAACCACACGCCGAACCTATAATAAGCTCGTTGCTAACGAGATGATGGAAGACTTTGCCTTACGTTTTACGGCTAAGCGAGCACGCCAGCATTCTGTGGGGAAAATAGCGATAACCGCATTAGGTATCGTGTCCTTTTTAGTATTAGAAGCCATAGGCGGTGCAGTCACCTTGAATTATGGTTTTGTTAATGCCGCTTGGGCAATATTAGCGGTTGTATTGGTAATATTTGTTAGCGGTTTACCTATTAGTTATTATTCAGCTAAATACGGTGTAGACATCGATTTGCTTAGCCGAGGCGCTGGTTTTGGTTATATTGGCTCTACCATTGCATCTTTAGTTTATGCTTCCTTCACTTTTATCTTTTTCGCCCTCGAAGCCGCCGTTATGTCGATGGCACTTTATCTGTTATTCGATATGCCGTTATATATAGGTTATGTGATAAGCGCTGTGGCAGTGATCCCGCTAGTAACACACGGCATTGCTTATATCAGTAAGTTTCAAGTATGGACTCAGCCTATATGGGCAATATTACAAGTTTTACCATTATTTTTTGTCTTTAATCATGCCGATACCGACATACAAGGATGGTTCGAATTTACAGGTAAAGCTGGAGAAACGGGCTCATCATTTAACTTATTGTTATTTGGTTCTGCATCAGCTGTGTTGCTTGCTTTAGTTGCACAGATTGGTGAACAAGTTGATTTTCTGCGTTTTTTACCTGAAAAACCTAAAAAGAGTCCATGGAAATGGTGGTTAGCTTTAGTTGCTGGCGGTCCTGGGTGGATAATATTTGGTGGTTTAAAACTCTTATTAGGATCATTTTTAGCTTACTTTGCTTTACAACAAGGTGTTGAATACGCGTTAGCCGCAGATCCTGCTCATATGTACAACTTAGCCTTTAGCTATGTATTCGACAATACCAATGTTAGCTTAATTGTTGCTTGTACCTTTGTGGTGATCTCACAATTAAAAATCAATGTCGCTAACGCTTATGCAGGTAGTTTAGCTTGGTCTAACTTCTTCTCACGTGTTACCCATAATCATCCTGGTCGTGTTGTTTGGATGTTATTTAATTTAGGCATTGCCCTGCTATTAATGGAACTCGGCATCTACCAAACCATTGAGAAAATGTTAACGGTTTATTCTGTGGTTGTATTAGCTTGGTTGAGTTCTGTGGTTGCTGATTTGATTATTAACAAACCATTAGGTATCAGCCCAAAAGGCATTGAATTTAAACGCTCGCGCTTACACGATATAAACCCTGTTGGTGTTGGCTCCATGATTATTGCCACCTTTGTTGGCTTTACCGCTCATTTTGGTTGGTATGGAGAAACCATTAAAGCACTCGCTTCGTTTATTGCCTTTGGTTTACCTTTTATTCTTGTTCCAGTCATAGGCTACTTAACTAAAGGACAATTCTATCTTGTTGATAACAACTTACCTGAGATAAAAAAATCCACCATTTGTCATATTTGTGAAAACGAATTTGAGCAAGAAGATATGACCTACTGCCCCGCTTACAAGAACGCTATTTGTTCTTTATGTTGTAGTTTAGATGTGAGATGTGGTGATAAATGTCGACCTAAGGCAACTATAGCTAAACAATCTCACCACTTTTTTAGTCGATTTCTCACTACCGCATTGTTAAGACGTTTAACGACGCCTTTAATGCAGTTTGTTGCAGTAACCTTAAGTTTAAGTTTTATTGGCGCCGGCATCTTGTTTTTGATCTATCTACAAGTACCTTTAGAAGACGACACCATTAAACAAGTTTTCGCCAGTACGCTGATTAAAATATTCTTTTTATTGTTAATTATTATTGGTGTGGTGAGTTGGCTTTTTATATTAGCAAGAAGTAGTAACCGCTCTGCCCTAAAAGAATTACGCTCACAAACCAATGCTTTGGCAATAGAAATTGATGCCCATGAAGTGACCTCAATCGCTTTACAAAATTCTAAAGAAGTGGCTGAATCTGCCAACGAAGCTAAAAGCCGATACTTAGCTGGCTTAAGTCATGAATTAAGAACACCATTAAACGTACTTTTAGGTTACGCACAATTACTTAGCCAAGATAATGCAATACCAAGCAGGCAACGTGAAACTTTATCGATAGTAAAAAGGAATGGTGAACATTTAGCCGATTTAATTGAAGGTTTGTTAGAAATTTCTAAAATTGAAGCGGGTAAAATTACGCTGCAAAATGATGATATCAACCTTAATTCCATCCTTATGCAGCTGGTTAATATGTTTCAAATGCAAGCTACTCAAAAAGGTATCGCATTTACTTACCACATCAGTAAAAATTTACCGACTTATGTAGCTACCGATAAACAACGCTTTAGACAAATATTGATTAATTTAATATCAAACGCGATTAAATATACCGAAAAAGGCTCGGTAAATTTTGATGTAACCTACAGAAATAACGTGGCTCAATTTAGTATTACCGATACAGGTGTCGGTATATCGCAAGCAAATCAAGAGTTGGTATTTAAACCCTTTGAACAAATCAGAAACACTCATACTCAAGGTATAGGTGGAACAGGTTTAGGCTTAACTATTTCACAATCGTTAGCAGAGCTTATGGGGGGTGAAATTACGTTAAAAAGTGTTATCGACCAAGGCTCTACCTTTACTTTGCGTTTAATGTTATCAAAAACTAAAGAAGCCCCTAAAGAGCCAGAATATGCGATAACAAAAGTTGTTGCTTATACAGGTCCAGAAAAAACGATATTAGTGGTAGATGATGATCCTAACCAACATCGCTTGATGAATGATTTATTGAATCCTTTAGGTTTTAAGGTGTTACTCGCCCCTAATGCTGAAACTGGTTTACAAGTGTTGGCAAACAACTCGGCTGATTTATTATTATTAGATGTAAGAATGCCTGATATGGATGGTTGGCAAATGGCTAAAAAAATACGTGGTCTTGACTATGTAATGCCTATTTTAATGGTGTCGGCTAACGCCAGGGATGCCGATGCTAACTTACAAGCCAAAAGCTTTCATAATGGCTATATTGCTAAACCTGTAAATATTGATGCTTTGTTAGGAAAAATCGCTCAGTTTTTACATATAGAATGGCAATATGAAAACATTAATAATATCAGTACAACACCCACTAAAAAGATAGAAGTAGAAACGAGATCGAGCGTTACAGCTGACCATTATCAAACTTTAATCGCTATATCTGAAATAGGTTATCTTTCTGGTTTTAAAGAGCAAATGGATAAAATAGATAATGAGTTTCATTTGCCCAATAATGTTAAATCTCAGCTAAATGAATATATTGCCCAATGTAATTTTCCGAAAATTACTCAGTATTTAAACGAACTGATTAATCAAACCAATAATAAGAAACAGGGATGAAAAATAAAATGAGTGATGTGGTTTTAGTCGTAGACGATTCTCCTGAGTCGTTAGGGATGTTAAATGTAGCCCTTAATACACAAGGATATACAGCATTAGTGGCATTAAACGGTTTACAGGCATTGTCTATTGTTGAAAAAGTTGAACCTGATGTTATTTTGCTCGACGCTGTTATGCCTGAAATGGACGGATTTGAAACCTGTAAAAAATTAAAAGCCATACTGCCTCATACACCTATTATTTTTATGACGGGACTAACCGATGTTGAAGATGTGGTAAAAGGTTTTAACGCTGGCGGTGTTGATTATGTGACTAAGCCTATATCACCCGATGAAGTTATTGCGCGTATAAAAACCCATGTAAACACAGCTAAACTTGCCTTAAGTGCTCACGATGCTTTAGATCATGCAGGTAAAAATGTATTTTGTGTAAGTAACCAAGGTCGATTAGCTTGGGCCACACCACAAGTTCACGAAATAATAGAAGAGCTTGCGGGAGCCAATCCAACACCTTGGAGTATATTAGCTGATGAGATAAAAGATTGGTTAGATACTGATACCAATGTAGATTTAATGATCTCAACATTCAACACCCCTTTTAATATTTTGTATGAACGTAAGCAGGACGATCTACATTTATTACGAATTGTTCAAACCAGTTCTCAAAAAACACCTGAAGATTTGAAAGTAAAACTGCCTATTACCAAGCGTGAATCAGAAGTGCTTTATTGGGTATCCTACGGTAAAACAAGCTGGGAAACTTCTCAAATTTTAGAAATGAGCCCACGTACTGTAAACAAACACTTAGAACAAATATTTAAAAAGTTAGGTGTAGATAATAGAACATCCGCTGCGGCTATTGCTCTGAGAATATTAGAGAGTTAAGTATTTTTAATAAAGACGAGTGAAAGTCACAAAATTATCCGTTATAACATTTAATAGAAGAACTTCTTTAAGGCAAATCACACAGTTAATATAACCCATCTTAATTTATATGGGTTTTAGGCTTTTGTGGTAAACTAACGGCAATTATTTTACAGCTATTTTTATTCCAAGCTGATTTAGCATCTTAGAGAAAATCCAATGTCTGATGAATACCCTATTGTTACTATTTCTTATCAACCCATTGAACTATGTAAATTACTCAAAATAGCCAATATGGTGTCAGGTGGTGGCGAAGCCAAAATAGTGATCAGTGAAGGTTATGTTTATTTAAATGGTGAAGTTGAATTCCAAAAAAGAAAAAAAGTATACGATAACGATGTTATAGAGTTTGATGGCGATATAGTTCAGGTAGTTTGTTCTAATTTGTCTGCGAGTAAACCGGTTAAAGTACCGGCATCTCTTCAAGAAAACATCAAAGCTAAAGGTAATACAAAAGCTAAGAAAAATGGTAAAAACAAAGCTCAAAATAAAACACAAAACAAGAAACCTGAGAATACAAATTCCCCACAATTGATTGATAGTTTTGCTGAACCAGGCAAGCCCCCAAAAAGAAGACCTATTTCATTCTAGCAAAAGCCTTCTAATCTAAATTCATACACGAACACTGATGCTGGTTTAGCGTTAAGTTATTATATAAACTTGACGCTAGCATCAGCTAAAAAGCTTAAATGATTTATAACTTCTTCTGCCAGAAAACAGCTTGCCCCATTTTTGGATCTAATTCGTAACCGGCAAAACCTTCTTTCTCATAAGCAGCTTTAGCCACCTCATTACCTTGCAATACTTCTAATGTTAACTTACAACATCCCATGTCTTTAGCGATTTGTTCAACCTTGTTAAACAATAAGTGGGTTATACCTTGTCTTCTAAAAGCTTTAACAACCGACACATCATGAAAATTAACTAAAGGTTTAGCGGCAAACGTTGAAAAACCCACAACACAATTAGCAATACCAGCGGGTTTACCATCAACTTAAGCTAACACGGTAAAAACATTACTCTGTTGTTTTAAATTCCCAATTAAATGTTTTTGCGTGTACTCAGAAAGTGGCTCACCGCCGCCCATAACATCCATCGCATAATCAATTAACAAAAAGAGTAAATCTGTTGTGTGTTGCTCGTTCTGATAATCCGCTTGTATTACTTCTATAGGCATAAATTTTTTCCTTGTTTTGTCCCCTAATTTTTCAATAATGTAACGTAATACATTACAGAATATAACCCTGTAACTCGTGGTATTAGCATTAAAAACATTAATAAAATTTATTTATAGCTTTTGCCAACTAAAGTGCCCTGCTAGAATAGCGCCACTATGAAATTAACACGTCTATTTAACGGAAATCTTTAATCCATGCGTACTAGCCAATATTTACTTTCTACACTAAAAGAAACACCAGCAAATGCTGAAGTTATCAGCCATCAATTAATGTTACGTGCAGGTTTAGTACGTAATTTAGCTTCAGGTTTATACACTTGGCTTCCCACTGGTTTAAAAGTTTTAAGAAAAGTTGAAAACATAGTACGTGAAGAAATGGAACGTGCTGGCGCATTAGAGGTTTTGATGCCTATGGTTCAGCCTGCTGACTTGTGGGAAGAATCTGGACGTTGGGATGACTATGGTCCTGAGTTATTACGTTTAAAAGATCGTCATAATCGTCCGTTTGTTTTAGGTCCAACCCACGAAGAAGTTATTACTAAGTTAGTGGCTAATGAAATTAGCAGCTACAAACAACTCCCTTTAAACGTGTATCAAGTTCAATCAAAGTTCCGTGATGAAATACGTCCTCGCTTCGGTATTATGCGTGGCCGTGAATTTTTAATGAAAGATGCTTACTCTTTTCATTTAACTGATGAATGTTTAGAAAAAACCTACCAAATCATGTTTGATGCTTATTGCAGAATATTCGATCGTTTAGGTTTAGATTACCGTCCTGTTATTGCTGATACGGGCTCTATCGGTGGCGAAGCTTCGCATGAGTTTCATGTTTTAGCTGAATCTGGTGAAGATGATATCGCCTTTAGTGACGCAAGCGATTTTGCTGCTAATATCGAAAAAGCAGAAGCTTTAGCACCTACAGGTGAACGCCCTGCTGCTACGCAAGATTTAACTGAGGTTTCAACACCAAGTGTTAAAACTATTGAAGATGTAGCTAATTTCTTAAAAGTTGACGTTAAGGCAACGGCTAAAACATTACTAGTTTTAGGTGAAGAAGTTAAAGGTCAACCTACTCCAGTTATCGCACTTGTATTAAGAGGCGATCATCAGTTAAACGAAATTAAAGCAGAGCATTTACCTTTAGTTGCGTCTCCGCTTACTTTTGCTTCAGATGAGCAAATATTAGCAGCAGCTGGTTGTGATGCAGGGTCAATTGGTCCTGTTGGTTTAAACATTCCTGTTATTGTCGATAGAAGTGCAGCTCATTTAGCTGACTTTGTATGTGGCGCTAACAAAAACGATGTTCACTTTACTGGCGCCAACTGGGATCGTGACTGTGCAGAATACACGGTTGCTGACATTCGTAACGTTGTTGAAGGTGATCCTAGCCCATGTGGTTCAGGTAACATTATTATCAAGCGTGGTATTGAAGTAGGTCATATTTTCCAATTAGGTCAAAAATACGCAGAAGCAATGAACTGTGGTGTTTTAACTGAACAAGGTAAAAACCAAACATTAACTATGGGTTGTTACGGTATTGGTGTTTCAAGAATTGTTGCTGCCGCTATTGAACAGAACCATGACAAATATGGTATCAAATGGCCTGCAGCTATCGCACCTTACCAAGTGGCGATTGTTCCAATGAACATGGCAAAATCAGCACGAGTTAAAGAAACCGCTGAAGCTATGTACGAACAATTACAACAAGCAGGTATTGAAGTAATATTTGATGACAGAAAAGAAAGACCTGGTGTAATGTTCGCAGATCATGAATTAATCGGAACACCTTTGCTATTAGTTATTGGTGAACGTAATTTAGATAACCAAGAACTTGAAGTTAAGAACAGAATAACTGGCGAAAAATCTATGATCAAAATAGAAGACGTAATGTCGTTATTCGCATAGAACTGGTTTTAATTAGTCTAAGTCAGAAAATATTAAAAAGCCGTTTTTCGTAAGGAAAAACGGCTTTTTTGTTTATGCTTCATTTTGATAAAATAGGATTTCGCTCAAATTTTAGTTAACAATTGAGTTAACCTATTTTAGAGACTACATGATTTTACTCATTGGTTAGCTCTGCACTTTTTTGATAGCCGCTAACCAATGGTTATACAAATCGTTTCTTTGCTTAGGCAACATACTTGGTTCAAACTTTCGCTCACAATGCCACATACTGGCTAACTCTTCAGTAGAAGAAAACACACCAGCCTGCAAACCAGCTAAATACGCGACACCTAAAGCCGTAGTTTCGATAATTTCAGGTCGATCAACTTCAGCACCTAAAATATTCGCTAAGAAAGATAATACCCAGTTGTTAGCAACCATACCGCCATCAACTCGTAACTTGGTTAAACGTAAACCGTCACTTTCCATGGCTTTTTGTAAGTCTTTCGTTTGATAACAAACTGACTGTAATGCTGCTGTAACTATTTCTTTAATACCTGAATCACGCGTTAAACCTAAAATTGCACCTCTAGCATTAGGATCCCAATAAGGAGCACCTAAACCAGTAAATGCAGGCACTAACACAACACCATGGTCGAAAGGCACACCTTCAACAATACCTTCAGCTTCACTCGCATTACCTATAAATTTTAAACCATCTCGAATCCATTGGATGGTAGCACCTGCCATAAAAATACTACCTTCAATAGCATAGGTAGGTTTACCATTTAGTCGATATGCAACGGTAGTGAGTAAACGGTGTTTTGAAACAAGAGGTTTATCTCCTGTATTCAACATTAAAAAACAGCCGGTACCGTAAGTACTTTTCGCCATACCTTGTTCAAAACAAGCTTGTCCGAATAAGGCTGCTTGTTGATCCCCTGCTATACCTTGAATTGGAATGGCTTCACCTAATATTTCAGGAGAAGAAAGTCCAAACTCACACGATGAATCCATCACTTCAGGTAATAATGAATTTGGAATATTAAACAAAGCTAATAGTTCTTCATCCCACTCTTGACTATGAATATTGAAAATCATAGTACGAGAAGCATTTGTAGCGTCAGTTCTATGTACTTCACCTGAGGTTAAATGCCATAGAAGAAAGCTGTCAACGGTACCAAAAGCTAATTCTCCTTTATCTGCCTTTTCTCTAGCGCCTTCTACGTTATCTAATATCCATTTAATTTTAGTCGCAGAAAAATAAGGGTCTAATAACAAACCCGTTTTACTATTAATCAATTCAGCGGTTTCAGGACTATTTATAGAATCACAATATTCTGCAGTTCTTCTGTCTTGCCAAACAATCGCGTTATATACCGGCTTACCTGTTTTTTTGTCCCACACTAAAGTAGTTTCGCGCTGATTAGTTATACCTATTGAGATCACTTGGCTAGCAGCGATGTTGTTCTCACTTAAAACACGCTGACAAACATCAACAACTGTGTTCCATATATCTTCAGGTTTATGTTCAACCCAACCATTTTTCGGAAAGTGTTGTTCAAACTCTGCTTGTGCAACTGCAAAAACTTGACCTTTTGTAGTGAATAAAATGGCTCTAGAACTTGTTGTCCCTTGATCTATCGATAAAATATATTTAGACATTGTGATAACTTTTATTGAGTAAATAGGTTATATTTATTCGATAATGCACATAAAAAATCGCTAAAGCAATAATTAATTTTCTATATCGAACATTTATAAAGATTTACCAATTGTGAACAAAAATACTTATATGTGATAATTATTGTTAGATAAATACGCTTAGCCACCTGCTTATGAATATGATTATTTAAGTGATTAAGCGTGTAATTAACTTATACATTAACTAATAAATATACAGATTATTTATAGATAAATAGTCGATTAAAAAGACCAAATTAAGGCTATCAAAATGAGTTTAAATCAACGCCAAACTGAGTTGGTAGAATTTGTACATAATAATGGGTTTGTGAATATTGATACCCTAGTTCAACATTTTGACGTTACACCGCAAACCATCAGAAGAGATTTAAATAAACTTGCTGAAAATGGCAATATTATTAGACATCATGGTGGCGCGGAAGCAGCATCAAGTAGTGCAAATACATCTTATCAATCACGTAAAATAATGAACTTAGATGCTAAAGAAAAAATAGCAAAACAAGTTGCGAGTATGATACCCAATGGCGCATCAGTTTTTATTAACATTGGTACAACAACAGAGACTATTGCTAAAGCTCTGCTTAATCACTCCAACTTAAATATAGTAACGAATAACATTCATGTAGCGACCATTCTATCGGCTAAAGAAGACTTTACTGTGATTATTGCTGCTGGAGAAGTACGCCATAAAGATGGTGGTATTATTGGTGAAGCCACATGTGATTTCATCAGTCAGTTTCATATGGATTTCGGCATTATCGGGATTAGTGGTATCAGTAATGATGGTTCTTTACTCGACTTTGATTTTAGAGAAGTTAAAGTTGCACAAGCTATAATACAAAATTCAACGACCGTTATATTAGCGACGGATCATTCAAAGTTTGGTCGAAACGCTATGGTCAAACAAGGTAATATTTCACAAATAGATCACTTCTTTACCGATGAAGTACCGCCGGGTGATTTGAATGAGATTTTAGAAACTAATAATGTTCAAACTTATGTTGTTTAATTAAACCCAGTAAGAGCACAGCTATTCTTTATAATTAATGCAGTTGTTCTGCATTTTTTATGTCTAAATATTATTTATTTTCTTTATTACTTGCATTCGAACACAAACGAACATTAAAATACTCACTAACGAAAATCATTAAGTGCCATTAAGTGATAGTTTGATGATTTAATTATTAAGTAACACATTTAAATAAGTGAGTGAACAAAATGGATAATACCTTTGATATCGTTGTTATAGGCGGTGGTATAAACGGTACAGGTGTAGCCGCTGATGCAGCAGGTAGAGGTTTGAATGTTCTATTATGTGAACAAGACGATTTAGCATCTGCAACATCATCAAATAGCAGCAAACTTATTCATGGCGGTTTACGTTACTTAGAGCATTACGAGTTCCGTTTAGTTAGAGAAGCTTTAGCCGAGCGCGAAACACTGATTAAGAATGCTCCTCATATTATAAAGCCTTTAGCTTTTCGTTTACCTCATCAAAGACATTTAAGACCTTCATGGATGATCCGTATCGGTTTGTTCATGTACGACAATTTAGCTAAGCGCGTTACCTTACCTTCTTCTAAAGGCATAAAGTTTTTAGAAGATAGTGCTTTAGTACCTTCAATTAAAAAGGGCTTTGAATATTCAGATGGTTGGGTAGACGATGCTCGATTAGTTGTTCTTAATGCGATCTCAGCAAAAGAAAACGGCGCAGCTATTTTAACGCGCACTCAATGTATTAAAGCATACAGAGAGAATGACCTTTGGGTTGTTGTACTCAAAGATGTTTTAACTGGTAAAGAAAAAACAGTTAAAAGCAAAGCTATCGTAAATGCTTCAGGTCCTTGGGTAGCTAAACTATTTAGTGACGCTCTAACGATTAAATCGCCTCAGAAAGTTCGATTAGTAAAAGGCAGTCATATTGTTGTTCCTCGTATACATGATGAAGAGCAAGCTTACATGCTACAAAATGCTGATCAGCGTATTGTATTTGTTATACCGTTTGAAGATGAATTTTCTCTTATCGGTACAACCGACGTTGAATATGACGAAAATCCAAGAGACGTTAAAATTTCTGACGATGAAATTAACTACTTAATCAATATCACCAATGAGTACTTTAAGAAGAAAATCTCACGATCTGACATTGTCACTACTTATTCAGGTGTAAGACCTTTACTAGATGACGAATCTGACTCTGCCCAAGCCGTTACTCGTGATTACACATTAGAGTTAAGTGATGAAGATGATAAAGCGCCTATTTTATCTATTTTTGGTGGAAAAATTACCACATACAGAAAACTATCTGAAGCCGCTGTAAATAAAGTAGCCCCCTATTTTAGAAATATTGGCGATAAGTGGACAGCATTAAAAGCATTACCCGGCGGAAACTTTAAAGATAAAACAGATTTACAAGCTGAAATTGAAAATAAATATCCGTGGTTATCGTCGAGTTTAATTACTCGTTATGTTAGAAGTTATGGCACCTATACCTATTTATTTTTGAAAGAAGCCAAAAATATAGAATCTTTGGGGCAGTGTTTTGGTAAAGATTTATACGAGATTGAAGTAAACTATTTAATTGAAAGTGAATGGGCTTTAACGTTAGAAGACATTATTTGGCGACGTAGTAAACGAGGCTTATATTTAACAGAAGCAGAGAAAAACAAACTACAGCACTTTATAGATAATCACCCTTTGATTATTAAACGTTTATCTTAATCGAGATACTTATCAAAGATGACAGTTAAATATATGCAGAGAAGAAACTCGCCTGATGCTTTTCTCTCTGCTTTAGTATTAAAGCTAATATAATAGGTAAATATTCTTAAACTAATCACCTAATAAAACTTAACATCATAAAAACAACAACTTGATAGATACGCGTTACCAAATAAAGGCGTTTTATTTATATCAAGTCATCTGTTTTTGTTTAACTATCACTTCATGGTGTTTCAGGATAGGTACTTGTTAAACGTTTTAACGAGTAAGAATTATCAATAAATCTGTAACCCTTCCGAAGAGCTAAATTTAAAAAAAATGATACAAGAACCACATTTATCAACTAAAAGCTAAAGCTATTTCTTTATGATATAAATATGAATTCACCGTGCAATATTTCTTTTTAAACGCTATTATCGTTAAAATAATAAAAACACTACAAAAGGTACTTTTTAGATTGAACTCTAAAGTATTAGGTTTCCTTTTTCATGCAAGTTATCTCTTTTCTAGAACAGGCCAATAAAACAATAAAGGTTGGCTTTCTATTTTTCTTCATTGCTTCGATAAGTCTTGTTTTATGGTTAGTTGCCAAAAATCTATGGGGCTTAGGCGATTACCCAAGTATTGTTTCAACACAAACGCCTATTGAATATGAATATTTACTCACAGCAGAACAACAGCCTGATTTAGAACCACCAATTTCGAGCATGCATTTGTTTGTTAACAAAGAGCGCCTAGATTCAAATAAAATAAGTGACAACTTTTACTGGGTTAAGTTAACTATAACGAATAAAACCGACAATAAGCTAAACAGAATTTTACATATTGATGCTCTTTCAGAAAATATACATTCGCATTACAAAGTCACTAAACAAAAAGCCCCTATAGAAAAAATAACATTAGAAAATTCAATTTTTCAGCACATGTTTCCACATTTTTCTTTTAACTTACCCGCACATGATTCTCTTTCCTTTTTTATTCAACTTAAAACAAATACTAACCGTGTTGCTCCTGTAAAAATATATGACTACGCATACTTTGACCGATATATTCATACTTCTATCGCCCTATTTGGTGCCTTTATAGGTATAGTTTTACTGATTTCTAAAAACAATATTGCTTTATATATATCTCTCAAAGATAGAGTGAATTTTACCTATGCAGCTTACTTAATTTGCACCTTCTTAGTGTTTTCAACGAGTAGTGGTTTTGGTTATTTATTGTTTTCAAATGACTTTCAATTATGGCTAAATCAGCAGAGTTTATATTTTCAATATGCTCTTAATATTTATTTGATCATTTTTTCTTTGTATTTCTTACAAGATAGAATAATGACAAATAAGGTATTTAAAATAAGGTTTTATACCCTTATCGCAACTTTTATCGTATTAGTTTTAGCTGCGCAGTTTGTCTTCTCTAGCCACTTAACTATTTTCCTATGGTTACAACCTATACTTTGGCTATTCGGGATATTAGTTGTTTTTAGAAACATTAATAAGAAATTTGTTTGGGCGAAGTTTTATTATATTTCATGGCTTCCTTATTTAGCGGGTTCCGTCACTCAATATTTAATTTCAGTTGGCTATGTGGAGTATTCATTTGTTGCTAAAAATGCTTTTATTCTCGGTGTTATTACACAAATAGGTTTTATCGCTTTAGCATTAACAGAAAGAATGAGGAAGAATGAACAAGACAAGTTACATCACCTCAGTCATCATATTAAGTCTGGTTTACCACGACAGTTAAATTTAACAAATACCATAAAGAGACTTAGTGATAATAATGAAAAATTTAGTGTGATTGTTATCCAACCTGAGCATATTCAAAACATGCAACATTATGTTGATGACATAACTTTATTTGCTTTATTTAAGCGATTTAACCAGAGCTTAAGCTTATATTTTAATAATAACAAAGCCATTAGCCCAATTACCTTTGATAATGAAAAGCTTAGTTATATTCAAGGAAAGTGTATTGGTTTTATTGTAAACCTAGATGAGCTTAAAGTATCAACTGAAGTTTTTATTCAATCGATACAAAACATTCTGTGTAAAGCCTATACGATAAAAGATCTGAATTTATCATTAACCGGTGTCATTGGTATTGCTCATTACCCAGAACATGGAACAACAAGCAAACAATTAATTAAACATGCAATTTTAGCGATCAGAGAAGCCCAAAACACGCCTGAGAAATGGGCAACTTATGAAACGCATACTCGAGATAATTCAACTTTCTTACTTGAACTTGCTTCTGATATTCAACATGCTTTACGTAATAATGAATTACAGATATATCATCAACCACAAGTCGATCTAAAAACCAGTAAAGTCTGTGGTAGTGAATGTTTGATCCGTTGGAATCACCCAACTAAAGGCTATATTTCTCCATCAATATTTATTCCGGTAGCGGAAGATATGGGTTTGATTAATAAGATCACTTTATGGGTTTTAGAACAGTCTCTAGCTCAACATACATTAATTATGGAAGACTACCGAAGTCATATGGTGTCTATTAATATTAGTGGCATCAATTTAACATCTAAAGGCTTTTATCAAGAAATGTTAGATATAGTGGACAAATTCAACGTTCCTACAGAAAAAATTATTTTTGAAATAACTGAATCCGCTAACATTGCCAAAAATGAACATGCTGTACAAGTGATAGATAAATTTACAGCTTTAGGGATAAAAGTAAGTATTGATGACTTTGGTACAGGTTATTCATCATTAGCCAATTTAGATAAACTGCCCTTTCAGGAATTAAAGATAGATCAGCAATTTGTTGAAAATATTCATAATGATGAAAAACGCCGTGTAATAGCAGAAACTACCGTAAAAATGGCAAAAGGTGTTGGCTTAGAAGTTGTTGCTGAGGGACTAACCACGTTACAAGATGAAACGACATTATCAGCTTTTGGTTGTGATATAGGCCAAGGATATTACTACTCTGAAGCTTTGCCTATTCGAACATATTTAGAATGGTTATCGGCCCAAGTAAATGGCAAAACACCCGATGATTTTCATGGTGAGTTCATTCCAAAATCAACATAATATCAAGAGCGAGATGAAAGGCTTAGTACCCACCAAATTTATAGTAATTGTTTACTCTGTAACTTAATTTGAGGTCTTTCAACTCTATACTTGAACTGATAATCATCACTTAAGCTCGGTTGGTTTTATTACTCAACCTAATCTAATATTTAACGTTGTAAGATAATAATCTTTTATAAATAAAATTCTGTCTTCATCATCTTTCTAATCTCAGCAAAGCTTTAAATCTCCTACTTACTTTATGTAAAAGTGCTGTACTACATTTTCTATATTATTAACTGAACAATAATTACAATTTAAACAAAAAAAGCCTGCTTTCGCAGGCTTAGTTAAGATGAAAGATCAACCATTAAAAATTCGATCTGAATTGAACACCAAAGTATCTATCAGCATCACGTGGTACTTGATACCTGAAACCATCGCCACTGTAACTCGTGAAGAACTGCTCATCTGTCAGATTTTTACCTATTAATGTGAAACGGTACTTATCGTCGTTAAACGAGAAAGCAACACTTGCATTTAATAAGGCGTAATCTGGTAGTTGAACTTCTGGACCAAACTCACCTATATTACTAGGTAAAGTAGCAACCTGCTCATCAGTATAAACATATGATGCATTCCAAATAATGTTCATACCTTCAAGCTCAGTTACATATTCAGTTGCAAGAGAGTATTTTAAATCAGGTGAAAATGGAACATCTAAGCCAGAACGATCTGTACAGCTTTCACCAACAGGACAGAAAAACTCGTCAATTTCAGCGTCAACTTTAGCTAAACCACCAGAAATAGTTAAGTTATCTGATGCTTGCCAAACAAAGTCAGCCTCAATACCTTGAGTCGAAACATTACCGGCGTTTGTTAAACGTGTAAGTGTTACGCCACTTGAATTATCAAAGTTATTCGCCTGGAAACCTTCGATTTCAGTCTTAAAGATAGCAGCATTAAATACAAAATTACTTGATGCATACTTATAACCAATTTCATAAGCATCATTCGTTTCTTCTGCAATTGGAGCAGTATCTGATTCAGCCATGTTATAGAACACATTAAAACCAGGACCTTTATAACCTTGCGACCAAGTAGTATAAACCATACTCTCATCATTAATATCGTATTGAGCACCTAACTTGAATGAAGTATTAGTGTTATCTGTGCCACCAGCGAAATCTGTGTTTTCTGTGGCAGGTCTAACACCAACACCACGACGACCGTATTGATCATTACTTATTCTAGTGTGAGTAAAATCGATCTCGTCATTTGTATAACGCGCACCAAATAATAATCTAAAATCATCAGACACGTGATATTTACCATCCCCAAATAATGCCCAGTTCACAAATTCTGTTCGCATGTAAGCTGTAGCACTAACAATGTCATTAGCATTACAAGTAATACCTTCAGCCGAGATAAAATCCGAAACTTCAGTATCTGTTGGAGCATCAACACCTTGTGTTGTCATCAAGTAATTTGAAATTGCATCATTTAATTGACCACCATTATTCTGGCAACTTGCATCACGTGTAAAATTTCGCTCGGAATCCATTTTCCAAAAGAATGCACCTGCTTGCCAATCTACAGCCTCACCTAACGGTGATGCTATACGTACTTCTTGTGAAAATTGACGCCAAGTTTGTGGTCCAACATCATGAAGTTGAAATGGAGGGGTATTGTCGAAAGTAACTAAGTCTGTTGAGTCACCAGCAATAGAAGTAAAATCACCTTCACGATATTCAGTGTTTTCCCATTCTCTGTAGGCTGTAATTGAAGTTAACGTATAATCCCCTAACTCTTTATCAATTTGAACTGAAAATGCTGTGGTATTATCAATAGTACGAGATTCAAAATCATGGTCAACTAAACGTTGGTCTAGGTCAAAGTCAGCAACACCATCAACTATACCATTGCTATTAGGCGCTGCTTTTGAATCGGGATTACGTCCGCTTGGTAATCCTTCCACATCAGCACAACAATCATCATTTGATTCAGCACTCTCAAAGATAAATAAGGCTTTTGTATCAGACGAGACTTCTAGATCAAGCATCGCTCTAAAACCCTGTTTATCGTAACCGTTTACATTTTCGTTATTATATACGTTGTATAAGTTACCGTCGTAGCCTGATTTAGTAACAACAATGCTCGCGGCTGCACTGTCATTAATTTCGCCTTGAAGTTTACCTTTGATTTTATATTCGTTGCCTTGGAATAAGGTTGCTTCAACCATCCCCTCTGTTGCACCAGAAGGTCGTTTAGTTGTAATATTTACAACACCTGCTGAAGCATTTTTACCAAATAAAGTTCCTTGTGGTCCTCTCAGTACTTCGATACGTTCTAAATCATATAAATCAGTAAATGCCTGACCTGAACGCCCTAATACAACACCATCTACAACAGTTGAAACACTAGGTTCTGCGGCAACACTGAATGATATAGTACCAATACCACGAATTGTAATTGCAGAATTACGACTTGTTGTACCTTTCTTAAAACTTACTGATGGCACTAAATTTTGAAGGCCCTCGAAGCTGCTTGAAAAAGATGAGTCTATTTGATCACTACTTAAAACAGAAACGGCTACTGGAATTTCTGAAACACGTTCAACACGCTTTTGTGATGTAACGGTAATTGTTTCTAAACCTTCATTTTTTTTACTTTCTTCTGCTAATGTTGGCATAGCGATACTTGTGATAGCTAATGCTGAAACAATCGCTAATGAAAGCTTGTTTTTTTTGTTGTTCATATAGTTCCCCGATTTACTTGTTGTTATAGATTGTTATATTTATTTGGTTATTCATGCTCTTTTGAGCATTTGTATTATTATTTTCTAGTGATTGAATTTTGGTTAAATCATCAACACTGTAATTTTAGATTACACGCTTATAATAGATAAAACAACTAATATCTTATATAAGACTAAACACATAAAATATGTATATATATCAAGAGCTAGAAGTAAAATAACTAGCTAACTCTTATAAGATCCTATCATTTAGTTTACAGAAAGGTTATTTGTAAATGCATGTTTTCTGTTCCATCGTTGAATAACAATAGAGCAAAAAACAATATTAAGAAGTAGCACAGTTAAACTACAAGGTAAGTAATACACACTAAAACCATCAACCAAGCCTATAGGTGAAAATAGTAGATATAACTGAACAATTAGAGCCGCTAAAGTAATGGCGACCGGTTGTGCATATTTCCATGGCACAAGATTAACAGAACCTGTGGACTTGAAAATAATCTCCCCTTCACGTGGATAGAAATGACCTATTAACAACATCATACTAACTTCAATAACAAATAAAATTGCGTATATATGGATGAAGTTAATATCAACTTCTATTACAAACTTTAAAATTCCATAAGTTATTACATGAAATATGATCACTACCTTGGCTGCTATTGCAGGTACTTTAGCAGTGAAAAAACCGACTAAAACAATCGTAATCACAGGAATATTATAAAAGCCTGTAAATATACGGATTATTTGCCATAAGCCTTCAGGAGCAAACATCAATAAAGGTGCGACAATAAAAGAGAATAATGCGATAACTACACTCGCAATTTTGGCGACCTTAATCAGTTGTTTGTCAGAGACTTTATCTTTTTTAAATGGCATATAAACATCTAAACAGAAAAGTGTCGCTGCACTGTTTAATAAAGAATTGAATGAGCTAAAAACAGTGCCTAATAATACGGCTAAGAAAAAACCTGACATATAATTTGGCAATACATCTTTAACTAATTGTGGGTAAGCTAAATCGAATGATGGTAGTTCTTTCCCTTGATATAAGTGGAATGCAATAACTCCTGGTAACATCATTAAAAATGGTACTAACAATTTAAAGTAGCCTGATAGTAGAACACCTTTTTGTCCTTCAGCTAAATTTTTTGCGCCTAATGTTCTTTGTATAACATATTGATTAGTACACCAATAAAATAAGTTAGCGAAAATCATTCCGGTAAAGATTGTTCCAAAAGGAACAGGATCACTTTCACCACCTATGGCATTAAGCTTTTCGGTGTGGTCATTTAAAATAGTATCAACACCAGCACCTATATCTCCCCCTCCTAATAAAGATAAACCAAGCACTGGAACTAGAATACCAATAATAAGTAAACCAACACCATTTAAAGTGTCTGACACAGCAACAGCTTTTAAGCCACCGAATATTGCATATAACGCACCGACACTGCCCACCATTACAATAGTAAGAACTAAACTAAGTTCATAACTTAAATTAAGTAATTCAGGTACATCAAATAAGCGTAAAACAGCTACAGAACCGGCATATAACACTGAAGGGATTGTGATTAGCCCATAACCCACCATAAATAAGACTACGGTCATTCTTCTTACTGAATCATCAAAGCGTGATTTTAAAAATTCAGGTAAGGTAGTAAAAGCGCCGGCAAGGTATTTAGGTAGGAAAACTAACGCCATAACAATAGTAGCAAACCCAGCGGTTACTTCCCAAGCCATAGCACTTAAGTTGAACTTGTAAGCTGAGCCGTTAAGCCCTATAAGCTGCTCTGCGGATAAATTAGTAAGCAACATAGATCCAGCGATAAATACACCTGTTAGTCCCCTACCTGCTAGAAAATAACCGTCTTTTGAATCGGTTTCACCTTTTGTTTTTTGGTAAGAGATCCATGCAACTATCCCCATAAAAAACATACATGATGCCAGTGTCGAAAATATTTGTATCGATGACATTTTGAAAAATCCCCGTTTGTGAAGACACTAACTAAGCCCGTTAAAACTTTTTATGTTCAAATTTATTAGAGCTTATTGCTCTTTAATGTTTGTTTTAGTGAACAGTTATAACGTGTAGCTGTTAGTGTCTTTTATTATAATTTTTATAATTTTTATATTTTTTTTACTTTATACCGTCCAATACTCGGTAATAGTTGCAATTGAATCTACTTCATCCGTATGTTCAATTTCAGCACCCAAAGGAATTGTTTTACCTACTAATGCAAAAACAGCAATTTCTGAAAGCTTTAATGTGAGTTGATGAACTTTACCACCCGTAAAGCTTCGGTTTTGATTGTCGTTCATCATCTTCCAATCGCCTTCAGGTAAATAAAACTCTACTTGTCCACCCGGCTGTAAACAAGGAACAACGAGTAAATCATCACCAAACATATATTGATCTTCAAAATGCCATGCAGCTTTATCATCAGGAAAAGCTAAAACCATAGCTCTTTGAACTGGTAAACCTGAAGCTGTAGATTGTTGCGCTGTTTTCTGAATATAAGGTAATAATGTATATCGTAATTTTAATGCTTGGTTTGCACATACTTCAGCAGCTTCTCCATAAGCCCATGGTTCGCGTTGACCAATACCATGCAAACGCATGTGAGCTGAAAACACACTTGCCTGGATCCAACGTACAAAGAGTTCTGCATCACGTGTATCTTTATAGAAGCCACCAACATCAGTTGCATAAAATGGTGAACCTGAAAGTCCCCAAGATAATCCACCACGAATACTCGCAGCTAATCCACCCCAATCAGCTTGAGGGTCTCCGCCCCACTGACTTGGATAATTTTGAGAACCAATCCAGGCAGAACGACTAAATAAGAAAGGACCATTTTTGCTATAACGTTGTGCCGCTTCATATACACAGCGGTTATAAAGTAAAGTATAAATATTATGTAACGCTTGGCCTGACTCTCCATTATGAGCAAGCATGTTATCGTCTTCTATTTGCTCACCAAAATCGGCCTTGATCATATCGATACCTAGATCAAATAACGGCTTGTGGCTTTCACACCAAAACTCGTAAGCTTCAGGGTGAGTAAAATCTAAAATACCTGACTTAGGTAATGGCGTAAGTACCTCACCAAACGCACTCATATCCCAATCATACTGAAATGATTTTCCAGTTCGTTTGTCTTTAATCAACCAACCTTTCTTATCTAAAGTATCGAATAAGTCGTTTTCGACTGAAATCATTGGGTATTCCCAAATACACACTTTAAAATTCATCGCTTTTAAATCGTTGATGACTTTAGCTGGGTTATCGTATCTAGATTTATCCCATTCAAAGGCAAAGCGAGTATCGGTATCTTGCCATGCACGGCCATCAAGGGTGATCACATCGCATGGCATATTATGTTCACGCACAGCTTTTGCTGTACTCATTAGTTCAGGAACATCTTTGTAATATGCTTTAGATAAAATAACACCGAAGCTCCAATCAGGAGGCGTTGGCGCTTTACCGGTAATATGGGTGTACAGATCTAGCATGTCAGCACTAGAGTCTGCATGTAATAAGAAAATATCTGCGTAATTATCTTCTACAAGTAAACCGTATGAGCGTTGGGACCAAGGAGCGAATCCAACCCCATGAGTTACGGGAGCAGGTGTATGAACGAAAAGTCCCCAACCTGAAGGGCTCCATGCAAATGGCACATTTTTATATGATATTTCAGCATTTACACCTAATGCATCATGATTAAAAGAGCGAATTAGTTGCCCTCTTTTATCTAACTTACCCCACTTTTCACCTAAACCATAAACAGGCTCGCTAGAACCTAACTCAAATGACATAAACCATTTGTCTTCAATTTTAGTTAAAGGAGGTAATCGGTATTGACGCACAAAATGACCATCTTTTGGTGTAGATTGAATAACTTTATCAAGCTTAGTTAATACGAAATTAAACGGAGAGTGTTCTATGATTAATTTATAGTCACCTGCTGAAATAATAGATTTATCATCAAAGCTTTCTAACTCTGTTTCGATAACCAGGGGGGCATTTTTTATCATTTCATAATTGTATTGTCTTGCTTCGCCTAATTGAAAGCGCACACCAGCATTTGATAAAGAAATACGGATCATTCCCTCATTTGTATTGAATTCAACAACGTTATTACTGATGCTAGCTTTACCTATAATGATAAGCTGTTTCATATCATTCCATTGAGGACTGTTTACATTAAATTCAGACATCGCTAAACTCCAATTATTAATTTATTTCGAAAAAAGATATCTTATATAAGACATAAAAGATAGTAATTTTAGCGAGTAACTATCAATAATTATTTTATTAAGGGATAAATAGACAACAAGTATTTATAATATAATGCTTTAATAGTATTGTTCCATTGTATTTGTTTATATAATCGCCGTAAGTTATCTTGATAAACTCAGTCTAGGACTATTTGTAGTAACCAATGAAAAAAAATAAATTCGAAAGTAAACTTAGCTCAAATGGCCCTTCATACCAGCCTCTTTATAAACAAGTTGAAGAATATGTGACTCAACTGATCGTAGAGCAACGCTGGAAACCAGGAGAAATGCTACCTAATGAGTTTCAACTTGCTGATGAATTTAATGTAAGCCAAGGTACAGTGCGCAAAGCATTAAACATATTAACTGCAGACAAGATTTTAGAGAGAAAGCAAGGTGTTGGTACTTTTGTTTCAGAACGCACTAGCCAAAGTGCTTTGTATAAATTCTTCCCTATTGTAGCTGATGGTAATAAGCCTGAATTACCTAAATCAGAGACTTTATCTCGAAAAATTGAACTTGCTACTGGCGATATTGCCGAGAATTTACAACTCAAAGATGATGAAGAAGTTATTGTTTTATCTCGCAAAAGAAAGATTGATGGTGAACTTTGTATATTAGAAGACATTTATCTGCCTAAAAAATATTTTGAAGGCTTAATAGAAGAAGCGGATATCCCGCATACCTTATATCACTTCTATCAAACCAATTATCATCATACAGTTCATAATATTTCTGACCGTATTAAAGCAGTTCTGGCAAATGAAAGTGACGCAAAGCAATTGAATATTTCGGTTAACGAACCGCTACTAACTTTTACTCGTATAGCACACTCATTAGAAGGTAAACTTATTGAGTATAGAAAAACCCGTTGTTTGTCTGATAAATATCACTATTTAGCTGACATCATGTAATTTATATCTATACACCTCAATGTAAATTTCAATTTTATATTGAGGTGACATGTTATCGTCTCCTACCTTCTTTTATTGCTCAAACACCCTCCTCTTTTTAAATAAAGTCAATATTTAATCAAATAACTGTTTGACAAAAACACAGTCTTATATAAGATACATAACATTAGTTATTTTATAAGACAAAGGTGTACAGATGGAAAGCATAGATATTTATAAGGTTGGCTTAGGATTATGGAAACTTCCAGAATCAGATTGTGCAGATATTGTATATAACGCTATAAAAATTGGTTATAGACATTTAGACAGTGCGTGTGACTACGGTAATGAAGTTGAAGTAGGTAAAGGTATTGCACGTGCAATAGAAGAAGGTATTTGTACTCGTGCAGACTTAAAAATCACTTCAAAGCTTTGGAATACGTATCACGCTAAAGAACATGTAGAACTTGCGCTTCAAAAATCGTTAACGGATTTAGGTTTAACATATTTAGATACTTATTTAATACATTTCCCTATCGCTCAACCATTTGTGCCATTTGAAACACGCTACCCACCCGAATGGATTTTTGATACGGAATCAGACTCTCCAGAAATGGTTATAGCACCAGTGCCTTTACAAGAAACTTGGCAGGCTATGGAGTCGTTAAGTGAAAAAGGTTTAGTAAAAGAAATTGGTATTTGTAATTACAACTCTGGTTTATTAAACGACTTGATGGCTTACGCGAAAATAAAACCAGCGCAACTGCAAATAGAATCGCACCCTTATCTCACTCAAGAAAAATTAATTAAGTTAGCAAAAAGCTACAACATTAGTGTCACGGCTTTTTCTCCTTTAGGTGCGTTATCTTATCTTGAATTAGATATGGCCAAGCAAAGTGAATCTGTATTAGAGAAAGATGTTGTTATTAAAGCCGCAGAACGTTTAAACAAAACTCCTGCACAAATAGTTTTACGCTGGGGTGTGCAACGCGGTTGTTCAATTATTCCTAAAAGCAGTAACCTTAATCGCTTAAAAGAAAATATTAGTATTTTCGACTTTAGTTTATCTGAAGATGAAATGACGGCTATTTCGGCACTTAACATCAACAAACGTTTTAACGATCCAGGTGACTTCTGCGAAGCAGCTTTCAATAAATTTTATCCTATCTACGATTAAGGAAATCTTATGGCTTACATTAGTAATATGCTCGACGATTTGAGAAATTCCGCTGAAGAGTTCCCTGCTATTATCGTTAATGATGGTTCAATTAAAACTATTGAAGAAGCGACATCATGGATATCAAGCAACCTATTAACATTACAAACTGAATTAAATTGCACAGGAGCAATTCTTTTCAGAGGCTTCCCTGTAACAAATGCACAAACTTACGATGATTTCTTTTCTGCTTTTGGTTATCCAAACTTTACTTATAAAGAATCTTTATCGAACGCGGTACGCATTAATTATACTGAGTATGTGTTTACAGCTAATGAAGCTCCTAAAGACGTAGAGATATATCTTCATAATGAAATGGCTCAAACGCCTATTTATCCAGAAAGGATATCTCTTTTCTGTGAGGAAGCAGCTGACCATGGCGGCGCTACCGTTATATGTCGCTCTGACGAGATATATAAACAATTGGTTGAATTTGACCCAGAAACAACTAATAAATTAGAACAAGTTGGTATTAAATACACAACAATAATGCCAGGTGAAGATAGACCAGAATCAGGTCAAGGTAGAAGCTGGCGTAGTACTTTAAGTGTATCTGACGTAGCTAGAGCAGAAGAAAAGCTTAAAGAATTAGGATATACATGGCAATGGTTAGAAGACGGATCTTTAAAAGCTCAAACTGCTGCTTTACCTGCTATTAGAACCTTACAGGGTGATAGAAAAGTATTCTTTAACCAAATAATTGCAGCATATAAAGGTTGGCAAGGTGTTAACGAAGATCCATCAGTAGCCTTATGTTTTGGCGATAATACATTTTTTACTAAAAGCTATTTAGATAAAGTTGTTTCTATCTCTGAATCTGTTTCTTATAACATTGACTGGCAGAATGGTGATGTGGCTTTAGTAGATAACAATTTAGCTATGCATGGTAGACGTCCATATTCAGGCGAAACCAAACGTAAAGTTCTTGTAGTTTTAGGCCAAAAATAGAGTTATGGCTATCAATATTAAAGCGCTATTACCTGGTATAAGTGTAACAACTATTACTGGGTTAGCGGCTTTGTTTTTAAGTGAACATTATGGTGCTCCAGCCATGCTATTTGCCTTACTGCTAGGTATAGCTATGTCATTTCTTTACGAAGATTCACCTTGTACAAAAGGAATTGAGTTTGCTGCAACGTTTATATTAAGAGTTGGAGTAGCCTTACTTGGGTTGAGGATTGCACTCAACGATCTTGTATCTTTAGGCTGGGAAGCGATTATCATTTTAATTGTAGCTATAGCAAGCACCATTTGCTTAGGTATCATCTTGTCAAAGCAAATGAAGTTAAGTAAAAGCTTTGGCGCACTTACTGGTGGTTCTGTTGCTATTTGTGGAGCTTCAGCAGCAATGGCAATCACAGCAATACTGCCTGAACATAAAAACAAGGAAAGAGATACTTTAGTTACCATTATAGGTGTCACTTCTTTATCAACCATAGCTATGGTTGTATACCCTATCCTAGTTACCTATTTAGGATTAAATGATATCGATTCAGGTTTCTTCTTAGGTGGAACAATACACGATGTGGCTCAAGTCGTTGGAGCTGGTTATTCGATTAGCGAAGACACTGGTGATATGTCAACATTAGTAAAATTAGTGCGTGTAAGTTTATTAATGCCTGTAGTATTAGCCATGTTGTTTGTTATTAAACTCAATACAAGTGGCGATCATAAAGGAGCTAAAGCAGCTAAAGTACCGGGATTTCTAATTGCTTTTGTTATTCTTATGATAATCAATTCATGTTTTACGCTTCCAGAATTGATAGTGGAACCAGCAACAAGTTTTTCACGCTTTGCTTTAGTTATATCGATCACTGCGATAGGCATGAAATCAAATTTTGCTAAGCTTAAATCTGTAGGTTTTAAACCCATTGTATTAATGATGGTGGAGACTTTATGGATTGCGGCAGTAATTTTAGCAGCGATTTGTTTTATTTAAAGGCTGTGAGTTTTATTAATAAAAAAGAGAAGACATCTGGAGGATTGAGTAAGTAACATTAAGATTGTTACTTACTCAATTAGATTAAAGCTAAAGAGTATACTCGACTTCCTAATTAAAGAAGTGAAGCATTAATACTTTGTAAAACACTATGAGGGTCATCAGCTTTAGTAATTGGGCGCCCTATCACTAAATAATCAACACCAACATCAATCGCTTCTCTCGGTGTCATTATTCTCTTTTGATCATCCGCAGATGCACCAGCAGGTCTAATACCTGGTGTGACTAATTTAAACTCTTTACCTTGAGTTTGCTTTAATGCTTCAGCTTCCCATGCAGAACACACAACGCCATCTAAGCCACTATTATTTGCTAAAGTAGCTAATGCCATCACTTGTTCTGCTGGTGTTTTAGTAATACCTAAACCTAATAAATCATCTTGACCCATGCTAGTTAACACCGTAACACCAATCAATAATGGCGCATCTTGCTTGTACGAAGCTAATGCATCTTTAGCCGCCACCATCATTTTTGTACCACCACTGGCATGAACATTTACCATCCACACACCTAAATCAGCAGAAGCACTAACTGCCTTTGCTACCGTATTAGGTATATCATGAAATTTTAAGTCTAAAAAAACATCAAAACCTTTACCTGTTAATGATTTAACAAATTCAGGACCGAAATAAGTAAACATCTCTTTGCCTACTTTTAGACGACAATCACTTGGCTGTACTTTATCAACGAATGATAAAGCATCTGCTTTTTTATCGAAATCTAATGCAACAACAACTTTTGGATCTAACATGGAGTTCCCTATTCTTTAATTCTTTCTTCAAACTAACTATAAGGGCTAGTCAATTTACAATAATAAATTAGCTTAATAAAGACTAGGTTCGAAGCTAGTTTCTTCAAGATTGAGGAAATCGCACGGAGCTGACGCTAGTCAGTGAGTACGGTTGACAATAATATTGATGAAAATAGCAAAGAAACTATTCTTTATTCGCCTTCAAGCCCACGCACTGGTTTCAATTGTTCCCAGTCATGACAAGACGGACAAGACCAATAATGCGTGCTGCTATTGAAACCACAGGTTCTACAACTATATCTATGCTTAAGTTTCAAATATTCAGAAACCAACTCTTTGATCACATCTAAATGCTCAGTAGATTTTTCTAGTTCTGATTCCGTCATTTGCATTTCAACAAAATGATTGAAGCCACGAATTGTAGGTCTACGTTTCAAAGCAAGTAAAATAAACTCTTTTGCCTTGGTTAAACTATGATGTTTTTCAAGATAGCTAAGGTATGCAATCAATGCGGTAGAACTACCAGTCTCTTCATAAACTTTTCGGATAAATTTATAAAACTCTTCTTCTTCACCAAGTTCACTGTAACAGTGATGCATTTTAGTGATAACATCAGGGAAAAATTCTTTATCTTGTTTATAAATATCACGATAACACTGACAAGCTTCAGCATATTGTTGATGATTCTCGTATATTTGAGCCATCAACCAATTAGCACGACACGAATCAGGATCCAGTGTTAATGCTTGCTCTAACAGTTCGATAACTTCGATAAACTCATCTTTTTTCAATGCAACTGTTGCTAGCTCACAATAAAAGTTAGCCAGATTGTGTTTAAGCTTTTTATCTTTAGTTTTAATAATTGCTTTTTTTAAATTAATACCTCTATCCCAATCTTTAGTCGATTGAAAAATTTGCATTAAAAAGCTTAATGATTTCAAACCATAAACTTTAGATTTTAACAATTGATCAAACATGTTTTCAGCACGGTCGTATAGACCGGCACTTAAAAAGTCTTTACCTAACTCAAAAACAGCTTGTTGCTGAGCGCTGTTAGGTAAATGTTTTTGTCTTACTAAATGTTCATGTACTTTCAACGCACGGTCGAGTTCGCCGCGTCGTCTAAATAAATTTGCCATAGCAAAATGTGCTTCAACAGAGTCATCCTCTACTTTTAAAGCTTCAAGTAAATAGTCAATCGCTTTATCTTGTTGATTTGAAAAGAGGTAATTTAAGCCTGTAGAATATTTTATCGATAATTCTTCTTTTTCGGCGTGTACATTTTGTTTGAGGTTGTTGCCTCGCATGAACCAACCATAAGCTACAGCTACGGGTAATAATAGAAAAAGCCATTCCATATATAATGAATCCTACGAGCTATTTTTTGAATTTTTTTTAGGAGAAACTACATTGATTAATTTCCATAAGAAGCAAAATAATAAGCCAAGTATGAAACCAACAATAGTAAATAAACTAACAGCGGCAGCTACCGATATATCAATTCTTGCGATTAAGTAATTGAGTGTGAATGTTTGATCATTTTGACTGCCAAACACAAAGGCGATAGCTAAAAAAATGAGGAATAAAATAACAGTTAAATATAAACGCACAATAAACTCTTATATTTCTAGTCGATTTAATATAAAAAAAAGGCACGCTAAGTAGCATGCCATTTCATTTGAAAGCAAAGAGTTCAAAACTCTTACAACTTCTTAAGCAATTGAAAGATTAACTCTTTCACGTAACTCTTTACCAGGTTTGAAATGAGGTACATATTTACCCTCAAGTTCAACAGATTCACCTGTTTTAGGATTACGACCAACACGCGGTGCACGATAATGTAATGAAAAACTACCAAAACCTCTTATTTCAATACGATCACCCTTTGATAGAGTTTGCGCCATCATTTCAAGAATTTCTTTAATCGATTGTTCTACATCTTTAGCTGATAAATGACTTAATTTATCAGTTAATTTCTCAATCAGTTCTGATTTGGTCATATTAACCTCCAGTTATGATTTAGCTTATGCGCCATTGGATTAGATAAAGGAAAGTATAGACTATACTTTCCTTTAATGCTTATTTTAGTTGTTATTAGCTTTTAGCGTTTTTAAACGCTTCTGCCATAGCACTTAAACCAGAAGTATCTTCAGCAGATTGGTTCAATGAATCCATAGCTTCACGCTCGTCTGCTTGGTCTTTAGCTTTGATTGATAAGCTGATTGTGCGGTTCTTACGATCTACACCAACAAACTTAGTTTCAACACTATCACCTACAGATAATTCAGTTGTCGCATCTTCGATACGTTCACGTGAAATATCAGCTACACGTAAGTAACCTTCAACGCCTTCAGCTAGTTCAATCTTAGCGCCTTTAGCATCTACTTCAACAACCTTACCATTAACAATAGCACCTTTTTTGGTGTCTGTCAGATACTGGTTAAACGGATCGTCTTCAGTTTGCTTAACGCCTAAAGAAATACGCTCACGCTCAGGGTCTACTTGTAATACAACAGCTGAGATTTCATCACCTTTCTTGTATTCACGAACAGCTTCTTCACCGCCAGCCCATGAAATATCAGATAAGTGAACTAAACCGTCAATGCCGCCGTCAAGACCAATGAAGATACCAAAGTCAGTGATTGACTTGATCTTACCTGATACTTTATCACCTTTGTTGAAGTTCTTAGCAAACTCTTCCCAAGGGTTCGGGATACATTGCTTAAGACCTAGAGAAATACGACGACGTTCTTCGTCAATTTCTAATACCATTACTTCAACAGTATCACCTAAGTTAACAACTTTAGATGGGTGGATGTTTTTGTTAGTCCAATCCATTTCAGAAACGTGAACTAAACCTTCAACGCCTTCTTGGATTTCAACAAAACAACCGTAGTCAGTTAAGTTAGTTACGCGACCAGAAAGTTTAGCACCTTCAGGGTAACGCTTAGCAATAGCTACCCATGGATCTTCGCCTAACTGCTTCATACCTAATGAAACACGTGTACGTTCACGGTCAAATTTAAGTACTTTAACTTGGATTTCGTCACCAACATTTACGATTTCGCCTGGGTGCTTAACGCGTTTCCAAGCCATATCTGTAATGTGTAGTAAACCGTCAATGCCGCCTAAATCTACGAATGCACCGTAATCAGTAAGGTTCTTAACGATACCTTTAACTTCTAGGCCTTCAGCTAATGACTCTAATAATGCATCACGTTCAACACTGCTTTCAGATTCGATAACAGCACGACGAGAAACAACAACGTTATTACGCTTTTGATCAAGCTTAATAACTTTAAATTCTAAATCTTTACCTTCAAGGTGAGCTGTATCGCGGATTGGACGAACATCTACTAATGAGCCAGGTAAGAAAGCACGAATGTTGCTAACTTCAACTGTGAAGCCACCTTTAACTTTACCGTTGATAACACCGATAACAGTTTCTTTTTCTTCGTATGCTTTTTCAAGCACTTGCCATGCTTCGTGACGTTTTGCTTTTTCACGAGAAAGTATTGTTTCACCAAAACCATCATCAGTCGCATCTAACGCTACGTCAATCTCGTCACCAACACTAATTTCAATCTCACCAGCAGTGTTTTTGAATTGGTCGATTGAGATAACGCTTTCAGATTTTAAACCTGCGTCAACTAAAACGTTGTCTTTATTGATAGCAACCACGGTTCCTTTGATAATAGAACCTGGACGTGTTTCGATTTCTTTTAAACTTTCTTCAAAAAGTTGTGCAAAATTTTCAGTCATAATAATTATATGAACTCAGCTTGTAATCCAATCAACATACATGTTTCATGGGGTTGTTAATAATGCCCAGCGTATCCTTACATTAGGCTTAAAGTAGTATTACGTTGTTTTTTTAGTTAAATTTACTGCAAAAGACAATATTTTATCGACCACGGCATCTACAGAAATATCTGTAGAATCAATAACTAATGCCCCTTTAGCTGCGATTAATGGTGCAACATCTCTGTTCTGATCTCGCTCATCACGCTGACGTATGTCATCTAAAAGGCGCCCGATTTTAACATCTTGCCCTTTATCTTTCAACTGTTTAAATCTTCGCTCTGCTCTTTCTTCGGCACTTGCCGTCAAGAATATTTTAACTGCAGCGTCAGCAAAGACGATAGTCCCCATATCTCGTCCATCAGCAACTAAGCCAGGAGAAACTTTAAATGCACGTTGTCTTCTTAATAAAGCTTCTCTTACTCGAGGAAAAGCAGCAACCTTAGAAGCAAGCTTACCTATTTCTTCGGTACGAATAGTGTCAGTAACATTCTCCCCTTCAAGGATAACTTTACTTTCTCCATCACTACTTATTTCAAATTGCACATCTAAATGTGCTGCCATAGGGATCAGCGGTTCTTCTTCAGTTACATCAACTTGATGATAATGAGTCGCTAAAGCCAAAACGCGGTAAATTGCACCACTATCAAGTAAGTGCCATCCAAGCTTTTCTGCAACTATACGAGCTACAGTGCCTTTACCAGCGCCACTAGGTCCGTCAATAGTGATTACTGGAACGTTTTGCTGCATACATCTTTCTCCTAATGTCAAAAATCGGCGTGATTATACGGGATTTCACCCTCTAAATCGCATAAAATTTTATTTTTTAACGTTTCTAGCAAGAAACTTGTGCTAACTTATCAAAATAGTCAGGGAATGTTTTTGCTGTACATTTAGGATCATTAATCGTTACAGGTGTGTCACTCAATGCAATAAGAGAAAAGCACATAGCAACGCGATGATCATTATAAGTATCTATTTCAGCATGCTTTAATGAAGCTGGTGGAGTTATAGTAATAAAATCTTCACCTTCTATTACTTCTGCTCCTACTTTTCTAAGCTCTGTTGCCATAGCAGTAAGACGGTCTGTTTCTTTAACACGCCAGTTATAAATGTTACGAATACTTGTGGTACCTTTGGCAAACAATGCTGTTGTTGCAATTGTCATTGCAGCATCAGGGATATGATTCATATCCATGTCTACAGCAGTAAGTGGTTTACCTATAACAGTAATTGATTCATCATTCCATTTAACCTCTGCGCCCATTTTTTCGAGAACATCAGCAAAATGCTTATCACCTTGAACGCTTAATCGACCTACACCATGTACCGTAATTTCTCCGCCTTTAATCGCACCAGCAGCTAAAAAGTACGATGCTGATGAAGCATCCCCTTCTACCATATATCTATCTAGGGCTTGGTAAGTTTGATTACCTTGAACTGTAAACGACTGATAATCATTATTTTGCACTTTAATACCAAATCTAGACATAATATCAAGTGTAATATCAATATATGGTTTTGAAACTAAGTCACCCTTAATATCGATATTGGTATCACTTTTCAATAAAGGTGCAACCATTAATATTGCAGTTAAAAACTGGCTAGATATTGAACCATCAATGCTTACTGTATTACCTGTTAAAGCTTTGCCAGATATTTTTACTGGTGGATAGTCTTTATTTTCAAGGTATTCGATATCAGCATCTAATTGAGCTAATGCATCAACTAAATGGCCAATAGGTCTTTCTTTCATTCTTGGTTCGCCAGTTAATACAAATTCTCCTTCACTTGCAGCAAGTGCTGCACATAAAGGACGCATTGCTGTACCCGCGTTACCTAAATATAATTCTAGTGGCTTATCCGTTTTGAAAAAACCATTATTACCCACTACAGTACATTCTGTACCGCAATCACTTAGCGTATACTTAATGCCTAGTGTAGTTAAAGCATTGAGCATATGTTCAATGTCTTCACTAACAAGTAAGTTAGTAATTTTAGTTACACCATTTGCTAATGCGGCGATTAATAAAGCGCGATTAGATAAGCTTTTTGAACCTGGTAAAAATATTTCACCATTAATTTTTTCAATAGGATTTAATGTTAACTGCTCCATTCTATCCATTCTCCTGTGCAAACTTTTTCATGAACGTAACTAATGCTTCTACACCTTCATAAGGCATAGCGTTATATATACTTGCACGCATACCACCTACCATACGATGGCCTTTTAAAGCAGTTAAGCCTTGCTCAGCTGATTCAGTTAAAAACTTCTTGTCTAATTCTTCATTGACTAACCAAAAAGGAACATTCATGGTGCTACGGAATTCTTTTGCAATTTTATTTTGATAGAAATCGCTTTCATCAATGTAGTTATATAAAAGCTGGGCTTTTTTGGCATTCACTTTTTCAATAACGTCAACACCACCTAAGTCAGTTAACCAGTCGAAAACTAGACCTGCTAAGTACCATGCATACGTAGGAGGCGTGTTATACATAGAATCGTTATCAGCTAACGTTTTATAATTCATGATGCAAGGTGTCGCTTTAGGAGCATTGCCTAGAAGATCTTCTCTTACAATAACGATAGTTAACCCTGACGGACCTATATTCTTTTGAGCGCCAGCGTAAATGAGACCAAACTTAGAAACATCAAACTTTCTTGAAAGGATTGTTGACGATAAATCAGCAACTAAAGGTATACCGTTAGTTTCAGGAAGATCAAAAATTTCTACGCCATCAACTGTCTCATTCGGGCAATAATGTACATAAGCTGCATCAGATGATAAAGGCCATTCCTTCAAAGGAAGAATTGTTTTTTCATCTTCGGTTTCATGAGTTACATCGATAACATTAACTTCACCAAAATTAGCCGCTTCTGCTGCTGCTGATTTTGACCATGAACCTGAAACGATATAATCAGCTTTTTTACCTGCAGGTAATAAGTTTAAAGGAACTGCAGAAAACTGCCCTCTACCACCACCATGACAAAACAATACTTTATAGTTAGTTGGAATATGCATTAATTTTCGCAGTGTCGCTTCAGCTTTGGCTGCAACAGCAATATATTCAGGGCTGCGATGACTCAGTTCCATTACAGAACTACCCATATCGTTCCAATTAATAAATTCTTGCTGTGCTTTCGTCATTACATCGACAGGCAGCATTGCAGGACCAGCACAAAAGTTATAAACACCAGACATTATAAAATTAACCTTTTGAAATTTCGTTATATTAATAGGTATGCAGAATGAATAAATTAAACATACCTATACACTTTATTTTTATTGCCAACTTAAACATAAAAAAGAGCGGTTAAACCGCCCTTTTATTTTATTGTATGACAGTTGTTATTCTGTATCTTCACCCACTTCGTCAGTTGCCTCACTTTCAGGTGAGTCTACAACTACATCAGTATTAACTTCTGCTGCTGGAGTTCCTTCTGCAACCGTTCCATCAATAACATCGTCAGATTCGTCAGACTGAATCTCATCAATACGTTGTAATGCAACAACTAATTCAGTTTCAGAAGTACGAATAATACGAACACCTTGAGTGTTACGTCCAATAACACTAACTTCGTTTACACGAGTTCGTACTAGAGTGCCGTTATCTGTGATCAACATAATTTCGTCTTGCTCTTCAACTTGAACAGCACCAACAACTTTACCGTTACGCTCACTCACTTTGATTGATACAACACCTTTAGTTGCACGACTCTTAGCTGGGTATTCTTCTAATGCAGTTCGCTTACCAAAACCATTTTCAGTAATAGTTAAGATTGGACCTTCATTGTTTGGAACAATAAGAGAAACAACTTTTTCGTCATTTTCTAACTTCATTCCACGAACACCTGTTGCGTTACGACCTACAGGTTTAACAACAAAGTTTTCATCTTCAGGCTTTTTCTTACCTTCAGTAAAGCGTACCACTTTACCAGCATCAGAAAATAGCATGATGTCGTTATCGCCATTGGTAATATTAACACCGATTAACGTATCGTCTTCACGTAAATTAATAGCAATAATACCATTAGCTCTAGGACGAGAGTATTCTGTTAAACGTGTTTTCTTAACAGTACCTGATGCAGTAGCCATAAAGATAAACTTGTCTTCTTCATATTCGCGTACAGGTAAAATAGCGGTAATTCTTTCATCAGATTCTAAAGGAAGAATATTAACAATTGGACGTCCTCTAGCCGTTCTGCTTGCTAATGGTAATTGGAATACTTTAAGCCAATACATTCTGCCTTTGTCTGAGAAACAAAGAATAGTGTCATGCGTGTTAGCAACAAGAAGCCTTTCAATGAAATCTTCTTCTTTCATCTTAGTAGCAGCTTTACCTTTACCACCACGACGCTGTGCATCGTAATCAGCTAAAACTTGGTACTTAACATAACCTTCGTGAGAAAGTGTTACAACAACATCTTCTTCAGTGATTAAGTCTTCCATTGATAAATCATGAGAAGCATCAGAAATTTCTGTTCTACGCTCATCACCAAAATCATCACGGATAACTTCTAATTCTTCACGAATAACTTCCATCAAACGTGCCGGAGTCGCTAAGATGTGTAATAACTCAGCAATAAGGTCAAGTAACTCTTTATATTCACTTAAGATCTTCTCGTGTTCTAGACCCGTTAATTTATGTAAACGTAAATCTAAAATAGCTTGAGCTTGAGGAACTGTTAAGAAGTACTTGTTATCTCTAATACCAAATTCATCTTCAACCCATTCAGGGCGAGCAGCATCATAACCGGCAGCTGAAAGCATTTCTGCCACATTGCCTAATTCCCATCCTTGAGAAACAAGCTTTTCTTTTGCTTCACTTGGTGTAGGAGATTGCTTGATTAATTCTATGATAGGATCGATATTCGCTAGTGCAATCGATAAACCTTCAAGAATATGTGCTCTTTCGCGTGCTTTACGTAGCTCGAATATAGTACGACGAGTTACCACTTCACGGCGATGTAGTATAAATGCTTCAAGCATTTCTTTTAGGTTGAATAATTTAGGCTGACCATTAGTCAATGCCACCATATTTAAACCAAAAGACACCTGCATTTGAGTTAGTTTGAATAGGTTATTTAAAACAACCTCTCCTACCTCACCACGTTTAATTTCTATAACCATGCGCATGCCGTCTTTATCAGACTCATCACGTAAAGCAGAAATACCTTCTAAACGTTTTTCTTTAACAAGCTCTGCCATTTTTTCAATTAAGCGGGCTTTGTTAACTTGGTAAGGTAACTCATGAACGATGATAGTTTCTTTACCAGAGTTTTCATCAACTTCTATTTCAGCACGAGCACGGATTTTTATTTTTCCGCGACCTGTTCTATAAGCTTCTTGAATACCCGCACGACCACTGATAATACCTGCAGTTGGAAAATCTGGCCCTGGAACATATTCAATCAATTCTTCTACTGATAAGTCGCTATTTTCGATAAGCGCCAAACAAGCATTAATAACCTCAGTTAAATTATGAGGAGGAATGTTGGTTGCCATACCTACCGCAATACCTGAAGTACCGTTAACTAATAAGTTAGGGATACGCGTAGGCATTACCGCAGGGATATGTTCAGTACCGTCATAGTTTGGAACAAAATCGACGGTTTCTTTATCTAAATCAGCAAGAATAGAATGTGCAATTTTCGACATTCTAATTTCGGTATAACGCATTGCAGCAGCTGAATCGCCATCTACAGAACCGAAGTTACCTTGCCCATCTACCAGCATATACCTTAGTGAAAAAGGTTGCGCCATACGTACAATGGTATCGTATACAGCAGTATCACCATGAGGGTGATATTTACCAATTACGTCACCAACAACACGAGCTGATTTTTTATATGGTTTATTGAAGTCATTACCTAGTACGTTCATAGCGAATAAAACGCGACGATGCACTGGTTTTAATCCATCACGAACATCAGGTAATGCACGGCCTACGATTACGCTCATTGCGTAATCTAAATAGGAGCTTTTTAATTCATCTTCAATATTTATTGGAGAAATATTGTTAGCCAAATCGGTCATAAATCGATGGTTCCCTTAACTTAGAACAAAATCAGAATTTTCGAAATTATAGTTATAATTAACACGGCATACTAACATAAAATTTCACAAGACAATACTGCTTTATCAACCTAGATTTTATTCCAATAAAATTATCGGTTAAATAGTGATAACTCAATGTTTTATAATATAAAAATTAACGTCTAAAAATGTAGTATATTTGAACAATAAATTGAACATAAATAGCCTCGTTTATATTTCATCCAATCAATTAAAGCTAATCGTATAGATAAATATAAAAATGACAAATTGAAACAATTAAACGGCTAATCAACTAGGTTTGCATATGATTTTGATTTAGAATCATCTTAATAAAAATATTTAGCTAGAGCCTAATAAAATGTCTGATAATGTTAATGTAAATTTTGATGAAATTGAGAAGTTTGAAAAAGTTGCAAGTCAATGGTGGGATCTAACAGGTGACTTTAAACCACTTCATCAAATAAACCCTCTTCGTCTTCAGTTTATTATCCAACATATAGAAAATGTTTTTGATAAAAAAATGATAGATGTAGGTTGTGGCGGCGGCATACTAAGTGAGAGCTTGGCCAAATTAGGTGCTAATGTTACAGGTATTGATATGGGGGAAGAGCCTCTTAATATTGCTAAGCTTCATTCACTAGAATCTAATGTTAAAGTTGACTATCAAAAAATTACTGCTGAAGAAAAAGCTTTACAATGTCCAGAAACATTTGATGTTGTTACTTGTATGGAGATGTTAGAACACGTTCCTGACCCAGCTTCGATAATTGCTGCATGTGCAAGTATGGTTAAACCCAATGGCTTTGTTTTCTTTTCAACATTGAACAAATCAATTATGTCTTACCTAATGGCTATAATAGCAGCTGAAAAAGTGCTTAAGATAGTTCCTGATGGCACACATGATCACAAATCATTCATTCGCCCTTCTACATTAATTGCATGGGCTGAAGAAAATAACTTAAAGTGCATTGATACCGCTGGTATTCATTACAACCCAATAACAGAAAACCATAAGTTAACTTCAAACCTAGATGTTAATTACATCTTATGTTTTCAAAAGGTGAGCTAGATAACTTATGAAGAAACATAAAGGCGTATTATTCGATTTAGACGGCACTCTATTAGACACAGCAAATGATCTAGGTAAAGCATTAAATTATGTCTTAAAGTCTAAAGGCCTTAAAACAGTTGATAGGGAAATTTATCGACCTGTGGCTTCCGATGGTTCAAAAGGTTTATTAGAATTAGGTTTTGGCGATCGTCTTTGCGAATTTGATTTTGAACAACTAAGAGTTGCATTTCTAAACTATTACCAAGAAAACATCGCTATTCATACATGTCTCTATCCAGGTATTGAAGATTTACTATCGTCATTAGATGACCTAAATATCCCTTGGGGCATAGTAACAAATAAGCCAGAATATTTGGCTCAAATCTTAGTACCTCAATTCTCACAATTTAAGCAATGTAAAACCTTAATAGGCGGCGATACCTTACCTGAACGTAAACCTCACCCTGCTCCTGTATTATTTGCAGCTGAAAAAATAAAGTGTGCTCCAACAGATTGTATTTATGTAGGCGATGCTCCCAGAGATATTGAGTCTGGAAACAGAGCAAACATGCATACAGTTATCGCACAATGGGGATACATTTTAAATAAAGATGAATGTAAAAACTGGCAAGCTGATGTAATAACCCTTAACCCTTTAGATATACTGGCGACGATAAAATAAACAAGTATTCAATTTATGTATTATTTGCTAAAAAATCAACTTAAGCTAAACACAAACGGTTGTTGAAAATACAAGCAAACAAAACCTTTTTTAAAAATAAATTAAGAGCGTAATTAAACTTAAAAAAAGCATTGCGTTCTTTATAAATCAAAAATAAAAAGCCTTACTAAGTTAGTTGTTACTAACACAATTTTTCATAGCTTAGAAAGTGATTAAATACATGAAATTTTAACACTTGCATTAGCCATGAAACCTCACTATCTTGTGATCTGTTTTTATAAAACCCCAAGATGTAGTGTATTTATTACACATCAGCACTAGTGGTTAATATAATAATTGTAAATGTTCAACACTGAACATATGGAACTATAAATTACTAACAGGTCTTTCATGAATAACCACCTTTTTGTTACCAAGCGCAATGGCGAAAAAGAACCAATTGATCTAGAAAAAATCCATAAAGTTATCGACTGGGCAGCTGAAGGTCTTGATAACGTTTCTGTATCTCAAGTTGAATTGAAATCACATATTCAATTTTACGATGGTATTAAAACAGAAGATATTCATGAAACGATTATTAAGTCGGCTGCTGACTTAATTTCCGAAGAAACACCTGATTATCAATTCTTATCAGCGCGTTTAGCTATCTTTCATTTAAGAAAGAAAGCTTACGGTAAGTTTGAACCACCTAAACTTTATGATCACGTAATTTCTCTTGTTGCCTCAGGTAAATATGATCAACATTTAATTGCTGATTACACTAAAGATGAATTTGAAGCGATGGAGCAATTTATTGATCATCGTCGAGATTTAAACTTTAGTTATGCCGCTGTTAAGCAGTTAGAAGGTAAGTACCTTGTTCAAAACCGCGTAACGGGTGAAATCTACGAGAGTGCTCAATTTTTATATGTTCTTGTTGCAGCTTGTTTATTTGCAAAATATCCACAAGAAACTCGCTTAAAGTACATTGAAGGTTTCTACGACGCGATTTCTCTTTTCAAAATATCGTTACCTACACCAATTATGTCTGGTGTAAGAACACCTACTCGCCAATTTTCATCGTGTGTACTGATTGAATGTGGCGATAGCCTAGACTCTATTAATGCAGCTTCAAGCTCAATCGTTAAATATGTGTCGCAACGTGCCGGCATTGGTATTAATGCTGGTAGAATACGTGCATTAGGTAGCTCAATTAGAAATGGTGAAGCCTTTCATACCGGTTGTATTCCATTCTTCAAACACTTTCAAACAGCTGTTAAAAGTTGTTCTCAAGGTGGTGTACGTGGTGGCGCAGCAACGTTATTTTACCCACTATGGCATTTAGAAGTTGAAAGCTTATTAGTATTAAAAAATAACAGAGGTGTTGAAGAAAACCGTGTTCGCCATTTAGATTATGGTGTGCAGTTCAATAAAGTAATGTACCAACGCTTAATTAAAGGTGAATCAATCACTTTATTTAGTCCAAGTGATGTACCTGGTTTATATGATGCGTTTTTTGAAGACCAAGATGAATTTGAAGCCCTTTATACTAAATACGAAGCTGATCCAACTATTCGTAAAAAGTGCATAAAGGCAATTGAATTATTTACTTTATTTGCTCAAGAAAGAGCGAGTACAGGTCGTATTTATCTACAAAATGTTGATCACTGTAATACTCACAGCCCATTTGATCCGAAGCAAGCACCGATTAGACAAAGTAACCTTTGTTTAGAAATTGCTTTACCAACGCAACCAATGAATGACATTAATGATCCAAATGGTGAAATCGCCCTTTGTACCCTTTCTGCATTTAACTTAGGTGCGATTGAAAGCTTAGACGAACTTGAAAGCTTAGCTGATTTAGCTGTACGTGCTTTAGATAACTTACTTGATTATCAAGATTACCCAATGCCTGCAGCTAAAAATGCAACGGTTGGAAGACGTACATTAGGGATAGGTGTTATCAACTACGCTTATTACTTAGCTAAAAATGGATTGTATTATTCTAATGGTAGTGCGAACAACTTAACTCATAAGACTTTTGAAGCAATTCAATATTACTTATTAAAAGCAAGTAACAACTTAGCGAAAGAAGTTGGTGCTTGTCCTAAGTTTAATGAAACTCGATTATCAAAAGGCATCTTACCAATTGATACCTACAAAAAAGAAATCGATAACATTGTTAATGAATCACTACATTTAGATTGGGAAACATTACGTAAAGACATTATGGAGTTTGGTGTAAGAAACTCTACTGTTTCAGCATTAATGCCTTCAGAAACGTCTTCTCAAATATCTAATGCAACTAACGGTATTGAACCGCCACGTGGCCTTATTAGTATTAAAGCCAGTAAAGATGGCATTTTAAAACAAGTTGTACCTGAGTATGCAAGATTAAAAGATAACTACGAATTACTTTGGAATATTCCTAGTAACCAAGGTTACCTAGAGCTAGTTGGTATCATGCAAAAGTTTGTTGACCAAACAATTTCAGCAAATACTAACTATGATCCTTCTCGATTCGAAGGAGGAAAAGTACCGATCAAACAAGTACTGAAAGATATTTTAACCGCCTATAAACTAGGTGTTAAAACAATGTACTACCATAATACACGAGACGGTGCTGACGATAGCCAAGTTGAAGTAGAAAGCGAAGACTGTGAAGGCGGCGCGTGTAAGATTTAATGAGTACTTGTTACTAACATAGCTGTAACAAAGTGTGCTCGTAATGTATTTATATCAAACTATAATTTGATATCTTTAGGAAAAATAAATGACATATACAACTTTTAATCAATCGGCTCATAACGCTTTATTAGAGCCAATGTTTTTCGGGCAAAGTGTAAATGTGAGCCGTTACGATCAACAAAAGTTTGTAAATTTCGAACGATTGATAGAAAAGCAATTAAGTTTTTTTTGGCGACCTGAGGAAATTGATGTTTCTAAAGATCGCTCTGATTGGCAAGGCCTTACAGATTCAGAAAAACATATTTTTATTTCTAATCTAAAGTATCAGACATTACTTGATAGCATAGCTGCACGCTCTGTTAACGCGGTTTTACTTCCATTGGTATCTATACCTGAACTTGAAACTTGGGTTGAGACTTGGGCATTTAGTGAAACAATTCATTCGCGTTCTTATACTCATATTTTAAGAAACTTATTTACAGATCCTGGTGAAGTGTTTGACGATATTGTAGTTAACCCTGCCATATTAAATAGAGCCGCCAGCATCGCAAAATACTTTGATGATGTAATACTGACAACACAATTACTACAATCTCAAGGGGAAGGTACTTATGAGGTAAATGGTAACAGTATTGAAGTTTCTACACGTAAACTTAAAGAACGTTTATATCTTGCTGTATGTTCGGTTAATGCATTAGAAGCAATTCGTTTTTATGTAAGCTTTGCATGTTCTTTTGCTTTTGCAGAACGAGAATTACTTGAAGGTAATGCGAAAATCATCAAATTAATTGCGCGTGATGAAGCTTTACATTTAACAGGAACACAAACCATTCTTAATTTATGGAGTAATGGGCAAGACGATCCTGAAATGAAAGAGATTTGCCAAACGTTAAAAGAAGAAGGTCGTCAAATATTCTTAGATGTTGTAGAACAAGAAAAAGAATGGGCTGAATACTTATTTAAAGATGGTTCAATGATTGGTGTTAATGCTGAAATTTTAAAGCAGTACATTGAATATATTAGTAACCAAAGAATGAGTGCTATTGGTTTAGATGCTCCTTTTGCCATTAAAACTAATCCATTACCTTGGATTAATTCATATTTATCAAGCGATAATGTTCAAGTAGCTCCTCAAGAAACTGAAATTTCAAGTTATCTTGTAGGTCAAGTGGACTCTTCAGTTTCATCTGACGATTTTGATGACTTCGATCTATAATTTATTCATGTCAAACATAGCATTAGCATGCTGATTAATAGGTACTACCAAGAATGAAAGATGCTAATGCTAGTCCATCTATCTCCTGCTCTGATGATAATCTTATAAAAATTTCTGTTGAAGGCTCAACGGTTCATTATAAAAATAATGATCAGACACTTTTAGAGTGTTTAGAAGGTGAAAACCATGAAATTCATTATCATTGTCGAGATGGATATTGTGGTGCCTGCCGAATAACATTAAACAGTGGTGACATAGACTATTTCAAAGGTGAGCCACTAGCATACGTGGGGGAAGGTGAAATACTTGCATGCTACTGCAAACCTAAAGGTGACATAGATATCACCTTACTTTAAGGTTTGTTAGTAAACCAAGATTAGGATAGGTAGATAATAAAGCTATATATCATCAGCTAGCACCGTTTCAATACCGTTTACTACTTTCAAAAATTCAGGCTTAAACGCATCAAACAACATCTGATACTGACCTTCATTAGACTCATTTATAGCAATATCTAAAAGCTTAACTCTCTCAAAAAGATCCATAGCACCAATAGAACATGAAACGCCTTTTAGTGTATGAACTAAGCGCTTGCAGTTATCTTTATCAAACTCAGTTAATGCTTTTTGAATATTATCTGCATCTTTTGCATGATCTTCATAAAACATTAACAGGATCTCTTTGTATAAATCTTTATCACCTAATACATTTCCGACACCAATGTCGTAATCAATACCTGGAAATGGAGATTGTTGGTTTTCCGTGCTTTGAACATTCAATAACTCGTCCTCACTATTATTAATTTTTATAGCATCGTTCGCTTTGTTTATAGATATTTCGAGATTTTTTAATGTGGCTTTTATTGTTATATCTGACGTTTTATCTATTTCAATACAATTTCGACCTGATTCTTTTGCTATATATAAATGCCTATCAGCTTCTCGTAATATATCTTCAAAAACTAAATGGGCTCCCTTATTCTCGGCTAAACCAATACTTACGGTTATTTTAAGTGGGATATCTTGATTATCATCACAATTAATAAATATAGTATGCTTTTCAATAATATTCCTGAATCGTTCAAATGCGCTAAATGCATCATCTACAGAAATGTTTGACATACACACTGAAAACTCTTCGCCACCTACACGACCTAAAGCGTCATAGCCTCTAAAGCAGTCGTCTAATATTTGTGAAAACTCAACTAATACTTTATCACCAGCTTCATGCCCATAGGTATCATTAATACTTTTAAAGAAATCAATATCAAGCATACCTATAATAATATTTTTACCTTCCCTATTCGCTTGCTCAACAATATTAATGGCTTGTGACTCAAAAGAACCTTTATTTGGCAAACCGGTTAAAAAATCTGTATTGGCAAGTGATTCTAAAGCTTTAGTTTTTTCAAATAAACGTAACGATGTTTTTATACGTGCTAGTAATACTTTTGAAATATAAGGTTTAGTAACATAATCATCAGCCCCTAAGTCAAGTGCTGAAACAATCTGATCTTCATCATCTGAAGACGACAACATGATAATAGGAATGTGTTTATATTCAGGTATTGATTTTAACTTTTTAAGCATTTCTAAGCCTGATATTCCAGGCATATACATATTTAAGAGTATTAGATTAATATTATTATTTTCGAGCAACTGAAATGCATCACTGGCCGATTCAGCTGTTATGACCCCATAGCCTTCTTCTGAAAGATCAAAGTCTAAAAGCATTAAGGAGTCTTTGGCATCATCAATTGCTAAAATTTTATAGTTACTTTCGGTTTTCACTCATATTCCTAACAAGTTTAAAACTCATAATTTAACCTTATCAACAAAGTATTATGGGTATTAAGATCGCACTTTGAACTTTGCTCGTCTACCAAGCGTAAGTCACTTCCACTAGTGTGCCATTATTTTTATAAACTAAGGTTTCACAAAGCTGCTCTAATAAGTATATTCCACGCCCGCTTAATTGATTTCTAGCATCTCGAGTTTTTAGCTTTTCTCTATAAAGTTCAACATCAAAACCACTACCGCTATCTTTTACAATAATTTTAATTCGACCTCCACTTGGAAGTGGATGAAAGCTCAACTTAATATCTACAAAGCCGTCTTTTAATTGAGATAACCTTGACTCTCGTTCATTAAAATATAGAACAAAACCTTCAGCGGTACTTTTCAAATCAGAACTTAATCCTAAAACACCGTGGTCTAAAGAATTAATAAACAATTCAGTTAGTATAGTAAACAAATTCTGCCAATGTTCAGATTGACCTTCAATTTCAGTAATTTGATTTAGCGCCATAGGTATTGGATTTATTTTACCTAACCTTGAACCGGCTAATTTTAATTGCCAATCCCAAGCGCTTAGCGACTCAGTTAAATCCTTCTCTGGTAATATTTTTTCGTCAACATTAACTGTGGTTGCAGTCTCTTCAACGTTCTTTGTTGTATCCCAATTTGAACAAGGTATATCTATTAATGAGATGTCATCTTCTTGAGGCATATCCTCACAGAAGTCCATAACATCTTTTAAAACCGTCTTACTGACATTTTTTGCTTTGATACCTTTAATTAACGAGCGTTCAAAACGATCAAATTCGAACATTTCGCCGTCGATATTTCTCGCTTCTACAATACCGTCACTGATCAATTCAATTCTGTCTGTCGGATCTACAGATAATACAGTTAAACCTGTATCAGGTAATAAACTGGGCATAACTCCCATTGGAGGATGTGATGACGGGATCTTATGTTTTATTTCACCTTCAGTAGATAATATATAAGCGTCTGGAAGACCACCATTAAATATATAAACAGATTTATCATGTTCCGATACAGTGACAAATACTGCACCAAGAAATAAGTCTGAGGGTAATAAATCATAAAGCTGTTTATTAATTTGGGTAATAATATCGATTAAAGAAAAACCTTTCTGCGTCATCGCTCTAAAAGTCGAAGCTAAAGGAATAGCTCCAATAGAAGATCGAAGACCATGACCGGTAAAATCACCTAACATGACGTTAAGATTGCCATTTGGACATAATGCGGTGAGTTGAATATCACCACTAAATAAAGCAGCAGGTTTCTTTACAATACCTATTTTATCTAACGCAAAATTCCTAGCTTCAATCACACCAGACATTAGTTGCTCTGCTAATTCAGCATCTTTTTGCTGTTCTTGTTGAAGTGATTTTACATTGCCGTATAAATCGATAATCCTTTGTATAGATTGTATCTTTGCTTTAAATACCTCAGGTGAAAATGGTCTAACAAGAATACCATCGCCTCCGACTTTAACACTCTCAATAAAAGCTTTTTCGGTATCATCACTGGTTATAAATATTAATGGGCATAATGCATCACTCGATAAACTTTTTATCTTAAGTGTTGCTTCATAGCCATTCATGACAGGCATGTTAATATCCATTAAAACCAAATCTGGCTTATGTTGGATATACATATTTACAGCTTCAGAACCATCATTAGCTATTATTACGCGATAACTTTCCTCTTCTAAATACTTCTGCAATACACGACATTGCATTTTAGAGTCATCAACAACTAACGCTACTCTTGTTTCTTGAATAGTAGAAACATTTGGCATGCTTAATACTCTATCTTTAATAACCGATGAAATTGAGCTATTTCTAGTATTTTGTTCACTGTATCGCTAGGTTTTCTTATGGTTACAGTACCTGAAAGTACTTCCGCGTGATCTTTCAATAGCAAAATCATGCCTAGAGCCGAGCTATCCATATATGATGTTGATGACAAATCTAGAACAAACTCTGTATTATTAGTTTTTACATTAATGTAGGCATCTCTAAAGGCTTGATGTAATGAAAAGTCAAAGCGCTCTTCTATCCTAATAATCAATTGATTATTTTCTTTTGACAAATTAACTTTTATAGCCATTTCTTATTCCTTAATATTTATAAATTTATTTAAAAAAGATCAATATCACCTTCATCCATTGATGATTGTGATACAGAACGTTGATTATTAATTTTATTAGTCTTATCAGTTACATCATGGCAATTTAACAGAATGTCTTGCAAGGTATTAGTAATATTTTTATCTGATAAATTAATCATTGAGAGTTTATGACTGATTGAAGTTAAATTATCCAAATTATATTTTAATGAGGTAAGTGTTTGATTCGTCAGGTCTTCAAATTGTAATGACCTCACACCTATTGATACTGTGTCATTTATTTGAGGAGTTAACCCTGCTAGATTATCAATTATTTCACTACTTTCTTTATTAATTCTTGCTACATTAACGACCATATTGCTAACGTTTTCTTTAGATTCTAAGGTTGAAGTCATATCAGCAGAGGCCATAACTTCTACAGAATCTCGCAGATTTCCTATTATAGTTTGTGTCTTAAATATTTCTTTTCGAATATCGTTATTTAATTCAGTAGAATTAACAGATAAAGACCTTACTTCAGAAGCTACTACAGCAAAGCCACGCCCAGCATCGCCAGCTCTTGCTGCCTCAATAGCGGCATTCAACGCTAATAAATTTGTTTGACTGGCTAGGTTTTCAACCTCTGCTAATAAATTAAAAATACCATCAAGTTGTTTAGACATTTCTTCAGTGAAAGACATAGCTTGTAAGCTCTGTTTACTGGTGGTTATAATAACATTTACAAATTCTTCTAGTGTTCGACTTGAATCATTAACAAAGTCTTCTAATGAAGTTTCCTTTTCATCACCAATATTCCGGTGATTATTAATAACGCGGTTCATCATTTGCTGTTGTTCACAACTCAAGCTTTGTAAATGTTTAAAACTTTGTGATAAACCCTCTGTGGCATCCCTTACAAGAGTATTGGTACGGTTTATCTCATTATCAATCACAGATACCTGCTGATCTACTAATTCGCTGATCTGTTCCAAGGTTGTGTGGATAAGTTTATCACTATCACTTTGTGATCTTTCCGTATATTTAGGAACATTTTCATCTTTTATACGGGTAAAAATTGCAGTTTTTCTCGATACAAAAATAAAATATAATAAAACTAACGAGACAGTAAGTGCCATCAAGAAGCTTATGACACCAAATCCACTATATAATACGTGAGCTAATTGGCAAATCGAAATAACAAAACCTATCAATAAAAGTGTCATGGCTTTAATTTTCATTCTTTAATTCCTTCATCCCTGTTCTATCTAATAAGGCATAACTCAGTAACTCGGTAGCTATATTGGATAAATCAGTTTGTCTTGTATGTGCGTTTAACTTAAATGCAGCGCCAGGCATCCCCCAAATCAAACTACTTTGTTCTGTTTGAATAGTTGTCATACCTTTATTTTCTTTCAGGTTAAGTAAGCCCTTAGCACCATCCCTCCCCATTCCAGTTAATAAAATGGCATGAGTATTTTCAGCTATAGGAATTAATGAATTAAATAAAACATCTACTGCAGGTTTATGTCGATTAACCTCTGGTGAATCCTCCAAAATGCAAAACAGACTCCCTCCTTTACTCTCAACTTTTAGGTGTAAATCTCCGGGAGCTATGTAAACATTCCCCTCTTTAATTTTTTGTCCATGTTTGGCCTCTTGCACCTGCATTTTACAACTCTTATCCATTCTTGCGGCAAAATGCGCGCTAAAGACTTTAGGTATATGAAGAGTAATCAAAATAGGCGGACAATTTTGGGGTAACCCTGATAACACTTTTTTAATTGCTTCAGTGCCACCAGTTGAAGCCCCTATTGCCACTAAATGATTTCTACGTACACAACCTGAAAACGGTAATTGCTCACTTGATACATTAGAGGATAGACTAGTTTTATGATTTATTTGGGCTGCGTGTTTAATTTTGCTGATTAGAGTTTCTTTAAAGCTTCCTTTTGTTGAAAGTAGCTCTTGAAAACTTGGCTTAGCAATAAAGTCTATTGCGCCTAACTCTAAAGCTTTAAGAGTAACTTCAGCACCTTTAGTTGTTAATGTAGATAGCATTAATACGGGCATTGGCCTTAAGCGCATTAAATTTGCTAAAAAGGTGATCCCGTCCATTTTTGGCATTTCCACATCTAAAGTAAGCACGTCAGGATTTAATTTCTTGATTAAATCTCTCGCTACAAAGGGATCTTTTGCTTCGCCTACTACTTCTATTTCTGTTTCATCTAAGAGCACTTCTTTTATAATGCTACGTATAACTGATGAATCATCAATAATAAGTACTTTACTTTTATCCAATTCAAAATCCTTATTATGAATTAAAATAATTCTACATCACCAGAAACATCATCTTTATTGAGGCTACTGCTGTATGCTGTTTCGCGATTTACAATGGTATCGTTGTGCATATTTTCGATTGCTTTAACAAATGCACGGCCTGTTTCAGGGAAAAACATGACTTTACGTGGGTGAAATTCGCCTAAGTTAGAACTTTCGATAAGTATATTTTCTGTTGCTAAGTACGAAAGTACAAAGTCAATGTTTCGCTCTCCAACGTCAGACATTCCTTTTAAAACCTTTCCACCACCAAACACCTTTGCGCGTAAATTGAAGCGCCGGCCACCATTTTTTAAAATAAGATTAATTAAATGTTCCATGGCAAAATTACCGTAACGCGTTGCGTCCGATGTTAAACCTCTTTGCCCCCAATCAACTTCATGTGCCTGCTGTGTAGTTAATGGCAACATAAAATGATTCATACCACCAATACCCGTTCTGTTATCCCAAATACATGCCGAAACACATGAGCCTAAAGTTGTTGCAATCCCAACATTTTCTCGAGTAATGTAAAATTCTCCAGGTAATATTTTAGCAACAACCATTTCTCTATCTTTGTCCCAGTAATGATTAATATGCTTAAACTCGGGTAAGCATCTTTTTATACATTCATCTACTTGAGCATTAGTTTTTTTATAAATATTCATCACATATACTCTGCTGAACTTTTTAATTTAACTTTCTGAAAATTGTACGACCAACATTTTCAAAATGCTGTTGAAAGACTCCAAGATTTTCACTATGACCTAGTATTAACAATCCATTAGGCGCCAACAAATTATGAAATCTCTCAAAAAGCTCGAGTTGCGTCTTCTTATCAAAATAAATGAGAACATTACGACAGAAAATCACATCAAATGGACCTTTCATTGGCCATTCATTCATTAAGTTGAGTTCTTTAAAAGTGATTAAACTTTGAATATCTGGCGTTGTTTTAACTTTATTACTGTTAATTCCCATACCTCTCGAAAAGTATTTTTTCACAAGGTGCTCTGGAATATCTTCAACACCTTTGTATTCATAAATACCTTCCTTACCGGTGTTTAGAACATTACTGTCTATATCTGTTGCTAATATTTTAACGTCCCAGCTGTTGAGCAATGACTTTAAAGATTCTTTTACAGTCATTGCAATACTGTATGGTTCTTCGCCTGTAGAGCTAGCACTGCACCAAATGCGCATTCGTTTTGAACCTTTTTTGATTAAATTAGGCAACTCATGCTGAGCTAAATAATCAAAATGGTGTTCCTCTCGAAAAAAACTGGTTAAATTAGTCGTAACAGCATTAATAAAATAACGTTCTTCTCCATCTGGATCAGATCTCAATAACTGACAATAGTCAGAAAATGACTCAAGATGACGGTCTCGTATTATTCGCGTAAAACGGCGGTACACCATTTCCCTTTTTGTATCGCTTAGGACAATTCGAGATTTCTTATAAACATAATTACAAACAAAATCAAAATCATCATCACTGAGCTTTTGCTTAGTCTCTCTTGAATCAGTCATCGTGATGGCCTAAAACTCTTCCCACTCTTGATCTGAAGGTGTTGTCACACGTGATGAGTTTACTCGAGAAGCCGATGGAGCCTGAGATCTTGCTTTATTTTGTGGTGAACCTCCTCTTACTGACTGAAGATTTACGACTTGATTAGGATTTGAATTATATGACTGTCCTTCTCCTGTATTGAAGAAAGCAACTTGATCTAATAAAGATTGTGATTGTTCTTCCATTGATTTACTTGAAGCTGCAGCTTCTTCAACAAGAGCCGCATTTTGCTGAGTCATTTCGTCCATTTGGCTAACAGCTGCGCTTACTTCACCTATTCCTGCTGATTGCTCTTTACCTGCACTATCAATATCGCTGATCATCTTACTAACTTCTTCAATCGAGCTAACAAGTTCGGAGAATGTTTGACCTGTTTCATCAACAAGTTTAGTACCTTGCCCTACAGCTTCCACACTATCATTAATCAATCCTTTTATTTCTTTTGCAGCTCCTGCTGAACGTTGAGCTAAATTACGCACCTCTGCTGCAACAACCGCAAAACCACGACCTTGTTCTCCTGCTCGAGCAGCTTCAACAGCCGCATTTAATGCAAGTAAATTGGTTTGAAAAGCTATTTCGTCAATAACACTGATAATATCGGCAATTTTCTTACTCGATTTGTTTATATCACTCATGGCGGTTATTGCATTTTTAACTACTTCACCGCCATTAGTTGCCTTAAGCATAACGGAAGTAGATAATTTACTCGCTTCCGTCGCATTTTCAGCATTCTGTTGAACCGTACTGGTTAATTCTTCCATGGCAGATGCTGTTTCTTCAAGACTAGAAGCTTGTGACTCTGTTCTATGACTTAATTCATTGTTTCCTGCCGCAATTTCTCTTGCTGAATCAAATACATTAGTAGAAGCTTTTCTAATTTCATCCACCATTGAATTAAGTACATCAATCACTTCATTAATAGAACCACCGATAATATTAAATTCACCCACAAGTTCTGTATCTATCCCTTGCGATAAATCACCTTTAGAAATAGTTATTAGTGTTTCTTTAATTTGAGCGATTGCATTTTTTCTACCGGTTATATCAGTGGCATATTTCACAACTTTAAAAGGTTTACCATTTAAATCTAAAATAGGATTGTATGAAGCTTGTATCCATACTTCCTTACCTGCTTTACCTATTCGTTTGTATTCATTACTGTCGTACTGACCTCGGTTCAGGCTTTCCCAAAAAGCAGAATACTCATGGCTGGCTTTGTATTCATGCTCTATAAACATACTATGATGTTGGCCTTGTACTTCTTGAAGTGTATAACCAACAGCATTTAAGAAATTATCATTAGCGGTAATGATTGTTCCATCCATGTTAAATTCGATAACAGCTTGTGATTTACTGATTGCGCTTATTTGGCCTGCAAAATCAGCATTTGTTAACTTTTGTTCTGTGACATCTGTTGCGTACTTGATAACTTTAACGGGTTTACCATCTTCATCTAAAATAGGATTGTAAGAAGCCTGTATCCATATTTCTTGCCCACCTTTACCAAGACGCTTGTATTCAGCAGTCTCATACTGACCTCTGTTTAAACCTTCCCAAAAAGCCTTATACTCAGAGCTCGTTTTATAATTAGGTTCAACGAAAAGACTATGATGTTGCCCTTGAATTTCTTCAAGTGAATAGCCCATTGCGTTCAAAAAATTATCATTAGCGGTGATGATGGTACCGTCCATGTTAAATTCAATGACCGCCTGTGATTTACCTATTGCATCAATCTTCGCTAACAACTCTTTATATTCAGCTTCGTTAACTTGAATTTCTGTTGAATTTTTATCTTGGTTCATTTTGTCTGTATCCCCTTTGCTTTGAACTGTATCGTTTACAATAGATTCGTCGATAAACGGATTTATAAGAACATGAGTTAATGATTTCTTAATCACTGAAATCCACGCTTTACGAAGCGTGATTGTGAATTTTTTATCAGAAGAAACTTCTATAGACTGAATAAAAGCATCTTGTACTATTTCGTAATACCTTGGTTCTAATTGCGATTTACTATGTTGAAAATGTAGATTATCAATCTTAACTTTGAGCACTTCTGGTTCAGATAAAAGATCAATAACCTCATTAAGGCTCAACACCAAGGCTGAATAAGTTGTATTATTAGCTAGTTCAATAGCAGAAAAAAATGAGAGGTTTGTTTCTGCTAATTTTTGATAGAAGACTTTAATGGCTTCGCATGCACGAGGTTCTAATTTAGCCCAACTTTCTTGCACCAAAATTGATTGCTTTACAGTCATAGAATCATTCTCTTAATTTCACACTTAAACACTTAATACCTAAACAACTGAGGAAGGTTGTGCCTGCTTAAAGTTATAAAGTTCATCTTGATTTAATAATGTTTGCGTCTCTAACAAAATAATCAGTTTGTTATCAACATCAACTAAACCTTTTACGAAACAGTTATCAATTTCGTTACCAAAATCAGGTGCTTTGCGAACAGATTTTTTATTGAATTTATAAACTTCTGATACCGCATCAACAACAATGCCAACCACCATAGGTTTTTGTATATCTTGAGTGCGTAAAATTATCGTAACCGTTTGTTTGTTGTATTCTAAAGGAGCCAAACCAAAACGCTGTCTAAGATCAACTATTGGAATAATGATGCCACGTAAATTAATAACCCCTTTGATATAACTAGGTTTATTAGGTAATGGAGTTACTGAGCTACATACTCGTATTTCCTGTACACATAAAATATCTACGCCAAACTCTTGGTCATTTAATACAAAAGTAAGATATTCTTGTTCCTGTTCCATAGTATCTCTCTTATATTATTCGTGAGGTTTTATTGATTGAAGGGCTTGCACGTTTAACAAGGTAACAACGTTGTCTCCAACATTAACTAAGCCATCAATATAATAATGAGGTACAGAGCCTCCAAAAGCTGGAGATTTTTTAATTTCATCATCTTCTGTATTTAATACATCAGACACAGCATCTACAACAAAGCCTATGGTGCGGGTGGAATCTTCAAGCTCTACTTTTAGTACAACAACTACGGTTGTTTCTAAGTAATTAACTTCACCAATACTAAATTTAATACGTAAATCAACAATGGGAACTATGATGCCTCGCATGTTGATAACGCCTTTAACATCTATGGGTGAATTGGGAATGATTGTTGGTGTTTCCCAGCTTCTTATCTCTTCTACACTCAAAATATTAACGGCGTACTGTTCACTACCTAATTGAAAAGTTAAATATTGTTCACCACTACTTATAAAATCTATGCCTTCTAATGAGTACTCGCCTTCTACAGGAATTTCATCAACTAAAGATTGAATATCCATTAGTGTGTTACCTCTTCAGAATACGTAAGCTTATCGGTTTTATGATTAAAGCTTTTTAGTGCATTATTTTGAGCCATTTGGATAATACCGGGAATATCCAAAATCATGGCAACTGAGCCATCACCTAGTATTGTGGCTCCTGAGATCCCTTCCACTTGCTGATAGTTTTCGTTTAAGCTTTTGATCACAACTTGTTGCTGGGCTAATAAGTCATCAACCATTAAACCAATTTTTTGATCTTCGGCTTCAACCACAACTAATAATGAACCTTCAACCTCTTTAGTTTCTGCTTCCAGATTAAATAACTGATAAATAGGTAAAACAGGTACGTTATCTTCACGTAATCGATAAACAACCATGTCACCTGAAACACGATTGATTAATTCACTTTGTGCTTGTAACGATTCAACAATAGTAATAAGTGGAATTATGTATATTTCACTACCGACTCTGACGAGTTGTCCGTCCAAAATAGCGAGCGTTAAAGGGAGATGAACTTTAAAGGTACTTCCTTTACCTTCCGTAGATTCTATTTGTATACGTCCGCCGAGGGATTGAATGTTCTTCTTAACAACATCCATACCAACGCCTCGCCCAGAAATATCACTAAGCTCTTTAGCCGTTGAAAAGCCAGGTTCTAATATCAGATCAAATACTTGTGAATCGGTTAATGAGGTATTTCCATCAACAATGCCTTTTTCTATAGCTTTGTTGAATACAGCTTCTCGATTAATCCCACCACCATCATCACTAATTTCAATAACAATACTTCCACCTTGATGATATGCATTAAGAATGATCGTGCCTTGCTCTGGTTTACCGTTGGCTAAACGAACATCTGTAGATTCTATGCCGTGATCAACTGCATTTCTCACTAAGTGAACCAAAGGATCACCAATTTGTTCCATAACAGTTTTATCAAGCTCGGTTTGTTCACCTTTTAAGATGAGCTCAATCTGTTTTCCCGTTTTTTTCGATAAATCATGGATCAAACGAGGAAAACGATTAAAAGCAAAACTAATAGGCAACATACGTATGCGCATTACGCTTTCTTGTAATTCTTTCGTGTTTTGTAATAGTTGCTCTAAGCCTCGGTTAAGCCTTTCAACTTTTGATAAGTCAAAATCATTACCAAGTTCTGACAACATAGATTGTGTAATAACCAGTTCACCCATTAGGTTAATTAAGCTATCAACCTTGTCTACACCAACTCTTATAGAACCTACATCAGCTTTAGGCTTAGTAGTTTTAACTGTAGCGGCTGCTGGTTTAACTTTTAGCTCTGGTTCAGTTGTTTTAGCTATTGGAGGAGCTGATTCGTCTGCTTGAACATTGTTTTGTTTGTTATTGGTGCTTTCAGCAGTTGACGGTTCATTAATTAGTAGAGGGTTATCTGTTTTTACTTGAGGAGTATTATTGTTGTCTTGCGAAGATGGAATTTGCTTTTTAGTTATCGTTAACTGACATTCATCTTCTACCCATTCAAAAACTTCTTTTATTTCCTCAATATCAATATCAGCAACTAAAGTTATACTCCAACTTAAATATAACTCTTCAGGATCCATATCATTTAAAGCGGGCAATTCTGATGAATTAGCTTCAATGCTAACTTCTCCTAAATCAGCTAACGCATTAAACAAAAATTGAGGGTCGTTACCTGTTTTAACTAAATGATGCTCAGGAATAAACTCTATTAACCATGTAGTTTGATCTGATGCAGTCTCATTATTTACCTGAATATTTGATGTTTCAGCAATGCTAGAAATATCACTACCTTTTAGTGTTGCTTCTAATTGAGCCGTAACTTCAATTATTTTTTCGTCTTCGCATGTTGTGTCTTCTTTAATCGACATCACAAGCAGTCTCATACAGTCGACAGAGTCTAGTAGTATTTCAATATCGCCTTGAGCTATGTCTCTTCGCCCATCTCGCATTTCATCAAGCAATGTTTCAACTAAGTGAGTAAACTCAGTTACAGCATCAAAACCAAATGTACCGGCCCCACCTTTAATTGAATGTGCGGCTCTAAAAATTGAATTAATAGTTTCAGTGTCACCTTGCTCTAAGCTGAGTAAACTTGATTCCATTAATTCAAGACCTTCAAAGCTTTCTTCTAAAAAACTGGGAATGAATTGAGACAGATCTATGCTCATTGTAAGTTACCTACACAACACGTTTAATGGTTGCTATTAATTTTTCAGGATTAAAAGGTTTAACTAACCAACCTGTTGCGCCAGCCGCTTTGCCACGTTGTTTCATATCACCTGAACTTTCTGTGGTTAGCATTAAAATAGGTGTAAATTTGAAACTAGGTAGTTTTCGTAATTCTGAACAAAGTGTTATTCCGTCCATGTTTGGCATATTTACATCAGAAATAACTAAATCAAACGATCCCATTTTGGCTTTGTTTAAGCCTTGTTGTCCGTCATTTGCTTCAACTGTGTCATAACCTGCACTTTTTAATGTAAAACACACCATATCTCGAATTGAATTAGAGTCATCAACTACCAATATTTTGGTCATATTTCTTTCCTTATCTATGTGAACAACAAACTACAAATGTTAAACATTTATGTATTGATTTAAGAGTGCTTCGTTAAGCCCTAATTGCTTAACACTGTTTTGAATAACTGAAGAGTTAGAAGACCAGGTCAATTCTTTATTCTGCGCTGAGATATAAATAATAGTGGCGAGTAAAAGTTGAATACCTAGAGTGTCTATTTTCTCAATTTCATCTGAATTGATTGATACCGTAGCGTTGTCATCGATATAAGAAAGTAAAGAAGCTTTACACTCTTCTATCTGAGTTATGGTTAATTGTTTTGGCAACGTAAACATAAAGACTCTTCGATTAAAGTTAATGTTATTGACTAATTAAAATTTAGGACAAATTCTCTATACTGCAAGTTTTTAATAAAAAAATTATATTTATTAATAATTTAACTATTTTTTAACAAAAACGTCATGATTGTTACAAACAGAAGGTGGTCAGAATTAAACAATTTGCAACTACAAATTATCAATTGTTCGTCTATGATTAATGAGGTGAGTAATAAAGGAATTGAAACATGTCGGAAGAAGCACGTAAGGTACCAAGTCAAATATTTAGATGGTTTGAGCGTATGAAAGAAAGCTATGATCAATCTATTCAAAATACGTTAACAAAGTTTGAGTCTTATAGTTCACAACAACAAGATCGAATAGATACTTCGCACAAAGCAGAAATTGAACATTTAAAAAACATGAATGAGAAGCAATCTGCTCTATACAATAAACAAATAGAACAACTCCATAAAGACGTTAACTACTACCGTCAACAGTTGGAAAAACAACAACAAACAATAGATGATCTTAATACACGTTACGATACGGTATTAAGATGTATGCTACCAAACAAACAACCGAATAATATTAAAGATATTTTTTCAGAACATGACTTTCTCAGCCCTATCGATGAAGAAATTACAGATGATATTGATTATAAAAGTACAAACACCTCTGAAATAACCTATGAAAATACTAAAACACAATTTGAACCAACTAGCATTGTGTCTGATGAAAAGACTATTAATAATGAATTAACCCCTGATTTACTCTTTGATCAAGCGATACAAAAAAGAAATGAAAGTGAATATAGCCAAGCTTTTATGCTTTTCGAAAAAGCAGCAAAACTTGGACATGCAAAATCTATGGGTGCTATGGGGAGATCATACTTTCTAGGTGAAGGAATTGATGAGGATCAATGTACAGGCTTAGCATGGTTAATAAACGCAGCTAATCTTGAACTTTCACAAGCGATTAAAAGAGTAGAACACTTTGCTACAACAGCACCTGAACTATATGAAAAGGCAAAGTTAAAGTCGGAACAATTACTTTAAGCAGATATCATACTATCAAACCTGAACACTCGATAACTGCTTTCTAAATCATTGGTTTATAATACCTTAGCCATAAAGTAATGGGGATTTAACTTATCTAAATGATTTCATACTTTCCCAATGTTGCTATTTACTCTGTATAGCAAGACGTATTATTCCTGATAGAAGCTAAATACCTACATCAATGCAAACAACGATGGTAAGCGGTTAAATAACAATATTTGGCATAACCCACTGATCCCGAGTTTAGGTTATCTAAATAATGTAGCTTTAGCTAACCACTGATGAGTTTTATACATAACTGACTACATTTTAATATATAAAGAACGCAGATTAACGTTGGCGTATTAATGGCTATTCGTTAGAATTAGTTATTATTTAATTTTTAATGGCTGTATATGCAATCTTTTTTAGAATTCCTCCCGCTCGTTGTATTTTATATTGTTTGGAAGTTTTCAGATATATATTGGGCAACTGGCGCACTCATCGCTATGTCAGCACTACAAGTGTTATTTTATATTGTACGCGGTAAAAAAGTACCTACAAAAACATGGATCTTTTTTGCCTTAATCAGTGTCTTTGGTGGTTTAACAATATTCATGCATGATGATACATTTTTGAAATGGAAGGTTACTGTCATCAACGGTGTTTTTGCTATAGCACTTGTTGTTAGCCAATATGTTTTCAAAAAGAATATTATCAAGCAATTTTTAGGTGAATCACTCACCTTACCTGAACATATTTGGAATAACTTAAATTTAAGTTGGGCAACATTCTTTGCACTTTGTGGTGCGTTAAACCTTTACATCGCTTTTAACTTTGAACAAGAAATTTGGGTTAATTTCAAAGTATTTGGTTTAACGGGTTTAATGATAGCCTTTTCTATTGGGTCGATATTCGCACTTTATAAATACTTACCAAAAGAAGAGAATGAAGAAAAATAATTTAAAACAAATTAAAATAGAGAGTGAAAATGTATTATTTAATCTATAGTGAAGATGTAGATAACAGTTTATCTTTGCGCATGAGTGTTCGTGAAAAGCATTTAGACCGCTTAAGAGCTTTACAAGATGAAGGTCGTTTATTAGTAGCAGGCCCATGCCCTGCAATTGATAGCGATAACCCTGGAGATGCTGGATTTACCGGCTCACTAGTTGTGGCAGAATTTAACAGCTTAAAAGAAGCGAAAGATTGGGCTGATGTAGATCCTTATATAGACGCAGGTGTTTATAAAAAGGTAATTGTTAAACCATATAAAAAAGTTCTTCCTGCATAATCATCAATACTTAGTACTGAATAAGAGAATAAAACCTTATGAAAAAATTAGTAATCGTTAGCTCTATGTGCATTTTATTCTCATCTTTTAACAGTACAGCCAAAAGCTCTTCTATTATCAGCCAGTGTGATGACAAAAACTCAGAAAGAGCCGAATATTCTCAATGCTTGGATCTTGTAAAAATTAAAATAGATCGCGAATTAGAAACTTGGGAAAACAATCAATTATTTATATTAGAAGATATCGCGAAAACTACAGGTAGGCAGTCAGCGTATAACATGTTTAAACGTGCACAAAAAAACTTCATAACCTACAGAGATAACAATTGTAAATGGCAATTTCTAGCTCAATTACCATCAAATGACTCAGCTCCAGCTTTTAAAGAATGTTACATTCTAACGACGAAAGATAGAATAAATGAACTTAGTAGACTAAATAAATAACCCATAAACTAATAGAGCTAAACACACATTTCATTATAGAACATCTTCCTAAGTTATGACTTATCACTCATGTATTAGCTAAAAATTAAGTGATAAGTTTTAACTACAATGATTACCATTCACCACCATGTTACCTTCTAAATCATATCTAATTTTATAGCCACACAGCTTCTACTTCTCAATACATTTAAATTTTCTAAATCTTATGTAATGTTAACTCATGAACAAACTAGCTATTAAAACTAGTTTATCTTAACCATATTCCTTAAGTCACGTTCATCCATTTTACATATCAAACCCATGACTGCCGATTATTAAACACTTAAATTTGTATCATTTATTAAGTCTTATCTATTAGTCACCAATACATAAACATCCTTATCGATCGCAATATCAAAGGCTCACATGACCGATAAATGTGATTATTGAATCAAAGTCTAACTCCCTCTTTAATGTAAAACACTCACAATAAAAGAAATGAAAATAGTGCTTGATCTATAACCATTATCGATATACTGTATATAAACACAGTACACCGAGGTTTATAAATATGTTTGCACTAAACAACAACAATATCAGTAAGTTAAATATAACCACATTAGAAGCAGTTAATGATTCGAAGCAATGGTTAAGCATAAAAGATATAAATAATGTAGATTCATTAACAGAGCAGTACTCAACAATTTATCAAAAGCATCATGTAAATAATAAATGGATATTAATGATAAACCCTGAAAACAGCTCATTAGAAAGTATGGAAAACATTTCCAAAAAATCTTTCTCTAAAATATTAAGAGTTAATTCAAATAAAGTTAATGTAAGACTAGAAAATATAGAAACGGCCTTACGCAAAGGAAACTGTTCAGCAGTTATTATCAACAATGCATCATTCACAGATATTGAATTAGCCCAATTATATTCATCTGCGAAGGAAGGTAATACACAGTGTATTATTTTGAATAACAAAAAATTGATACATTAGAGACAAACACAGATTTTAATTACATAGTTTAACGGCTAAAATACTGAGTAAATACCTGTTAAATATATTATCGAATCGAAATATGCTTTGTCCTTGCGGAACTAATATTGAATACAATAAATGTTGTGAAACAATTATTTCAAATGCAAAAAAGGCAAGATCGCCTGAGCAGTTAATGCGTTCAAGGTACACTGCGTATGCAATTAAAAATAGCCAGTATATATTTAACACATATTCAAGCGCATCTCAGAAAAAGCAATCTTTACAAGAGATAGATACTTGGGCAAAAGATACTCAATGGTTAAACTTATATGTATTGGGCGGTAGTGAATATATAAACAACGCTAGGCCAACAGTTACATTTGAAGCTATCTATAAAAATAATGGCAGCTTTTATAAAATGAGAGAGAAATCATTATTTGTTAAAGAAAATGATCATTGGCGATACGTAGATGGAAGTGACCTCACCTTTGACGAACTCAACACTCCTAAAAGAAATGATGTTTGTTTTTGCTCTAGTGGAAAAAAATATAAAAAGTGTTGTGGTAAATAGGTTTAATGTACATTACAGATATAATTTAAATCTAGTGAGTGAATATCCATAATTTATGATTATTTACATTTTCATATATAAATGGGATATATAAAGCCTCAGATCAGGATCTAATAGGTAACGAGTAAATACCTTAAATAGTTTACAAATCCTTTCCAAGAAGATGTCATCACTAATAAGTAAAACTAAACTCTCAACTCTACAGTGTGTTTCATGCTTTCGTTCACTGTGTTTAACCACTCTTCCGCTTTAAAACTTAATCTTGAATTAACTTTTTTATCACCTTCATCTTTGTTCTCATGTTTTTTCTGGCAATACAAACTTGTATTATCAAGAACATCTCTAGATATAAATTTAATATCGTTTCTAAAAGCTAAAGGAACAGGTTTAAGTGCGTTGGTTAAATAAAGGTCTGATAAGGTATTACCTTGGATAAGATCAGCTTGATTAAATGCTTGAATGTTATCAACGCCATCTAATGCTAAAGCTTGTTCTAAAGGTAATTTAAATAACTTTCTTAAGTTCTCTTCATCAGATGCGAAGGATACATCTTCTGTTATTGGTAATGTAAATTGAGAGTGTGCTCGTACATCATCAGTTAACATAGCTAAAAGCAAAGAGAATTGAGATCGCTCTTTATGATGAATACATTGGTTAAGCTTATCGCCTAACTGTAATTCATTTATTAAGATGTCGTTTTTTATATCATCTACAAGCAATTAATATACTCTTTAAATATTCTTAATACTTGTATCGGCCGAGATTAAAAATAATTGATATATTTATATTATTAATTTTCTCTGTAAAATGTACTTAACTTATTAACGACCAAAGTCTTCATGCCTCTTTCAAAATTCACAATACAAAAACTAAATAAAGATCGAAAAAAAGATATCAAAAGTTTCTATAAACAAAATAGTTATTCGGCTAGTTTTATAGGTTACGATCACGCCTACATACTTACATTAGAAGATAAAATAATAGGTGCTGTTATTATTTCTTATCAATCTGAAAATAACCGCTACGCTTTGCTACATGGATTATTTATAGAACCAAGTTTTAGAAATAAAGGCTGCGCTAACTTACTAATAAAAAATGTAATAAGAGAGCATAAGCATATTATTTGTTTTGCTGAAAGAGAACTGGAATGTATATATATTAGTAATGGTTTTATTGAAGAAAAGTCAGATAAGCTTCCTAGCTATTTAATAAAAAGATATGAGAGTTACGTAAAAAAGAGTACAAGGTTATCCATCTTTATTAATAATGATGAGGATAATGGATAAGTAGCACCTGCCTTCCGGTAAAATTAATACATTATTACATTAATTTTCATGTGTTAAATAAATCAAACAACATTCCCAGTTAAGAACGGATAAGAACAAAATTAGTTCGTACTACCCTTTATTATTCAAAAGCCTTAAAAATCATGAAATAAATAAACTAAAAGTGTGAGCACAGCGATTAATTCAAAAGAATAGAGGAGTAAGGGTTGCAGAATCAAACGTCAGCTCGTATTAATAACCATTTTTGTACCTATTCACTATTCAAAATATCATTTTTTTGGTCTCGTGAGATAAAAAATAAACACCTCTTGATTACCTATTATATATCCCATAAAAACAAATTTTATTCTTCAGTATAATTAAGACTATAAATTTAACCTAACATCTAACTTTCTTAAATATAAGAAAGCCCCCCTTTAGAAAAACCTACGGGTTTATGACATGCATGGATGTACGAATGCCGCGTGTGCATGGATTTACATGGATGTAAATAATTAGAACAACGCAGGAGCAGTTGTCGAGATGTGCAGGAGTGGCGTCCGACTATGCTGCATCAATGAACGGCTTTTCGGTGAATACGAATAGTAAACGCGTTCTATCTTCGCGTATAGAATGTTTGGATTTTCAAACGCCAGATAGCAAAAAACCCGTAGCATAAGCTACGGGTTTCTTTAAATAGAAGCCTAGCAATGTCCTACTCTCACATGGGAACTCCCACACTACCATCGGCGCTACTGCGTTTCACTTCTGAGTTCGGAATGGGATCAGGTGGGGCCACAGCGCTATTGTCGCTAGACAAAAATTGTACTTGTTAAATTCATACTGACGTCATTGCTGCAATCTCTGCGATGCTCATTGAGTAAACTCAAATCCACTTCTCGCTCTATTGCGGCTTTGTCATTATGTTATTTACCTACGTAAATAATTAACAAGATTTAAAATCTTAGAAAGCTGTTTAATACATTTAATCTCTTATTCGCACATGTGTACGTGTCACTCATAGAGTGTGTCAAACTTCATACAAAACCATTTAGGTGTTGTATGGTTAAGCCTCACGGGCAATTAGTATCAGTTAGCTCAAGGCCTCACAACCCTTACACACCTG